>NZ_AKJG01000062.1 GCF_000282455.1 Pseudomonas sp. GM74
CAGCCGAACGCAGCCTCGCAGGCTCGGCAGCTGCTACACCGGATCATCAGGGTTTTTTGCAGGCATAAAAAAGGGCTCCTTCGAAGGAGCCCCTGGGCCGGAGCCCGCCGTCCGGATGGGACGTGCGTGGTTAATTCAGTACAAAATCAGATTGTCGTGTCGGAGTGTTGTGCCCTGTAATTAGCCGACGGCGTGAAGTTCGTTGAGTCTGTGGATTCCCGCAGTGCCGGTCATACCGTCCCAGTTGTCGCCGCGTCCTTCTCGCCAGCCGTTGATCCAGGCTTGACGTACCGACGGTAGAGTAAATGGGCAAAGCTCACGGGATTTACCACCAACGCCATATTGGTATCCGCGCAAAAATGCTCTTTCCAACGGATCACGCTTAAGTCTTCTCATAGGGTGTTGCCCTCACTTGTTGACTGTATTTATCGCGTCGACCTCTATTGAGGTCTGGCAGAAAAACTCTGCCGTTGGGGGCTCGTTGCCGGCGTGACGAGCCAAGGTGTTGGCGTCATTGCGGCGCCAACCTGTATTGAGTTCTAACCAATGCGTCACATCGAGGGAATGATCGTTTTGTCATAAGGACGTAACTGTTCATGTGCTAAGGCCATAAGTAACAGAGCGTTTGTAGCGTATTTATTGGCCAAACCCCGGTATGATCGGCCCTGCGCTTGATGATGGGCTTAACCCTTTACTGAGAATGGCTCCCGTTGCCGGGAAGCACTATTCGACGAAGGGTCGACTTATGACATTTTGTTGCATCAACTTTTTTATCTGTCCTTGCATCTAAGCTCATTTAACCCGGGCAGCAGGGGTGGAACGGCACACCTTCGTGCCACGCGGGCGTTCTTCGAGAAAAGCGCCTGATTGAAAACCGGACCGGCAATGCGTTGCCCGGTCACTCAGCTAAAGGTTCTGGAATTCCCATGTCCGATCGTTTCGAACTCTTCCTCACTTGCCCAAAAGGCCTTGAAGGCCTGCTCATCGAGGAAGCCGTCGGGCTTGGCCTTGAAGAAGCGCGGGAGCACACCTCTGCCGTACGCGGCATGGCCACCATGGAAACCGCCTATCGCCTGTGCCTGTGGTCGCGCCTGGCCAACCGCGTGCTGCTGGTGCTCAAGCGTTTCCCGATGAAGGACGCCGAAGACCTGTATCACGGCGTGCTGGACATCGAGTGGCAAGACCACATGCTCAATGACGGCACCCTGGCCGTCGAATTCAGCGGTCATGGCTCGGGTATCGATAACACCCACTTCGGCGCGCTGAAGGTCAAGGACGCCATCGTCGACAAACTGCGCACCCCGCAAGGCGACCGTCCGTCCATCGACAAGCTCAACCCGGACCTGCGCATTCACCTGCGCCTGGACCGTGGCGAAGCCATTCTGTCCCTCGACCTGTCGGGTCACAGCCTGCACCAGCGCGGCTATCGCCTGCAGCAAGGTGCGGCACCGCTGAAGGAAAACCTCGCGGCCGCGATCCTGATCCGTTCCGGTTGGCCACGCATTGCGGCCGAAGGTGGCGCTCTGGCCGACCCGATGTGCGGTGTCGGCACATTCCTGGTGGAAGCGGCGATGATCGCCGCCGACATCGCGCCGAACCTGCGTCGCGAGCAGTGGGGCTTCACCGCCTGGCTCGGTCACGTCCCTGCGCTGTGGAAAAAACTGCACGAAGAAGCCTCCGAGCGCGCCGCTGCCGGTCTGGCCAAGACACCGTTGTGGATCCGCGGCTACGAAGCCGATCCACGGCTGATTCAACCCGGCCGCAACAACGTCGAGCGGGCCGGCCTGAGCGAGTGGATCAAGATCTACCAGGGCGAAGTCGCGACGTTCGAGCCGCGCCCGGACCAGAACCAGAAAGGCCTGGTCATCTGTAACCCTCCGTACGGCGAGCGTCTGGGCGATGAGGCGAGCCTGCTCTACCTCTACCAGAACCTCGGCGAGCGCCTGCGTCAGGCCTGCCTGAACTGGGAAGCGGCTGTGTTCACCGGCGCGCCGGACCTGGGCAAGCGCATGGGCATCCGCAGCCACAAGCAGTATTCGTTCTGGAACGGCGCCTTGCCGTGCAAGCTGTTGCTGATCAAGGTGCTACCGGACCAGTTCGTCACTGGCGAGCGCCGTACTCCGGAACAGCGCCAGGTCGAGCGCGAGCAAGCCGCCTACGATCAGGCGCCGAACGAGCCGCAGGAACGCAAGTTCAACAAAAACGGCAACCCGATCAAACCGACGCCGGCACCGGCTCCGGTGATCGAGCAGCCACGCCTGAGCGAAGGCGGGCAGATGTTCGCCAACCGCCTGCAAAAGAACCTCAAGGCCCTGGGCAAGTGGGTCAAGCGTGAAGGCATCGACTGCTACCGCGTGTACGATGCCGACATGCCGGAATATTCCATGGCCATCGACCTGTATCACGATTGGGTCCACGTCCAGGAATACGCCGCACCGAAATCCATCGATCCGGAAAAGGCCTCGGGCCGTATGTTCGATGCCCTGGCAGCCATCCCGCAGGCGTTGAACATCGACAAGAGCCGTGTGGTGGTCAAGCGCCGCGAGCGTCAGAGCGGGACCAAACAGTACGAGCGCCAGGCCGCGCAGGGCAAGTTCGTCGAGGTCAATGAAGGCGGCGTGAAGCTGCTGGTGAATCTCACCGACTACCTCGACACCGGTCTGTTCCTCGACCACCGGGCGATGCGCATGCGTATCCAGAAAGAGGCGGCCGGCAAACGCTTCCTCAATCTGTTCTGCTACACCGCGACGGCCAGTGTGCATGCGGCCAAGGGCGGCGCGCGCAGCACCACCAGTGTCGACCTGTCGAAAACCTATCTGGACTGGGCGCGTCGCAACCTGTCGCTGAACGGTTTTTCCGACAAGAACCGCCTGGAGCAGGGTGATGTGATGGCGTGGCTCGAAGCCAGTCGTGACGAGTACGACCTGATCTTCATCGACCCGCCGACGTTCTCCAACTCCAAGCGCATGGAAGGTGTCTTCGATGTGCAGCGCGACCAGGTGCAACTGATCGACCTGGCCATGGCGCGACTGGCATCCGGCGGCGTGTTGTACTTCTCCAACAACTTCCGCAAGTTCGAACTGGAAGCCAATCTCGGCGAGCGTTATGCGGTCGAGGAGATCACTGCCCAGACCATCGATCCGGATTTTTCCCGCAACGCCAAGATCCATCGCGCCTGGAAAATCACGGCACGTTGATGATTGCCTCTTTGTAGGAGCGAGCCTGCTCGCGATGGTCGATAACGCGGATATCCTGGATGTACGCGGCGCTTTCGAATCCATCGTCGGAACGCCGCCCGGAGCAGGCTCGCTCCTACAGTGCTGGTCAAATTAGTGGCTAATAGCTATAACTCAACTCAGGGCCAAAGGGCTTTCCCGCACCTGGCGTTTTGAGTTGCGTTTTATGTCGTTGCACGCCATGCGCCCAAAGATTCTGGGGTTTATCAGCGAAGATGCCTCGGCCTGGCTGGTCGCACTGCTGGTATTGCTGATCGGCGGGGTGCTCACCGGATTGCTGGCGTGGTCGACGCTGAATCTGTTC
The DNA here is from genome assembly GCF_000282455.1 of Pseudomonas sp. GM74. Taxonomy (GTDB): domain Bacteria; phylum Pseudomonadota; class Gammaproteobacteria; order Pseudomonadales; family Pseudomonadaceae; genus Aquipseudomonas. The sequence continues at coordinate 3,541 of NZ_AKJG01000062.1, forward strand.
CACCATCAATTGCGGCAACGTTTCCAACTGCTGGCCAGTGAACGTTACAGCCGTATCGAAGAGCGTTTCGAAGATCAGGAGCAGCGCCTCGATGGCCTGCGCCGGTTTTTCGCCAATTCCGATTCGGTTTCCCGAGCGGAATTCGATGGTTACACCCGGCCTTTGCTGTTGCGAACCCAGGCGTATTCCTACGCCCAGCGGGTCACCCATGACGAGCGAGTGGCGTTCGAGCGTCGGGTGCGAGACGAGGGCTTGAGCAATTTCACCCTGAGAGAGCTCAACGCCGACGGCCAATTACAACTGGCGGGCGAGCGAGATGAGTACGTGGCGGTGCTGTATAGCCAGACGCTAAGCAGACTCGGTGCTCCCCTCGGTTACGACTTGCTGGCTCAGCCCCTGCGGCGTGCCACGCTCGATCGGGCCGATCAGCGTGGCGGCATGGCGGTGTCGCAACCGATGCATCTGGTGAGTATCGAGCCGGCTTATGCCCGTGGTGTGCTGCTGGTCGCACCGGTTCAGCGCAACAGTCAGGACCACAAAGCCGCGAAGCCCTACGGTTATGTCATGGCCGTGATCAGCATGCGCCAGTTGCTGGCGGACGGACTGCCGGACGCCAGCCATGACTATCTCTCGGTGCGCATCCTCGATTTGTCGATCGATGAGCAGCACGAGGTGCTGTTCGAGTCACCTAACCCGCCGGCTATCGGCGAGCTGTCCGCCACGCGCCTGTTGCGCATGGCCGACCATGACTATCAAGTCGATATCCAGCCCAGCGACGCGTTCGTGAAGGCCAACCATTCCTCTGTGACCAGTGTGGTGGTGTTGGGTGGATTGCTCAGCGTGATGCTCAGTGCCTTGCTGTATGTGTTGGTCAGTCAACGTCGGCGGGCGTTGAAACTGGTCGAGCAACGCACCCGGGAACTGCGCGATCGAGAGCAGGAGTTGCGCGGCACCCATGGCCAGTTGCGTGGCGTGCTGAATGCCGCCACCCAGGTCGCGATCATCGCCACCGACCTGCGCGGCGTCATCAGCACCTTCAATGCCGGTGCCGAGCAGATGCTTGGCTATTCCAGCACCGAGGTGGTGGGGCACATGACCCTGGAGAGTCTGCACCTGCCCCGGGAACTGGTCGCTCGCTCGGCAGAGTTGAGCGCGCGCTATGGCAAACCGGTGCCGACCTGCCAGGCGATGCTGGTCGAAGGTGACGCGGAGGGCGACCACGAGGCGCGGGAGTGGACGCTGGTGCGCGGCGATGGCAGCCATTTGATGGTCAACATGCTCGCCACGCCGGTGCTGGACGAGCAAGGCCTGTGGGTCGGGCACCTGGCGGTTTGCATCGACATCACCGAACGCAAGCGGGTCCACGAGGCACTCGCGGCGCGGGACCTGCTGTTGAAGAAACTCAGCGCCCACGTGCCTGGTGGTATCTATCAGTTCAAGATGGAATTCGACGGACGCTTCAGCGTGATCTATGCCAGCGACGGCATTCGCGAGATCTACGAGCTCGAACCCGACGTGTTGCTGCTCAATGCCGAAGCGATCTTCACCCGGATTCACCCCCAGGACACCACCCGTGTCCGCGCCTCGATCCGGGCCTCGGCCGACACCCTCAGCCCCTGGCGCGAGGAATACCGCGTGCAACTGCCACAGCGGGGTCTGCGTTGGGTGCGTGGCGAGGCCACGCCGGAGGAACTGCCCGGTGGCGGTGTGCTGTGGCACGGCTACATCTCGGACATTTCCGATATGAAGCGGGTGGAAGAAGAGTTGCGCGCGCTGTCGGTCACCGACTCCTTGACCGGTATCCACAACCGGCGTTATTTCCAGGAACGCCTGACCATCGAAATGGCCCGGGTGGAGCGCGGTGGCGGGAATTTGTCGGTAATCATGCTCGATATCGATCATTTCAAGCGCATCAATGACCTGCATGGTCATGCCATCGGTGATCGGGTGTTGCAGGCCGTGTGCCAACGGATCGGCCACCGGCTGCGCCGCACCGATGTGTTCTGCCGCTTGGGCGGAGAGGAGTTCATGGTGCTGTGCCCGGATATCAACGGCGAACATGCCTATATGTTGGCCCAGCAGTTGTGGCAAGGCCTGCGCAGCTCACCCATTGAAGGAGTCGGTACGGTCACCGCCAGTTTCGGGATTGCCAGTTGGCGGGTCGGGGAGGGCGCCGATGCCTTGCTGTTGCGCGCGGATTCAGGGGTTTATGCAGCGAAGCAGGCAGGAAGGGATCGGGTAGAAGGGGAGATGAATTAGCCGGGCTGTCCACTGACCCCTGTGGGAGCGAGCTTGCTCGCGATAGCGATTTTACATTCAACATTGATGCTGACTGTCATTCCGCAATCGCGAGCAAGCTCGCTCCCACAGGGGATTTACTGTGTTCTTTAGAGCCGGGTTACAACACCGAAGCCGTCTGCGGCACTTTCGGTTGGCGGTACAGGTCCAGCAGCACCTGATCGAGCACCGACGAGGCGCCGAACGGGGCCTTGTCATTGAGGATCGCCACCACCGCCCAGGTGTTGCCGTTGACGTCGCGACTGAAACCGGCAATCGCCCGCACGGTGTTCAGGGTGCCGGTCTTGACGTGGGCTTCGCCGCGCATGGCAGTGGTCTTCAGGCGTTTTCGCATGGTGCCGTCGGTGCCGGCAATGGGCATCGAACTGATGTACTCGGCGGAATACGGGCTGTGCCAGGCCGCTTCGAGCATCGAGGCCATTTCCCGGGCGCTGACACGCTCGGAGCGCGACAGGCCGGAGCCGTTCTCCATCACCAGGTGCGGCGCGGTGATGCCCTTTTTCGCCAGCCACTGACGCACCACACGCTGGGCAGCCTTGGCGTCGTCACCATCGGCATCGGTACGGAAGCGTTGGCCAAGGCTCAGGAACAACTGCTGGGCCATGGTGTTGTTACTGTACTTGTTGATGTCGCGGATGATTTCCGCCAGGTCCGGCGAGAATGCCCGGGCCAGGACCTTGGCGTCTTTCGGTGTAGGCGCCAGCACATCCCTGCCCTGAATGCTGCCACCCAGTTCCTTCCAGATCGCGCGGACGGCACCGGCGGTGTAGGTCGCGTGGTCGAGCAGCGACAGGTAAGTCTGCGAGCTGCAGCCCTCACCCAGTTGTCCGCCGACCGTTACGGTCACGCTGCCGTCGGCCTGTGCCACCGGGTTGTAGCGCACGCCACCGGTGCATTGCCTGGAATTGAGAGCCTTGACCTGGTTGTCGATGCGAATGCTCGCGATCGGCGGTTCCACCGAGACCAGCACCTTGCCCGAGTCATTGCGCGCAACGAAGCGCAGCGCCTTGAGGTTGACCAGCAGCGAGTCGGGTTTGACCAGGAAAGGTTTGTTGTCGTCGTTGCCGTCGTCATTGAACTCCGGCAGTTGCGGTTGCACGAAGAAGGTTTTGTCCAGCACCAGGTCGCCGGTGACCTGGGTCACGCCGTTGGCACGCAGGTCGCGCATCAGCAGCCAGAGTTTTTCCATGTTCAGCTTCGGATCGCCGCCACCCTTGAGGTAGAGGTTGCCGTTGAGAATGCCGCCACTCAAGGTGCCGTCGGTGTAGAACTCGGTTTTCCACTGGTGGTTCGGGCCGAGCATTTCCAGGGCCGCGTAGGTGGTGACCAGTTTCATGGTCGACGCCGGGTTGACCGATACGTCGGCATTGAACACCGTCGGGGTGCCGGGGCCGGTGAGCGGGATCATCACCAGCGACAGGGCATTGTCCTGCAACTTGCTGGCTTTCAGGGCTTTTTCAACGTTGGGCGACAACGCGGTATTGATTGGAGCGGCGCAAACGGGAAGGACCAGGGGGAGAAGAAAACCGGCCAACAGCAATGGACGCAAAGATTTGATCATCTGAAATAAAACCCTACAGCCGAGGGGAAATAAGGTGAGGGCATGGAGATAAATTCCCTCAATGGTCATGAAAGTGTCGGCATTATGCCCCAAGGTGTCACCACTTGGGCCGTGCGTGGGCATTCTGATCGGCTATTTTTTTACCGATGGCAGGCGTGGTGGCCCAGAGAGACAGGCAATCGGCCGCTTAAACTGCTAAAGTGCCGCCCGTTATTACTTAAGAGGATTGTTCCAATGGCGACTAACCGTTCCCAGCGTCTGCGCAAAAAACTGTGCGTCGATGAATTTCAAGAGCTGGGTTTCGAACTGAACCTGGATTTCAAAGAAGATTTGGCTGATGAAGCCATTGATGCTTTCCTCGACGCGTTCCTCAAAGAAGCCATGGAAGCCAACGGTCTGGGCTATGTTGGCGGCGACGACTACGGTCTGGTGTGCCTGCAGAAGCGTGGCTCGGTCAGCGCTGAACAGCGCGCTGCCGTTGAAGCCTGGCTCAAAGGCCGTACCGAGCTGACCAGCGTTGAAGTCAGCCCGCTGCTGGACGTCTGGTACCCGGAAAAGCCGATCAATCCGGTAGCTTGATGTTCTGAAAAAACGGCGACCCAAGGGTCGCCGTTTTTTTTTGCGAAGATCAAAAGATCGCAGCCTCGTTTCACTCGACAGCTGCTACATGGATTGCATTGCCCTGTAGCAGCTGTCGAGTGAAACGAGGCTGCGAGCTTTTAGCTTTTGCGCCAGTTCAGAATCACCAGCGTCACCACCCCCGCGACAATCCCCCAGAACGCCGAACCGATGGAAAACAGCGTCAGCCCCGATGCCGTGACCATGAAGGTGATCAGCGCCGCTTCACGTTCCTTCACTTCGCTCATGGCGATGCTCAAGCCGTTGATGATCGAGCCGAACAGCGCCAGCGCCGCAATCGACAGCACCAGTTCCTTGGGCAGCGCGGCAAACAATGCCGCGAGCGTCGCGCCGAACACACCGGCAACCCCGTAGAAAATCCCGCACCAGACCGCTGCGGTGTAGCGTTTGTTGCGATCCTCATGGGCGTGCGGTCCGGTGCAGATCGCTGCGCTGATCGCCGCCAGGTTGATCCCGTGGGAGCCGAACGGTGCCAGCAGTAAACTGGCGATGCCGGTGGTGGTGATCAGTGGCGAGGCAGGCACCGTGTAACCATCGGCGCGCAATACCGCGATGCCGGGCATGTTTTGTGAGGTCATGGCGACGACAAACAGCGGGATGCCGATGCTGATGGTCGCGGCCAGGGAGAAGTGCGGCGTGGTCCAGACCGGCGTGGCCACCTCCAGGTGGAACCCGCTGAAGTCCAGCAGCCCCATGAACCCTGACAATGCCGTGCCGATCAGTAAGGCTGCCAGCACTGCATAGCGCGGCGACAGGCGCTTGACCACCAGATAACTGACAAACATCCCCAGTACCAGGGCGGTGCGGTGTTGCGCCGCGACGAAAATCTCGCTGCCGATCTTGAACAGGATCCCGGCCAGCAGGGCGGCGGCCAGGGATGCCGGGATCTTTTTCACCAGCCGTTCGAAGCTACCGGTCAGCCCGCAAATCGTCACCAGCACCGCGCAGGTGATATAGGCACCAATGGCTTCGCCGTAGCTGACGCCGCCCAGGCTGGTGATCAGCAAGGCAGCGCCGGGGGTCGACCAGGCAATGGTGATCGGCGTGCGATAACGCAGGGACAGGCCGATGGAGCACACCGCCATGCCGATCGAGATGGCCCAGATCCACGAGGAAATCTGCCCGCTGCTCAGGCCTGCCGCTTGCCCGGCCTGGAACATCAGCACCAGGGAGCTGGTGTAGCCGGTCATCATGGCGATGAAGCCGGCGACGATGGCCGAGGGCGAGGTGTCGGCCAGCGGGCGGATTTGCGTGTGGGTGGCGTCATTCATGACGGTGGTGTTCCTTTTTACAGATGAAGATGTCCGCAGCAACACGAACCCTGTGGGAGCGAGCTTGCTCGCGATAGCGGTGGATCAGCCAACAGAAATGCTGAATGTGACGCCGTCATCGCGAGCAAGCTCGCTCCCACAGGGATTGAGTTACAAAGGCGGATTCTGCGAACAAGCCTAAACTCAAAAGTAATCAGGTGTTGCGATACAGCCGAGGCAACATTCAGCCGTACAGTCGTGTTGCCACCTTCCATTGTGTACAATCGCAGTGTTTTTTACGCGATACTTGCCAGCGACCCACTGTGCCGTATTACAGTCGCGGTCAATTCGCCGCAGTTCTTCCGACTCGAGTGCCCATGAACGAACAGTTGCAACCCCTAAAGAAACAACCGCGAGCAGGCAAAGCCGGCCGCAGCGGTACCCAGGACGATATTGTCTACGCGCATATCTTCGAGGCCATCCTCGAACAGCGTCTGGCGCCCGGCACCAAGTTGAGCGAAGAAGCGCTGGGGGAAATTTTCGGGGTCAGCCGCACCATCATTCGCCGCGCCTTGTCGCGCCTGGCCCATGAAGGCGTGGTATTGCTGCGTCCGAATCGTGGCGCCGTGGTCGCCAGTCCGAGCGTCGAAGAAGCCCGCCAGGTGTTCATGGCCCGCCGTCTGGTGGAGCGAGCGATCACCGAGCTGGCCGTTCAGCACGCGACCGCCGAGCAGATTGCCGAATTGCGCCAGATGGTCAACGACGAACGCGACAGTTTCTCCCGTGGCGATCGTGGTGCCGGCATCCGCCTGTCGGGTGAATTTCACCTGAAACTGGCCGAAGCCGCAAAAAACGCGCCGCTGATCAGTTTCCAGCGCAGCCTGGTGTCCCAGACGTCGCTGATCATCGCCCAGTATGAAAGCGGCAACCGTTCCCATTGCTCCTACGACGAGCACACCCAGTTGATTGACGCCATCGAAAAGCGCGACGCTGAACTGGCGGTGAACCTGATGATGCATCACATGGATCACATCGACAGCAAGCTCAACCTCGACGAGGAAAGTGCTTCGGACGATCTGCATGCGGTGTTCTCGCATTTGTTGCAGACCAAGAAGCCGGGTCGATCGACTGCCAAGCTATAAGCTGGACCGGGTCGCCGCAATCGCTGGCAAGCCAGCTCCCACAGGGAGCGATGTGAATTGCAAATCGTGTAAACACTGAGATCACTGTGGGAGCTGGCTTGCCAGCGATAGCAATTGGACAGGCAATAAAAATCCCCCGGGCTGAAAAGCGGCGGGGGATTTTTTATGCCCGGAATACCTTAGCGCTGATGCACCAGGTTCCCCGCCGCATAGGTCTGCAATACCGTCCGGTCATCCCCCAGGGTCATCAACACAAACAACGTCTCGGCGATGTTATTGGCCTGCTTCAAGCGATAGCCCAGCAGCGGCGTGGCGTTGTAGTCCAGCACCAGGAAGTCGGCGTCGGTGCCCGGTTGCAGGTTGCCGATCTTGTCCTCCAGGCGCAGTGCGCGGGCGCCGCCGAGGGTGGCCAGGTACAGCGACTTGAACGGGCTCAGGCGTGCACCTTGCAGCTGCATGACCTTGTAGGCTTCGTTGAGGGTTTGCAGCAGCGAGAAACTGGTGCCGCCGCCCACATCGGTGCCGATGCCGACATTGAGCTTGTGCTTCTCGGCCATCGGCAGGTTGAACAGGCCGCTGCCGAGGAAGAAGTTCGAGGTCGGGCAGAACGAGATGGCCGAACCGGTCTCCGCCAGGCGCGCGCACTCGTCATCGCACAGATGCACGCCATGGGCGAACACCGAGCGCTCGCCGAGCAACTGGTAGTGGTCGTAGACGTCCAGGTAACCCTTGCGTTCCGGGAACAGCGCCTTGACCCACTCGATTTCCTTGAGGTTTTCGCTGATGTGGGTCTGCATGTACAGATCAGGATATTCGGTCAGCAACTGGCCGGCCAGGGTCAGCTGTTCCGGGGTGCTGGTTGGTGCGAAGCGTGGGGTGACCGCGTAGTGCAGGCGACCCTTGCCGTGCCAGCGCTCGATCAGTGCCTTGCTTTCGACGTAGCTGGATTCGGCGGTGTCGGTCAGGTAGTCCGGGGCGTTGCGGTCCATCATCACCTTGCCGGCGATCATCCGCAGGTCGAGCTGCTCGGCGGCTTCGAAGAACGAGTTCACCGATTGCGGATGCACGCTGCCGAATACCAGGGCAGTGGTGGTGCCGTTGCGCAACAGTTCCTTGATGAAAATGTCCGCGACCTGGTCGGCGTGGGCCTTGTCGGCGAACTGGCTTTCGCATGGGAAGGTGTAGGTGTTGAGCCAGTCCAGCAATTGCTCGCCATAGGCGCCGACCATGCCGGTTTGCGGCAGGTGGATGTGGGTGTCGATGAAGCCGGGGGTGATCAATGCATCCTGGTAGTGAGTGATTTCGACGTCAGCCGGCAGGGTCGGCAGCAGTTCGCTGGCGTGGCCAAGGGCGCTGATCTGGCCGTTATCCACAACCAGCAAGCCGTCTTCGAAATACTCGTAGGAGGCTTCGATGCCCACGACGGCTGGGTCGGCGATGCTGTGCAGGATGGCGGCGCGGTAAGCTTTGCGAGTCAAAGGCATGAGATTCTCAATTCGAGGCTTTCAAGTTTGCGGTTTGGCTGCGGCGTGACGCGGGCAGCAGTTTGGCAATCGATCCGGCGCTGGCGGTGTGCTGGCCGAAGTTCGCGTTATAGGTGGCGATGATTTCGCCAGCGATGGAGATGGCGATTTCCACAGGCAGCTTGCCTTTGACTTCGCCGATGCCCATCGGGCAACGCATGCGTTGCACGACGCTGTTGTCGAAACCACGGTCGCGCAGGCGATGTTCGAACTTCACCCGTTTGGTCTTCGAACCGATCAGGCCAAAGTAGGCAAAGTCGTTGCGCTTGAGGATCGCAGCGGTCAGTTCGAGGTCGAGTTGATGGTTGTGGGTCATCACGATGCAATAGCTGCCGGCCGGCAGATCATCGATTTCATCCACCGGTTCTTCGCTGACGATCTTGCGCACGCCATGGGGGATCTGCTCGGGGAATTCATCTTCGCGCGAGTCGATCCAGCGCACCCGGCAGGGCAGGCTGGCCAGCAGCGGCACCAGGGCGCGGCCGACGTGGCCGGCACCGAACACGGCGATCTGCGCTTGAACCTGGCCCATCGGTTCGAACAGCAACACCGTGGCGCCACCGCAGCACTGGCCGAGGCTGGCGCCGAGGCTGAAGCGCTCCAGATGGGTGTCCTGCTTGCCGCTGGCGAGCATCTCGCGGGCGATCTTCATGGCCTTGTATTCCAGGTGCCCGCCACCGATGGTGTCGAAGCTCTGGTTTGCGCTGATGACCATCTTCGAGCCAGCGTTGCGCGGCGTCGAGCCGAGCTCTTCGATGATGGTGATCAGCACGCAGGGCTCACCGCGGTTTTGCAGGTCGGCGAGGGCGTCGATCCAGTTGTACATGTCTCACCTCGACATCTGTGTGTCTGTTAGTCCGCCATCGCTGGCAAGCCAGCTCCCACAGTGTTTTGTGGTGCCCACAGAATTTGGATTCCACATAAATCCTGTGGGAGCTGGCTTGCCAGCGATAGGCGCACCTCGGTCTTAGAGCGAAGCCAACTCGGTCTCAGCCCCGACAGCTTTCGCCGCCTTCAGCTGACGCATCTGCTCACAGCCCCACAACACTCGCTCCGGGGTCGCCGGTGCGTCGATTTTCGGTTGATGCCTGTAATCACCCAGGCTCGCCACGGCGTCCTTGATCGCACACCACGAGGCAATGCCGAGCATGAACGGCGGCTCGCCCACGGCCTTGGAATGGAACACCGTGTCTTCCGGGTTCTTGCGGTTTTCCACCAGCTTGACCCGCAGGTCCAGCGGCATGTCCGCCACGGCCGGGATCTTGTAGCTGGCCGGGCCGTTGGTCATCAGCTTGCCCTTGTTGTTCCACACCAGCTCTTCCATGGTCAGCCAACCCATGCCCTGGATGAAACCGCCCTCGACCTGACCGATGTCGATGGCCGGGTTCAATGAGGCGCCGACGTCGTGGAGGATGTCGGTGCGCAGCATCTTGTATTCGCCGGTCAGGGTGTCGACCAGCACTTCGCAGCACGCCGCGCCAAAGGCGAAGTAGTAGAACGGACGGCCACGGGCCTGGCTGCGGTCGTAGTAGATTTTCGGGGTCTTGTAGAAGCCGGTGCTCGACAGCGACACCTGGGCGAAATATGCCTGCTGGATCAACGCTTCGAAAGTCAGGATGTGATCGCGGACCCGCACGTGGCCGTTGTGGAACTCCACGTCTTCTTCGCTGACCTTGTACTGGCGCGCGGCGAATTCCACCAGGCGCTTCTTGATGGTTTCGGCGGCGTTCTGCGCAGCCTTGCCGTTCAGGTCGGCACCGCTGGAAGCGGCGGTCGGCGAGGTGTTCGGCACCTTGTCGGTGTTGGTCGCGGTGATCTGCACGCGGTCCATTTCCACCTGGAACACCTCGGCCACGACCTGCGCGACCTTGGTGTTCAGGCCCTGGCCCATTTCGGTGCCGCCGTGATTGAGGTGGATGCTGCCGTCGGTGTAGACGTGCACCAAGGCGCCTGCCTGGTTGAGGAAGCTGGCGGTGAAGGAAATACCGAATTTCACCGGGGTCAGCGCCAGGCCTTTTTTCAGGATCGGGCTGTTGGCGTTGTAGCGACGGATCGCTTCGCGGCGCTCGGCGTACTGGCTGCTTTCTTCCAGTTCGGCGGTCATCTCTTCGAGCATGTTGTGCTCGACGGTCTGGTAGTAGTGGGTGACGTTGCGTTCGGTCTTGCCGTAGTAGTTGGCCTTGCGCACGGCCAATGGATCCAGGGCCAGATGACGAGAGATGGCGTCCATCACTTCTTCGATGGCGACCATGCCTTGCGGGCCGCCGAAACCACGGTAGGCGGTGTTCGATGCGGTGTTGGTCTTGCAACGGTGACCGTTGATGGTCGCATCGCCCAGGTAGTACGAGTTGTCCGAGTGGAACATCGCGCGGTCGACGATCGACGCCGACAGGTCAGGGGAGCAACCGCAGTTGCCGGCCAGTTCCAGGTTGATGCCGTGCAGGCGGCCGGTGCTGTCGAAGCCCACGTCGTACTCGACATAGAACGGGTGACGCTTGCCGGTCATCAGCATGTCTTCGACCCGTGGCAGGCGCATCTTGGTCGGCTGGCCGGTGAGGTGTGCGATCACCGCGCACAGGCACGCCGGGCTGGCTGCCTGGGTTTCCTTGCCGCCAAAACCGCCGCCCATGCGACGCATGTCGACGACGATCTTGTTCATCGACACGTCCAGCACTTCGGCCACCAGCTTCTGCACTTCGGTGGGGTTCTGCGTGGAGCAGTAGACGATCATGCCGCCGTCTTCGGTCGGCATCACCGAAGAGATCTGGGTTTCCAGGTAGAAGTGTTCCTGGCCGCCGATGTGCAGGGTGCCCTGGATGCGGTGCTCGGCAGTGGCCAGCGCCGTGGCCGAATCACCGCGTTTGTGAGTGTGGCTGTCGAGTACGAAGTGGCGCTTGCGCAGGGCTTCGACCACGTCCAGCACAGGTTCAAGATCTTCGTATTCGATGATCGCGGCCATCGCCGCCTTGCGCGCGGTTTCCAGGTCTTTCGCCGCGACGGCGACCACCGGTTGACCGACGAACTGCACCGTGTCGATGGCCAGCAGAGGATCGCCCGGCAGCAACGGACCGATGTCTTTGAGGCCCGGTACGTCTTCGTGGGTGATGGCGATGCGCACGCCTTCGAAGGCGTAGCAGGGCGAGGTGTCGATGCTGATGATCCGCGCGTGGGCACGGTCCGACATGCGTGCATAAACGTGCAACTGGTTCGGAAACTCCAGGCGGTCGTCGATGTATTGCGCTTCACCGGCCACATGCTTGGCGGCGCTGTCGTGCTTGACGCTGCGGCCGACACCGGTGGTCAGGTCCTTGGCGAACAGTTCAGCCAATTCGGCTTGGGTCTTCTCTACGGCGTGATGATTAGACATAAGCGGTCACCCGGGTCTCGATGTGCGGTGTTTGCAGTTCGATGAAGTATTTGCGCAGCAGGTTCTGCGCGCTGAGCAGGCGATATTCCTTGCTGGCGCGGAAGTCGGAGAGCGGCGTGAAGTCTTCGGCCAGGGCAGCGCAGGCGCGTTCAACGGTGGCATGCCCTTGGGATGAAGAGTCAAAACGGGAGCCGAGCAGTGCGGCCTCGCACGCAGCGGCGCGTTTCGGGATGGCGGCCATTCCGCCGAAGGCGACGCGGGCTTCAGCCACAACACCGTTTTCCAGGCGAATGTTGAAGGCGGCGCAGACTGCCGAGATGTCATCGTCCAGGCGCTTGGAAACCTTGTAGGCGCGGAACAGTTTTTCGACGCTGGCGCGGGGCACGATGATCTTCTCGATGAACTCGCTTTCCTGGCGCGCAGTCACGCGGTAATCGATGAAGTAATCTTCCAGGGCCATGGTGCGACGGGTTTCGCCTTTGCACAGCACGATCTGCGCGCCGAGGGCGATCAGCAGGGGCGGCGAGTCACCTATCGGCGAGGCGTTGCCGATGTTGCCGCCCAGGGTGCCCTGGTTGCGGATCTGCAAGGAGGCGAAGCGGTGCAGCAATTCACCGAAGTCCGGGTACTCGGCGTTCAAGGCCTCGTAGCAATCGGAAAGGGCCGTGGCGGCGCCGATTTCCAGGCGATCGTCAAAACGTTCGATGCGCTTCATCTCTGCGACGTTGCCAACGTAGATCATCACCGGCAGGGTGCGGTGGAACTGCGTGACTTCCAGTGCCAGGTCAGTACCGCCGGCCAACAGGCGGGCCTGTGGATAAGCGTCGTAGAGGTCGGCCAGGTCGGCCACGGTCAACGGCACCAGGCAGCGTTTGTCGCCGCAGTTGAGTTCGCCGATATCGGTTGGGGCGATGGCTTTGAGGCGGGCGATGGTGTCGGCTTCGCGGGCGTCGAACTGATCCGGTTGCTTGGCGCAGCAGGACTGCTCGGCGGCTTCGAGGATCGGTCGGTAGCCGGTGCAACGGCAGAGATTGCCGGCCAGTGCTTCGTGGGCCTTGGCGTGATCCGGTGCTTCGCTGTTCTTTTGCAGGGCAAACAGCGACATCACGAAGCCTGGGGTGCAGAAGCCGCATTGCGAGCCGTGGCACTCGACCATGGCTTTCTGCACGCTGTGCAGTTCACCCTTGTGCTTGAGGTCTTCGACGCTGATCAGTTGTTTGCCGTGCAGGGACGACACGAAGGTCAGGCACGAGTTGAGGCTGCGATAACGAATGTGTTCGCGGCCGTCATCATCGGTCTGCAATTCGCCGACCACCACGGTGCAGGCGCCGCAGTCACCGCTGGCGCAGCCTTCTTTGGTGCCGGGTTTGCCCACATGGTCGCGCAGATAATTGAGCACGGTCAGGTTCGGGTCCAGGGCGTGCTCGCTACGGAGTTCCTGGTTTAGTAAAAACTGGATCACGGAAGGCCTCGCAGACTCATTATTGTTGTTAACCGATAGGAACCGAATTTAGCAGGTCTGACTTTTCGGTCAATGATTTTCTGACTTAAAGGTCAGGAAAATGCGTTTTGTCGATTAACCACCTGTTCCTTAATTATTGTCGTTGGTTCGATAGCCTGCCTTTTTGCTTCAATTAGCTTGAATCGTGCCAAAAACCTCCGGGCGGGCACTCCGCCCTGACGCAGCAATTGCGCTACACTGCGCCGCTTGTACAGATCAAAGAGTTTGAAGGACAACCATGACGTTCAAGGCGCCGGACAGCCTCGCCGAGCAAATCGCTCACCACCTCGCCGAACGCATCATTCGCGGCGAAATGAAGCCCGGGGAGCGCATCCAGGAACAGAAGGTCACGCTGGCCCTCAATGTCAGCCGCGGTTCGGTCCGCGAGGCCTTGCTGATCCTCGAGCGTCGGCACCTGATCGCGATCCTGCCGCGACGGGGCGCCCACGTCACCGAGCTCACGGCGCACAAGGTGCAGAGCCTGTGCACGCTGATGAGCGAGCTCTATATCCTGCTCGGTAACTCGGTGGCCAGCGGCTGGAAAACCCAGGCCGATATGGCGCCGTTCGTGCAGATCCAGCAACGCCTGACTGCCAGCTACGAGCGTCAGGACATCCGCACTTTCGTCGACGACAGCTTCAATGTGATGCGCGCTGCGTACCCGTTCGCCGACAACCCGTACTTGCAGGAGACAGTCGAGAATCTGCAGCCGGCCATGAGCCGTGCGTATTTCCTCGCGCTGGACCAGCGCAAAGCGTCGATGAGCGAATTCCTCGAGCTGTTCGAACGCTTGCTCGCTGCCGTGCTGGCCCGTGACTTTGCGCAGATTCGCGAAGTGCTGACGGCTTACGCCCAGCGCAGTTGCGATCTGGTGATCTCCGCTCTGACGGACGCCTGATCTTGCGGCTCAAGTGCATCAAGCTGGCGGGGTTCAAGTCCTTCGTCGATCCGACCACGGTGAACTTCCCCAGTAACATGGCGGCGGTGGTCGGGCCCAATGGCTGCGGCAAGTCGAACATCATCGACGCCGTGCGCTGGGTGATGGGCGAGAGCTCGGCGAAGAACCTGCGCGGCGAGTCGATGACCGACGTCATCTTCAATGGCTCGACCAGCCGCAAGCCGGTGAGCCAGGCCAGCATCGAACTGGTGTTCGATAACTCCGACGGCACACTGCTCGGCGAGTACGCCGCCTACGCGGAAATTTCCATTCGCCGCAAAGTGACCCGCGACAGCCAGACCACCTACTACCTCAACGGCACCAAGTGCCGGCGCCGCGACATCACCGACATCTTCCTTGGCACCGGCCTTGGCCCGCGCAGCTACTCGATCATCGAGCAGGGGATGATCTCCAAGCTGATCGAGTCCAAGCCAGAAGACCTGCGTAACTTCATCGAAGAAGCCGCGGGCATCTCCAAGTACAAGGAGCGCCGGCGCGAGACGGAAAATCGCATCCGCCGCACCCACGAAAACCTTGAGCGCCTGACCGACCTGCGCGAAGAGCTCGAGCGTCAGCTGGAGCGCTTGCACCGCCAGGCCGAGGCCGCCAAGAAGTATCAGGAATTCAAGGGCGAGGAGCGCCAGCTCAAGGCCCAGCTGTCGGCCCTGCGCTGGCAGGCGCTGAACGATCAGGTCGGCCAGCGTGAAGCGATCATCGGCAACCAGGAAGTTTCTTTCGAAGCCCTGGTCGCCGAACAGCGCAATGCAGACGCAAGCATCGAGCGCCTGCGTGACGGGCACCACGACCTCTCGGAGCGCTTCAACCTGGTGCAGGGGCGCTTCTACTCGGTCGGCGGCGACATCGCCCGGGTCGAGCAGAGCATCCAGCACGGTCAACAGCGTTTGCGCCAGTTGCAGGATGACCTGAAAGAGGCCGAACGCGCACGCCTGGAAACCGAATCGCACCTGGGCCACGACCGCACGCTGCTGCTGACCCTCGGCGAAGAGCTGGACATGCTCACCCCGGAACAGGAAGTCACCAGCGCCGCCGCCGAAGAGGCCGCTGCCGCGCTGGAAGAGTCCGAAACCACCATGCACGGCTGGCAAGAGCAGTGGGATGCGTTCAACCTCACCGCCGCCGAGCCGCGCCGTCAGGCCGAAGTACAGCAATCGCGGATCCAGCAATTGGAAACCAGCCTGGAGCGCCTGGCCGACCGGCAGAAGCGTCTTGGCGAAGAACGCGCCTTGCTCTCGGCGGACCCGGAAGACGCGGCGATCATGGAGCTTGGCGAGCAGCTCGCCGAATCCGAAGCGACCCTTGAGGATTTGCAAACCAGCGAAGAAGCCCAGGTCGAAAAGCTTGAGCAGTTGCGTCAGGAATTGCAGCAAGCGCTGACCGCGCAGCAGCAGGCCCAGGGCGATTTGCAGCGCCTCAACGGTCGGCTGGCTTCACTCGAAGCCTTGCAGCAAGCCGCGCTCGATCCGGGCACCGGTACCGCCGAGTGGCTGCGCGAACAAAATCTTGCGAATCGCCCGCGCCTGGCCGAAGGCCTGAAGGTTGAAGCCGGTTGGGAGCTGGCGGTGGAAACCGTGCTCGGCGCCGACCTGCAAGCGGTGCTGGTGGACGACTTCAACGACTTCGATCTGTCGGGCTTTGCCCAAGGCGACTTGCGCTTGCTCAGCCCGTCCAGCGATGGCGTACGGGTGCCGGGCAGCCTGCTGGACAAGGTCGAGGCGCAGATCGATCTGTCGCCATGGCTGGGGCAGGTCAAGCCGGTCGACAGCCTCGAACAGGCCTTGGCCTTGCGGGGCCAATTGGCTACCGGGCAGAGCCTGATCAGCCGTGACGGTTATTGGGTCGGCCGGCATTTCCTGCGGGTGCGTCGGGCCAGTGAAGCGGAAAGCGGCGTGCTCGCTCGCGGTCAGGAGATCCAGCAACTGGGCCTGGAGCGCGAAGAGCGCGAAGCCGCCGTCGAAACCCTGGAAACACGACTGCAGAATCTCAGGGCGCAGCAGCGTCAGCAGGAGAACGGCCGCGAACACTTGCGCCGCTTGCTGCAGGACGAAGCCCGCCAGCAAGGTGAACTGAAAGCTCAATTGTCCGCCGGCAAAGCCAAGGCCGAGCAATTGACCCTGCGCCGCACCCGTCTCGACGAAGAAATCGTTGAGTTGGACGAGCAGCGTGCGCTGGAGCACGAACACATCGGTGAAGCGCGCCTGCAATTGCAGGAAGCCCTCGACAGCATGGCGCTGGACACCGAGCAGCGTGAGTTGCTGCTGGCCCAGCGCGACAGCCTGCGTGAGCGTCTGGACCGTGTGCGTCAGGAAGCGCGGCAGCACAAGGATCACGCTCACCAGCTGGCGGTGCGTCTGGGCTCGCTCAAGGCGCAACATGATTCGACGCGCCAGGCGCTGGAACGACTGGAGATGCAGTCCGAACGCCTGACCGAAAAGCGCGAGCAACTGAGCCTCAATCTGGAGGAGGGCGAAGC
Source organism: Pseudomonas sp. GM74 (assembly GCF_000282455.1). GTDB lineage: Bacteria > Pseudomonadota > Gammaproteobacteria > Pseudomonadales > Pseudomonadaceae > Aquipseudomonas. Next base: position 20,250 of record NZ_AKJG01000062.1, read on the forward strand.
ACCGCTGGAAGAGCTGCGCCTGAAGCTCGAAGAGTTGCTCGACAAGCGCATGACCGTCGACGAAGAACTCAAGACCGCGCAGATCGCCCTCGAAGACGCCGACCGCGAACTGCGCGACGCCGAGAAGCGCCGCAGCCAGGCCGAACAGCAATCGCAGTTGATTCGCGGCCAGCTCGAAACCCAGCGCATGGAATGGCAAGCCCTGACCGTGCGCCGCAAGACCTTGCAGGACCAGTTGCTCGAAGACGGCTACGATCTCCATGGCGTACTCGCGACCTTGACGGCCGAGGCCAGCGAGAAGGATGCCGAGGAAGAACTCGAGCGCATCGCCGCCAGGATCCAGCGCCTGGGCGCGATCAACCTGGCGGCCATCGATGAGTACCAGCAACAATCGGAACGTAAACGCTATCTGGATGCCCAGAACGACGATCTGGTGGAGGCCCTTGAAACCCTTGAGAACGTGATTCGCAAGATCGACAAGGAAACCCGCAACCGTTTCAAGGATACCTTTGATCAGATCAATGGCGGTTTACAGGCGCTTTTCCCAAAAGTTTTCGGTGGTGGCCGCGCATATTTGGAACTGACGGGCGAAGATTTACTCGATACAGGGGTAACAATCATGGCGCAGCCGCCAGGAAAGAAGAACAGCACCATCCATTTGCTCTCCGGCGGCGAAAAAGCCCTGACCGCATTGGCCCTGGTTTTTGCGATCTTCAAATTGAACCCGGCGCCGTTCTGCATGCTCGATGAGGTTGACGCGCCACTGGATGACGCTAACGTTGGACGCTACGCGCGATTGGTAAAAGAGATGTCACAGACAGTGCAGTTCATCTATATCACCCACAACAAGATTGCCATGGAAATGGCCGAACAACTGATGGGGGTGACGATGCACGAACCCGGTTGTTCACGCCTGGTGGCGGTGGATGTCGAGGAGGCGATGGCGATGGTGGATGCCTGAGTCGTGGTTGTAGGAAGAGTGTTTGCGGTTTGTAGGACTCTTTTCCTGCCTTCGACTTGCTGGCCAATCGACATATTCGCGCTAGCCAACGTGGTAGACGGTGTAAAGTTGCCTTTGGTCGTGCTAGTTTAATGTCAATTTTTCGTATACGTGGGCAAAACGCCTGTCAGAACATAGAGTTGGCGCCACGTTTTAAAGCGGTTTGCAGGTTGTAAACCCCTTATTTTTCAGCATTTTTTATAGAGGCACGGGATTACATGGAAATCGGTCTGCGCGAGTGGCTGATCGTCATCGGCATAATTGTCATTGCCGGTATTCTTTTCGATGGCTGGCGCCGTATGCGCGGCGGCAAGGGAAAACTGAAGTTCCGTCTTGATCGAAGTCTGTCCAACCTGCCGGACGAGGACAGCAGCGCCGAGCTGCTGGGCCCGCCGCGCGTGCTGGACGCACATAAAGAGCCGCAACTGGACGAGCAGGACCTGCCATCGGTGAGCATGCCGGCCCGCGAGCCTCGCGAGTCGGGCTCCAAGCGCGGCAAGCGTGGCCACAGTGAGCCTTCCCAGGGCGACATGAACCTCAGCCTGGATCTGGACGGCGGCCCGAGCTTCAGCAGTCGCGACGACGATTTCCCGGATGACACCAAGTCCGCGCCAGCGGTCAACGACAAGGATCAGCCGCAAGCGGAAGAAGTGCTGGTGATCAGCGTGATCTGCCGCGACGCTGCCGGCTTCAAGGGCCCGGCGCTGTTGCAGAACATTCTGGAGAGCGGTTTGCGTTTCGGCGAGATGGACATTTTCCATCGCCACGAAAGCATGGCCGGCAACGGTGAAGTGCTGTTCTCCATGGCCAACGCCGTCAAGCCTGGCGTATTCGACCTGGACGACATCGATCACTTCAGCACCCCGGCGGTGAGCTTCTTCCTGGGTCTGCCAGGCCCTCGCCATCCGAAGCAAGCCTTCGACGTGATGGTGGCTGCGGCGCGTAAATTGTCCCAGGAGCTCAACGGCGAACTGAAGGATGATCAGCGCAGCGTACTGACCGCCCAGACGATCGAGCACTACCGTCAGCGCATCGTCGAATTCGAACGCCGCGCCCTGACCCAGAAGCGTTGATTGAAATGGTTACTCCCGCGCGGTGCGCGGGATAATCGGCAAAACAGATTGAGCAGCCTCGGCTGCTCTTTTGCTTTATGAGAGAACACCCATGACCGCCGCCAAGAACCGTATTTTAGAGCTGCGCGCTGAGCTGGATCAGCACAACTATCGCTATCACGTGCTCGACGAGCCGAGCATTCCGGACGCCGAGTACGACCGTTTGTTCAATGAGCTCAAGGCTCTGGAAGCGGCCAATCCCGAACTGATCACCAGCGACTCGCCAACCCAGCGAGTGGGCAGCGCGGCGCTGTCGGCGTTCACCCAGGTGCGTCACGAAGTGCCGATGCTCAGCCTCGGCAACGCCTTCGAAGAAACCGACATGCGTGAGTTCGACCGCCGGGTGACCGAAGGCCTGGATCTGCCTGCGGGCGATCTGTTCGGTGGCGGCGCAACCGTCGAGTACAGCTGCGAGCCCAAGCTCGATGGCCTGGCCGTCAGCCTGCTGTATCAGGACGGCATTCTGGTGCGTGGCGCGACCCGTGGCGACGGCACCACCGGCGAAGACATCAGCGTCAACGTGCGCACCGTGCGCAACATCCCGCTCAAGCTGCACGGTACCGGCTGGCCGGCGACCCTGGAAGTGCGCGGCGAAGTGTTCATGTCCAAGGCCGGTTTCGAACGGCTCAACGCCACGCAACTGGAGGTCGGCGGCAAGACCTTCGCCAACCCGCGCAACGCAGCGGCGGGCAGCCTGCGGCAGCTGGATTCGAAGATCACCGCCAATCGCCCGCTGGAGTTCTGCTGCTACGGCATCGGCCAGGTGTCGGCGGACATTGCCGATACGCACATCGGCAATTTGCAGCAGCTCCAGGCCTGGGGCATGCCGATCAGTCATGAGCTGAAACTGGCGCACGGCATCGCCGAGTGCCTGGATTACTACCGCGACATCGGTGAGCGTCGCAGCACGCTGCCGTATGAAATCGACGGCGTGGTGTTCAAGGTCAACAGCATTGCCTCCCAGCGCGAACTGGGTTTTCGCGCCCGTGAGCCACGCTGGGCAATCGCCCACAAATTCCCGGCGATGGAGGAGCTTACCGAGCTGCTCGATGTGGAATTCCAGGTCGGCCGCACCGGTGCGGTGACGCCGGTGGCGCGCCTGAAGCCGGTCAAGGTCGCGGGCGTCACGGTGGCCAACGCCACGCTGCATAACATGGACGAAGTCGCGCGTCTGGGCCTGATGATCGGCGACACGGTGATCATCCGCCGTGCCGGTGACGTGATTCCGCAGGTGGTGCAAGTGGTCATGGAGCGCCGTCCGGAAAACGCCCGGCCGGTGCAGATTCCAGAGCAGTGCCCGGTGTGCGGTTCCCATGTCGAACGCACACAGCTGATCAAACGCAGCAAGGGTCGCGAGACGATCAGCGAAGGTGCGGTGTATCGCTGCGTCGGTCGTCTGGCCTGTGGCGCGCAACTCAAGCAGGCCATCATTCACTTCGTTTCCCGTCGCGCCATGGACATCGAAGGCCTGGGTGAAAAGAGCGTCGAGCAACTGGTCGACGAAGGCCTGGTGAGCTCGCCGGCCGATCTGTACGCCCTCACGTTCGAGCAGATCGTCGATCTGGAAGGCTTTGCCGAACTGTCGAGCAAGAACCTGCTCGGCGCCATCGAAGACAGCAAGAAGCCGGGCCTGGCGCGGTTCATCTACGCCCTGGGGATTCCCGATGTCGGCGAAGAGACGGCCAAGGTTTTGGCCCGCTCCCTGGGTTCGCTGGAGCGGGTGCAGCAGGCCTTGCCGCAGGTGCTGACGTACTTGCCGGATGTTGGCCTGGAAGTCGCGCACGAGATCCACAGCTTCTTCGAGGATGCGCATAACCAGCAAGTGATCGCTGATTTGCTCAGGCATGGCCTGCAGATTCAGGATCAGGGCGAGTTGGGTGCCGGGTTTTCGGCGAGCACCACCCTGGGTGGTTTTCTCGACAAGCTGCATATCCCCTTGGTCGGGCCGGGCGGGGCGCAGAAACTGGCGGACAAATTCGGCTCGCTGCAGGCGGTGATCGGTGCTGACTGGCTGGATATGCGCCAGGCGCTGCCGGAGAAACAGGCCAATTCGGTGCGCGAGTTCTTTGCGGTCGAGGACAATCGCCAAATTGCCGAAGCGGCGGAGAAGCAACTGGCTGAATTCGGCATGCACTGGCAGAGCGAGAAAAAGGTCGTCGAAGGCTTGCCGCTGGCCGGGCAGACCTGGGTGCTGACCGGCTCGCTGGAGTTGATGAGCCGCGATGTGGCCAAGGACAAACTCGAAAGCCTGGGGGCCAAGGTCGCCGGTTCGGTGTCGGCCAAGACCCATTGCGTGGTCGCAGGGCCAGGTGCCGGTTCGAAGTTGACCAAGGCCAATGAGTTGGGGTTGAAGGTGCTGGATGAAGAGGCGTTTGTCGAGTTTCTGCGCGAGCACGATATTTCGGTGTGAAGCCATTCGCGAGCAAGCCCGCTCCCACCTTTAACCGGGTTCATCCTGCAAGAATCCGATCGAATGTGGGAGCGGGCTTGCTCGCGAAGGCGATTTCAGCACCCCGGCAGAAAGCGGGAACGATCACGTCACGGTAATGATCTAGTCTCTGCAAGCCCCCGGGAGAGATCGCCATGTACCGTTTCTTCGAACAGCTCAGTTCGCGCATTACCGCACCGTTCGTGGGCGAAAGCTCGCGCAACAGCAAAGTCTGGTGCTGTCGTTGCGGGCAGTCGCTGTTCTTTCGCAACAGCCAGTGACTGGCGTGTTCGGCAGCCCTTGGATATCAGCCTGAGCAAAGCCGTTTATCTTCGCTGCAACCGGGTGAGCGCCCCGACACCTGGTTGCTCGACGCCGATCCGCAGGCGGGTGCGTTCCGCCGCTGCGCCAATCTCGATTCACCTGCAGCGTGTAATTGGCTGCTCCCGGCCAGTCATCACGAAACCTTGTGCATGGCTTGTAGCTTGAATCGCACGATTCCCGACCTGTCGATCACGGACAATCACGAACGCTGGCGCAAGGTGGAAACCGGCAAGCGTCGCTTGGTGGCGCAACTGATCAGCCTTGGATTGCCCGTCATCCCGAAAAGCGTGGATGAAGAAACCGGCCTTGCCTTCGATTTCATCGGCGTCAGCCTCGAAGGCAAGCCGCCCACCACCGGACACGCCAATGGCCTGGTCACCCTCGATATCAAGGAAGCCGACGATGCCCACCGCGAACAGGTACGGGTGCAAATGCACGAACCCTACCGCACCTTGCTCGGGCATTTTCGTCACGAAGTCGGGCATTACTACTGGGATCGATTGATCGCCCATAGCCATTGGCTTGAGCCTTTTCGCGGCTTGTTCGGCGATGAGCGCGCCAGCTATGCCGAAGCCCTCGAACGGCATTATCAGCAGGGCGCACCGCTCGACTGGCAGCAACACTACGTCAGTGCCTACGCCACCATGCACCCTTGGGAAGACTGGGCCGAAACCTGGGCGCATTACCTGCACATGATGGACGCCGTGGACACCGCGCTGGGTTTTGGCATGAGCGCTCGGGAAATGGACTTCGACTATCAGCCATTTCCGTTGGATACCCTCTACGATCCGCAGCATCCCGGCGGCGCGGCGTTCCTGTCGTTCGTCAATGCGTGGATCGAACTGGCGGGCATGCTCAACGAATTGTCACGCAGCATGGGGCAGCCGGATTTCTATCCGTTCGTCCTGCCGCCGGCGGTCATTGCCAGGCTGCACTTTATTCACCTGGTGATTCAGCAGGAGGGCGGCAGGGCGGACGAGGTGCTTGAGGCGCAATAGCAAGTGCTTGAAGCCCCTCATGTTTTTATTCCGAAACCAACGGTTGTAACTTCGCTTCAGATAGGTACAATGGCGCGGCTCGCCGACAGGTGAGCGTCGTTATGGTGACCCCATCGGTCCCCCCGCAACGATTACCCGTGAACCTGGTCAGATCCGGAAGGAAGCAGCCACAGCGGGAACATTGTGTGCCGGGGTGTGGCTGGTGGGGTTACCACCTTAACGCCACGCGAGTGTTCTCTCGCATTATCTTTCTGAAAACAGACTTTCGTTAGCTGCCAGGATCTTGTCCGGGGCGGTTTTTCGTCGTTTGCGGTTTATCCACAGCCGCAGGCTCGCCACCGATATACAGCCTTACAATCTCATCGATCTCCCCGGACATCTTCATCCGCGCCAGGGTGCGCAGGATCTTTTGCACCGGGACCTGTGGGTCGTTGCGAACGTAGCAACCGATCTGGTTTTCCTGCAGCACGGCCACGCCTTGCAGTTGCTGCTCCGGCAACAGGCGGTGATTGAACCAGTCCAGGCTCCATTGATTGCTGACGGCATAGCGATTGCGACCGGCCAGGAGCTTTTCCAGCACTTGTTCCTGATTGCGTGCGTCGTCGCGCTGTAGTTGGCCGGTGTCGAACAGCGGCTGCAGGGTCGGGTAGTTGTAGCCCAGCACGGTGCCAATGGACTGTTGCGGCAAGTCGGCGGGTTTGACCGCGCCGGGCGGCGCATGCAGGGTGATCAACAAGTCCGGTTGAGTGAAGAGCGGGATGCTCCAGAGATAATCTTCAGGCTGATCGGGCAGCCACGATTGCGTGACATAACAGCGGACATCGACCTCGCCTTGATCCATGGCGCTTTGTATGCGCCTGCGGGGCAACACATGGAATTCGGCCGGTACGCCGACCTGGGTCGCGAGGCTGAGCATTACGTCGTGCAGGATGCCCTGGGTCGGTTTGCCCCGTTCAAGCTGCACCATGGGCATGCTCCAGCTGTCGGGTATCACGAAGCGCAGCGGTGCTTGCGCAGCCACGCCGTCCAGGCTGATCAACAGCAATGCCCCCAAGGCCAGCCGCATAAACACTCCGTTAATAGCCCCCGATGTGCAGCTTAGCCACAATACACGAGCGCACCGGATGCAATTTGTCCCTTGCTCCGCTAGCATTAGCCGCTTCTGCTTCCTTCGCTGCGACGGTTTTCGATGAGTTATCAGGTTCTTGCACGTAAATGGCGTCCGCGCTCGTTCCGCGAAATGGTCGGCCAGACCCATGTGCTCAAGGCTCTGATCAATGCCTTGGACAGCCAGCGGCTGCACCACGCCTACCTCTTTACCGGTACCCGTGGGGTCGGCAAGACCACCATCGCGCGGATCATAGCCAAATGCCTGAACTGTGAGACAGGTATCACTTCGACCCCCTGTGGCGAATGTTCGGTGTGTCGTGAAATCGATGAAGGGCGCTTTGTCGACCTGATCGAGATCGACGCCGCGAGCCGCACCAAGGTCGAAGATACCCGCGAATTGCTCGACAACGTGCAGTACGCCCCGAGCCGCGGGCGCTTCAAGGTCTACCTGATCGACGAAGTGCACATGCTCTCCAGCCATTCCTTTAATGCACTGCTCAAAACCCTTGAAGAGCCGCCACCCTACGTCAAGTTCATCCTGGCGACCACCGACCCGCAGAAACTTCCTGCAACGATTCTGTCGCGGTGCCTGCAGTTCTCCCTGAAGAACATGACGCCGGAACGCGTCGTCGAGCATTTGACCCACGTACTGGGTGTCGAGAACGTGCCGTTCGAGGACGATGCGCTGTGGCTGCTGGGCCGCGCCGCCGACGGGTCGATGCGTGATGCCATGAGCCTGACCGACCAGGCAATTGCCTTCGGTGAGGGCAAGGTCCTGGCCGCCGATGTGCGGGCGATGCTCGGGACCCTCGATCACGGGCAGGTCTACGACGTCCTGCATGCGCTGATCGAAGGCGATGCCAAGGCGTTGCTCGAAGCCGTCCGCCACTTGGCCGAACAAGGCCCGGACTGGAACGGCGTGCTCTCGGAAATTCTCAATGTGCTGCACCGCGTTGCCATCGCCCAGGCTTTGCCGGAAGGTGTCGATAACGGTCACGGCGACCGTGATCGCGTGCTGGCACTGGCCCAGGCGTTGCCGGCCGAAGACGTGCAGTTCTACTACCAGATGGGTCTGATCGGCCGCCGCGACCTGCCGCTGGCGCCGGATCCCCGGGGCGGTTTTGAAATGGTGTTGCTGCGGATGCTGGCGTTCCGGCCCGCAGACACCGCGGATGCCCCGAGGCAACCGCTAAAGCCAGTGGGGATCAGCCAGGCCACAGTTGATTCCGCAAACTCAGTGGCTGCCGCGCCGGTTGTTGCGCCGGTAGTCGCTGCGGCCGTTGCACCGGTAGCGGCCGTTACACCGGTAGCGGCTGCGCCGGTGGCGGCTCCAGTGCCTGCGCCGGAACCGATTGCGCCGGTCGTTGTGCCGGAACCTGTGCCTGTGGTTGAAGCGGCCGTGGTCGAAGAGGTGGTCGACCTGCCGTGGAATGACCCGGTCGAGCGGGCACCCGTCCAGCAACCGGCGACGCAGCCGGTGCTGGAAACCGCCAGTGAACAACCCGAATTGCCGCCGATGCCGTTGCCGACGCCGGACAGTGTGGTGCCGGACGCCCCGGAGTGGGCCGCCGCGCCCATCCCGGAACCCTCGGTGGCAGCCGTCGATGCCGCGACGCCGGGTATGGACCTGGATGACGAGCCGCCGCTGGACGAGGATTACATCGAGCCGGACATGGATTCGGCCTACAGTTACCTCGACGAGCTGGCCAGCGAGCACGCCGCCGACCCGGCTCCGGAGCCCGAGCCGGAGCCCGCGGCAATGCCGGCCACCGGATTGGCCCTGCAATGGCTGGAGCTGTTCCCGAAATTGCCGATCTCCGGCATGACCGGCAGCATCGCCGCCAACTGCACGCTGATCGCGGTGGATGGCGACAATTGGCTGATGCACCTGGACCCGGCCCACAGCGCCTTGTTCAACGCCACTCAACAGCGTCGCCTCAACGATGCGCTGAACCAGTATCACCAGCGCACGCTGACCCTGAGCATCGAGCTGATCAAGCCCGAGCAGGAAACCCCGGCACAAGCGGCTTCACGCCGCCGCGCCAACCGTCAGCGCGAGGCGGAGGAGTCGATCCACGGTGATCCGTTCATCCAGCAAATGATGCAGCAGTTCGGTGCGGTGGTCCGTAACGATACTATTGAACCTGTCGACGTCCTGGTCGCTCAGGGCTAATAACTGAAGGCACCCGGCCGCATGGGCCGGGCGCTGTTTTAATCCAAGTACTTTTGAGGTGATTACCATGATGAAAGGTGGCATGGCCGGCCTGATGAAGCAGGCGCAGCAGATGCAGGAAAAAATGGCCAAGATGCAGGAAGAACTGGCCAACGCCGAAGTCACCGGTAAGGCCGGTGGCGATATGGTCACCGTGGTGATGACCGGTCGTCATGACGTCAAGAGCGTGACCATCGACCCGAGCCTGGTCGAAGGCATGAGCGAAGACGACAAGGAAATGCTGGAAGCGGTCATCGCATCCGCGGTCAACGATGCCGTGCGCAAGATCGAAGCCAACAGCCAGGACAAAATGGGCAGCATGACTGCCGGCATGCAACTGCCGCCGGGCATGAAACTGCCATTCTGATTCGCCTTCAGGCGGCAGATGAGTTACAAAAATGCCAGGCATAGCGCCTGGCATTTTTGTTTCTGTCTTTTGGGTATGTGTCGTCCGTGACGGCGCCTTCGTCGGATCGCCGCCCGGAGCAAGCCCGCTCCCACAGGGGATTTGTGTACGGCGAGAATCCCCTGTGGGAGCGGGCTTGCCCGCGATGAAGTCGCCTCGGTTTAACTGAATAAACATCGAACGCCATACCGCCACAAAGGTCTGCTCCCTATATCACTGAACCTCATCGATCACAGGAGACGCTGCCATGTCCGACCCCATTACCCTCAATCAACGCATTGTCCTGGCTTCTCGCCCGGTGGGTGCGCCAACGCCGGAAAACTTTCGCATGGAGCGCGTGGCGCTGCCGGATCTGGCCGACGGTCAGGTGCTGCTCAAGACCGTTTTCCTGTCGCTGGATCCCTACATGCGCGGACGCATGAGTGACGCACCTTCCTACGCCGCGCCGGTGGAAATCGGCGAAGTCATGACCGGGGGCGCTGTCAGCCGGGTCGAGCGGTCGCTCAATCCGAAGTTTCAGGAAGGTGACCTGGTGGTCGGTGCCACCGGCTGGCAAAGCCACAGCATCAATGACGGTCGCAGCATCATTCCGATTCCCGCGCTGCCAAGCCCTTCGATGGCCCTCGGGGTACTGGGTATGCCGGGCATGACCGCCTACATGGGCCTGATGGACATCGGCCAGCCCAAGGCCGGCGAGACCCTGGTGGTTGCAGCGGCGTCCGGCGCGGTGGGTTCGGTGGTTGGCCAGGTGGCGAAGATCAAGGGCCTGCGGGTGGTTGGTGTGGCGGGTGGAGCGAAAAAGTGCCGCTATGTGGTCGACGAGTTGGGCTTCGACGCCTGCATCGATCACAGGAGCCCGGATTTTGCTGAGGAACTGGCGCAAGCCTGTCCCAAAGGCATCGACATTTATTATGAAAATGTCGGTGGCAAGGTATTCGACGCCGTGGTGCCGTTGCTCAATCCCAAGGCGCGGATTCCACTGTGTGGCTTGATCGCGTCCTATAACGCCCATGAGGCGCCGAGCGGCCCGGATCGCCTGCCCCTGTTGCAGCGCACCTTGTTGACCAAGCGGGTGCGCATCCAGGGCTTCATCGTGTTCGATGACTATGGTGATCGCCAGCCGGAATTCCTCAGTGCCATGGCGCCCTGGGTACGTGATGGCAAGGTGAAGTTCCGCGAAGACGTGGTCGATGGCCTGGAACAGGCGCCCGATGCGTTCATCGGCATGTTGGAAGGGCGCAACTTCGGCAAACTGGTGGTTCGGGTTTCCCGGGACTGAGTAATTCACGCTGCAATTTGACGCTCAACCGAGGCGCGGGTATAAACCGCGTCTCGTTGTTTTGTCGGACTTTTCCACCATGAGCTTCAGCCCTTTGATTCGCCAACTGATCGACGCCTTGCGAATTTTGCCAGGCGTGGGTCAGAAAACCGCCCAGCGCATGGCGTTGCAGCTGCTCGAACGCGACCGCAGCGGCGGCTCGCGTCTGGCGCTGGCCCTGAGCCAGGCCATGGAAGGGGTCGGTCACTGCCGCTTGTGCCGTACGCTGACGGAAGATGATCTGTGCCCGCAATGCGCCGATACCCGTCGCGACGATACCTTGCTTTGCGTGGTGGAAGGCCCGATGGACGTCTATGCGGTGGAGCAGACCGGTTTTCGCGGACGCTATTTCGTGCTCAAGGGGCATCTGTCGCCGCTCGACGGCTTGGGTCCGGAAGCCATCGGCATTCCGCAATTGATGGCGCGGATCGAGGAGGCCGGCACGTTCGCCGAAGTCATTCTGGCCACCAACCCGACCGTGGAAGGTGAAGCCACGGCGCACTACATCGCCCAATTGCTCAGCAGCAAAGGCCTGATCGCCTCGCGCATCGCCCATGGCGTGCCGCTGGGTGGCGAGCTGGAACTGGTGGATGGCGGGACGCTGGCGCATTCGTTTGCCGGGCGTAAGCCGATCTCACTCTGAGTTCATGTGGCGTCCATGCTGACGCCATCGCGAGCAAGCTCGCTCCCACAGTAGTTTTGTGTCGTACAAAAATTCTGTGTGCACCCTCCATCCCTGTGGGAGCGAGCTTGCTCGCGATGCAGGCGACGCGGTCTGTGTGAATGACACAATCCTGTTGAAAACCAAGCAAGCGCTCGGTTAACTTCACTGACCCCTTCAGTGGAGCTAGCCGATGTCTGCCTTTCAGGAATACTTCGACCCCAGCCACCAATTGGTCCGCGACAGCGTCAGACGTTTCGTCGAACGCGAGATACTTCCTGATATCGAGCAGTGGGAAGAAGCCGAAAGCTTTCCTCGCGAGCTCTACCTCAAGGCCGGCGCGGCGGGGATTCTCGGTATCGGTTATCCGCAAACTTACGGAGGCAGCCACGAAGGGGATCTGTTCGCCAAGGTTGCCGCCAGTGAAGAGTTGATGCGCTGCGGCTCAGGCGGGCTGGTCGCCGGCCTGGGCTCGCTGGATATCGGCTTGCCGCCCATTCTCAAGTGGGCCCGACCCGAAGTTCGGGATCGTGTGCTGCCCCAGGTGCTGTCTGGAGAGAAGATCAGCGCCCTGGCCATCACCGAGCCTGGAGGCGGCTCCGACGTCGCCAACCTGCAAACCCGTGCCGTGCGCGAAGGTGATTTCTACCGGGTCAGTGGCAGCAAGACCTTTATCACCAGCGGCGTGCGTGCGGATTTCTACACTGTTGCAGTGCGAACGGGCGAGCCGGGTTTCGGTGGCATCAGCCTGTTGCTGATCGAGAAGGGCACGCCAGGTTTCACCGTAGGACGGCAGCTGAAGAAAATGGGCTGGTGGGCGTCAGACACCGCTGAACTGTTCTTTGATGATTGCCGAGTGCCTGTAGGAAACCTGATCGGCACCGAGAACATGGGTTTTGCCTGCATCATGGGTAATTTCCAGAGCGAGCGCCTGGCCCTGGCGTTGATGGCCAACATGACCGCACAACTGGCGCTGGAGGAGAGCCTGAAATGGGCGCGCCAGCGCGAAGCCTTTGGCAAACCGATCGGCAAGTTTCAGGTGATCAAGCATCGCCTGGCCGAGATGGCGACCGCGCTGGAAGTGTCCCGGGAGTTCACATACCGCCAGGCCGCGAAAATGGCGGCGGGGCAGGGCGTGATCAAGGAAATTTCCATGGCCAAGAATTTTGCGACGGATACCGCGGACCGGATCGTCAATGATGCGGTGCAGATTTTGGGTGGGCTAGGTTATATGCGCGAGAGTCTGGTCGAGCGCCTGTACCGCGACAACCGGATCCTGTCGATTGGTGGCGGGACGCGGGAAGTGATGAACGAGATCATCAGTAAGCAGATGGGGCTGTAATCGGCGGTGTGGCGGCTGACGCCATCGCGAGCAAGCTCGTTCCCACAGTGTTCTTTGTCATGCACAGAATTTGTGAACGCCGCAGATTCCTGTGGGAGCGAGCTTGCTCGCGATGGCGGTCTGACAGGCGCCGCTTACTTGTCGCTCAACGCAAACTGCGTCAGGCAGAACGTCGGAATGCCCATGTCTTCCAGACGTTGCGAGCCACCCAGCTCCGGCAGATCGATGATCGCCGCCGCTTCATGCACCCGCGCGCCCATGCGGCGGATCAGATTTGCGGCGGCAATCAGGGTGCCGCCGGTCGCGATCAGGTCATCGAACATCACCACCGAGTCACCTTCGCACAGGCTGTCGGCGTGCACTTCCAGGAAGGCTTCGCCGTATTCGGTCGCATAGCCCTCGGCCAACACTTCAGCCGGCAGTTTGCCTTGCTTGCGGAACAGCACCAGCGGTTTGTTCAACTGATAGGCCAGTACCGAGCCTATCAGGAAACCACGGGCATCCATCGCGCCGATGTGGGTGAAGTCAGCCTCGACGTAACGGTGGGCGAAGCTGTCCATCACCAGGCGCAGGGCCGTGGGTGACTGGAACAGCGGGGTGATGTCGCGAAAGATCACGCCCGGCTTCGGGAAGTCGATGACAGGGCGGATGAGGGATTTGATGTCGAAGGAGTCGAAGACCATCGTCGTGGTGTCCTGGCAGGGCTGCAAACGAGGCAGTATAACGGCGGCTGAACCCTTTCGCTCAGCCGCAACGTTTTGTTTCAGTCCAGTGAGCCACCGGCCAGGGCGCACAGCTGGATCGGGTCGATAATCCGGATTTCCTTGCCTTCTGCCGCAATCAGCTCGTTTTGCTGGAAGCGGGTAAAGACGCGAGACACGGTTTCCACCGCCAGGCCCAGGTAGTTGCCGATTTCGTTGCGCGACATGCTCAGGCGGAACTGATTGGCGGAAAAACCCCGGGCGCGGAAACGTGCCGACAGGTTGACCAGGAAGGTGGCGATGCGTTCGTCGGCGGTCTTTTTCGACAACAGCAGCATCATCTGCTGGTCGTCACGGATTTCGCGACTCATCACCCGCATCAACTGGCGGCGCAACTGCGGCAATTGCAGGGCCAGTTCGTCGAGGCGTTCGAAAGGGATTTCACATACCGAGGTGGTTTCCAGGGCTTGTGCCGACACCGGGTGCTTTTCGGTGTCCATGCCCGACAGGCCGACCAGTTCGCTGGGCAGGTGAAAGCCGGTGAGCTGTTCTTCACCGGAGTCGCTCAGGCTGAAGGTCTTGAGGGCGCCGGAACGGACGGCGTAGACAGAATCGAAGGTATCGCCCTGGCGAAACAGAAACTCGCCCTTTTTCAGCGGCCGGCCGCGCTTGACGATTTCGTCCAGCGCATCCATGTCTTCCAGATTCAGCGAAAGTGGCAGGCAAAGAGGGGCCAGGCTGCAATCCTTGCAATGGGCTTGATTATGAGCGCGCTGTTTTACTGGCTCGGACATTTCTTCAATCCTTGTGGGAATTCACACATAAGACGTAAGGGTAACTCACCATAGGAGATCGAGGCCAGTCCGGGACGCTAGCTTGCAGAATTAGATCACCCGTGAAAATCGCTGGCGGCTGTGTTGTTCCAGGTACGCGTCGAACACCATGCACACCGAACGCACCAACAGTCGCCCGGCGGGCAGGATGGTGATCCTGTCGCGATCGAGTTCGATCAGCCCGTCTTTGGCCATGCCTTGCAGTTGGGGCCAGAGTTCGCCGAAGTAGCCCTGGAAGTCGATGTTGAAGGCCTGTTCGATGTCGGAGAATTCCAGGCTGAAATTGCAGATCAATTGCGCAATGACCGCGCGCCGCAGCCGGTCATCGGCATTGCACAGCAGGCCGCGGCTGGTGGCCAGTTGCATTGAGGCCAGGGTGTTCTGATAGTGGTTCAGGTCGCTGCTGTTCTGGCAGTAGAGGTCGCCGATCTGGCTGATTGCCGAGACGCCGAGGCCGATCAGATCGCAATGACCGTGGGTGGTGTAACCCTGGAAATTGCGTTGCAGGGTCGATTCTTCCTGGGCAATCGCCAGCTCATCGTCGGGCAGGGCGAAGTGGTCCATGCCGATGTAGCGGTAGCCTGCACCGATCAGTTGCTCGATGGTGCGCTGCAGCATTTCCAGTTTCTGTGCGGGTGTCGGCAGTTCATTGCTGTTGATGCGCCGCTGCGGCATGAAGCGTTCCGGCAGGTGGGCGTAGTTGAACACCGATAACCTGTCCGGTTGCAGGTTGATGACCTCTTCGACGGTGCGGGCGAAATTCTCCGGCGTCTGTCTCGGCAGGCCGTAGATCAAGTCGATATTGATCGAGCGAAACTGCAAGGTGCGGGCGGCGTCGATCACCGCGCGGGTTTCTTCCAGGCTTTGCAGGCGATTGACTGCGCGTTGCACCGCCGGGTCGAGGTCTTGCAGGCCGATGCTGACCCGGTTGAAACCCAGTTCCCGCAGCAGTCCCATGGTCGACCAGTCGGCCTCGCGGGGGTCGATCTCGATGCCGTAGTCGCCGGAATCGTCGTCGAGCAAATTGAAGTGTTTGCGCAAATGCGCCATCAACTGGCGCAGTTCGTCGTGGCTGAGAAAGGTCGGCGTGCCACCACCGAAGTGCAGTTGCTCGACTTTCTGCGTGGGGTCGAGGTGGCAGGCGATCAACTGGATCTCCTGTTCCAGGCGCTGCAAATACGGCTGCGCCCGGCCGCGATCCTTGGTGATGACCTTGTTGCAGGCGCAGTAGTAGCAAATGTTCGCGCAGAACGGCACGTGCACGTACAGCGACAACGGGCGTTGGGCCTTGCGGCTGTCGCGCAGGGCATGAAACAGGTCGAAGGTGCCGACCTGGCTGTTGAATTGCACGGCGGTCGGGTACGAGGTGTAGCGGGGTCCCGCCAGGTCATAACGGCGGATCAGATCGGTGTCCCAACGAATGGCGTCGAGCATCATGCGGGCATTCCCCGGATAGGCTGGCAGTGTCGGCCACCTTATGCGAGGTCGGGTTGGGGGATCTTGATTTACATCAATCACCCTGTAGCAGCTGCCGAGCCTGCGAGGCTGCGTTCGGCGGCGCAGCCGTCGTGAAATCAGACTGTGCGGTGTTACAGGTGAATTTGGTGCTCAGGGTTTACGACGGCTGCGTCCGAACGCGGCCCGCACCGAACGCAGCCTCGCAGGCTCGGCAGCTGCTACAAGGGGGCGCCGCCGATTTAGTGCCCCATCAACCAATGCTGATGCGGCCCCGGCAGTGTCCAGAGACCAAACAGCATCACCAGCATCCCACCCGCCATGCGCACACTGCGCTTGCGCAATAGTGCGGTGACGCGCTCGGCAGCCAGGCCGGTCGCCAGCAATACCGGCCAGGTGCCGAGCCCGAACGCAAGCATCAACAATGCACTGTCCAGCGCGTTGCCCTGACTGGCTGACCATAGCAGGGTGCTGTAAACCAGGCCGCACGGCAGCCAGCCCCAGAGCGCACCCAGCAGCAGCGCGCGCGGAACGCTCGATACCGGCAGCAACCGGTTGGCGACTGGCTGGATGTGCCGCCACAAGCCTCGACCGAGGCTTTCGATACGGGTCAGGCCACTCCACCAGCCGGCCAGGTACAGGCCCATGGAAATCAGTAGCAACCCGGCGAGGACACGCAGGAACATCGCCGCCGGGCTGCTGGCCACGGCCCATCCGGCCAGGCCGATCAGCAGTCCGGCGCAGGCATAACTCAGAATCCGCCCCAGGTTGTAGGCCAGCAGCAGGCGAAAGCGGCGGCTGCGTTGCTCCTTGGGAATCGCCAGGGTCAGCGCGCCCATCAAGCCGCCGCACATGCCCAGGCAATGGCCGCCGCCGAGCAAGCCGAGGATCACCGCCGACACCAGCAGTGGCGCCAGGTCAAGCATGGGGCGGGGCCTTGTCTTGCGGCTTGGCCGATTGGCCGCTGGCCTCATCGACGGCGGCGGTGTGGTTCGGGTCCTGGTCGTCGAACAGGATGCTGTGGGCCGGGCCGTCAAGGTCGTCGTACTGACCGCTGTCCACCGCCCAGAAGAAGATATAGACGGCGATGGCCACGATCAGCAGTGCAGCGGGAATCATCACGTAAAGAGCTGGCATCTGGACTCCATGCTCGCGCGGCTCAGGCCGGCAGCGGGCGGGTTTCTGGCGTGGTGCAGGGGGCGGGCGCGCTCGGCATGCGAGTCAGGCGCAGCGCGTTCAATACCACGGTCAACGAACTGATCGACATGCCCACCGCCGCCCAGACCGGAGTGATCCAGCCTAGGGCGGCGAAGGGCAGCATGAGGCCATTGTACAACCCCGCCCACAGCAGGTTCTCGATAATGACCCGACGGGTGCGCCGCGCCAGGCTGAAGGCTTGCACCAGCGCGTCGAGGCGGTTGGACAGCAGCACCGCATCGGCACTGGTTTTCGCCAGGTCGGTGGCCGAGCCCATGGCGACGCTGATATCCGCAGCCGCCAGCACCGGCACGTCATTGACCCCGTCACCCAGCATCAACACCTTGCGCCCTTCTTTGTGCAGTTGTTGCAGTACCTGCAGTTTATCGTCCGGACGCAAGCCGCCACGGGCTTCATCGATGCCCAGTTCCGCCGCCACGCTGGCGACCATCGGCGAACTGTCGCCGGACAACAGCAGCGTGCGCCAGCCACGCGCCCTGCACGCGGCCAGCAGCTCGGGCGCATCGGCACGCAAGCGATCATCGAGGACAAGCCATGCCAGCGGTCCCTGGCTGTCGCCAAGCAGCAGCCATTGGCCGGCTTCTTCGGGCATCGACGGCACCACGGCGCCGCTGAGTTCGCAGACGAAACACGATTGGCCGATGCGCAGGCGTCGCCCTTCAACCAGCCCCTCCAGACCAAGGCCCGGTGTGCTGTGGACTTCTTCGGCCGCCATCGGCGCACGACCGAAAGCGCGGGCGATCGGGTGTTCGGAGCGGTTTTCCAGGGCGGCGGCGAGGCTCAGGCATTGATTGCTGTCGAGGGCGCCGAGGGGGCGGATCGAACGCAGCGCCAGGCGACCTTCGGTGAGGGTGCCGGTCTTGTCGAAAATCACCGTGTCGATCTGGTTCAAGCCTTCCAGCACATGACCACGGGTCAACAGCAGGCCAAGTTTGTGCAATGTGCCGGTGGCGGCGGTGAGGGCGGTCGGCGTCGCCAGCGACAAGGCGCACGGGCAGGTCGCCACCAGCATCGCCAACACAATCCAGAATGCCCGCGATGAGTCCAGCTCCCACCACAACAGGCCAATCGCGGCGGCGGCGATCAGCGACAACAGCAGGAACCATTGCGCGGCGCGGTCGGCGATTTCCGCCAGGCGCGGCTTTTCGGCCTGGGCACGATCGAGCAGGCGAACGATGGCCGAGAGGCGAGTGTCCTGGCCCAGGGCCTGGACCTCGACGGTAAGCGCGCCTTCGACGTTCATTGTGCCGGCGGTGACCGCATCGCCCAGGGTGCGGGGTTGCGGCAGGTATTCGCCGGTCAGCAGCGATTCGTCGACACTCGACTGGCCGTCGAGGATCTTGCCGTCAGCCGGGAGAATGGCGCCTGGATGAACCAGCACCTGATCGCCAATGCGCAGTTCGCTGAGCAGAATGCGTTCGCTCTGGCCGTCGGCTGTCAATCGCAGGCACGAGGCGGGCAGCAGATTCACAAGCTGCGCGGTGGCGGCGGCGGTGCGTTCGCGGGCGCGCCGCTCCAGATAACGCCCGGCCAGCAGGAATAGGGCAAACATGCCGACGGCATCGAAATACAGTTCGCCGACCCCGGTGATGGATGTCCAGATCCCGGCGATGTAGGCGCTGCCGATGGCCAGCGACACCGAAACGTCCATGGTCAGGTGGCGGGTGCGCAGGTCGCGCATGGCGCCCTTGAAGAACGGCGCGCAGCTGTAGAACACGATCGGGGTGGTGAGGAACAGCGCAACCCAGCGCAGGATGGTGTGCAGTTCGGGGCTCAGGTCGATGTTGAATTCAGGCCAGGTGGCCATGGTTGCCATCATCGCCTGGAACCACAGCAACCCGGCCACGCCGAGCTGGCGCAGGGCCAGGCGGTTTTCGCTGGCCAGTTGTTCGCTGGCCCGGTCGGCCTGATACGGGTGCGCGGCGTAACCGATGTGGCGCAGCTCGCTGAGGACCTGGCTCAGCGGTAATTGCGCGTCGCTCCAGCGTACGTGCAGGCGATGGTTGGACAGGTTCAGGCGCGCTTCGGCTACGGCAGGCAAGGTGCGCAGGTGTTTTTCGATCAACCAGCCGCAGGCGGCGCAACTGATGCCTTCCATCAATAGTGTGGTTTCGGCGAGTTCGCCGTCGTGGCGAACGAAGGGTTGCTGCACATCGGCACGGTCGTACAGCGCCAGTTCATCCACCAGTTGCACTGGCAGTGCTTCGGGGTTGGACGAGGCTTCGCTGCGGTGCTGGTAATAGCTTTCCAGACCGGCGGCGACAATGGCCTCGGCCACGGCCTGGCAACCCGGGCAGCAGAATTCGCGGGTTTGCCCCAGGACCGCGGCGGTGAAGCGGCTGCCGGCCGGGACGGGCAGGGCGCAGTGGTAGCAGGGGAGTGGGGTGGTCATGGGTTTTTCACTAATGCTGCGGGATCTCTGTCGTCAGGGAGGGCCTCATCACTGTAGGAGCTGACGAGTGAAACGAGGCTGCGATCTTTTTGGGAGCGCTGCAAAAGCAAGATCAAAAGATCGCAGCCTGCGGCAGCTCCTACAGGTCTTCGGCACCTTGCAACGGTTCGTCACCGAGCAGCAGATCCTTGTCATGGCTGACCATTTCCTCTTCGAACATGCGCCAGATGTGCTCGTCCTGAGTGCCAAGCAACTCGACAAAACGCCGGCCTTCGACCTTGTCGTTCAACTGGCCGATGTAGCGGCCCTGTTCGGTTTCGCTGCGGGTCAGGGTGATCTTGCGATCCTTTTCCGGCTGGGTCGGCGAGATCAGGTTCAGCTCCAGGGTCCCGGGCTGGCTGTCGCCGCTCAGGCGCAGGTCAACCTCGCCGGTCATGCCGTCGAGATGAACGCTGGCACGCATTTTCAGGGTCTGGGCCAGCAGCTCACGGTCAAGGGAGCGGTTGATGCCTTTGCCGGCCTCGTAGTAGTTGTCGTTGACCAGGTTGTCAGGGTTGTTCACCGCGATGGTCACCATGGACAAGGTCAAGGCCACCGAGCAGGCCAGGATCCCGATGATGATCCACGGCCAGAGGTGCTTGTACCAGGGGCTTGCGGCAGTTGCTGCGGGCATGTTCAGTTCTCTCAACGATTCTGTGGGCCGATGAACCGGCTCTTGGCTTCAATGTGGACGCTTTCGTCATCGGCGTCCTTGAGGATGAATTTCACCTCGTTGGTGCTCGACGGCAGTTTTTCCGGTGCGACGGACAGCTCGACAGGCTGGCTGACGATGTCGCCGGCCGCGACCTTGATCTCGCGTCGACCCTGCAATTTGAGATCCGGCAGGCCGGAGGCGTCGAGCAGGTAGGTATGGTCACGCTGGTCCTTGTTCATGATTTTCAGGCTGTAGACGTTTTCGATCCGGCCTTCGGCGTTCTCGCGGTACAGCACGCGGTCCTTGCTGACATCGAAGCCCACCAGCGCACGCATGAAGAATGCCGTCACCAGCAGGCTGATCATTGCCAGCAGCACAATGGCATAGCCAATCAGGCGCGGACGCAGTTTATGGGTTTTCTGCCCGGACAGGTTGTGCTCGGTGGTGTAGCTGATCAGTCCGCGCGGGTATTCCATTTTGTCCATGATGGCGTCGCAGGCGTCGATGCAGGCGGCGCAACCGATGCATTCGATCTGCAGGCCGTCGCGGATGTCGATACCGGTCGGGCAGACCTGGACGCACATGGTGCAGTCGATGCAGTCACCCAGGCCCTGAGCCTTGTAGTCGATGCCTTTTTTACGCGGGCCACGGCCTTCGCCACGGCGCGGGTCGTAGGAAACGATCAGGGTGTCCTTGTCGAACATCACGCTCTGGAAGCGTGCGTACGGGCACATGTAGATGCACACCTGTTCGCGCAACCAGCCGGCGTTGCCGTAAGTGGCGAGGGTGAAGAAACCGACCCAGAAGTACGACCAGCCATCCGCCTGGCCGGTGAAGAAGTCGAACACCAGTTCGCGGACCGGTGAGAAGTAGCCGACGAAGGTCATGCCGGTGACGAAACCGATCAGCAGCCACATGGTGTGCTTGCTGAACTTGCGCAGGAACTTGTTGGCGGTCATCGGCGCCTTGTCGAGCTTGATGCGTTGGTTGCGGTCACCTTCGGTGACTTTTTCGCACCACATGAAGATCCAGGTCCAGACGCTTTGCGGGCAGGTATAACCGCACCAGACCCGGCCGGCGTACACGGTGATGAAGAACAGGCCGAAGGCGGCGATGATCAACATGCCGGACAGCAGAATGAAATCCTGGGGCCAGAAGGTGGCGCCGAAAATGAAGAACTTGCGCTCCGGCAGGTTCCACCACACGGCCTGATGACCGCCCCAGTTCAGCCACACCGTGCCGAAATACAGCAGGAACAACAGGGCTCCGCCGGTCATCCGCAGGTTGCGAAACAGGCCGGTGAAGGCGCGGGTGTAGATTTTTTCCCTGGAGGCGTAGAGGTCGACGCTGTTGTTCGCGTTCCTGGTGGGTGGAGTGACGTCGTGTACCGGAATCTGGTTGCTCATCATTGCATCCCACGGCAGTGGAAAAGTGCCTCGGTCAGTACGTGCCGACCGCGGTCAAAAAGGGGTGTTGCAGTGGCGCAATGATACGCCTGTCGCTCTAGCCTGCGGGTGCGACCTTTGGTCACGTTTGGCAAAATCAATTGATGGTGTAATGACTTGAATCAATTGACTTGTAAATTATGGACGAGTTTTCGGTGTGGGTCGTTCGATCCTGTTTCATTCCATGACTGCATTTTTCAATTTGATCCCTCGAATACTGGCCTCAAACGAAACGGCCCCGCCAATTCACATTGGCGGGGCCGTTTTTTGTTGCTTCAAGCGTTTGCCTTACTCGGCGTCCGCTGCCTTCTCACCGTGAGACAGGCTGTAGACGTAAGCGGCCAGCAGGTGAACCTTGTCGTTACCCTGCATTGCCTCTTGCGCAGGCATCTGGCCCTGACGGCCGTAACGGATGGTCTGCTGCAGTTGAGCGAAGCTCGAACCGTAGATGAACGCTGCCGGGTGAGTCAGGTCGGGTGCGCCCATCGCTGGGGTGCCTTTGCCTTCCGGACCGTGGCACGCCACGCAGTTGGTAGCGAACAGTTTCTGCCCGGCAACCGGATCGGCCTTGGCGCCTTCCGGCAGCTTGCGGCCATCCAGGTTGGTCAGGACAAACGCGGCCACGTCGGCCACGCCTTGTTCGCCGATCACTTCAGCCCACGCAGGCATCACCGCATGACGGCCGCCCATGATGGTGGTCTTGATGGTTTGTGCCTCGCCGCCCCAGCGCCAGTCGGCGTCGGTCAGATTCGGGAAGCCATAGGCGCCCTTGGCGTCGGAACCGTGGCAAACCGAGCAGTTGGAGGCGAACAGGCGGCCACCCATCTTCAGGGCTTGCGGGTCCTTGGCCACTTCTTCGATTGGCATGGCCGCGAACTTGGCGAAGATCGGACCGAACTTGGCGTCCGACCTGGCCATTTCCTTTTCCCACTCGTGAACACCGGTCCAGCCGGTCTGGCCGTTGGCGAACGGGGTCTGCTTCTCGTTGTCGAGGTAGCCGTAACCCGGCAGCAGGCCTTTCCAGTTACCCAGGCCCGGATACAGCGCCAGGTAGCCCAGTGCGAAGATGATGGTGCCCACGAACAGCATGAACCACCATTTCGGCAGCGGGTTGTCGTACTCCTCGATCCCGTCGAAGGAGTGACCAACCGTCTCGTCGGTTTGCTCGGCGCGCTGGCCCTTGCGGGTGGACAGCAGCAGCCAGGTCAGGGCGAAGATGGTGCCGAGACTGAGGACTGTGACGTACAGACTCCAGAATGTAGTCATTCTTTGTTACTCCTAGAAGCTTGCTCGACGTGCTTGATGGCTTCGGGATCATCCGCGAAAGGCAGCAAGGTCGCGTCTTCAAACTCCGACTTGCGCTTGGGACTGAACACCCACAGTGCCAGTCCGATGAAGGCCACCATCACGACAACGGTGCCCAGGCCACGAATCATCCCGATATCCATCCAATTCACCGTTTGCTTTTGATGATGGTGCCCAGGCCTTGCAGATAGGCCACCAGCGCGTCCATTTCGGTTTTGCCCTTCACAGCATCCCTGGCGCCGGCGATATCTTCGTCGGTGTAAGGGACGCCGAGCGTGCGCAAGACTTCCATTTTCTTGGCGGTGTCTTTGCCGTCGAGCTTGTTTTCCACGAGGAACGGGTAGGCCGGCATTTTCGACTCGGGCACGACGTTGCGCGGGTTGTACAGGTGCGCACGCTGCCAGTCATCGGAGTAACGACCGCCGACGCGGGCCAGGTCCGGACCGGTACGCTTGGAACCCCACAGGAACGGGTGGTCCCAGACGCTTTCACCGGCGACCGAGTAGTGGCCGTAGCGTTCGGTTTCGGCACGGAACGGACGGATCA
>NZ_AKJG01000063.1 GCF_000282455.1 Pseudomonas sp. GM74
AGTAAACCCATGCACTACGGATAAATGGGGACGGCCGGTCAGCACGATTGCGCCAAATCAGAACGATCAACCATCCGAACACTGGCAAAAGTCGATTCGTTTCGTGCCTGGTCCAGCGCTGTCAGCGGTCTGGTCGATGACTGCTGCGTAATCGCAAGCGTTGCCGGTTTGCGACTCATTTCAGAGCCAGAACGTTCGTCGCTTGGTGGAACACCAAAGTACTCGCGATAGCATTTGGAAAAGTGTGGTGTGGACACGAAACCGCATACATACGCCAACTCTATGATCGACAATGATGTTTGCTTAAGCAGTTGTCGCGCTCGAATAAGGCGTAATCTCAGGTAGTAGCGTGACGGCGTACATTGGAGGTACTTCTGAAATAGCCGCTCCAGCTGTCGACGTGACAGATCAACGTATTCTGCAAGCTTATCCAGGTCGATCGGTTCCTCGAGATTGGCCTCCATCAACGCGACGATCTCCTGCAGCTTGGGCTGATGAGTTCCCAGCACATGCCTGAGCGGAACGCGCTGATGGTCCTGTTCGTTGCGTATGCGCTCGTAAACAAACATCTCAGAGATGGCTGCGGATAATTCACGACCATGATCGCGACCAATCAAGTGCAGCATCATGTCCAGCGGCGCTGTTCCCCCGGAGCTTGTGAATCGGTTTCGGTCCAGGGTGAAGAGACTCGCGCTGATGCTGACGCGTGGGAAAGCCTCCTGCATGGCGGCCAAAAATTCCCAATGCACGCTGCACTCGTAGCCGTCGAGCAGCCCGGCTTTTGCGAGCGCCCAGCTACCGGTGCACACGCCTCCCAACCGTCTGGATTGACGCGCCAAGGCTTGCAGCCAGGTAATGTGCTCGCGGGTAATCACGCTCTGGACTCCAACACCACCGCACACGATGACAGTGTCCGCCACTAATGGATTGTTCCACGAAGCATCCGGAGTGATCGGCACACCGTCACTGGCCCAGACAGGTTCTCCATCGGGGCTGAACGTATGCCAGCGATATAGCTCTCGCCCCGACAACTGATTGGCCATGCGCAGTGGCTCTACTGCGGATGCCAGGGAAATAAGTGTGAATTTATCCAACAGCAGAAAACCAACGGATTGAGTCGTACCGTCGGACACGGTGGAGTTCGATGACATCGTGGTCATGTCCTCACAAAGAGCGATTACGGCCTGAGACGCAGGAGCTCGTAATGCCCCCCAGCCTTGGCGTAGGGAGCATTGGTTTGGCGCAAATATCTCCTTGGCTTTATCCCACTGACGTCACCGTCGCAGCCGGCGCCGGGTGACGCGACGTCACAAGGCCGATAAAGGAAATCGCCAGCGCCAGGCCAATGGTCGAACTCACTTCGGTACGGTGCTCCGGGGTGATCATCATGACCGCCAACGCTGCGCAAATGAACGCGATCACCAGCCAGGTGAGCCACGGAAACAGCCACATGCGAAAGGTCAGCTCAACGTTCTGCCGACGCAACATCCGGCGCATCCGCAACTGCGACACAGCAATGGCCAGGTACACCAGCAAGGCAATCGCGCCGGAGCTGGCCAGCAGGAAGTCAAACAGCCCGGCGGGCATGAAGTAGCTCCACACGGTGATCGCCGCGCCCAGCACGGTACTGGCGATGACTGATGCCCGCGGCACGCCTTCGGAGGACGTCGCCTTCAGCGCCTTCGGCGCATCGCCACGACGGCCCAGCGAGTACAGCATGCGCGAAGCAATGTAGATCGAGGAGTTCATGCAACTGGCCACGGCAATCAGCACCACCACGTCCACCATGAACTTGGCGTGGGGAATGTTCATGATTTCCAGTGCCCGCTGGTAGGAACCTACCTGAGCCAGCAGCGGATCGTTCCAGGGCACCACGGAGATGACCACGAAAATCGACAACAGGTAGAACACGCCGATGCGCCAAATCACCGAGCGCGTGGCCTTGGCAATGTTCTGCGACGGATTGTCGGATTCGGCGGCAGCGATGGTCACCGCCTCGGTCCCGATGAAGCTGAACATGATGGTGATGAAGGCGCCCACCACCGCCGACAGACCGTTGGGGGCGAACCCGCCGTGTTCGGCCATCAGGCCGCTCAAGCCGCTGACCTCCCGTTCCGGAACCCAACCCATCAGCACGGCAAAACCCACGCCGATGAAACCGATGATCGCCACCACCTTGGCCATGGCGAACCAGAATTCGAATTCGCCGTACTTGGAGACACTGAACAGATTGGTGATCACCAACGCAATGATCGACACCAGGGCGAACAGCCAGGCATCGATCTGGGGAAACCACTGGTTCAACACATGGCCGGCGGCCAGTGCTTCGATAGGAATCACCAATACCCAGAACCACCAGTACAGCCAACCGATGGTGAAGCCTGCCCAACGACCTATTGCCTGGTCGGCATAGGTAGAGAACGAGCCGGTGTCCGGGTTGGCCACCGCCATTTCACCTAGCATGCGCATGACCAGAACGACGAGCAGGCCTGAGAATAGGTACGCCAGTAGGACTGCTGGGCCAGCAGCTGCAATGGCATGTCCTGAGCCGACGAATAAACCGGCGCCGATGATACCGGCGATAGACAGCATTGTTACGTGACGAGGCTTGAAGCCCTGCGCCAATTGGCCACTCGAATCCTTGGAGTTCGGGCTAATCATTGGTTTTTTTCTCTGCTGATCGACATTTAAGCGAATTGATAGGGGCAACAGATCATCATTGTTGCCTGCCGGGCTTCCTGAAAGAGGCACCCTTCAAACGCTGCAGTTCTTATCAAACCCATCGTCGCGATGTGGTTATTTCTATGAAAAGAAGGCGCCACCTTAACCGGCTTGTTCGACAATTCAGTTACCTGTTCACGCCGCCTCCTTGCCTGATATCGACACGTGCCGATTTAGCGTTCACAAAGAAAACCAATCGGTCATGAAGTGGCCGAGTGCAATCATTTTGTTTTTTGAGGATTCTGCTACAGCTGCAACGGATGGGGTAACCAGGAAGGTTTAAGCGGGCGAGAAGGTTTCGCGACGAGGGCCGCGAGATCTCTCCGGGAAGAGCGGACTGGATGATTACTGCCTGTCGCGACCGGCTGAAAACGACCCAAGCTACCGCTGGGAACCGGCAGAAACCGGCCAGGAGCGGAAGCGCGGGAAGTTGCATTGCATTTGAGTATCTACGGACTAACCTCAGTGCATCATTACACCGCGCGCAGGGGGACTTGCTGCCAAGGTGTCATATCCCAACTGAGCTCCATTTCACGTTGGCCAAGGAGCCTTATGAAGACCTTCTTGCTCTTGCTAAGGACGGCCCTGTTCGTTGTTTTATTTTCCTTTGGCTTGCTCTGTCTTCTCGTGTCTCTTGCCTCGTACAAGGAGGTGGACGAGACGAAGACTTGGCAGAAGTTGAATGCCACTGTCGCCACTGTCTCCATTTCTGAGGAGATGCGCAGTAAGGATATGACCTATTGCCCTCTGGTTAACGTGACCTTTGAGTTGAACGGACAGCAATACACTTATCCGCTCGAAATATCGCAGCGGCCCTGCAGAACCAGCCTGGAGTCGGTTGAAAGATCAGTTGCAACATTCAGGGAAGGAAAAGTGATCGAAATTCTTGTCGACCCAGCAAAGCCGGGTAAAGTGAAGCCAGGTACTTACTCACTAGGTGGGGGTTTTTACCTCGGCGTTTTTTTGGGCACGCTAGCCTTTATCGGGGCCGTAGCTGTCCTGGTTTTTCCTGCTAAGAAATCTGTCAAGTTGACGCAAGGAGAAAGCATTTCACATTCAACTTTGAGCAAGAAAGAAGTTCAGCAAAAAGTTCGCGAGCTACTCGTCGCCGGCACTGCAAAGTCGAAAGTGTTTTCACAACTCTCCGGGCGGGGTGTAAAAGACAGTCAACTTGCCTACTTTATAGCCTCTTATGCCGATCCAATTCGTTGTGACGAGCACGATCGCAAAGTCAATATTCTCATCACGATAATGCTCGCCCAGGCTTTGATTGCATTAATTCTGGGATTGGATATCGGCGCCAGGATGGGGCCAACAGCCAAATGGGTTATGGGTGTTTCAATGACCGTGATTCCCCTGTTTTTGGTATGGGGCTTCTACAACCATCGCGTCGGCGCCTACAACGCGTACATACTCCTTGCGCTTCCCCAATTCCCAAGATCGCTTGAGGGGTTTACATCGAGCCCGGCAACAACCGCTATCGCATTAGCTATAAGTATCGCTATCCTGGCTTTTGTTTGGTACGTCCGAGGAAAAATCTTTCCAGACTTAGTCTTCGTCAACCCCAGGAAAATCAAAGGCAAGTACATATTTTCGGACTGACCATCATGCCGCCGGACCCGCCCGAACGGCTGTTCAGGCCTGTGGGTTCAATCGTTAGCGAAGACTGCTTCGGGTCGATTTCAGCCGGTTCCAGCAGGCAGCTTTTGGCCGATTGTGGTCTGTCGCGATGGGCTGAAACCGACCCTTTATAGACATCACTTCAACGGCCACTGGTATGGATGAGCCAGGCTATTAAAACCGCGAAAGGAGCGAATAGTACCAAGCAGCCGACGGCGACTGCCCAGCCCCAGGCAAAACCGCTTTCTCCCTTGAAACGGCCGCCACTAAATAAGCCCAGCACATAAACGCCAATGCGATGAGCCAACAGGTTGATTACGATGTCGAAGATGAACTCCATTTTTGATCCTCGTATTTCCTTGCCGTTTTTTCTACGCACATTCGAATGACTATTCTGGCCGATTTCTGCCTCAAACGAGGGGCAGAAAACGACCCAGAGCAGACCTTGATGTATGTTTGTTGTCGCCATATGTTATTGGCATTCATGGAGGATTCTGACTGATGGCACGCATAGGATTGATACTGACACCCGGTTTTGCGGACTGGGAATATGCTTTCATTGCTGGAACTGCGTCCCCGTTTTACGGGATCGACGTGAGGTTTTTCGCTTCTGCTACGGGGCAGTTCCGCTCGCAGGGTGGATTGGCTGTAACTGTCGATAGCAGTTTGCAACAATGTCTGGACTGGAAACCGGACGTTGTTGTCGTCATTGGAGGAATGGTCTGGGAACGTGCAGAAGCACCGGATATTCGAGACTTTCTTCATGCTAGTCGTTCAAGTGGAGCGACAATTGCCGGTATCTGTGGGGGAACGCTGGCACTTGCGAGGGCCGGGCTTCTCGACACGGTTCCTCATACCTCGAACAGCGCTGACTTCTTACAACAAAATGCCGTAGGTTATGAAGGGCGCACGCTTTATCGAAGCAGTCCAGTAGCTGTGGTTGCAGACCGCATCATAACCGCTTCAGGCCCTGCCCCCATTAGCTTCACCTGCGCAGTGTTCGAAGGTGCCGGGCTATCTTCAGAGATCATTTCTCAGTTCAGGTCAATGTTGGCAGCGGAACATCGGTGACCGCTTCGTCCTACAAAACAGCCGATCAGGTGATGCGTTCGAGTGGCTGCTCTTGGCCGAGGCTGTGTAAAAACGTTTTTCAGCGCGACAGGTACTCAAAAATGGACTGGAAATCGCGCATCTACGCGAGATCCACATCTGCTGACGTGCCGATAAATTTCAGATTTAACGTAGGCGCACACACTTCAATTTTGGCGACGCGTTTTTACACACTCTGGGCCGTTAACTGCCTGCCAAGAACTGCCATAAGGCCCCATTCATGGCTTGAAGGTCGCCTGTTGCTCACGTCCCCAGGGCCTGATCCGCGCTTTTTCGTCCCACCTGCCACTTTCGCCACAATCGGCGTGGATCTAAAGTCAGGGGCGCACCTTCAGGGGACTTCCAGTCATGTACAGCTCGCTTGCCATACCGAGCACCGCTCGCCAATTGCATGACCGGATCTATGCTGGCGAGATCATTCGTTTCGCTGACCTGCAGCCCATGACGGCGCTGGTGGAATATACGCGTGCGTTCCTCGAAGACGCGCTGCATCCCTGGTCGCCGCAACAGATCCATCTCCATTTGAGCCACCCTGAGCGGACTGAGCGCTTTGCGAAAATTCAGAACGACTTCGCAGGCTCGGCTGAGGTCCAGCAGCGCTGGCAGGACGTCGTGCAAAGCCTTGGCATCGCCCCCGATACCCTGGCGTGCGATCGCCTGCATTTGCGTTTTCAGCCGCATTGCGAGCCAGGGCAGTCGACGCCGCGTGCCCGCACGACGGCCACCATCGCGTTTCACCGCGATACCTGGGGGTCGAATATCTATGCACAAACCAACTGGTGGGCGCCCATCTATCCCATCGCGGCAGGGCGTACCGTCGCCTTGTATCCAGGCCTCTGGCAGCGACCGCTGGGTAATTCGAGCGCAGATTTCGATATGCGCGCCATTTTGCAGCGATCCCATCGAGACGGCCGCAATGCCGTGGATGCCGACGAAGCCATTCCGCATCTGCTGGAAGCGATCGGCCCGCAGGAGGGGATTGCCGTCGATATCGCTCCGGGGAGCCTGATCGCCTTTTCCGGGGCTCATGCCCATGCCGGCGTCGGCAACAGCACCGGGCTGACACGCATATCTTTCGAGACCCGATCAATACTGATCGCCGACCTGTTGGCCGGATTGGGAGCGCCCAATGTCGATGGTCACGCGCCGTGGAAGACTATTGGACTGTTTCGCCGAATGAACGATGCGCAACGCCTGAACGAGATCCTTGGCTGCGGCTTTATCGAGCCCTATCTGCGGCCAGCAGAGCCCTAACGCTGGCGCCGGTAGTCGCTTGGGGAAAGACCGGTGTGCTTGCGAAATACAGGGGCGAAGTGACTGGGGTTGGAGTAGCCGACTTCATTGGCGACAGTGACCACGCTCAGTTGTGTTTCGCGCAATAAGCGCCGCAACGCCTTGAACGAACAGGCAGCTGGCCACGGGCCGTTTGGCTTCTTCGCGCAGGCCTGTGGGAGTGGGCTTGCCCGCGATCCAGGCGACGTGATTGTCTGAAGCTCCGCGGTGAAGCCATTGCGGCGGTCCGGCGATCCGGCAAGTCGGCTCCCACAGAACTGCGGTGCTATTCCAACGACAGCTTCTGGCCGATGCTGTTGAAAAAGTCCGAGCGGATTGACTCAATCTACACTGAGCTTAAAAAGCGTCCGATTTGCGCATTGCAAGCCCTCCTGGCAGGGCAAGCGTATTACGGTGAATCGCTCCAGCCCTACCACTTATGCCTGAGTCGTTAATCATGGATGAAGTCACTACCATGCCCTCGGATGATGTACTTGCCATTCAACATATAGTGCAGCGCAAGCTCGGACGCTGTCTGTTGCGCTTGCAACAATACGAACAGCTGCAGAAAGTCATAGTCACGCATGGCGAGTTGAGCGGCCCTGCGGATCCGTTGCAGCAGCTGGAGGCATGTGCTGCAAGAATCACGGCAGTTCGTAATACGAAAATCCCAAGCTGAGAATGAATGTACTGCTGTCTGGTATCGCAGCAAGGTCAGCTGAATGGGAAACTGAATCGTCCCTCCTTTTGTAAGCACGCTGGGTGACTGCTCCTGGCCGATTTCTGCCTGATGTAAACGCAGTTAGCCGTAGCGAAAAGGTCAGTTGGGATGGGGGGCTGGTACAGAGTTGGTACGGGGAGAATCGATGGTTGCTGTAAGCGTTAATTTTAAAAGCCCTTGTCGTTAATCGTTCCAATCCATCACCGAAAAGCTGTGGATTCTAGGTGGTGACCGGCAGTGATCGACCCATTGCTGCCGGTGGCGACAGGCAGCAATCGAATACCGTGACTATTCTTTCGGTTATACAGCCAACAGGAATTGGTCAATGACCCCTCTGACAAAACGTAGAGTTTTGCTCACAACAATGGCGTTGTTTGTAATGGTTCCGCCGACAGCATTTGCTGCATTGTTCGGTATTATGGGGCTGATGTTTTCAACCGCGACTTTTTCAGAAGGCGACTTCTCGGCTTGGCTGATACTCCCAACGGTAGTGTTCGGTTGGCTAGGGGTTTATTCGGGGTGGCGCATCTACTTTGGACTACTGTGGTCGCGATCCAGATTCAGAAGCAAGGCCAGGTTGATGGTCGGCTTGTTGTGCGGAATGCTTGCAGCTGCGGCCATGATTTACGGTATTTATCCGCCGCTTAGTGTCAGTATCGCTTTATTTGCGCCCAGCATCATCGCTGCAGCTATTCTGGCCGTGCTGATGTGGAACAGTCCTGCTGAAAAACAATGATTAAAAGCGTCAACCTCACGTGCCATACACTGAGAGTTGAGCCGTCCATTGTTACATACAAAATGTCCGCTACTGGCCGATTCGTGTCTGTCACCGAGGACTGTAACCAACCCATGCAAGACATCGGGTAGACACTAGGGCCTGTCCTTATTTCGATTTGAGTAAGATGAGTCTACAGGTCAAGCAGGCCATGGCTTTGAAGTTGCGCGCGAGCTCCACTCGCATGCGGATGGGCGCGGACGTAACTTCCATCGGCGAATACCCACTGCGAATCAATTTCGCCTTGCAGCTCAAAAAAATCCGTCCAAAGCCCCTTGGCTGCCCAGCGGTTGAAGCGATTATTGGCAGTCTTCAAGGGCAAAACTCACGGGGAACATCGCGCCAGGGAGCTCCTGTGCGGAGCTTCCAGAGAATCGCCTCCACCATCTCCCGGTCATTCGGCCATGGGGCTGAATCCAGGTACCCATCCGGGCACAAAATACCTATATGATACTGGCAATTAGATACTACACATTGCAGAAGGGAGCGTGCGAAGAGGATGATTCAGAATGCAGGCCAAGACCGAATCATTGATTTACTCAACGAGCCGATCAAGCCGGATCATCAGCTAGTGTGCGCATCTCGCGCACTTTCCTTGTTTGCCTTTTCCGAACTGGCCCAAGCGTTCACAAAACTCCAACGAATCGAGCTTATTTTACCCTCCACCAGCGAAGGCTTGGAGCTGCTCGGCAGTGACGCCGAGCGCGCAGCGCGAAATCGTCTACTTGCACGCAGTCTGGCTAAGCGTTTGGTGCAGACCACTGCCACCGATGAAGTACTGTCCAACCTGAAGGTGCGACGCAAATATGATGATTGACGGAAAGGAGGGGCAAGCGCGCGACACAATTCGTCGCTGATAAATCACCGCAGGATTTTGGATGAAGGTTTTTGTCACACGGCCCGCATCATTTGACTTATTGGCTGTTGCAAGCAAGAGCCTGCGAGACGAAGAAGAAATTCGAGCGTTTGCTGCAGTAATTTTTTGAAGCGATAGAACTTGGATTATATTGATTATGATTTTGGGGCGATAATAATGATTGTGAATGGTGATAACTTCAACATAATTAACCCGGCCTTATTCAAGCACAGCGTTGAAGGCATACGTCAAAGTATCGCCACGCCGGACAGTTTTTATTGCTCTGATAATGTAATTTGTTGGAATCGGAATCTCAGTTTCATGACTGACGAGAGCTTTATGGAAATCATGAGGCGTAATGCAACTTCTAATGTGGAAATGACGATTATCTGGCGGACGTACATCTTGTGCCACTTCGCAAAACTGGCCCGACGCCTGCCAGGAGACTTCGTCGAGGTCGGTGCATACAAAGGCAACACTGCCAATGTGATTGCAGACAAGATTGACCTCGCATCAACTGGCAAGCAGTACTACCTGTACGACGCGTTTGAGCACACGGGCACTGAAGTTAACCACGCAATGCCTGAGCACAGTTCGGAGTTGTACATGAAGGTCAAGGAGCGTTTTGCCGAGTACCCTTTCGTCAAGGTAATCAAGGGCTACGTGCCGGAGTCATTTGAGCAAGGATTCCCAGAGCAGATTGCATTTGCCCACATCGATTTGAATCAAGCGCCTGCCGAAGTGGAAGCACTCAAGAGAATCGTCCCTCGCATGGTGCCCGGTAGTGTTCTGGTGCTGGATGATTATGGCTGGTGGTGCTACCGCGCACAGAAGGAAGCTGAAGACCCGCTGCTTGCTGAGTTCGGCTTGGACGTACTGGAGTTACCTACGGGTCAAGGGATCGTGATCAAGCCGTAACCGACTCCCCGGGGAGAATGTATTCAGGCCCGCGCTTAAATACCGGAGTGTCGGTAGTTTTGGGGAGGCATTCTGAACTGGCCTAATGATTCTGGACACTTTCATTGGGCGCTAGGATGGCGCCCAAACCAGAGGTGAAGAATTGACTACCGCCATGGGGACGTGTGGTGGCTCAGCCCCTTCGGACTTTGAAACATACCCCTGAATCCGGCCTGCGACCTTTCCTCTCCACAAGTGAAAAACCTGGCAGTGGTGTGAAAAACTGTCGGATCCAGAGACTTTTCGACCGGTTGAATCCACAGCCGATTTCTGCCTGATGTAAACACAGTTAGCCGTAGCAAAAAGATCAGTTGGGATGGGGGGCTGGT
>NZ_AKJG01000064.1 GCF_000282455.1 Pseudomonas sp. GM74
CGGCTGGAACCCCCCGCCGATCGACCGCATGGCCAACCTCAACATCGAGCCGGGCGATCAGTCCATCGAGCAGTTGATCGGCGGCATCGAACACGGCGTGCTGATGTCGACCAACCGTTCATGGTCGATCGATGATGCGCGCAACAAATTCCAGTTCGGCTGCGAGTGGGGCCAACTGATCGAAAACGGAGAACTCAAGGGCGTGGTGAAGAATCCCAATTACAGGGGCATCTCCGCACAGTTCTGGAAAAGCCTCAGCGCTGTCGGCGATGCCAGTACCTTCAAGGTCCTCGGCACACCGAACTGCGGCAAGGGCGAACCGAACCAGGTGATCCGCGTCGGCCACGCGTCGCCGGCCTGCGTGTTCAGCAACGTTGATGTATTCGGAGGAGACGCCTGATGAATCCTTCAAAAAGCCAGGCCGAGTCGTTCAAGGCGTTGGTCAACAGCCTGCGTGCAGCGCTTCACGAGCCCGAGCAGTTCACCCTCAGCTACGCCGCCGAGTCGTCGGCCTTCGTGCGCTTCAACCACGCCAAGGTGCGCCAGGCCGGTCAGGTGCAGCAGGCGAGTATCGGCCTGAAACTGATCAACGAAGGCCGCCATGCCGACCTGAACATCACCCTGGCCGGCGATCCCCAGGTTGATCTGCAACGTTTGACCGAAGGCCTGCAACAGCTGCGGGAAACCTTGCCGCTGCTGCCTCAGGATCCTTACTTGCTGCTCAACTACAACGGCTGGCAGAGCAACAACGTGCAGTCGCATCCGCTGCCGGACACCGAACAGGTGGTAGAGCAAATCACCCAGGCCGCCGAAGGCCTGGATCTTGTCGGGTTCTACGCTGCCGGGCCGATCAGCCGTGGCTTTGCCAGTTCTTCGGGCGCCTTCGGCTGGCATCAGGCCAACAGTTTCAACTTCGACTTCAGCCTGTTCCACGAGAACGGCCAGGCCGTGAAAGCCAGCTACGCCGGGCACGACTGGAACAGCGAAGGCTTTGCCAGACGCTTCCAGCAAGCCCGCGAGCAGCTTGAATTTCTGGGCCGGCCGCTGCGCACTTTGCCGCCCGGCCAGTACCGCGCCTACCTGGCACCGGCGGCGCTGGAAGAAATCATGGGCATGCTGTGCTGGGGCGGTTTCTCGGCACAGTCGATTGCCAGCAAAAGCAGCCCGCTGCAAAAGCTCTACGGTGGCGATAGCGCGTTCAGCCCGCTGGTCTCGCTGGATGAAAAAGTCAGCGGGTCGCTGAGCCCGGCGTTTTCCGATGAGGGTTACCCGCGCAGCGATCTGGGGTTGATCGTCGACGGCAAGGCCGGGGCACGACTGGTCGGCTCGCGCAGTGCTGCCGAATACGGCTTGACCGCCAATGGCGCCAGCGGCGGTGAATCACCGAGCGCGTTGAACATGAAGGCCGGGGCATTGCCTGACGCAGACATCCTCAAGCAACTGGGCACGGGGCTGTACATCAGCAACCTGTGGTACCTGAACTTCTCGGATCAACCGGCCGCACGCCTGACCGGCATGACCCGGTTTGCCACATTCTGGGTCGAGAACGGAGAGATTCAGGCGCCGGTCAACACCATGCGTTTCGATGACAGCGCCTTCAGTCTGCTCGGTTCGCAACTGGAAGCGTTGACCGCAGAGCGGGAGTTATTGCTGTCGGCGAGTACCTACAGCCAGCGGGCGACGGCTTCGGCGTTGTTGCCGGGGGCGCTGGTCAGCCGATTGACCCTGACACTGTAAACACAATACCTGTGGGAGCGGGCTTGCCCGCGAAAGCGGTAGGTCAGTCGACCTTGATGTTGGATGTGACGACCTCTTCGCGGGCAAGCCCGCTCCCACAGGGTCCGGTTACCTGACCACCACAAGAGGTCCCATGCCCAACCGCCCGCCTCTCGACGCTGTGACCGCCCGCTGGATACCCTGGGTCGTCGCCATTGCCTTCTTCATGCAGTCCCTCGACGGGACTATCCTCAACACCGCCCTGCCCGCCATGGCCCGGGACCTGGCCGAAGATCCATTGCGCATGCAGGGCGTGATCATCGCCTACATGCTCACGGTCGCCTTGCTGATTCCTGCGTCCGGCTGGATCGCCGATCGCTTCGGCACCCGTAAAATTTTCTTCAGTGCGATTCTGCTGTTCAGCCTCGGCTCGCTGCTCTGCGCATTGTCGAGCAGCCTGAGCATGCTGATCGGGGCCCGGGTGATCCAGGGCCTGGGCGGCGCGTTGATGTTGCCGGTTGGGCGGTTGGTGGTGTTGCGCGCCTATCCGCGTTCGGAACTGGTGCGGATCATGGGCTTCATCACCATTCCCGGGCTGCTCGGCCCCTTGATCGGCCCGACGATGGGCGGCTGGATGGTGCAATACCTGACCTGGCACTGGATCTTTCTGATCAACCTGCCGGTGGGGCTGGTCGGTTGCTACGCTGTGTGGAAATTCATCCCGGACCTGCGCGGTTCCGAACGCACGCGCTTCGATAGCCTGGGCTTCGTGCTGTTCGGCGCGGCGATGATTCTGATCACCATCGCCATGGAAGGCCTGGGTGAATTGCACCTGCCGCACCTGCGGGTGATGCTGCTGCTGTTCGGTGGCATGGCGTGCCTGGCGGCATACTGGCTGCGTGCCGGGCATATCGAGAACCCGTTGTTCGCGCCGTCGCTGTTCAAGACCAGGACCTTTGCCGTGGGCATTCTCGGCAACCTGTTCGCACGCCTCGGCAGCGGCGCCCTGCCCTTTCTGGTGCCGTTGTTGCTGCAAGTGGCGCTGGGCTATTCGCCGTCCCAGGCCGGGATGAGCATGCTGCCGCTGGCGGCGGCGGCGATGATCGCCAAGTGGGTGGCGCGGCCGTTGATCGAACGCCTGGGTTACCGCATCGTGCTCACCGGCAACACCCTGGCGCTGGGGATCATGCT
The DNA here is from genome assembly GCF_000282455.1 of Pseudomonas sp. GM74. Classification (GTDB taxonomy): domain Bacteria; phylum Pseudomonadota; class Gammaproteobacteria; order Pseudomonadales; family Pseudomonadaceae; genus Aquipseudomonas. Next base: position 2,908 of record NZ_AKJG01000064.1, read on the forward strand.
GGCGAGCATGGGCCTGGTCAGCGAACAGACGCCGTACTGGCTGCTGCTGTGCCTGCTGGCGATCCTTGGCGCGATCAACTCCTTGCAGTTCACCGCGATGAACACCGTGACCCTGATCGACCTCGACGATGCCAGCGCCAGCAGCGGCAACAGCCTGCTGTCGGTGGTCGCGCAATTGTCCCTGAGCCTGGGCGTTGCGTGCGCCGGCGCATTGCTCGGTGGCTTTACGGCGGAGATTGGTAATGATGGCGTGGAGACGGTGCTGGGCGCATTCCAGCTGACGTTTGTGACTGTCGGGATCATGGCCATGTTGGCTGCAACCATCTTCTCGCAACTTTCACCAAAGGATGGCCGACGGATGGCCAGCCGTGAGCACGATATCGAGCACTGACTTGTAGCAGCTGCCGAGGCACGAGGCTGCGTCGGGCTGCGTAGCGGCCCCCGGAGGGCGGTCCTGCGGACACGCAACGCAGCCTCGTGCCTCGGCAGCTGCTACGACTATTCGTCCAGAATTTGCAGGTGAAGAGCACGGGACTGGTACACTGCGCGACATTTTGTTTTGCAGGCCAGTCCCGTGACCACCATCGCCACCGAATTTAATACTTTGCCCCTGTCCGCCGCCATGCTGGCTAACCTCGACTCCCTCGGTTATGCCCAGATGACGCCGATCCAGGCGCAAAGCTTGCCGGTGATCCTCAAGGGGATGGACCTGATCGCCCAGGCCAAGACCGGCAGCGGCAAGACCGCCGCCTTCGGCATCGGCCTGCTGAACCCGATCAATCCGCGTTACTTCGGTTGCCAGGCGCTGATCCTGTGCCCGACCCGCGAGCTGGCTGATCAGGTCGCCAAGGAAATCCGTCGCCTGGCCCGTGCCGAAGACAACATCAAGGTCCTGACCCTGTGCGGCGGCGTGTCCCTCGGCCCGCAGATCGCTTCGCTGGAACACGGCGCGCACATCATCGTCGGCACCCCGGGGCGCATCCAGCAGCACCTGCGCAAGGGTTCGCTGGTACTCCACGGCCTGAACACCCTGATCCTCGACGAAGCCGACCGCATGCTCGACATGGGTTTCTACGATTCCATCGAAGAAATCATCATGCAGGCACCGGAGCGCCGCCAGACCCTTCTGTTCTCCGCCACCTACCCGGTAGGCATCAAGCAGTTGGCCTCGAAGTTCATGCGCAACCCGCAGCAGGTGAAGGCCGAGGCGTTCCACGACGACACGCAGATCGAGCAGCGCTTCTACGAGATTTCCCCGGATGACCGCATGAGCGCGGTGACCAAGGTACTTGGCCACTTCCGCCCGGCCTCCTGTGTGGCCTTCTGCTTCACCAAGCAGCAGGTTCAGGAAACCGTCGATCACCTGACCGCCAAAGGCATTTCCGCCGTCGGCCTGCACGGCGATCTGGAACAGCGTGACCGCGACCAGGTGCTGGCGATGTTCGCCAACCGCAGTACTTCGGTGCTGGTGGCGACAGACGTCGCCGCCCGCGGCCTCGACATCGACTCGCTGGACATGGTGATCAACGTCGAGCTGGCCCGTGATTCGGAAATCCACATTCACCGTGTCGGCCGTACTGGTCGCGCCGGAGAGAAAGGCCTGGCGATCAGCCTGGTGGCGCCGTCCGAAGCGCAGCGCGCCCAGGCTATCGAGCAATTGCAGAAGACACCATTGACCTGGGATCAGGTGGACAACCTCACTTCCAAGGGTGGTGGTCCGCTGTTGCCGCAGATGAGCACCCTGTGCATCGCTGCCGGCCGCAAGGACAAGGTTCGTCCAGGCGACATTCTTGGCGCACTGACCGGTGACGCCGGCATCCCCGGTGCCCAGGTCGGCAAGATCGCGATATTCGACTTCCAGGCCTATGTGGCCGTGGAGCGCGGCGTCGCCAAGCAGGCCTTGCAGCGTTTGAACGACGGCAAGATCAAGGGCCGTTCGTTGCGCGTTCGCATTTTGTAAACGATCTTCCAACCAACGAAGATCCCCTGTGGGAGCGGGCTTGCTCCGGGCGGCGTTCCGACGAATGCAATCTGTCAGTCGATCTATTTGGTGACTGATACACCGCTTTCGTCGGAACGCCGCCCGGAGCAAGCCCGCTCCCACAGTTTGTTTTGTGGTGAACACTGAGAGGACACCGTTTTGCGCTCTACCGAAGTCGTGATCATTGGCGCTGGCGCCGCAGGGTTGATGTGTGCACTGACTGCCGCCGGGCGCGGGCGCAAGGTGTTGTTGCTCGACCATGCCAACAAGGCCGGCAAGAAAATCCTGATGTCGGGCGGTGGCCGCTGCAATTTCACCAACATGTACACAGAACCGGGCAATTTCCTCTCGCAGAACGCGCACTTCTGCAAATCCGCCCTGGCCCGTTATACCCAGTGGGACTTCATCGGCATGGTGGCCAAGCACGGCGTGCCGTACCACGAGAAAAAACTCGGTCAGCTGTTCTGCGATAACAAATCCAGCGACATCCTCGAGATGCTGCTCAACGAGTGCGATCAGGTCGGCGTCAGCCTGCACCTGGACACCTCGATCCAGACCATCGAGAAACTCGAGCAGGGCTATTTGCTGGACACTACGCTCGGCCAAATCACCTGTGAATCCCTGGTGATCGCCACCGGCGGCCTGTCGATCCCGACCCTGGGCGCCACCGGTTTCGGCTACCAGGTGGCCAGGCAGTTCGGCCACGAGCTGCTGCCGACTCGCGCCGGCCTGGTGCCATTCACCATCACCGATCAGCTCAAGGCCTTGTGCACTGAGCTGTCCGGTACGTCGGTGGATTGCCTGGTGAGCTGCAACGACCAGAGCTTTCGCGAGAACATCCTCTTCACCCACCGCGGCCTCAGCGGCCCGGCGATTTTGCAGATCTCGTCGTTCTGGGAATCCGGCGATACCGTCGAGATCAACCTGCTGCCGGATCACGACGTACCGAGCTGGCTGCAACAGCAACAGGCCGAACGCCCCAACAGCGAGCTGAAAACCCTGCTCGGTGAAATCTTCACCAAGAAGATGGCCAACCTGCTGGCGGACAACTGGTTCGTCTCCAAACCGATGAAGCAGTACACCCACGCGGAACTGGCCGATATCGCGGAGAAACTGGCGAGCTGGAAAGTCGTGCCCGCCGGCACCGAAGGCTATCGCACCGCCGAAGTGACCCTGGGCGGCGTCAACACCAATGAAGTGTCGTCCAAGACCATGGAATCGCTGAAAAGCCCGGGGCTGTACTTTATCGGTGAAGTGCTGGACGTGACCGGGCATCTGGGCGGGTTCAACTTCCAGTGGGCGTGGGCTTCGGGCTACGCGGCTGCGCAGTACGTCTGATCCAGAAACCTACACAATCCCCCTGTGGGAGCGAGCTTGCTCGCGATGAGGCCCGCACATTCAAAATAGATGTTGTTTGACAGGCCGCCATCGCGAGCAAGCTCGCTCCCACAGGTTTCTCGGTCAGCCACAAAACTTGTGATCAACCCAGATCACCAATGCTCAAAGGAACAGATTTTGCTGCCTGATGTGATCGGCGCCATTGCGTCGGCGTCATTAGTGGCTCAATTTAGCGTCATTGCCTCGGAAGGCCTTCGCATTTCATGTCATCGACTTCGTTCCGCCAGTCTCTGCGTCGCCTTTGGGCGCTGGATAAATTCAGCTACAGCGTGCGGGTATTCATTGCCCTGACCGGCACCATGGCGCTGTGTTGGTATCAGGATGAAATGGGCCTGTTGATCCCGTTGTTCCTGGGGATTATCGCCAGTGCCCTGGCCGAGACCGACGACAGCTGGCAGGGCCGTCTCAACGCGCTGGCCGTGACGCTGGTGTGTTTCGCGGTTGCCGCCCTTTCCGTCGAACTGCTCTTTCCCTACCCCTCGCTGTTTATCATCGCCTTCGCCCTGGCCGCGTTCTGCCTGACCATGCTCGGCGCCTTGGGCGAGCGCTATGGTGCGATTGCCTCGGCGACGTTGATCCTGTCGGTCTACACCATGATCGGCGTGGACCAGCGTGGCGGTGCGGTCACCGATGTCTGGCACGAGCCGTTGCTGCTGGTGGCCGGCGCAGCCTGGTACGGCGTGCTCTCGGTGTTGTGGCAGGCGCTGTTTTCCAATCAGCCGGTGCAACAGAGCCTGGCACGCCTGTTCCGCGAGCTGGGCTTTTACCTGAAGCTCAAATCCTCGCTGTTCGAGCCGATCCGGCAGATGGACGTGGAGGCGCGGCGCCTGGAATTGGCCCAGCAGAACGGCCGGGTGGTGGCGGCATTGAATGCCGCCAAGGAGATCATCCTGCATCGGGTCGGCAACGGTCGCCCGGGGTCGAAAGTCAGCCGCTATCTGAAACTGTACTTCCTCGCCCAGGACATCCACGAACGCGCCAGTTCGTCGCACTACCCTTACAACGCCCTGGCCGATGCCTTCTTCCACAGCGACGTGCTGTTCCGCTGCCAACGCCTGCTGCGCCAGCAAGGCAAGGCCTGCCGGGCCCTGGCCGAATCGATCCAGATGCGCCAGCCGTTCACCTATGACGCCAGTTTCGCCGAAGCCCTGAGCGACCTCGATGCCTCCCTCGAACACCTGCGCATCCAGAGCAACCCGGCCTGGCGCGGCTTGCTGCGTTCACTGCGGGCACTGGCGGCCAACCTCGGTACTCTCGACCGCCTGCTCAGCGATGCCAGTAACCCCGACGCCCTGGCCGACGCCACCGACAGCAGCCTGCTCGACCGTTCGCCGCACAGCCTCAAGGACGTGTGGCTTCGCTTGCGCACGCAGCTGACGCCGACCTCGCTGCTGTTCCGCCATGCCCTGCGATTGCCCCTGGCCTTGAGCATCGGCTACGCCATGGTGCATTTGATTCACCCGTCCCAAGGCTACTGGATCATCCTCACCACGCTGTTCGTCTGCCAGCCGAACTACGGCGCCACCCGCCGCAAACTCGGTCAGCGGATCATCGGCACCGCCATCGGCCTGACTCTGGCCTGGGCGCTGTTCGACCTGTTCCCGAACCCGCTGATCCAGTCGTGTTTCGCCATTGCCGCCGGGGTGGTGTTCTTTACCAATCGCACCACCCGCTACACCCTGGCGACGGCCGCGATCACCCTGATGGTGCTGTTCTGCTTCAACCAGGTGGGTGACGGTTACGGGCTGTTCCTGCCACGGCTGTTCGATACCTTGCTCGGCAGCCTGATCGCCGGGCTGGCGGTGTTCCTGTTCCTCCCGGACTGGCAGGGCCGACGCCTGAACAAGGTGCTGGCCAACACCCTGGCCTGCAACAGCATTTACCTGCGCCAGATCATGCAGCAATACGCGGCGGGCAAAAGCGACGACCTGGCTTACCGCCTGGCTCGCCGCAACGCGCACAACGCCGACGCTGCGCTGTCGACCACGCTGGCCAACATGCTGATGGAGCCAGGGCATTTCCGGAAGGAAGCGGACGTGGGTTTCCGCTTCCTGGTGCTGTCACACACGCTGCTCAGCTACCTGTCGGGCCTTGGCGCGCACCGGGAAACCCAGCTGCCGGCGGACGTACGCGAGCACTTGATCGAAGGGGCCGGGGCGAAACTGGCCGCCAGCATCGACGCAATCGCCCAAGGGCTGGCGAGCAAGTGTTCGATCGAGATTCAGAGCGATGAAGAAGAGGCACTGGCCAATGAACTGGAACAGATGCCGGATGAAATCGATGAGGGTCAGCGGTTGGTGCAGACGCAACTGGCGCTGATCTGCCGGCAGTTGGGGCCGTTGAGGACATTGGCGGCGCATCTCATCAAGGACTCCAGTGAGGAATGAGATCTGTGTTGTCTGAGCGGGCCCCTTCGCGGGCAAGCCCGCTCCCACACTGGATTTACGTCGCTCACTGAACCCCTGTGGGAGCGGGCTTGCCCGCGAAGAGGCCATCAATAACAGCGCAGAACCCAGATCTGTCCACTCACATCCCGTGCTGTTTGATCAACTTTTCATAACTCCCGTCCACCTTCATCGCCGCGATCTCCCGGTCGAAACCGGCGACGATCCGCGCATGCTCGGGATTCTTCAGGCTGACCATGATATGCAGGCTGTTCTCGCTTAATGGCTTGGGCAGGAACTCCACGGCGTTTCGCACCTTGGGCGACTCACGGGCCAGGTAGTAGCGGGCGACGAATTCATCTTCCAGTGTCAGCTTGACCCGGTCGGCCGCGAGCATGCGCACCGCCATGGCGAAACTGTGCACGGGGATTTTCTGCAATGAGTCGTCGTTGTCGAACGGGGGCGAATAAGCGTATCCACGCACGATGGCAATCGGATATGTGTGCAATTGCTGCAGGGTGTTGAATTCGATGGGCGCGTCTTTGCGCTTGAGAAAGCGCACGCGATTGAGCAGGTACTCGCCGGAGAACTGGCCAAGCCTGGTCCGTTCCTCCGAGTACCAGGCGTTGACCAGCACGTCGTATCGGCCCTCGCCCAATCCCATCAAGGCCCGTGCCCAGGGCACTTGCTCGAATTCACTGGCATAGCCGGCCCTGGCGAGCGCGGTACTGACAATGTCCGTCGCCAGACCACCGTTGACGAGCGTGGCATCGGTAAAGGGTGGCCAGACATCAGCGACCAGCCGCAGCTTTTCCGCTGCCGCTCCCTGAACCAGCAACAGCAATCCAATCAAGGCAAAAGCTCGATGCATTCGCGGCATGCCAGAAATCCTTAGCGGGCGGGTTGCCCGACGTGTTTTCAGCCAAAACCCCAAAGCCCCTGTACCGGCGAGGCCCGGGTACTCAACATTAGCTCATCGAAGCCATAGCACAGCGCTTCGATCCAGATTACACAAAGAAGACATCCGCGCGAAAAATGAATGATGGCATTTTGGCCTTTGTCACAGATTCTCCCGCCATAAAGACTTCTGGCGTGAGTGCGCTTAGTATCGGAACGACGTTTTCAGGGAATCAAAACATGACAGTCGATTGGATCTGCAAACACCACAGTGACCTGGGCAAGGAGCAGCTGTACGCCATTTTGCAGTTGCGTGCGCAAGTGTTCGTCGTCGAGCAGCAATGCGCTTATCAAGACGTGGATGGCCAGGACCTGGAAGGTGACACTTGTCACTTGATGGCCTGGGACAGCAATCAACTGGCGGCCTATCTGCGGCTGCTCGACCCGGACCTGCAAGGCGGGGACGTAGTGATCGGTCGGGTGATCATTGCCCCACACGCACGAGGCGCCGGGCTTGGACATGCGTTGATGGAGCAGGCATTGAAGCAGATTGAAGAACGCTGGCCGCAAACGCCGATCTACCTCTCGGCCCAGACGCATTTGCAGGGGTATTACAGGCGGTACGGGTTTGTCGTGGCGGGTGAGGAGTTTGTCGAGGATGGCATTCCGCATATCGGAATGCGTCGTCCGTAAGGGCCTCTTCGCGAGCAAGCCCGCTCCCACACTGGAATGCGGTCCCGTGTGGGAGCGGGCTTGCTCGCGAAGGCGTCAGTCAAACCACTGAAAGATTTCAGGGATACTCCAGCACCGCCTTGATCTGCCGCAGATTACGCTCGATCCAACCGCGATCAATCGCCCCCCACTCGCGAATCCGATAGCGCCCCGCATGGTTGCGCGCACCTTCCTCCTGCTCGAACTCACAAATGATGTCCAGATCCGCCAGCGCCGCGATGGTGTCCTGTGCCGTGCGCCGGGGCATGCCGGTGACCTCGGTCAGCGTCGGGACGCTGCTGGCCAGCCCGCTGTCGATCAGGTACGCCACGTACAACCGGCGGTAGAAGCTGCTCTTGGTCTTGCTCACGTCCATCTGATGCTCCTTATAAGATCGCAGCCTGCGGCAGCGCCTACAGATCCCGCCACGTCAGGTACACCCGCACATCAAATTCCACCTGGTGATAACCCGGCAGCATGTGCTCGCACAGTTTGTAGAATGCCTTGTTGTGGTCCGATTCCTTGAAGTGCGCCAGCTCATGCACCACGATCATTTTCAGGAACTCGCAAGGCGCTTCCTTGAACAGCGAAGCGATGCGGATTTCTTTCTTGGACTTGAGCTTGCCACCCTGCACCCGGGAGATCGTGGTGTGCAGGCCAAGGGCACGGTGGGTCAGGTCCAGACGGTTGTCGAACAGCACCTTGTCGATGGCCGGGGCATTACGCAGGTATTCCTGCTTGAGGTCCAGGGCATAGGTGTACAGCGCCTTGTCGCTCTGCACACCGTGCTTTTGCGGATAACGCTGGCTCAGGTAATCGCCCAGCCGACCGTCGGCGATCAGCTGGCGCACCTGATCCTGCAGGGTAGCGGGATAAGCCTGGAGATATTTCAACGCGGTCATCGGGGCGGCATTACAGGTCACTAAAAGGTCGCCAGTGTAGCGAATTCAGCGAGCCAGCGCGCTCCAGTCAAACGGCTGGACAAAGGCCCCTGTGTCTTCGGCCATCATCGGCCGGGCTACCAGAAAACCTTGCACATACTCACAGCCATTGGCTTGCAGCCATTCATACTGCGCGACGGTCTCCACCCCTTCGGCAATCACCAGCATCCCGAACTGCTTGCACAGGTCAATCACACTGCGCACCAGCGCCGCATCCTTTGCCGACTCCGGGAGCCGGGCGATCAAATGACGGTCGATCTTGAGGGTATCCAGCGCCAGGTCGCGCAAGTGGCTCAGGGAACAAGGGCCGGCCCCGAAGTCATCCAATGCCACTCGTACGCCCAGACTGTGCAGCAGGCGCAATTGCTTGCGGGCTTCTTCGGGGTTTTGCGTCAAGGCCTCTTCCGTGACCTCGACTTCCAGATGATGCGGTTGCAGGCCATGGCGCTCCAGCACCTGGCGCAACTCGGTGACCAGATTGGGCAAGCCGAACTGCGTACTGCTCAAGCTGACGCCGAGTACCAGGTCCTCGGCAAACAGGGATTCCCAGGCTTTGCGTTGCCCGGCGCCGCGATGGTAGATCCAGCTGCCCAGGCGACTGATCAGCCGCGCTTCCTCCAGCAATGGCAAAAACAGCCCCGGAGGGACATCGCCAACGCTCGGATGCTGCCAGCGCAGCAAGGCCTCGAAGCCACGAATCCGCCCGTCGGCAATCGCAACCTGAGGCTGATACACCAGATTGAAATCGCGGTTCTCGATGGCCGTGCGCACACTTTCTTCCAGCATCAGCCGCGTGCGCGCCCGGCCGTTCATTTCGTGATCGTAGAAGCGATACTGCTGGCGGCCGGCACGCTTGGCTTCATACATGGCGATATCGGCCGCCCGAAGCATCCCGTCGAGATTGGCCCCACAATCCGGGAACGTGGCAATGCCGATGCTGGCACCCAGGGCGATATCGAGGCCGTCGATCTGCTGACAGATCGACACTCGCTCAATGAGCTTCTCGGCAATCTTCGCCGCCTGCTCGGGGAACTCCAGATCCAGCAGCGCGGTGAATTCGTCGCCGCCCATCCGCGCCAGGATGTCGAAGGGCCGCAGACAAGCCTTCAACTGTTCGGAAACCCAGCGCAGCACCCGATCGCCAGCATCGTGCCCGAGGGAATCATTGACTCGCTTGAAGCCGTCGAGATCCAGGTACATCAAGACCCAGGAACTGTCGGATCGCTCACCGCGCAGCAGCAGGTTCTCTACGGTCTGGTAGAAACCCCGGCGGTTGAGCAATCCGCTCAGCGGATCGGTGACCGCCTGAAATTCCAGTTGCTGATGCAGATGGCGCACCACCGACATGTCCAGCACGGTCACGACCATCGCGTGTTGCTCGGCGGGCAATGGCGCGCAGGACAAGGCCACCGGCACTTGCTGGCCGGGCGCGGTTCGCAGCTGGGCATCGTGCAGGCGCAGGGTTTCGCCGCGTTTGTATCCGGCAAGCAACTCGGAATCGGCCCAGATCGGGATATGCGGTTTTTGCAGGTAGTCCAGAAACTCCTTGCCTTGCAGTTCCTGCACAGGGGCATTGAGCAACCGTGAGATCGCCGGATTGGCAAATCGAATCAGACCGTCCTCCCCCAATACCAGAATGCCTTCGGCCGCGTTATCCAGCACCGACGCATTAAAGGCACGGGCGGCTTCCAGATCATGACTCAGGCGCTGCAGGGCCCGGCGGTTACGCTGGTGTTCAAGCAACGCCTGGACCTTGGGCGTAAAGACCTGTGGGTCGAACGGTTTGAACAGGTAATCCACCGCACCACTGGCATAGCCCTTGATCACGGCGTCCTGGGACTGTTCGTTGGCGGTCAGGAAAATGATCGGCGTCAGACGGGTCCGCTGGCTACCGCGCATCAGGCGCGCCACTTCATAACCGTCCATGCCCGGCATCTGCACGTCCAGCAGCACCAGGTCTATATCGTGTTCAAGCAATAAGCCGAGGGCCTCGAAGCCCGAGGTGGCAGTAATGACCCGCCAGCCCTGGCGCTGCAACAACGCGCGCATGCTGATCAGGTTTTCAGGGTAATCGTCGACGACTAAAAGGGTTGAGCCGCCTTCTACTGGCGTGGGTTGCGCGCATTCCATGCTGCTTCTCTAATTGCGGGGTGTCAGGCCGGTTTCTCGTGAAAACCGGACAAATACTGTGCCTTCACTCTAGACCCCGTTCTGCGAAAGCAGAAGGTGTCAGTGAGCCATCATTTAATCATTGTGTCTTTTTACCGACTAACGGTCGAATGCTCAGTCCGATGAAAACCGAAAAGATGGCATTTCGACAGGATGTTGACGTCAACCACCCGTCAGACGGGCATTAACAAAATCCCCCGCTACGCTTATAAAGGCCGCCCCAAAGGCGCGGTCTAGAGCTTCTGGCACGCCCGTGCAGCATGAACCCAGTGGAAGAACCGACATGATCGATCTCGCAACCTGGAACCTCAGCGTTCCCGTTGGCAGCCCGCCGTACACCGTCGAAACCGCCAAACTGGTGGATGGCTTCAAGGATCAATACTTCCATTCCGACACCGGCACATTGTTTTTCTGGACACCCGTGACCGGCTCCCGTACCGAAAACGCGATTTATCCGCGCACCGAATTGCGTGAAACCTACAGCAACGGCACGTTGAAAAACTGGTATTACCCGGAGGCCGACAATTTGTTGTATGCCACTCTGGCAGTAAATCAGGTGCCGAGTTCCGGGAAGATCGTCATCGGCCAGATCCATGCCTATCAAAGCCAGAAACCTCTGGTGAAGGTCGAATACCAATACAAAACCAGTACAGGCACCGGCAATATCGTCGCCAAGGTCCGTATGCATCCCTATGACGATACAGGCCGGGTGATCATCGTTGCGACAGGGGTGAAACTCGACCAGGAGTTCAACTACCTCATTCACCTCAGCCCCGGTGGCGCCTTGGGCATCAGCGCGGCAGGTTATCAATGGGATACGCAAATCAGCGAAACCTGGCGTGACAAACCGCTGTACTTCAAGGCCGGGGTCTATGTACAGGACAACACCGGGTACACCACTGAAGGCGGCAAAGTGACCTTCAGCAAGCTGGATATCGATCACAATCAATGATGTCGAGGCACCGTTGACCCTGTGGGAGCGGGCTTGCTCGCGAAGGCGTAATGTCAGGCGACATTGACGTTGAATGACACACCGCTTTCGCGAGCAAGCCCGCTCCCACACTGACCGCGTCGACGATGGATCATCGCCCACAAAAAAACCCGCCTTTCGGCGGGTTTTTTATTGATGAAGCTTAACGCCCGGTCTTAGTTGACCTTGGCGTTCAACTCACCTTTCAGGTAACGCTGATACATGCCTTCCAGCGAGATCGCCTTGATCTTCGAAGCGTTGCCGGCAGTGCCGAAGGCTTCGTAGCGAGCGATACACACGTCGCGCATGGCGGTGACAGTGGCGCCGAAGAACTTGCGCGGGTCGAACTCGCTCGGGTTGGTGGCCATCAGGCGACGCATTGCGCCAGTGGATGCCAGACGCAGGTCGGTGTCGATGTTGACCTTGCGCACGCCGTGCTTGATGCCTTCGACGATTTCTTCAACCGGTACGCCGTAGGTTTCCTTGATGTCGCCGCCGTACTGGTTGATGATCGCCAGCCACTCTTGCGGAACCGAAGACGAACCGTGCATCACCAGGTGAGTGTTCGGAATGCGCTTGTGGATCTCTTTGATACGGTCGATCGCCAACACGTCGCCGGTAGGCGGCTTGGTGAACTTGTAGGCGCCGTGGCTAGTGCCGATGGCGATGGCCAGGGCATCGACCTGAGTGCGTTTTACGAAGTCAGCGGCTTCTTCCGGGTCGGTCAGCATCTGGCTGTGATCCAGAACGCCTTCGGCGCCGATGCCGTCTTCTTCACCGGCCATGCCGGTTTCCAGCGAACCCAGGCAGCCCAACTCGCCTTCTACCGAAACGCCGCAGGCGTGAGCCATGGCCACGGTCTGCTGGGTCACGCGCACGTTGTAGTCGTAGTCGGTCGGGGTCTTGCCGTCTTCGCCCAGAGAACCGTCCATCATCACCGAGCTGAAGCCCAGTTGAATGGAGCGCTGGCAGACGTCAGGGCTGGTGCCGTGGTCCTGGTGCATGCACACCGGGATGTGGGGGAACTCTTCGATGGCTGCCAGGATCAGGTGACGCAGGAACGGTGCGCCGGCGTATTTGCGAGCACCGGCCGAAGCCTGGACGATCACCGGGGAGTCAGTCTTGTCAGCGGCTTCCATGATGGCGCGCATCTGCTCAAGGTTGTTGACGTTGAAGGCTGGAACGCCGTAGCCGAACTCGGCTGCGTGGTCCAGCATCTGGCGCATGCTGATAAGTGCCATTGTGTGTGTCTCTCCCGGTTGAGGGTCGTTAATCGTGCCAGCCTGCCGGAGCGGCGGCGGCTATTCAAGTTTTTGCAGATCGGGGGTTAGGCCCGGACTGCGAATTTGGGTGTCGCCTAAATCTCAACAACTGCACAGAACCCTTGTGGGAGCGGGCTTGCTCCCACATTTGGATCTCTGTACGTCAAATCAATCGTGTTACCCAGCCTTACAGCCACGGCCGATCAAATCATTGGTGGCGACCCAGTAAACCAGGCCTTCCTCACCTTTTATGTGAAACGCCAGCATGTCATTGCTGTACAGCGAACCCGATGCACCCGGCTCCTGCTTCAGGCGGTAGACCTGATCGGCACCGCCCAGGCGCACGTCGACTTCCCTGCGGCTGTCGTCGGTGTAGCGCCACAGCACTTTGGCCTGGCTGTCGCAGGTCCAGGTGGTCCAGCTATCCACAGGCACGGACGACTGGAACAGGTTCAACTGAGCACAACCGGCCAACAGCGCCAGCGCCGTAACGGCGATAAAACCTTTCATCCGTGTCCCTCGACTGGCGGCGCACGCTGCCAGCCCTGAGTAATGAGTCAGACCCATCAAGGGCAGCCATGTTCCTTGGCGGGTGCCTGGGTCTCGTATTTGTCCAGGCCCTCGGGCCCGGAGCGCTTGTTGAGCACCGGATTGGTTTCGGCCTGCCAGTCGGCCTGGTAGCAGCCTTTTTCCGACTCGGACGGCGCCGGTTCCGCAGTGGCCTTCGGGTTACTCCCGCAAGCCGCCAGTGAACCCGCGACGATCAACAGCGCTAACGTCTTGACCATTTCAACACTCCCTGCCTGGTCAAACGGGCGACCCTCAGGCCTTGGCCCGGCTTTCCAGGACTTCAACGGCTGGCAGCACCTTGCCTTCGACGAACTCGAGGAACGCGCCGCCACCGGTAGAAATGTAGGAGATCTGCTCGGCCACGCCATATTTGTCGATGGCAGCCAGGGTGTCGCCACCGCCGGCAATGGAGAACGCCGCGCTGTCTGCGATGGCCTGGGCCAGCACCTTGGTGCCGTTACCGAACTGGTCGAATTCAAACACACCGACCGGACCATTCCACAGGATGGTTTTGGACGACTTCAGCAGCTCGGCGAAGTTGGCAGCGGTCTGCGGGCCGATGTCCAGGATCATGTCGTCATCGGCGACGTCAGCGATCAGCTTGACGGTCGCAGCGGCGGTTTCGGCGAATTCCTTGGCAACCACCACGTCCACTGGCAGCGGCACGCTGACCTTGGCGGCGATGGCGCGAGCAGTGTCCAGCAGGTCCGGCTCGTACAGGGATTTGCCGACCGGGTGACCGGCAGCGGCCAGGAAGGTGTTGGCAATACCGCCGCCGACGATCAACTGGTCGCAGATCTGGCTCAGGCTGTTCAGCACGTCGAGTTTGGTCGACACCTTGGAGCCGGCGACGATGGCTGCCATTGGCTGGGCCGGGGCGCCCAGGGCTTTGCCCAGTGCGTCCAGTTCAGCGGCCAGCAGCGGGCCGGCGGCAGCGACTTTGGCGAACTTGGCCACGCCGTGGGTCGAACCCTCGGCACGGTGAGCGGTGCCGAAGGCGTCCATCACGAACACGTCGCACAGGGCGGCGTATTGCCGGGCCAGTTCGTCGGCGTTCTTTTTCTCGCCTTTGTTGAAGCGCACGTTTTCGAACAGCACGATGTCGCCGGCTTTCACGTCGACGCCGCCCAGGTAGTCAGCCACCAGTGGCACCTCGCGGCCCAAGGCCTTGCTCAGGTAGTCAGCGACTGGCTTGAGGCTGTTCTCGGCCGAGAACTCGCCTTCGGTCGGACGGCCAAGGTGCGAGCAGACCATCACGGCCGCGCCTTTTTCCAGGGCCAGCTTGATGGTCGGCAGCGAGGCCAGGATACGCGCATCGCTGGTGACAACACCGTCCTTGACTGGGACGTTGAGGTCTTCGCGGATCAATACGCGCTTACCTTGCAGATCGAGGTCGGACATCTTCAACACGGTCATGGGTCGCACTTCCTACGGTTTTTTTGAAGTTGCTGTTTGCAGATAGTGTTCTGCAACGTCCAGCATTCGGTTGGCAAAACCCCATTCGTTGTCGAACCAGGCCAGGATGTTCACCAGCCGTGGGCCGGAAACGCGGGTCTGACTGGCATCGACGATCGCCGAATGTGGGTCATGGTTGAAATCACAGCTTGCGTGGGGTAACTCGGTATAAGCCAGAAGGCCTTTGAGCGGGCCGCTGGTGGCGGCTTCGCGCAGGATCCGGTTGACCTCGGTGGCGTCGGTCGCGGTGGCGGTCTGCATCGTGATATCGAGGCAGGACACGTTGACCGTCGGCACCCGCACGGCTTTGGCCTGAATTCGTCCGGCAAGTTCCGGCAGCAGGCGTTCGATACCACGCGCCAGACCGGTGGACACCGGAATCACCGACTGGAACGCCGAACGGGTACGGCGCAGGTCTTCGTGGTGATAGGCATCGATGACCGGCTGATCGTTCATCGCCGAGTGAATGGTGGTGATCGACACGTAATCCAGACCAATGGCCTGGTTCAGCAGGCGCAACAGCGGCACGCCGCAGTTGGTGGTGCAGGACGCGTTGGACACCAGCAACTCGTCGCCAGTCAGGCAATCCTGGTTCACGCCGTAGACGATGGTCGCGTCGACGTCCGTCTCGCTGGCCATCGGCTGGGAAAACAGCACACGCGGGGCGCCGGCGTCGAGGAAACGCTGGCCGTCTTCGCGAGTGTGATAAGCGCCGGAGCACTCCAGCACCAGATCGACGCCCAGGGACGCCCAATCGATGCCTTCGGGGGTGGCACTGCGCAGGACCTTCACGCAGTCGCCATTGATATGCAGACAATCGCCATCGACTTTCACCTCACCGGGAAAACGCCCGTGGGTGGAGTCGAAACGTGTCAGGTATTCGATGCTGGCCATGTCCGCCAGATCGTTGATCGCGACAATCTCGAACCCGGCCTTTTCGCCTCGCTCGAACAACGCACGCAAGACGCAACGACCAATCCGGCCGTAGCCGTTGAGTGCAACTTTGTAAGGACGCGGTTGAGGCATGGGGTTCTCGATTACCGTGGTGAATCCGTTAGTGCGATGGCGTCCGGGCTATCGCTTTCGCGAGCAAGCCCGCTCCCACATTGGGTCAGAGTTGTGAACACTGTCTGTGTCACACAACAAATCCCCTGTGGGAGCGGGCTTGCTCGCGAAGACGTCAGTCCAGACGACATCTTTTCTGGATCAGTCTTCCAGCAGCTCTTCAGCCTGACCCAGGATGTTTTCCAGGGTGAAGCCGAACTCTTCGAACAAGGCCGGCGCAGGCGCCGACTCGCCGTAGGTGGTCATGCCGATCACGCGACCTTCCAGGCCCACGTACTTGTACCAGTAGTCCGCATGGGAAGCCTCGATGGCGATACGGGCGCTGACCTGCAACGGCAAGACCGCCTGCTTGTAGCCGGCGTCCTGGGCATCGAACACGCTGGTGCACGGCATGGAAACCACGCGAACCTTGCGGCCCTGCTCGGTCAGCTTGTCGAAGGCCTGAACGGCCAGGCCGACTTCCGAACCGGTGGCGATCAGGATCAGCTCAGGCTCGCCCGCGCAGTCCTTCAACACGTAACCGCCACGCGCGATCTCTTCGATCTGAATCGCATTGCGGGTTTGGTGCTGCAGGTTCTGACGGGAGAAGATCAGGGCCGAAGGACCGTCCTTGCGCTCCAGTGCGGACTTCCAGCTCACTGCCGATTCAACGGCGTCGGCCGGACGCCAGGTGTCGAGGTTCGGCGTGCAGCGCAGGCTGGCCAGTTGCTCGATTGGCTGGTGAGTCGGGCCGTCTTCGCCCAGACCGATGGAGTCGTGGGTGTAGACGTGGATCACACGCTGCTTCATCAGGGCCGACATGCGCACTGCGTTGCGGGCGTATTCCATGAACATCAGGAAAGTCGCGCCGTAAGGCACCAGGCCGCCGTGCAGGGCGATGCCGTTCATGATCGCGGTCATGCCGAACTCGCGCACGCCGTAGTACATGTAGTTGCCGCTGGCGTCTTCGGCGGTAACGCCTTTGCAGCCTTTCCACAGGGTCAGGTTGGAACCGGCCAGGTCAGCCGAACCGCCGAGGAACTCAGGCAGCAGCGGGCCGAACGCGTTCAGGGCGTTCTGGCTGGCTTTACGGCTGGCGATGGTTTCGCCTTTGGCAGCCACTTCGGCGATGTAGGCCGAGGCTTTTTCACTGAAGTCAGCCGGCAGGTCACCGCTCAGACGACGTACCAGTTCGCTGGCTTCGGCAGGGAATGCTGCGGAGTAGGCAGCGAAACGCTGATCCCACTCGGCTTCCACGGCGCGACCGGCTTCCTTGGCGTCCCACTCGGCGTAGATATCGGCCGGGATTTCGAACGGACCGTGATTCCATTTCAGCGCCGCACGGGTCAGGGCAATTTCCGCGTCGCCCAGTGGGGCGCCGTGGCAATCTTCCTTGCCTTGCTTGTTCGGCGAACCGAAACCGATGGTGGTCTTGCAGCAGATCAGGGTTGGCTGATCGCTTTTGCGTGCAGTGTCGATCGCCGTCTTGATCTCTTCCGGGTCGTGACCGTCGACATTGCGGATCACTTGCCAGTTGTAGGACTCAAAACGCTTCGGCGTGTCGTCGGTGAACCAGCCTTCGACTTCGCCATCGATGGAGATGCCGTTGTCATCGTAGAAGGCGATCAGCTTGCCCAGGCCCAGGGTACCGGCCAGGGAAGCGACTTCGTGGGAAATGCCTTCCATCATGCAGCCATCACCCAGGAACACATAGGTGTGGTGGTCGACGATGTTGTGGCCAGGACGGTTGAACTGCGCCGCCATGACTTTTTCAGCCAGGGCAAAGCCCACGGCGTTGGCCAGGCCCTGGCCCAATGGACCGGTGGTGGTTTCTACGCCCGGGGTGTAGCCGAGCTCCGGGTGGCCCGGGGTACGGCTGTGCAGTTGACGGAACTGCTTCAGGTCATCGATCGACAGGTCGTAGCCGGTCAGGTGCAGCAGCGAGTAGATCAGCATCGAGCCGTGGCCGTTGGACAGCACGAAGCGGTCACGATCGGCGAACGATGGATTGCTCGGGTTGTGCTTGAGGTAGTCGCGCCAAAGTACCTCGGCGATATCCGCCATACCCATCGGGGCACCGGGATGGCCGCTGTTGGCTTTTTGCACGGCATCCATGCTGAGGGCACGAATGGCGTTGGCACGCTCACGACGGCTAGGCATCGCTGTTCTCCTGGGGGCTTGAATAAAACGAAACGGAAAAAAGGCGAGCATTTTCCCTCACCGGGACGCTTCGGGGCAATGACAGATAGTCATCTGAAGGCGTTTTTCCAATGGATAACGACGGTTTCGCTTGATGAAACCTTTCCGCCATCCGTTTGTTGACAGAAGCTAACGTCAAGAAGTGCCATCTATCGAGCAATATCAAAACTTTTTGATATTGCTCTTGCGATGCCTTCGGCCCATGACTAGACTGCCGGCCTTATGAATTTACGCGTGCCCTCCATTCAACATGACGATTGCGATGAGCTGGCAGCCTTGTGCAAGGCTGGCGGCGATCCTCTGCGGTTGAATGTATTGCGCGCACTGGCCAACGACTCGTTCGGCGTACTGGAACTGGCGCAGATCTTCGGCATCGGCCAGTCAGGCATGAGCCACCACCTCAAGGTACTGGCCCAGGCCGACCTGGTGGCGACGCGCCGCGAAGGCAACGCGATTTTCTACCGTCGCGCCCTGCCCCACACCGAACTGCTGGGCGGCAAACTACACGCAGCACTGCTCGAAGAAGTGGACAACCTGACACTGCCGGCCGACGTTCAGTCGCGCATCGCACAGGTCCATGGGCAACGGGCGGCCGCCAGCCAGGACTTTTTCTCACGGGTGGCGGAGAAGTTTCGCGCCCAGCAAGACTTGATCGCCGGCCTGCCGCAATACCGCGAAAGCGTGGTGGCCCTGCTCGACAAACTGAGCTTCGACAAAGACGCCACGGCCATTGAAGTCGGCCCCGGAGACGGCGCATTCCTGCCGGAACTGGCGCGCCGCTTCGCGCAAGTCACGGCGCTGGATAACAGCAGCGCGATGCTCGAACTGGCGCGCCAGGTCTGCGATCGCGACAAGCTGACTAACGTTAGCCTGCAACTGGCCGATGCATTGAACGGCGTCAGCCTCAAGGCCGATTGCGTTGTACTGAACATGGTGCTGCACCATTTCGCCGCGCCGGCCGATGCGCTCAAGCACATGGCCAATTTGCTGCAATCAGGCGGTAGCCTGCTAGTGACAGAGTTATGTAGCCACAACCAGAGTTGGGCCAAGGAGGCCTGCGGTGATCTCTGGCTGGGGTTTGAACAGGACGATCTGGCCCGTTGGGCCACCGCTGCGGGACTCGTTCCCGGGGAAAGCCTCTATGTAGGCTTACGTAATGGTTTCCAGATCCAGGTCCGCCATTTTCAGCGACCGGCTGGCGACACTCACCATCGGTAATTTCAGGAAAACATCGAGATGAGCGAATACTCCCTTTTCACCTCCGAGTCCGTGTCTGAAGGGCATCCGGACAAAATCGCCGACCAGATTTCTGATGCGGTGCTGGACGCCATCATTGCTGAAGACAAGTTCGCCCGTGTGGCGTGCGAGACTCTGGTGAAAACGGGCGTGGCGATCATCGCCGGCGAAGTCACTACTTCGGCCTGGGTTGACCTGGAGCAGATCGTTCGTGACGTGATCACCAACATCGGCTACACCAGTTCCGACGTTGGCTTCGACGGCGCGACCTGCGGCGTGATGAACATCATCGGCAAGCAGTCCCCAGACATCAACCAGGGTGTCGACCGTGCCAAGCCTGAAGATCAGGGCGCCGGCGACCAGGGTCTGATGTTCGGCTACGCCAGCAATGAAACCGACGTGCTGATGCCTGCACCGATCACTTTCTCGCACCAGCTTGTGCAAAGGCAAGCCGAGGCCCGTAAATCCGGCCTGCTGCCTTGGCTGCGCCCGGACGCCAAGTCGCAAGTGACCTGCCGTTATGAAAACGGCAAGGTTGTCGGTATCGACGCCGTCGTTCTGTCGACCCAGCACAACCCTGAAGTGTCGTACAACGACCTGCGCGAAGGCGTAATGGAGCTGATCGTCAAGCACGTGCTGCCTGCCGAACTGTTGAGCAAGGACACCCAGTTCCACATCAACCCGACCGGCCAGTTCATCATTGGCGGCCCGGTGGGTGACTGCGGCCTGACCGGTCGCAAGATCATCGTCGACAGCTACGGCGGCATGGCCCGTCACGGCGGTGGCGCGTTCTCCGGCAAGGATCCATCGAAGGTTGACCGTTCGGCAGCCTACGCCGGTCGTTATGTGGCCAAGAACATCGTTGCCGCCGGCCTGGCCGAGCGTTGCGAGATCCAGGTTTCCTACGCGATCGGTGTTGCTCAACCGACTTCGATCTCGTTGAACACCTTCGGCACCGGCAAGATCAGCGACGACAAGATCGTCAAACTGGTTCGCGAAGTGTTCGACCTGCGTCCATACGCGATCACCACCATGCTCGACCTGCTGCACCCGATGTACCAGGAAACCGCTGCGTACGGCCACTTCGGCCGCACCCCGGCGACCAAGACCGTGGGTGACGACACCTTCACCACGTTCACCTGGGAAAAAACCGACCGCGCCGACGCCCTGCGTTCTGCTGCCGGCCTGTAAGACTTCCCCGCAACACCCGAAGCCCCGCACGGTTCGCGCCTTGCGGGGCTTTCTATTGGGGATTCGCTTTACACCGCGTCGCGGCCTTCGCGGGCAAGCCCGCTCCCACAGGGTTATGAGTCAGTCAGTACACCTCCGTCTACTGTGGGAGCGGCGGTGCGACGATTCGACTTGCTCGCGAAGAGGCCAGCACAGACACCAGAAATACCCGGCAAAACACCCCCTCGCTGCGCCAACCGATACTGACCTAGCCTTCAAGCACCTCACCGAGCAAGGACGCTCAAGATGCTCCCCGACCTGCGCCTGTTTTTCGCCGCTCTACTGACCTTTACCTGTCTGATCGCCAGCGCAACCGAGTGCCCGGACTGGCCACCCGAACGTGCACTGATTGAAGTCGGCAAACTGCAACAGCAGATCGACTTATGGGACGACAGCTATCACCGTCAGGGACGCTCACTGGTCGCCGATGAACTCTACGACCAGTCCCGCGCGCAACTCACCCAATGGCGCCACTGCTTCAACCTGAGCCCGCCCGCAGACCCCTTGCGCACTGCACGCGGCACGCTGCCCCACCCGATCGCCCACACCGGCCTGGACAAACTGCACGATCGGCTCGCCGTGGAAAACTGGCTGCGTGACCGGGTGGACGTTTGGGTCCAGCCTAAAATCGATGGCGTGGCGGTGACCCTGGTTTATCGTAACGGCCTGCTGACCCAGGCAATCAGCCGAGGCGACGGCGAGAGCGGTCAGGACTGGACCGCTCCTGCACGGCAGATTCCGGGCATCCCGCAACGGCTATCGCAGGCCCGGGACTTGATCGTGCAAGGAGAACTGTATTGGCGCCTGACCGATCACGTGCAAGCCAGGGCCGGCAGCCTCAATGCTCGTGGCTCGGTGGCCGGCCTGATGGCACGCAAGGTCTTGAGCGCCGAACAGGCCGCAAACATCGACTTGTTTGTCTGGGACTGGCCCCAAGGGCCGGCGAGCGTGCCCGAGCGTGCAGCGGCGTTGACTGCGCTGGGATTCCCCAGTACCACGGCATACAGCCAGCCCATCACCTCCGTCGTCGATGCCGAACGCTGGCGCGAGCACTGGTATAGCTCCCCCCTGCCCTTTGCCAGCGACGGTATCGTCCTGCGCCAGAACCAGCGCCCAGCCGCCGAACGCTGGCAGGCCAGGTCACCCTACTGGGCCATCGCCTGGAAATACCCCTTCGCCCAGGCTCTGGCCGAAGTCCGCCAGGTTCACTTCAAAATCGGCCGGACCGGGCGGATCACTCCGGTACTTGAATTGGACCCGGTGCAGCTCGATGACCGGCAGATCAAACACGTCAGCGTCGGTTCGTTGCAACGCTGGCAGGCGCTGGACATACGTCCGGGCGATCAGGTCGCCATCAGCCTGGCCGGGCTGACCATACCCAGGCTCGATAGCGTTGTATTGCGCAGCAGCGTACGCGCCGAATTGAACGCACCGCTGGCAGAGGACTTTCATCCATTGAGTTGCTGGCAGCCGACTCAGGGCTGTGAGAGCCAGTTTCTCGCGCGTCTGACCTGGCTCAGCAGCAAACAAGGCCTGGCGCTGCCCAATGTGGGTCCGGGGACCTGGGAAAGACTTCTTGCAACAGGTCGCCTGAAAGGTCTGCTGGATTGGTTGACCCTCGATACCCAAGAGCTTGCTACCATTGACGGTTTCGGCGAGCGCAGTGCGGCTCGTCTTGCAGACGGCTTCAATCAGGCCCGGCAACGACCGTTCGCACACTGGCTCAAAGCCTTGGGATTACCGCCGACAGGCCAGGCGCATCTCGGCGACTCATGGCAGGTACTGGCGCAGCGTGACATCGAACAATGGCGGGCCGAGGCCGGTATCGGACCAGGGCGCGCGGCGCAACTGAGCGCTTTTTTCCACGATCCGCAGGTCCTGGCCTTGAGTGAAACGTTACGTGATGCGGGGATAGACGGCTTTTAGCTGCCGGCCCTGCGCCCACCGGGAACCCCACGGGACCGCTGGGCTCCAACAAGCCATTGCCACACTGGCCTGCTTGCTTTCCTACATGGAGCTTTTATGAAATTTCTTTCACCGCTCGCCCTGTTGACCCTTTGCAGCGTGCTGGCCACCCCGTTGATAGCGGACGAGGAAGCACCAGGGCTGACCGGTTGCGCCGCCAAGAAGCAAGGGATCGTCAACCAGATCGAACTGGCCAAGGCCCACGGCAATGCCGACCAGCAGGCCGGCCTGGAAAAAGCCCTGAGCGAAGTCGAAGCCAACTGCACCGACGCCTCGCTGAAGAAGGAACGGGAAAACAAGGTGCTCGACGCCAAGCACGAAGTCAGCAAGCGTCAGGTGGACCTCGACAAGGCCATGAGCAAAGGCGACCCCGACAAGATCAACAAGCGCAAAGACAAACTGGCCGATGCCCGCAAGGAATTGCAGAACGCATTGGATGAGCTGGATAAATAAGAACGGATAACGAACAAAGATCTTTGGTGTTGCCGAAGCAGCCTTCGCGAGCAAGCCCGCTCCCACATTGACTCTTCAGTGAACACAACATTTGTGCCAACCGAAATTCAATGTGGGAGCGGGCTTGCTCGCGAAGGCGTCAGACCGAACAACATCAATCAATGATCCCGAAACGCCTTATGACAAGCACTGCAAGCATCTTCGACTTTCTGCACCGCCGGCCCCAGGTTGCTGGCCTTGTAGGGTTGAACCTGGCTGGCGATCACCAATTCACCGGTGGCGCTTTCAAGGTCGCGGGCCATTGCCTGAAAGCGTGTCTGTTGCTCCCAGACATCGCTTTTGGCGCTGGTGTGATCTTCCTCGCGCACTTGCGGAAAATGTTGCCACGGCTCACGGGACAACGAATCGAGCTTCACCGCGCCCTCGGCGAACTTCGGACCATCGAACGCAATGCGCCCACGCAACATGCCGCCCAGGTCTTCGCCAGTCTTGAGCATCTGTTTGAAAATGGCCTTGCGCTGGCCGAGCGGCGAGTTGGGGTCGACACCGCCACAAGCGGTCAACGTCAGGCAGGCCAGCAATACAACAGAAAGTCTTTTAAGAGTCATGGTGGCTTCAGGTCACGGGAAACGGCGGCCAGTATCCTCGCGTCATCGGCAAAGACCAATAGCCCTATTATCAACAAGGGTTGCTTGAGCACATGGAGCGCTCAGGCAACCGGCAAAGGAATCACTCCATGAATAGCTGTTTCAAGGCTTGGCGTCACAGCCTGGCCTGGACACTGCCGATGGTGGCCCTGCTCGCAGGCTGCACCGGTGGCGACAAACAACAACCGAAAACCCACGCCCTGGCCACCTACTCCAGCGCCACATGGGAGGCGCTGCCGGCTGTGTCCGACAGCGACCTGGTCGCCGGTTTCGGATCGTGGCGCAGCGCCTGCACCCGACTCAAGGCCGACCCGGTCTGGGGTGGCACCTGCGCCGCAGCTGCCAACGTGCCGCAAACCGCCAGCGACATTCGTGGTTTTCTCAAACAGAACCTCGATGTCTATGGCCTGCGCGCCGCCAACGACAACCCCAACGGCTTGATCACTGGTTACTACGAACCGGTTTACCCCGGCAGTCTGACCCAGACCGGCGTTGCCAATGTCCCGGTCTATGGCGTCCCCGAAGACATGATCATCGTCGCCCTCGACAGTATTTACCCGGAACTCAAGGGCAAGCGCCTGCGCGGGCGACTCGAAGGTCGCGTGCTCAAGCCGTACGACGATGCAGCAACCATCGAGAGCAAAGGGGTCAAGGCGCCGGTCGTGGCCTGGCTGACCGATCCGATGAACCTGCAGTTCCTGCAAATCCAGGGTTCGGGCCGTATCCAGCTCGACAATGGTCGCCAGTTGCGCATTGCCTACGCCGATCAGAACGGCCATCCGTATCGACCGATCGGCCGCTGGCTGGTGGAACAGGGAGAGTTGAAAAAAGAGGACGTGACCATGGGCGCCATCAGCACCTGGGCCAAGGCCAATCCGTCGCGCATTCCCGAACTGCTCGGCAGCAACCCCAGCTATGTGTTCTTCACCCGCAACCCGGACAGCAACGAAGGTCCGCGCGGCTCGCTGAACGTACCATTGACCGCCGGTTACAGCGCGGCGGTGGATCGCAAGGTGATTCCGCTGGGCAGCCTGTTGTGGCTGTCCACCACCAGACCGGACGGCACGGCCCTGGTGCGCCCCGTGGCAGCACAGGACACCGGCGGCGCCATTGCCGGCGAGGTTCGGGCGGATCTGTTCTGGGGCACCGGCGATGCGGCCGGGCAACTGGCCGGGGACATGAAACAGCAAGGGCAGATCTGGATGCTCTGGCCCAAAGGTGCGGTGTTGCCGCAAGTGCCGCAGGTGGCGGATGCGGTCAAAGCCAATCCTTGAGTCCCGCATCGCCTGACAGACAGCTTTTGCGAGCAAGCCCGCTCCCACACTGGATCACCGTCGAACACAGATTTTGTGTCCGCTGAAAATCAAAATGTGGGAGCGGGCTTGCTCGCGAAGAGGCCGGCGAAAAACCTGAAGATCTTTTAGACCGACACCACAAAAAAACTCACGATCAACGCCATCCCCACGAACCACATCAACGACCGCAGCGTCGCCCAGTCCGCCAGGTAGCAAATGATGTAGAGCAGGCGGCTTGTAATGAACAACACGGCCATCACGTTGATCGTCACCAGTTCGGCATTGCCGGCCAGATGCGCCACGATCACCGCCGCAGCGAACGCCGGGGTCACCTCAAAGCTGTTCAGTTGCGCCGCATTCGCGCGCCTGCCCAAACCTTCCAGCGAATCGAGAAAGTCCCGGGGATCATGGTTGTCTCTCAACCTGAACCCGCCACTGATCTTGGCCACGCCCACACACACATACGGCAGGAAAATCGCGATCAAAATGCACCACAGAGCAACCGTCATAAAGCAGTCCCTTCCTCACGTTTCAGAACAGTCAAGATTTCATGACCAATATACCGATCAGCACCAGCCCACAGGCCAGGAGGCGCGGCCCGCCAAAAGGTTCTTTCAGGTAACGCATGCCAAACAGCACCACCAGGATCACACTGATCTCGCGCAACGCCGCCGCTTCTGCGATCGAGCCCAATTGCATCGCCCACAGCACCAGAGCGTAGCTGAACAACACGCAGAACCCGACGGCCAGGCCCAATCGCCACTGCTCGCGCCAGAACAACATGAACGCCGGTCGTTTGCGCACCAACGCCAACAGCGGAAACGGCCAGGCACTGAGCAAGGTGACCCAGACCAGGTAATCCAGTGGATGGGACCAGCGCCGCAATGCCTGCCCGTCGATGTAGGTGTAGCAACCGATGCACAGGCCGATCAGCGCCACCACCGGCAACATCGACCACGGCAAACGCGCACCGCCGCCGCCCTGCCAGAGCAGGCACAGCATGCCGAACGGGATCAGCAGGATGCCGAAAATCTGCTGATGGGTCAGTACTTCCCCGGCAAAGATCAGCGTCAGCGCCAGCACCACCAACGGTGACAGGCCGCGCATCAATGGATAGACCAGGCCGAGGTCGCCGACCCGATAGGCCTGGATCAGCAAATAGCGATAGAGCAACTCGAACGCCGCCGACGCCAGGATCCACGGCCAGATCTCCAGTGGCGGCACGCTCAGGAAAGGCAGCATCAGCGCGACAAAGAGCAGCGCCACGCTGTCCATGCAGGCCACCACCAACAGTCGCTCCGCACTGAACTTGATCAGGGTATTCCACGCCGCATGCAACAGCGCCGCCACCAACACCAACGCCGTCGCAAGCACGGCCTACTCCTTTTGTTGTCTCCACGATCCCCGTAGGAGCGAGCCTGCTCGCGATGGACGTTAACGATAACGCGTGCTGTCTGAATCAACGCGTTGCCTTGACGTCTTTCGCGAGCAAACTCGCTCCTGCAGAATCCGCGCAGAGAATTGATTCGCCATATTTCAGTGGCTGTTTATACTGCAAGCGACCACGCCGCACTCAGTTGCGCACAGACCAATTCCAATAAAAATTCTGCCTGGCCCGCTCTCCTCGAGAACGGTCGTCGGCCTGCGTATGCCTGATCACAGCGTCAAGACTACCGACAGAGACCTTGCGCATGCCACTCGCTTTGCTTGCCCTCGCTGTTGCCGCCTTCGGCATCGGCACAACCGAATTCGTCATCATGGGTCTTTTGCCCGATGTCGCCCGTGACCTCAGCGTGAGCATTCCCGATGCCGGATTGCTGATCACCGGCTACGCCCTGGGCGTGGTGTTCGGTGCACCGATCCTCGCGGTCGGCACCGCCAACATGCCGCGCAAGGCCACTCTGCTGGGCATGACGCTGATGTTCATCTTCGGCAACATGCTCTGCGCGCTCGCGCCGAACTACGCCACGCTGATGGCCGCGCGCGTGATCACGGCACTGTGCCACGGCGCATTTTTCGGCATCGGTTCGGTGGTGGCCGCCGGGCTGGTGGCCCCCAACAAACGAGCTCAGGCGATTGCCATGATGTTCACCGGCCTGACCCTGGCCAATGTGCTCGGCGTGCCACTGGGCACCGCACTCGGGCAATACGCGGGCTGGCGCTCGACCTTCTGGGCGGTGTCGGTGATCGGGGTTCTGGCGGCGATTGCGCAATGGATCTGGCTGCCGAAAAGCATCGCGATGGATAAGGCCAACCTGGCCAGCGAGTTCAAGGTGTTGGGCAAGGCCAACGTGCTGCTGGCCCTGGGCATGAGCGTGCTGGCCTCGACCAGCCTGTTCAGTGTGTTCACTTACATTGCGCCAATCCTGCAGGACATCACCGGCGTCAGTCCCCACGGCGTCACCATCATGTTGCTGTTGTTCGGCGTGGGTTTGACCGCCGGCAGCATGCTCGGCGGTCGTCTGGCGGACAGCCGCTTGCTGCCTTCGCTGGTGGGCATGGCGCTGGCGGTGCTGGTGGTACTGGCGGCGTTCACGCAAACCAGCCACTCGGTGATCCCGGCGGCAATCTCACTGGTGTTGTGGGGAACGTTTGCCTTCGCGCTGTGCCCGATCCTGCAACTGCTGATCATCGATCAGGCCCACGAAGCGCCCAACCTGGGTTCGACCCTGAACCAGAGCGCCTTCAACCTGGGCAACGCGGCCGGCGCCTGGATCGGCGGGCTGGTGGTAGCCAGCGGCGCCGACCTGGCGGACCTGCCCTGGACCGGCGCACTGGTCAGCGGGCTGACTGTGGTGACTGCGTTGTTCTTCATCTATCGCCAGCGTCGTGGTGCGGCTGCACTCGATATGGTGGGCTGAATATCACCTTGATGGTTTTTTGATCCGTTGCGGATCTGGCGCCTCGCTCCGATCCGCCGACTGCTTCGGCGACCCGCTTTCGCTGCGAATCTGCGCATGGCTGATCAGTGCGAAAATAAAACTGCCTCCGATGATGTTCCCCGCCAGCGTCGGCCCGGCGAACACCAGCCAGAAATCACTCCACGGCAACTCACCGGCAAACACCAGATACGAAACCTCCAGCGAACCGACCACGATGTGGGTGAAATCCCCCAGCGCCATGAGGTAGGTGATGAGGATGATGATCCACATCCTGGCGCTCTCCATGGACGGGATCATCCAGACCATGGTCGCGATCATCCATCCGGAAACGATGCCCTTGGCGAACATCTGGCTGGCGTGGTTCTCCATGACCTTGCGACCGATATCGAGGAAGGCGACATCGGTCTTGCTGTCGAAAATCGGCAGCTCCAGCATCACGTACGCCACCAGCAAGGTGCCGCAGAGGTTGCCGACCAGCACCACCGTCCACAGCCGTAGCAGCCGGCCGAAGTTGGTCAGTGTCGGCTTGGTCATTACCGGTAGTACGGCGGTCAGGGTGTTTTCGGTGAACAGTTGCTGACGGGCCAGGATCACTGCGAGAAAACCGACGCAATAACCGAAACTCGCGATCACCTTGAATCCTTCGCCATCCGGCAGGCGCGAATTGAGCAACCCCATGCCCATCAGCGACAGGCCCATGGTCAACCCCGCCGCCAGCGCCGACCACCACAACGCGGCAATGCTGCGGTCCAGTTCCTGATCGCCCTGGGTACGGATGATCTCGTGCAGCACCGCGGCGCGGGGCGGCTGGCTCTTTTCGACTTCGTGCTCTTCGTGCGCCGAAAGGTTCGGGGTCTTGCCGTCTTGTGCCGAGTTCATGGGATGCGCATCCGGTGGCGAGCTATTTAGCTACGACACGCGGGGTTCACGACTGTTCAGTAGGCAGACAATTCTTCGGTGAATACAGAACCGCTTTCGCGAGCAAGCCCGCTCCCACATGGATGGCGCTGTACCTGTGGGAGCGGGCTTGCTCGCGAAGAAAGCAACGCCGATGTTACTGACCGGCGTCATCATCCTGGAACTGGTCCTTGACGTACTTGATCTCGGTCCGGCCGTGTGGCGCCGGCAAACCGTCTTCACCGAGGTTCACGAACACCATTTTTTCAACGGTGAGGATGCTCTTGCGGGTGATCTTGTTGCGCACCTCACACGTCAGGGTGATCGAAGTGCGGCCGAATTCGGTCGCCGTGATGCCCAGTTCGATGATGTCGCCCTGGCGCGAAGCGCTGACGAAGTTGATTTCTGAAATGTACTTGGTGACCACACGCTGGTTGCCCAACTGAACGATGGCGTAGATCGCCGCCTCTTCGTCGATCCAGCGCAGCAGGCTACCGCCGAACAGCGTGCCATTGGGGTTGAGGTCTTCGGGCTTTACCCATTTGCGGGTGTGGAAATTCATAGGGGGCTCCGAGGCGTTTGAACGATGGTGGTGGATGCCCCCCAGCTTCAAGTCTCAAGCCACAAGCTGCAAGTAAAAAACCATCCTGCTCTCACTTGTCGCTTGCAGCTTGCAACTTGCCGCTCAAAGAAAGCTATAATCGCCCCCGTTTCAAAACGGTAATCATCACTTGATACCGTTTTCCCGCCACCTGTCCGAGGGGCGCTGCAGCAGGCTAGACCTGTCAGGCTCGGATGGGGCGTTGCCTGGCCTTAAGCCAGACACTAAACGCACAACGGCGCCCATTCGCATACATTACGAATGGAGGCTCTTCATGAGCGCTGTTATCACGCCTGCAGATTTTACCGATTACAAAGTCGCCGACATGTCCCTGGCTGCCTGGGGCCGTCGCGAAACCATCATCGCCGAGTCCGAAATGCCAGCCCTGATGGGTCTGCGTCGCAAGTACTCCGAAGAGCAACCGCTCAAGGGCGCGAAGATCCTCGGCTGCATCCACATGACCATTCAGACTGCCGTGCTGATCGAAACCCTGGTTGCCCTGGGTGCCGAAGTGCGCTGGTCGTCCTGCAACATTTTCTCGACTCAGGATCAGGCCGCCGCTTCCATCGCCGCTGCCGGCATCCCGGTTTTCGCCTGGAAAGGCGAGACTGAACAAGAGTACGAGTGGTGCCTGGAGCAAACCATCCTGAAAGATGGCGCGCCTTGGGACGCCAACATGATCCTCGACGACGGCGGCGACCTGACCGAGCTGCTGCACAAGAAGTACCCAGCCGTTCTGGACCGCGTCCACGGCGTGACCGAAGAAACCACCACCGGCGTTCACCGCCTGCTGGACATGCTGGCCAAGGGCGAGCTGAAAATCCCGGCCATCAACGTCAACGACTCGGTGACCAAGAGCAAGAACGACAACAAGTACGGCTGCCGTCACAGCCTGAACGATGCGATCAAGCGCGGCACCGACCACCTGCTGTCCGGCAAGCAAGCGCTGGTCATCGGCTACGGCGACGTGGGCAAGGGTTCGGCCCAGTCCCTGCGTCAGGAAGGCATGATCGTCAAAGTCTCCGAAGTCGACCCGATCTGCGCCATGCAAGCCTGCATGGACGGATTCGAACTGGTTTCGCCGTTCATCGACGGTATCAACACCGGTACCGAAGCGAGCATCGACAAGGCGCTGCTGGGCAAGATCGACCTGATCGTGACCACCACCGGTAACGTCAATGTTTGCGACTCGAACATGCTCAAGGCCCTGAAGAAGCGTGCCGTTGTCTGCAACATCGGTCACTTCGACAACGAAATCGACACCGCTTTCATGCGCAAGAACTGGGCATGGGAAGAAGTGAAGCCGCAGGTTCACAAGATCCACCGTACCGGCGCTGGCGATTTCGACCCACAGAACGACGATTACCTGATCCTGCTGGCCGAAGGCCGCCTGGTTAACCTGGGTAACGCCACCGGCCACCCGAGCCGCATCATGGACGGTTCGTTCGCCAACCAGGTTCTGGCGCAGATCTTCCTGTTCGGCCAGAAGTACGCCGACCTGTCGCCAGCCCAGAAAGCCGAGCGCCTGACCGTTGAAGTACTGCCAAAGAAACTCGACGAAGAAGTGGCCCTGGAAATGGTCCGTGGCTTCGGCGGCGTCGTGACTCAACTGACCAAGACCCAGGCCGACTACATCGGCGTGACCGTCGAAGGTCCGTTCAAGCCGCACGCTTACCGCTACTAAGAGCAGCTGCAAGCTTTGAGCTTCAAGCGGCAAGCACAGGCCAAAAGCCGATCTTGCCGCACGAAGCCCGCAGCTTTGCCCCAATTTGCCAAAACAGTGTCAGGCAGCAAGCTCCAGGCACAAGAGACGAGCGCACCTCCGCTTCTCTTGCAGCTTGTGGCTTGCAGCTTGTAGCTGGAGGTTTCCTCCATGTCCCAAGATCGTCGCTACAGCTTCGAGTTCTTCCCTACGAAGACCGATGCTGGGCAAGAAAAGCTGCTCGCCACTGCTCGCCAGCTGGCCATTTACAACCCCGATTTCTTCTCCTGCACCTACGGTGCCGGTGGTTCGACCCGTGATCGCACGCTAAACACCGTGTTGCAGCTCGAAAGCGAAGTCAAAATCCCTGCCGCTCCGCACCTGTCCTGCGTGGGCGACAGCAAGGATGACCTGCGCGGCCTGCTGGCCCAGTACAAGGCCGCCGGCATCAAGCGTATCGTCGCCCTGCGCGGTGACCTGCCTTCGGGCATGGGCATGGCCAGCGGTGAAATGCGCCACGCCAATGACCTGGTTGAGTTCATTCGTGAAGAAACCGGTGATCATTTCCACATCGAAGTTGCCGCTTACCCGGAAATGCATCCGCAAGCGCGCAATTTCGAAGACGATGTAGCCAACTTCGTGCGCAAGGCCAACGCTGGCGCCGACAGTGCGATCACCCAGTACTTCTTCAACGCCGACTGCTACTTCTACTTCGTGGAACGCGTGCGGGCGCTGGGCGTGAACATCCCGATCGTGCCGGGCATCATGCCGATCACCAACTACAGCAAGCTGGCGCGCTTCTCCGATGCCTGCGGTGCGGAAATCCCGCGCTGGATCCGCAAGCAACTGGAAGCCTACGGCGACGACACCCAGAGCATTCAGCGCTTTGGCGAACAGGTCATCACCGAGATGTGCGAACAACTGCTGCAGGGTGGCGCTCCTGGGCTGCACTTCTACACCCTGAACCAGGCTGAAGCGAGCCTGGCGGTGTGGAACAACCTGAAGTTGCCGCGTTAAAAGTCGTTAACGCACGATTAAAAGATCGCAGCCTGCGGCAGCTCCTGCAACGGAATGTTTAATCCCGCAGGAGCTACCGCAGGCTGCGATCTTTTGCTTTCAATGCACTATTAATGTGCGGCAATCCACGGAGTTAGAGCATCTGCGGTCAGTTTCTGGCTCTTTCCGGTTTCTCGTCGTAATCTCAGCTCATGCCTTTGATCACGCAACTAATCGCCGTGCTTGTCTTCACTTGCCTGAGCCTCACCGCCCGGGGCGAGAAGCTGCGCATTGTCACGGAACCCTGGGCGCCCTACGTATACGAAGACAACAACGGCATATCCCTGGGCCTGGACTACGAAACCACCGCCATTGTCTTCAAGCGCCTGGGCATCGAAGTGGAGTGGCAGTTCCTGCCATGGAAACGCTGCCTGTCGATGCTGGAGTCAGGCCAGGCCGACGGCGCGCTGGACATCTTTCACAGCGATGAACGCGACGCAACCCTGCTCTACCCCAGCGAGCCACTGTCTGAAGTCCAGTTCGTAATGTTCTACGCCAATGAACGGCCCCATCCGTTTCGCACCCTCGATGACTTGCAGGGCCTGACCATCGGCACCTCGCCGGGTTACCTGTACAGCAAGGACTTCAGCGATTCGACGCTGTTCACCCGCGAGCCGGCCCCGACCCATGAAGCCAACTTCGGCAAACTGGTACGTGGGCGGATTGACCTGCTGATTACCGATCGCCGCGTCGGCCAGCATTTGCTCGACGAACTGGGCATCCGCGACAAGATCACCGAAAACCCCACGATCATCAGCCAGCAAAGCCAGTTTCTCGCGGTGCGGCGCAATGCGGGCATGGATCTGCTGGTGCAGCGCTTCGGCGCCGAACTCAAACGCTTCAAACGCGAACCCGCCTACGCTGAACTGAGTGCCCGCTACGGCGCGGAACCGGCAGCCAGCGTGAAGGCTGAAAAGGCCACGGCTGCCGCGGAAAAAACCGTTGAGCAGCAGGAAAGCGGCGCGCAGTGATTGCTCTGTTATACTCCGGCCTTCCCGCCAGGCTCACGCCCGGACGCTCGGAACCGTTAAAGGCATCTCAACCCCGCTACTGCGCAGCTTTCAGCCCGCGCGAGCGCTTGCAGACGAGCCTTCGAGACCCAGCAGGACCGGACGGGATTGCGTCCTCTTAAACGCGATTCGCGCCAGGCAAGACTCCCATTGGGCCAAGCCCTAACTAGAACAGGATTACTCATGTCCTTTGCTTCCCTCGGTCTCTCCGAGGCTTTAGTCCGCGCCATCGAGGCAGCGGGCTATACCGAGCCTACTCCGGTGCAACAGCGGGCCATTCCCGCCGTGTTGCAAGGTCGCGACCTGATGGTCGCGGCACAGACAGGTACTGGTAAAACCGGCGGCTTCGCCCTTCCGATTCTGGAACGGTTGTTTCCCAACGGTCACCCGGACAAATCCCAGCGTCACGGCCCGCGCCAACCGCGCGTACTGGTCCTGACCCCGACTCGCGAACTCGCGGCCCAGGTGCACGAGAGCTTCAAGGTCTATGCCCGTGACCTGAAGTTCGTCAGCGCCTGCATCTTCGGCGGCGTCGGCATGAACCCGCAGGTTCAGGCCATGTCCCGTGGCGTAGACGTGCTGGTAGCCTGCCCTGGCCGCCTGCTCGACCTGGCCGGCCAAGGCAGCGTCGATCTGTCCCACGTGGAAATCCTCGTGCTGGACGAAGCCGACCGCATGCTCGACATGGGCTTCGTCCATGACGTGAAAAAGGTCCTGGCCCGTCTGCCGGCCAAACGCCAGAACCTGCTGTTCTCGGCAACCTTCTCCAAGGACATCACCGACCTCGCCGGCAAGCTGCTGCACAACCCGGAACGCATCGAAGTCACGCCGCCGAACACTACGGTCGAGCGTATCGAACAACGCGTATTCCGCCTGCCGGCCAGCCACAAGCGTTCGCTGCTGGCGCACCTGATCACAGCCGGCGCCTGGGAACAGGTACTGGTGTTCACCCGCACCAAGCACGGCGCCAACCGCCTGGCCGAGTACCTGGACAAGCACGGCCTGAGCGCCGTCGCGATCCACGGCAACAAGAGCCAGAACGCCCGTACCAAAGCCCTGGCCGACTTCAAGGCCGGCACCGTGCGCATCCTGGTGGCTACCGACATCGCCGCTCGCGGCCTGGACATCGACCAGTTGCCACACGTGGTCAACTTCGAACTGCCGAACGTCGATGAAGACTACGTGCACCGTATCGGTCGTACCGGCCGTGCCGGTCGTTCGGGCGAGGCGATCTCGCTGGTAGCCCCGGACGAAGAAAAACTGCTGAAAAGCATCGAACGCATGACCAAGCAGAAAATCGCCGACGGCGACCTGATGGGCTTCGATGCAAGCACCATCGAGGCGGAAAAGCCTGAAGTGCGCGAGCGTCCGGACATGCGCAACCCACGCAATCCACGTGGCCCGCGCGGCGACGGTCCGAACGGCAGCGGTGGCGGCGGCGGTCGCAAGGACAAAGGCAAGGACAAGGGCAAGGAAAAACCGGCCGGCGAGCGCCCTGCCCGTCAGCAAAAGCCACGTGAAGGCACTCCGGCTCGCGAACAGCGTCCGTCGCAGCCTCCTCGTGCCGCCGCTGACCGTGCTCCGGACGAGTTCCTGGACGACGATATCGATAACTTCGGTAACCGCGTCGACTACGTACCGCAGCAGAAACCCGCACAAGGCCGTGGTCGCCGTCCGGGTGCTCCGGCACAGGGCACCGCGGCAGGTTCGGGCGCTCCACGTTCCGGCAAGCCACAAGGTCGCCAGAACGGTCCGCGCAACAGCGATGGTGCCAGCACCGGCACCCCACCGGCCAAACGTAGCGGTCCTCGCAGTGGCGCACCGCGCGACGGCCAGGCCCGCCGCGAAGATTCGCGCAATCGCCGTCCGGCCCGTGACGACCAGCCGCGCTCGGAACCTGCCGTGCAGAACCCGCGCGGTCCCGCGCCGAAGATCATGCACAAGGAGTCGAAGGCTGACCGCTTCCCGACACCTGAGCAACTGGATCAACTGCCAAGCCGTCCTCGTGGTGAAAAACCAGCGCTGCTGACCCGCAATCGCTGAGTTATCGCTGCAATGAAAATGCCCCGGTTCGAAAGAGCCGGGGCATTTTTATACACGACGCGAAAACCTGTGGGAGCGAGCTTGCTCGCGATGGC
Organism: Pseudomonas sp. GM74; assembly: GCF_000282455.1. GTDB lineage: Bacteria > Pseudomonadota > Gammaproteobacteria > Pseudomonadales > Pseudomonadaceae > Aquipseudomonas. The sequence continues at coordinate 38,001 of NZ_AKJG01000064.1, forward strand.
GTCGGTTCAGCCAACAGGGATGTCGACTGATACACCGCTATCGCGAGCAAGCTCGCTCCCACAGGGTTTGCATTGCCTGGCAGATAACGTACGCCAATAAAAAACGCCCCTGACCTTTCGATCAGGGGCGTTTTTATGTCAGAGCGAAAATTACTTCGCTTTGACACCTTCAAAGGTCACGTACATCTCAACCGCATCGGACGATGGGCCCAGGTCTTTCTGCTTGCCGAAATCGGAACGCTTGAGGCTGAAAGTACCCTCAAAGCCTGCACGGTAGCCGCCCCATGGATCCTTGCCTTCGCCCAGGAAAGTGGCCTTGACCACGATTGGCTTGGTTACACCGAGGATCGTCAGGTCGCCAGCCACGTCAGCAGTGTCCTTGCCCGCAGCGTCTTTGCCAGTGGGTTTGACGCTGGTGGACACAAACGTGGCTTTGCTGGCGTTCAGGAAGTCTTTGCTGGAGATGTGCTTGTCACGTTCAGCGTTGTTGGTGAAGACGCTGGCGGTGTTCACGTTGAACTCGATCTTGCTGTCTTCAGGCTTGGCAGCGTCGAAGCTGAACTTGCCGTCGAGGTCCTTGAAAGTACCGGTGATGTAGCTGTAGCCCAGGTGACTGACCTTGAAGTTGACGAAGGCGTGCTGGCCTTCTTTGTCGACCACGTAGTCAGCGGCCATTACGTTACCGGCGGACAACAGGGCCGAACCGATTGCCAGAGCGGCGAGAGTCTTTTTCAACATGCTTTGTTTTCCTTGGGAGTCGAGGTTGAACTTCAGGCTTTGCGACCCAGCATTCGCTTGAGGGTCACATCACGGTCGATAAAGTGGTGCTTCAATGCTGCCAACGCATGGAGGCCGGAAAAAATTACCAGCACCCACGCCAGGTAGAGGTGAATCGCACCGGCGTCATCTGCCTGGTCCGGCAGCCCGGAAACCAGGGCAGGCACTTCAAACCAGTCAAACACCGGAATCCCGGCACCTTCTGCGGTGGAAATCAGGTAACCGGCAATCATCACAACGAACAGACAGAAATACAGAAAGGCATGACCGAACATGGCGCCCAGTCGCGTCATGCGGCTGTAGCTGGCCAGGGTTGGCGGCGGCGGGCTGATGAAGCGCCACAACACGCGCAATACCATGACCCCCAGCAAGATCAAGCCAATGCTCTTGTGCAGATCCGGCCCAGCCTTGCGCCAAGGGTCGTAATAACCGAGGTCGACCATCCACAGCCCGAGGGCGAATAAACCGAACACGGCCACTGCCACGCCCCAATGCATGAAGATGCTGACCCAGCCGTAGCGGGAGGTAGAGTTACGTAGCTGCATTGCCTAGATCCCTGTAAGTGCTGGCCCAAGACTATCGAGTTATCTATCGAATTAAAGCGGAAAATTTTGCTTTGAAATATCGAGAAATACGATCAAGAGTCTGAAACAGGCGAGTTAAGAAAAGATTAAAGGCCAATGTGTGTACAAAAACGTAGCCCAATTCAACAACACTTCTTACCAAATGTTTATTCGTTTGTGTGCCGGATTTCTCCGGGCATAAAAAAACGCGGCATTTACGCCGCGTTTTTTTTATGCCCGGGGCTTATTACGCCTTGGTATCCGTTGCCGGGGTTGCAGCAGATTTGGCAGCCGGTTTCTTCGCCGGTTCGGCTTTCTTGGCCGGTGCCTTGGCCGGGGCTTTTTTCGCCTCGGTCTTGGCAGCCGGTTTCGCCGCAGCCTTCTTGGCCGGCTCGGCTTTTGCCGGGGTTGCTGGCTTCGGTGCTTCGACCGGAGCCGGTGCAACAGCCGGGGCGGGTGCCGGCACAGGAACAGGTGCTACCGGCTCAGGTGCCTTGACTGGCTCTGGCTTCTTCTCGTCATCCGAGCCGCCGAACAGGTTGCTGAAGAAATTGCCTTTCTTCGCCACCACCGCACCGGCGCCCACCGCTGCGGCAGCCGGACCCACTTTCGCCGGTTCAAACGACTTGCCCGCCGCCAGGTCTTCAACCTGGCCGGCTGCACGTTGACCGGTACGCAGCGCGCCTTCCAGGGTGCCGGGGTACAGAGTGTCGGTGTGTTCGCCAGCGAAGGCTACGCGCTGAATCGGGCGTTCCCACAGGCGCCAGAACTTGCTGATCTGGCCCGGACCGAAGGCCAGGTAGGCGCCGCCGGTGGACGGGTCGCTGCTGTAGCGACGGATTTCATAACCGGTGAACGAACCGCGTGCCTGTGGATAGAACGCGTGCAGACGGATCAACACCTGATCGACCATCTGCTTGTCGCCGAATGCCTGCATCACTCGCGCATTGTCGCCGGAAAGGTTGATCACCACGTTGGCGCCACCCTTCAGGGCAGGCTCGATCCACAACATGCCCAGGCCGGCGTTGCTGAAGGTCTCGCCGGACATGCGCGCCTTGCTTTCCCACACCGGCGTCTTGAACTTCAGCATGATCTGGTCGCGCCAGCCGTAGTTGGTGCCCTTGATCGCCGCCAGGTGCTGGGCGTCCAGCGCCGGGGTCATCTGGATCTTGTTCAGGGCGCGCAGTGGCACCGCCAACACGACGTAGTCAGCCTGATAGCCGACGCTGTCGACTTTGACGGTCACGCCGTCCTTGTCCTGAATGATCGCCGAGACCGGGGCGTTGGTCTTGATGGTTTTCAGCTGCTTGACCAGGGCTTGGGCCAGCACCGGGCTGCCACCGACCAGGCGCGAAGCGCGCAGGTCACGATCGGAGACGCCACGGTAGACGCGGCTCTGCTGCGCGAAGTACAGCAGCGACAAGCGCGAAGGTTCGTCGTAGCGGGTACGGATCTGCTGGTTGATCAACTGGCGGGCGGTGGCCGGCAGGTTCTGCTTGTCGAGCCAGCTCGACACGTTGATCTGATCCAGCGCGTGCAGCGTGTTGTTGGCGGCCGGGTTCAGCGGGTCGTCGATCGAACGCGCCAGATCGTCCACGGTCTTGTCGAAACGCTTGAGCGCCTCGGCGGTAGCCGGCTGTTTGGTCGCCAGATCGGCGGCAGAGAAATACTCGCCATCGATCAGGTAGCTTGGGGTGCGCACGAATTCAGGGGCCGGCGTGGTGCTCAGCTTGAAGTTCGATACGTACTTGTTCAGCACCGGCTGGGTCTTGTCGTTGCCGATCCACTCGCTGGTGGCCATGCCGGAACGGCCGCCCAGGCTCGACCTGGCTTCCAGCAGGGTGACCTGCCAGCCCTTGCTCTGCAGCTCGTACGCGGCAGTCAGGCCCGACAGGCCGCCGCCGATCACGATCGCGGTTTTATCCTTGGCCAGCGCAGATACGCTGAACAGCCCCAACATCACCAGCGCACAGGCGCGCAGCCAACCGACAGACATTCAGCGAACTCCGGAATTACACGAGGAAAACAGCAGTTTTTGCGAGCCAGACGGCTCAAGAACCGCGAAGGATACGTCAGCCATCAGGCACCTGCCAGCAACGTCTTTCGGCCTGAACGAAGTAGCTGATTCGACACAATGGGTTGTCCCCGTGGCACGCATTGCATAGGCTTGCCCGATTGTTTGTCCGCGCAGGTCACGGACCGCCTCCAGGAGAGTGAAAATGGGCCTGAATAATCAGTGGATGCAACGCGATCTCGCCGTGTTGTGGCATCCCTGCACCCAGATGAAAGATCACGAACAACTGCCGCTGATCCCGATCAAACGCGGGGAAGGCGTGTGGCTGGAAGACTTCGAAGGCAAACGCTACCTCGATGCGGTCAGCTCCTGGTGGGTCAATGTGTTCGGGCACGCCAACCCGCGGATCAATCAACGCATCAAGGATCAGGTCGATCAGCTCGAACATGTGATCCTTGCCGGCTTCAGTCATCAACCGGTGATTGAGTTGTCCGAGCGCCTGGTGAAGATGACACCGGAAGGCCTGACCCGGTGCTTCTACGCCGATAATGGCTCGTCCTGCATCGAAGTCGCGCTGAAAATGAGCTTTCACTACTGGCTCAATCGCGGTCAGCCGAACAAAAAACGCTTCGTCACCCTGACCAACAGCTACCACGGCGAAACCATGGCGGCGATGTCGGTGGGCGACGTGCCACTGTTCACCGAGACCTACAAAGCGCTGTTGATGGACACCATCAAGGTACCGAGCCCGGACTGCTACCTGCGCCCTGAGGGCATGAGCTGGGAAGACCATTCGCGCAACATGTTCGCCGCCATGGAGCAGACCCTGGCCGAAAACCACGACACGGTCGCGGCGGTGATCGTCGAGCCGCTGATCCAGGGCGCCGGCGGCATGCGCATGTACCACCCGGTGTACCTCAAGCTGCTGCGAGAAGCCTGCGACCGCTACGGCGTGCACCTGATCCACGACGAAATCGCCGTCGGCTTCGGCCGCACCGGGACGATGTTCGCCTGCGAACAGGCCGGCATCCGCCCTGATTTCCTGTGCCTGTCCAAGGCCCTGACCGGCGGCTATCTGCCGCTGGCGGCGTGCATGACCACAGACGAAGTCTACAGCGCGTTCTACGACGACTACCCGACCCTGCGCGCCTTCCTGCACTCCCACAGCTACACCGGCAACCCGCTGGCGTGCGCGGCGGCCCTGGCGACCCTGGATATTTTCGAAGAAGACAACGTCATCGAGAACAACAAGGCCCTGGCCCAGCGCATGGCTTCGTCGACGGCGCATCTGGTCGACCACCCGAACGTATCCGAAGTACGCCAGACCGGCATGGTGCTGGCCATAGAGATGGTCAAGGACAAGGCCACCAAGGAAGCTTATCCATGGCAGGAACGTCGTGGCCTGAAGGTGTTCCAGCACGCCCTGGAACGCGGTGCTTTACTGCGCCCGTTAGGTAGCGTGGTGTATTTCCTGCCGCCCTATGTGATTACCCCGGAGCAGATCGACTTCCTTGCCGAAGTGGCCAGCGAAGGGATCGACATTGCGACCCGTGACAGCGTCAGCGTGGCGGTGCCGAAGGACTTCCATCCGGGGTTCCGTGATCCGGGTTGATTGATTTCACCTAAGCTTCAGCGCTGACTGGACTACCGTCATCGCGGGCAAGCCCGCTCCCACAAGGATTTGCACAGCACCTGTGGGAGCGGGCTTGCCCGCGATGACGCCCCCCAGACTTTCACACCTTTTTCAGAGACCCCGCATGAGACTGTCCCGCTTCTTCATCGACGCCCCCCTGAGCATCGGCGAGCACGAGTTGCCCGAAGCCCAGGCCCATTACATCAGCCGTGTGCTGCGCATGGCCGAGGGTGATGTGTTGCAACTGTTCGACGGCTCGGGCCAGGAGTTTCGCGCCCGGCTGGTCGAGGTCGGCAAAAAACGCGTGGTGGTGCAGGTCGACGAAAGCTTCGCCGGGCAGGTCGAGTCGCCGCTGCAGATCCATCTCGGCCAGGGCCTGTCCCGGGGTGAACGCATGGACTGGGCGATCCAGAAAGCCACGGAACTGGGCGTCACTGAAATCACCCCGATCTTCACCGACCGCTGCGAAGTCCGCCTCAAGGACGAGCGCGCCGACAAACGCCTGCTGCACTGGCGCCAGGTGGCGATCAGCGCATGCGAACAATGCGGGCGCTCGCGAGTACCGGTGATTCATCCGCCGCTGTTGCTGGCTGACTGGTTGAAGCAGACGCAAGCCGAGTTGAAGCTGGTGCTGCATCCGGTGGCCGAGCCGCTGGTGAGCCATGCCAAACCTTCAAGCCTGGCATTCCTGATCGGTCCGGAGGGTGGGTTGTCGGATGCCGAAGTCGATCAGGCCAAGTCGACCGGATTCCATGCAGCACGGCTGGGGCCGCGGGTATTGCGCACCGAGACGGCGCCGGTTGTTGCGCTGGCGGTGGCCCAGCAACTCTGGGGTGACTTCTAGTGCCTCTTCGCGAGCAAGTCGGATCGCCGCGACACGGTCTAGAGGCCGATCTGGCTGCTACTGCACCGGATCACTCACTGGCTTGGCAATGATCGCCTTGAGTTCGCTGGTCATCGGGAACTCAAGGTTCAAACCCTTCGGTGGGATCGGCTGCTCGAACCAGCGCTTGTAGATGCCATTGATCTCGCCCGAACTGTACAGATCCGCCAACGCGCCGTTGACCAGCGCCAGGAACTGCGGATCGTCCTTGCGCACCATGCAGCTGTAGATCTCCCGCGATTGCTCCTCCCCGACCACCACCCACTTGTGCGGGTCATTGGCTTTGGCGCGCTCGCCATAGAGCAGCGCGTCGTCCATGTAGAACGCCGCCGCCCGGCCCGATTGCAGCATCTGGAAGGCCTCGCCGTGGTCCTTGGCACTGATCACGAACATGTCGATCTTGTGATCGACGTTGTAGCTTTTCAGGAAGCGCTCGTTGGTGGTGCCGGCGGTGGTCACCACGTTCTTGCCGCGCAGGTCAGCGAAGCTCTTGATCCCGCTGTCCTTCGCGGTCAGCAACTGGCCCTTTACGTAGATGAAGCCATAGGAGAACGCCACCTGCTTCTGCCGTTCGGCGGTCACGCCGGTGGAGCCGCATTCCAGGTCCACGGTGCCGTTCTGCACCAGTGGAATACGGGTCTGCGAGGTCACCAGGTTGTACTTCACCTTCAAGTCTGGCAGCGCCAGTTGCTGCTGGATGCGCTCGACGATCTTGCCCGCCAGATCCACCGAGTACCCCATCGGCTTGCCGCTGTGGTCACCCACGTAGGAGAACGGCACCGAAGCATCGCGATAACCCAGGGTGATGCTGTTGGCACTGGCGATCTTGCTCAGGGTGCCGGTCAGCGGCGCTTCATTGGCCTGAACCTGACTGCCGAGCAACAGGCCAAGGGTACAAGCGAGCAACGTGATTTTTTGCATTGTTATTCTCCGTTGTGGGTGTTGGTTTATCAGACGCGTGCAGCGATGACGGTGATTTCCACCAGCACCTGCGGTCGGGCCAGTTCGGCCTGCACGGTGGTGCGGCTCGGTGCCTGCCCCGGCGACAGCCAGGCCGACCAGACCTCGTTCATTGCGGCGAAATCCTCGGTGATGTTCTTGAGGTAAATGGTCGCGCTGAGCAGATGATCCTTGTCGCTGCCCGCCTCGGCCAGCAAGGTATCGATTTTCGCCAGTACTTCGCGGGTCTGGTCGCCGGCATCCCGGGCATCGCCCGGCACCTGCCCGGAGAGAAACACCAGCTCGCCAAAGGTCACGGCGCCGGACAGGCGCGGATTGCTGTGCAGTCGGGTAATGGTCATTACAGTGTCCTCTTCAGAAATCGCTATTCAGGCGGCCCGGTGGTTGAAACCGCGCAAGTCGATGGAAGGCTCGCGCTCGCCGATCAGTTCGCTGAGCAAGCGCCCGCTGCCGCATGCCAGGGTGAAGCCCAGCGCGCCGTGGCCGAGGTTGAGCCACAGGTTGCGATACGCCGTCGCACCCAGCAACGGCACGCCGCTGGGGGTGGCCGGGCGCATGCCGGCCCACTCGACGGCTTCGTCATAGGCGCCGGCATTGGGAAAGGTGTCATGGGCCTGACGCTTGATCAATGCCAGGCGCTTGGGGTCCAAAGCGGGGTCGAAGCCGACGATGTCGACCATCGCCGCCACTCGCAATTGCTCGCCGATGCGGGCGTAGACGATCTTGCGGTCGTAGTCGGTGATGCTCACGTCCGGCGCCCGATGACCGGCGAGAATTGGCACGGTCAGGCTGTAGCCCTTGAGCGGATAAAGCGGCAGTTGCATCCCGGGCAGCGCCAACAGCGGACTGCGATGACCGGCGGCGATCACCAGTTGATCGACCGGCAGCACTTGCTCGCCCAGTTCGATGGCGTTGACGCTGCCGTTGCTGTGGCGAATGCCGGTCACCGCTTGCCCGAGACGAAACTCGCAACGGCCGGACGCTTGCAGCCGGGCGGCCAGTTGCCGGCAAAAACCGTGGCAGTCGCCGACCTCTTCGTCCGGGGTGTAGATCGCCCCGACAAAGGGCGCATCGATCAGCACCGGTTCCAGTTGCGCGCATTCGGCCGGCGACAACACTTGCTGTTGCTGCGGGTCGGCCAGGCCCTGGCGCGCATGCTCGAAGCTGCTGTTCTGGCGGAAAGTCACCAGCTTGCCATTGCGCCGCCACTGGAATCCCGCCAGTCCATCGTCCTCGCGCCAGGATCTCAATGTGTCCTGGCTCAACAGCGCCAGGCGCAGCAAGTGCGCGGCGTTCTCGCGATTGACCGAGCGGCGGCAGGCGCCGAGAAACGATGCCATCCAGCGCCACTGGGCCGGGTCGAAGCGCGGGCGCAGCTTCAAGGGTGAGTCGCCGCGCAGCATCCAGCCGATGGCTTGCAAAGGCACACCGGCGTCGGCCAGGGGCGCGACATAGCGATAGGACAACTGGCCGCCGTTGGCGAAGCTGGTTTCGCTGCCCAGCGAGTCCCGTGCCTCGATCACCGTCACCTCGAAGCCGTCGCGCACCAGCGCATAGGCCGTTGCCAGGCCAATCACGCCGCCACCGATGATGCACACACGCTGAGCCATGTCCGTCCTTAAAACCGTTGTTAAGACGAGGCCAAGGTTAGAGCCAGGTGACAGACGATGAACAATGCATAAAGATGGCAAACCCATAAACAAAGGTTATGGACTTGCCATGCGCCTTCGCCATATCGAGATTTTCCAGGCCATCCGCCAGACCGGTTCGATCAGCGCTGCCGCACAATTGCTACACGTCTCGCAGCCGGCGGTGAGCAAGGTGTTGCAGCACGCCGAGCAACAATTGGGTTTTCCGCTGTTCTTGCGGGTGCGCGGCAAGTTGCAGGCGACGCCGGAAGCGCTGGAACTGGAGCGCGAAGTGGACAAGGTCAGCGAAAGCCTGCAAGGCGTGCGACGCCTGGCGCAGAGCCTGCGCCGCGAGCCTGGCCACAGCCTGCGCATCGGTGCCACCCCGGCGCTGGCCCTGTCATTGCTGCCACCGGCCATTCACGAATGGACCGGGCGTTACCCGGACATCGTTTGCGAACTTTCCAGCGCCCACAGTCGTGAACTGGTGCAGAACCTGTTGATGCGCGAAGTGGATGTCGCCCTGACCCTGCAACGCCCGGATCACCCGGGGCTCAAGGCCCAGGCGCTGGCGTCCGGCGTGCTGGTGGCGCTGGCGCCGAGGGGTTACTGGCCTCAGGAAGAGGTGGGTAAACCGTTGCCGCTGATGGCGCTGGCGGATGCGCCGCTGATCGGCTTATCCAGCGCCGATCCACTGGCCGCGCGGCTCGACAGTTACCTGGAAGCGGTCGAACCGCCGCCCCGGATACGCATCGCCGTACAGACCTATTCACTGGCCCGGGCCATGGTGGAATCCGGTGCCGGCCTGGCGGTGATCGACCCGTTCACCGCCCTCGGCGCATCACCGGGCACCACGACCATCCGCCCGCTGGCCCCGCCACTGCCGATCACCCTGTACGCCGTGACTCGCACCAGCGAACCACTGCCGCACACGCTCAATGACCTGTTGCAGATCTTCAGCCGCCGCGCCCGGGAGCAATTGGAGAACCTGAGTCCTGCGCAACCCTGAAGCCTGATGAGCAACCTGTGGGAGCGGGCTTGCCCGCGATGGCGGTGGATCAATCAACATTTCGATCGACTGACACGCCGTCATCGCGAGCAAGCCCGCTCCCACAGAGGACTGTGGTGATTTACAGGACGTAGAACAGAATCGCCACAAAGTGCAGCAAACTCCCGGCGATCACGAACAGATGCCAGATCCCGTGGGCATGGCGCAGGCGATGATCGAGGGCAAAAAAGATAATCCCGACGGTGTACAGCACCCCGCCTGAAGCCAGCCACGCAAACCCGGCGCCGCCCAGCGCCGCGAGCAGTGGCTTGACCGCCACCAGCACGATCCAGCCCATCACCGCATAAATCACGATCGACAGAATCCGCGCTTCCGAACGCGGCTTGATCTCCTGCAGGATGCCGATCAGCGCCAGTCCCCAGACAATCCCGAACAAGGTCCAGCCCCACGGCCCGCGCAGGGTCACCAGGCAGAATGGCGTGTAGCTGCCGGCGATCAATAGATAGATCGAAAAGTGATCGACCTTCTGCATGATCGCTTTCTTGCGCCCGCGCACGCTGTGGTACACGGTCGACGCGCTGTACAGCACCAGCAAGGTAAAAGCGTAGATCGCCATACTGACGATCTTCCACGGGCTGCCGTCGAGACTGGCCAGCACAATCAGCCACACCCCGCCGATAAACGCCGCCACAGCCCCGAGCAAATGCGTCCAGGCGTTCAGTCTTTCCCCGTGATACATGCGTTGCTCACCTCGAATTTCATTGCTGCAGAGCGCAAGGCTCAGGCTTGAAGTGTAAAAGCGCAATGTTTCTGTACGACGCACCCGGTGTAATTGGGCACAATCGAGTCATTCCAGAAAGAGTCCGCCCCATGCTGATCGATGAAGAGTTGACCCTGAAAAAACTCGAGGTGTTCCTGGCCTTCATGCGCACCGGCAACCTGGCGCGGGCCGCTGCCGAGTTGCAGACCAGCAACGTCAGCGTGCATCGGGCGATCCACTCCCTGGAAAGCGCCCTGCGCTGCCCGTTGTTCAAGCACGAAGGCCGCAGCCTGACGCCGCTGGAAAGCGCATATGTGCTGGAAGAGCGGGCGCAGAAGCTGATTCAGGATGTCGTCGAAAGCGTGCGTCTGACCCGCGAAGCCGCCGGATTTTCCGCCGAACGTTTCAAACTGGGCTCGCTGTATTCACTGACGGTGAAGACCGTGCCGCAGCTGATCATGGGTTTGAAGATCCGCCGCAGCGAGCTCAACATCGACCTGATTCTGGGCTCCAATATCGACCTGCTCTACAAGCTCAAGAACATGGAAGTCGATGCGATCCTGGTGTCGCTGGATGACAGCGTCAACGACCCGGATTGCGAGCAGATCCCGCTGTTTTCCGACGACATCTTCCTCGCCACACCCGCCGACTCGAAGTTTGCCCAGCGCACCGAAGTCGACCTGGCCGAAGTCCGCGACGAAACCTTCATCACCCTGACCCAGGGCTTCGCCACCCATCAGGACGGCAAGCGGGTATTCGAGCAGGCAGGGTTCGAGCCAAAGGTGGCGATGCAGGTCAACGACATCTTTACCCTGCTGAGCATGGTCAGTTCGGGCGTGGGTTATGCGTTGCTGCCGGGGCGAATTGCTGGGGTGTACGAGAACCGGGTGAAGCTGATCCCGTTGCAGGAAAAGTACCGGTTGCAGCAGCACATTGGCGTGGTGTTCCTCAAAGCCAAGGAGCGTGATCCGAACCTGCTGGCGTTGCTGGCGGAGTGCCGGATGTATGCCAATCGCCAGGCCTGAAACCGATTCGCACCCTTCGCGAGCAAGCCCGCTCCCACAAGGATTTGCACAGCACCTGTGGGAGCGGGCTTGCCCGCGAAGGCGTCGGATCTGACGACTCAGGATTTGTGGCTACCCAACAATCCCGCGAACAATGAAGAACAACAGCGAAGGCCCGAGCAAGCACCCAAGCCCGGTGTGGAAGGTCGCAGTCAACGCGCCATAAGGCACCAGGCGCCGATCTGTCGCCGCCAGCCCCGCCGTCACGCCGCTCACAGTGCCGGCCAGCCCGCCAAACACCATCGCCGAACGCGGGTTGTCCAGGCCCATCCAGCGCGCCGCCATCGGTGTACCCACCATCACCAGAATCGCCTTGATCAGGCCGGTGGCAATCGACAGCGCCACCACATCGGAACTGGCACCAATGGCCGCACCGGTCACCGGCCCGACGATGTAAGTCACTGCACCGGCGCCAATGGTGGTCATGCTCACCGCATCGCGGTAACCGAATGCCCAGGCCATGCACGCGCCGACGATAAACGGCAGCACCGTGCCCAACAGCAGCGCGATCACACCGATCAAACCGGCCTTTTTCGCTTCGGTGGCCTGCACCTCGAACGCCGTGGCGACGATGGCGAAGTCCCGCAGCATCGCGCCGCCCATCAACCCGATACCGGAAAACAGCGTCAAGTCCGCCAGGCCTTTTTGCCCGCCGGTCATCGTACCACCGACCCAGGCCAGTACCAGGCCAATGACGATAGCGATGGCAGAGCCGTGAATCCGTCCGAAGGTCAGGCGTTTGGAGAGAATCACTGACACCCACATGATGATGCCGACGAAAGCGAATGCGGTGACCAGACTGTTAGTTGCTAGGCCTTTCTCAAAGAGTTCCCACATATCAGCGACCTCCTGCCGGTGCGCCAACCTGCGTTACATCCGCCGGTTCATCGGGCAAGGGTTCGCCTTTGTGGGTCCGGCTGATCAGGGCAATGGTGCAACCGCAAACCACCACCGAACCGATCGCCGCCAGCACCGCCACCGGACCACCGTGCAGCGCCGTGACCACGTTTTGTTGCGCCGCCATCGCCACCACCACCGGGATGTACATGGCGCCCCAGAAGCCGACACCCATCTCGCACTCCCGGGTCATGCCGCCACGCCTGTGCATCCACAACCGTGCGCAAATCAGCAGGATCATCGCGATCCCGACGCCGCCGACGTTTGATTTCACACCCAGCAACACCCCGAGCATGTCACCCATGATCACCCCTGCCAGCGTACAGATCGCCAACAGCGCCACACCGTAAATAATCATTGTTGTAGTCCTCAAAGTGCATTTCGAATGTTGTTTTTGTTGTTCGAAGCCTGAGTTTTAGGAGTGGCGGCTTCCCTCCTCACGCATCAGCGCCTGCAGGGTATCGAGCCGGGCACCGTCGAAGGCAATCACGGTGCCCTGCTCGAACACCCGGCGCGCCAGCCCGGTCAGCACCGCACCGGGCGGCAGTTCGATCTGTAGACGCACGCCGCGCTCGTAGGCGCTTTGTACCGTGCCGCGCCAATCGACGATGCGGCACATGTTGAAGGCCAGGTCGTCGCGCAACGCTTGCGGCTTGATCAGCGGACGCGCGCGACTGCCGCTCAGGTAACCGATCTTCGGCGATTGCAGCGGCACTTTGGCGAAGGCTTCGGCCAACCGTTGCGCGGGTGCCTCAAGCAATGGGCAGTGGGACGGCACGCTCACCGCCAGACGCTTGGCCAGGCCAGCTCCGCAACCTTTCGCCAACTCGGCCACCGCTTTCATCGCAGCATCGCTACCGGCAATCACCACCTGGTTATCGGCGTTGATATTGGCCAGATAAACCGGCATTAGCGCGCTGTGCACCCGTGCCAGTAATCCTTCCACCGCGGCTAGATCCAGACCGATGATCGCGGTCATGCCGTAGCCCTGTGGATAAGCCTGCTGCATCAGCTCACCGCGCAGGCTGACCAGATGCAACGCATCGTTGAAACTCAAGACACCGGCCACCACTGCCGCCGGATAAGCGCCGATCGACAAGCCGGCCACATAGTCCGGGGCCATGATCAACTGGCGTGAAGCGGCGACGCCAGCGATCAGCAGGCAAAGCTGAACCGCCCTTGTCGAGCGCAATGCTTCGGCAGAATCCAGCTGCGTCACATCTTCACCGAGCAGATCGCTCGCCTCGACCAACGTTTCCCGAGGCAAACGAGCCAGCATTCCGGGTTGTTGCGCGCCCTGGCCGGGGAACACCAGCAAGCTACTCATGCTGCTTGCTCCTGTGGATTCCACGGATCAGTAACCAGAGTGGCTTGAATGGCATTTTTCAGCAGGACCCGCGACGAAGCACCGGCCCATTCGCGCAAGGCAACGGCACCCGACGGTGTCTGCAACTGCAGGTCCACGCGGCATACGGCGGTGTCGAGAACGGCCACCAACGCCTGAGCGTCGATACGACTCAACGGACGTGGCGTCCGCAGGATCAGGTCGAGGTCGCTGCCTTGGTGCAACGCGGCAAACCCGCTGGCCAATTCGAATCCGGCGCTGCCGCTGACACCCCAGACCCAGCCACTCTCATCGAGGTGCGAGCGCAGTTGCGCCAAGGCACACAGCGCCGGGAAATCACGCAGGCCTTGAACATGGCAGAGTTCTTCCGGCCGCACCCGGCGCGTGATGGCGGAGACGTCCATAAGCGCCGCAAATCGCTGTTCGCGCAACGGTCCGCGCACGCCCACCGCCACCTGCCCCGCCGCACTCAAGGCGCGACGGACCACCACCGGCTGGCCGGCAATGATCGAGTCGATCACCCAGGTCGGGGCATCCGCTGGCAACTGCCGCGGGGTCATGCCCCACAGCAGGTCGTGAGCCAGAAGCGCATTCACCACTGTGCTCTCAACAATTGGCGAACCTTGCTCGACGCCGCACGATTGGCCGCACCGAGACGACCGCTGAGATCTGCACCCTTCCCGGCGATATCGCCCATCGCCTGACCCAGGCACTCGGTCACCCGCGCCAGATCCGCTGCAGTCGGCTGCTCGATCTGCTCAACCGACAAGGTTTCCCACAGCAGCCCGAGGCTGGCATAGCTGTCGATGTCATAGGCCATCGGCGGCACGCTGGCGGCCAGGGTTTCCAGCTCTTCGACGCTGCGCAAGGTCACCCGCGCCGCCGACGCCTTACCCATGGCATGCACCATCACCCCCGGATCGCGCAGGGCGATCAAGCGATTGGCCTGATAGCCGTGGGCCAGAAACGCCCCGGACATCGCTTTGCCCACCAGCAAACCGATCACTGCATGGCCGGCCAGACGGGCACGGGCATAACTGCCCGCCGCTGCGGCCAGCGCCTGATGAATGCCGAGGGCTTCCTCGCGGCGACCATAAGCCTGGCTCGGCACGTCGACGATGGCGACCAGGGCGCGTTTACGTGCCTTGTGCTGATCGGCGGCGATGACTTCATCCACGGCCTTGGCCAGGCCCCAGCCTTCGAGCAAGCCCACTTCGCCATTGCGTGCACGGACGAAGCGGTTTTCCGGGTCGGCCACCACCGTGATGAAACGCACAGGCTGATCGCCCAGCGCACCGTCCGCGACCTTCAGCGAAGCCGGCAATCCCTCGACCGCTTTCGCCCCGGCGCTCAAGGCGTTGAACCATTTCAAGCCTCGCAGAGAATACGAACTCATGGGCGTTCTCCTTGGTACAGATCGCGAACCACGGACGGCTCGATTTGCGGTTCGGCGTCCAGACGCGCCAACCGCTGCAGGAACAGCTCGGCCTGTTGGCTACGTGGTTGCGCCGGCAAACCTTGCTGGAGCAACTCGCCGACTTGCTGGCGAATCTGCGCCACGTCGTCGGCAACATAGCGATCCACCAGACCACTGGCGAAGCGCTGCTCGCCACCGCTCAGGCTCCAGATGAAGGGCCGGTCGCGGGAGTCGTACTCCTCGAGTCCGGCTTCCTGTTCGATCACCTGCGGACCATTCAGGCCGAGTCGCGCCTCCTGGGTCACCAACAGATAGCTGCACAACCCGGCGGCAATCGACATGCCGCCAAAGCAACCGACGCTGCCCGCCACCACACCGACCACGGGTTGGAACTGCTGCAACTCGACAATCGCCGCGTGAATGTCGGCAATGGCTGCCAGGCCGAGGTTGGCTTCCTGCAAGCGCACGCCGCCGGTTTCCAGCAGCAGCACGGCGCGGGTCGGGATGCCGTTGCGGTTGTCTTCGGCGGCCAGTTCCAGCGCACCGGCAATTTTTGCTCCGCCGACTTCACCGAGGCTGCCGCCCTGGAACGCGCCTTCAATGGCCGCGATCACCACCGGCAAACCATCGAGGTTGCCCTTGGCGATCACCACGCCGTCGTCGGCTTGCGGCACCACGCCCTGGCGCGACAGCCACGGCGACATGACCCGTTGAAAGGGGTCGAGCAGTTCGCGGAAAGTGCCGGCGTCGAGCAGGACCTTGGCCCGTTGCCGCGCACCGAGTTCGACGAAGCTGTGCTTGTTGAGCAGGGATGCGCTGTCAGTCATGGCCGATCTCCTCGAAGCCCTGTTCCAGGCGCAGGCGCACTACGCCGGGAGTCGCGCCGAAATCGTGGATGTCGATGGCCATCGCCGGCGGCGTCTGACCGTCGAACATCCGTGCGAACAGATGCTGCCAGCGTTGTTCGCTGCCATTGACCGAGGTCTGCACGTTGATTGTCAGCTTGCCGGCTTGGCCCGGTTCGATCAGCACCTCCAGATCGCCAGAGCCGACACAGCCCACCAGGGTACGACCGCGTGGCGGCTGCCCGGCGGGGAATTCAAAGGATAAGGTTTCCATCAAAACACTCCCTGGATGAGGCCGTCGCCAGACGCGATACGGTCGATAAACAGGCAGGCTGCGAGCAGGTCGGCAGCGCCGCCGGGCGAGGCATTCAACGCGATGAGTTGTTGGTCCAGCTCGTGCAAACGGCGACGTCCACCGAGGCTGGCACTGCCACCCGCATCGAGCACCGCCCGGGCGCCCAGTTGCATGGTGTTCAGGCCTTCTTCACCGGCGCGGTAAAGCACGCAGGTGTCGGCCAGATTCGTCATGATCGCCAGCAGCGCATCGAGCCGGGCGTTCTGCTCGCCATGACCGGCGGCGCGGCT
The DNA here is from genome assembly GCF_000282455.1 of Pseudomonas sp. GM74. GTDB lineage: Bacteria > Pseudomonadota > Gammaproteobacteria > Pseudomonadales > Pseudomonadaceae > Aquipseudomonas. The sequence continues at coordinate 54,381 of NZ_AKJG01000064.1, forward strand.
GCGCAGCAGTTGTGGCAGCGCACGTTGGGTCACCGCCGGAAAACCCAGCTGCGCTTCTTCACGGGCACCGCGAGCACCGTAGCGTTGGGCGACTTGCGCACCGTGGCTGAGCGAACGTGGTGCAAAACGGTCGTCAAGCAAGGCCAACCGCGCAGCTCGCAGCGCCACGCTATTGGCGCTGCAGGATTGAGGTTGCAGCGCTGCGGCAGTGATCAACAGGCCCAAGGCCCAGATCGCACCGCGATGGGTGTTCACGCCGTTGGTGGTGTCGAGCATCACTTGCTCGCCTTCGCGACCGATGCGGCCCACGGCTTCGCGCAGGGGCAAGCCGATTTCGCCGAACTCGATGGCGGCTTCAGCCATTTCCTTAAAGGCCGGCCACAAGGACAGCGCCGATGCGTGCATCAGCCCCAGGTGCAAATCGGTGTGAGCGCCATTGCCGCGACGGTCGACCAGTGCCGGTTTCGGCGACAGATCAGCTTCGTCGATCAGTGCGTCCACCGCCAGGTCCGCCAGCCGTTCGGCCAGGCTCAGGTTTTTGGGTTGCAGGTTAAGTGCGTGCATTACCAGCTCCTGAACTTGGCGGGCGGGTTGTAGAGGCCACCGGACCACTCCACCAGGTCGGCCACGCTTTTCGCCGCGAGCAGTTCGCGAGTGGCGTCGGTGCGGCGGATGCCGAGGTCTTCGGGCAAGGCGATCAGGCCTTCGCGGCGCATGCGCGCGGTGTCTTTGGGGTTGTGGCGCAGGCCGATGGCGGTCACCCCGGCGACGGCGGCGATCATCGCCTGGCGTTCTTCCAGCGAGCGCGCCTTGTACAGGTAGGCGATGCCTTCTTCGGTCAACAGGTGGGTCACGTCGTCGCCGTAAACCATGATCGGCGCCAGTGGCATGCCACTTTTCTTCGCCACATCGACTGCATCGAGGGTTTCAACGAAAGTCGGCTTGCCGCCCTCCTGGAAGGTTTCGACCATCTGCACCACGAGTTTCTTGCCGCGCTCGAGCATCGGTTCGGCGACATCCGTGTTGCGCATGTCGAGCCAGGCCGGTGTACCGTGGCGACGACCGCGCGGGTCGTGGCCCATGTTCGGTGCCCCGCCGAAACCGGCCAGGCGCCCGCGAGTGACGGTGGAGGAATGACCATCGCCATCGACCTGCAAAGTCGCGCCGATGAACAGGTCCACGGCGTATTGCCCGGCCAGTTGGCTGAACATCCGATTGGAACGCAGGGAGCCGTCGCGCCCGGTAAAGAACACATCCGGCCGCGCCGCAATGTAGTTCTCCATCCCCAGTTCGGTGCCGAAGCAGTGCACGCTTTCGACCCAGCCGCTTTCAATGGCGGGAATCAGGGTCGGGTGCGGGTTGAGCGTCCAGTTGCGGCAGATCTTGCCTTTGAGGCCGAGGGATTCGCCGTAGGTCGGCAGGATCAGCTCGATGGCTGCGGTGTTGAAACCGATGCCGTGGTTGAGGGACTGCACGTTGTGTTTTTCGTAGATGCCGCGGATCGCCATCATCGCCATCAGCACGTGCACCGGCTTGATGTGCCGCGGGTCGCGGGTGAACAGCGGTTCGATGTAGAACGGTTTGTCGGCCACCACCACGAAGTCGACCCAGGACGCCGGGATGTCCACCCGTGGCAGGTCGCTGACATCGTCCACCAACTGGTTGACCTGGACGATGACGATGCCGTCGCTGAAGGCCGCCGGTTCGATCAGTGCGGGGGTGTCTTCGGTGCTCGGCCCGGTATAGATGTTACCGGCGCGGTCGGCCATGAAACCGGCCGAGAGCACGACGTTGGGAATCAGGTCAACCACCAGCCGTGCGTAGAGTTCGATGTAGGTGTGGATAGCGCCGATTTCCAGCAGGCCGTCTTCGAGCAACTGGCTGATGCGCAGGCTTTGGGTGCCAGCGAAAGAGAAGTCGAGCTTGCGTGCAATGCCGCGTTCGAACAGGTCCAGGTGCTCGGAGCGCCCGACGCTGGGCATGATCATGTGCAGGTCATGCAGTTTCTCGGGGTCGGCCTTGGCCAGGGAACGTGAAAGGAAATCCGCCTGCTTCTGGTTGTTGCCTTCGAGCACCACGCGGTCGCCCGGGAGGATCAACGCCTCCAGCGCCGCGACGATGTTGTCGGTGGGCAACACCACACCGTCGGCAAGACCTCGCACCAGCTCGAGCCGCCGCTGCTTTTCGCTGCGCCGCCGCGTCCATCGCGAGTCGGGGGATATTGTTGTTGTCATGACCACTCCACGGGTTCGCTGTCGTGGAGCTACCTTAGGAGTGTTGGGCGTGGTGTATCAATCAAGCAGAGTGGTGGATCGTTACGCTCAGGTTAATGATCGAGATCTGCGTCGCTCATGCTGGCCTCTTCGCGGGCAAGCCCGCTCCCACAGGGTTAGTGGTTGCCGTTGAATTTGGGCAACACACGGACACTGTGGGAGCGGGCTTGCCCGCGAAGAGGCCGGTGCAGTCAACGCAAGGCCGCGATCAGATGGCCAACCCGGCATCCACCAACAACGCCTCCAGCGCCAACAAATCCGGCACTTTCGCCACCTGCTCCCCCACCTGCACCGCCGCCCGCTCCAGCGCACACAACGGCACATCCACATAACTCAACTGGCTATCGAGCTTGCAGGAGCGCGGAATCCCCTGCACCAACAGCGCGATGAACTTCAGCTCGGGGCGCCCGCCCAGGGCGTTGAGAATGACGATCCGCGCGCGTTCGCCGATGACGATTTTCTGTGCGCAGGCCGACTCGAAACTCAGCAGCGGAATCTGCCGGTCGCGCCACGTCACCAGGCCCAGGTACCACGGCGGTGTGTCGAGGTCGAACGTCCCCGGCTGCTGGTAATCGATCAGCTCGGCAACGGCGACGTTGGGCAGGAGCAGGTTGCGGTCGGCCAACGGCAGCAGCAGGCCGGTGAGGTTGCTGGTGCGGTGCTCAAGCATGGGTCTTGCTCCACAAGGCGATGCTTTCGAGCAGCACCGATTCCTGGTACGGCTTGCCCAGGTAGTCGTTGACGCCGATGGCCATGGCGCGGTCGCGGTGTTTCTGTCCGGTGCGGGAGGTGATCATGATGATCGGCAGGTGTCGCAGGCGTTCGTCGTTGCGCACCTGGGTCGCGACCTCGAAGCCGTCCATGCGCGGCATCTCGATGTCCAGCAGCATCAGGTCGGGCATGTGCTCTTCCAGCAGCAGCATGGCATCGACTCCGTCCTTGGCGGTCAGCACATTCATGCCATGGCGTTCGAGCAAGCGGCTGGTGACCTTGCGCACGGTGACCGAGTCGTCGACCACCATCACCAGCAGCGGTCGGTGCGGTTCGGCCTCGATCTCTTGCCCGACCGGACGCTGGGGTACACGGGCCTGCATGGCGCGGATCGGCGCCAGCAAATCCAGAATCAGCACCACCCGGCCATCCCCGAGAATCGTCGCCCCGGACACCCCTTGAACCGCCGCAAACTGCGGCCCCAGGCTCTTGACCACGATTTCGCGAGTGCCGGCCATGGCGTCCACCAACACTGCGATGTGCCGCTCGTTGCACTGCACCAGCAACACCGGCAATGGCAGGCTCTGGCCCAACAGTTTCGGGCGCGGGCTGGTTTTCAGCAACTCACCCAGGTAGCACAGTTCGTAACGTTGCCCGGCGTATTCGTAGGTCGGCGAATCGAAACGGAAATACCCTTCGAGTTCATTGGGCAGGACGCGCACGATGCCGTCGATGGTATTGAGCGGGATCGCGTATTGGTCCTCACCGCACTGAACCATCAACGCCCGGTTGACCGATACGGTAAACGGCAGGCGAATGCGGAAATGCACGCCCTGCCCGGGCACCGAGTCGATGCTCATGGTGCCGCCCAATTGCCGCACCTCTTCGTGCACTACATCCATGCCAACGCCGCGCCCGGAGATCTGGGTGATTTTTTCGGCGGTGGAAAAACCCGGTTGCAGGATGAACTGCAACACATCGTGATCACTGATGACGCTGTCCGGGGCGAGCAGGCCGCGCTTGATCGCCTTGCGCCGCACCGCGTCCAGCGGCACACCGGCGCCGTCGTCGCGGATGTCGAAAATGATGTCGCCCCCTTCGCGCAGCAGATCGAGGGTGATCTTGCCTTTGGCCGGTTTCCCCGCCGCCAGCCGCACGTCGACAGACTCCAGGCCATGGTCGACGGCGTTGCGCAGCATGTGTTCCAGCGGCGCGGCCATGCGTTCGAGAACGTTGCGGTCCATCTCGCCTTCGGCGTTGTCGACGATGAAGTCCACGTCCTTGCCCAGTTCACTGGACACCTGCCGGACGATGCGCTGCAAACGCGGGAGCATGCGTTCGAACGGCACCATGCGCGTGCGCATCAGCCCTTCCTGCAACTCGGTGTTGATGCGGCCCTGCTGTTGCAGCAGGTTTTCCGTGTCCTGATTGCGTCGCTCGAGGGTTTCCTTGAGGTCAAGCAAGTCAGAGGCCGATTCGAACAGCGCCCGGGACAATTGCTGCAACTGTGAGTGACGGTCCATTTCCAGCGGGTCGAATTCCTCGTAACCCAGGCGTTCGGCATCGACTTGCTGGCGGCTGAGGATCCGCCCCTGGGTTTCGGTATCGAGGCGGCGCAACTGGTCGCGCATCCGCTCGATGGTGGTCTCCATCTCATTGAGGGCGATGTGCGCATCGTTGACCTGCTGTTCGATCCGGCCACGGAAGATCGATGTTTCACCGGCCAGGTTGACCAGATCGTCGAGCAGCTCTGCCGAGACCTTGACCATGTCTGCGCCGGCATCGGACGGCGGCGCCAGCGGCTCGGCCTTGGGCGTGGCCGAAGGCGCAACCGGCGCGGGCGCTTCAGGCACGGCCGGGTGGCTGAAATTCTTGATCGCATCGATCAAGCGGTCGGCTGGTGGCATCGGCTCGCCGGCGCGGGCCGCATCGAGCATCTGCGCCAGGCGGTCATGGCTGCGCTGCAACAGCGCGAACAACGGCTCCGTCGGTTGCAGCACACCGGTGGACAGGCCTTCGTAGAGAAACTCCAGTTCATGGGCCAGATCGCCAATCGCGGCGATTTCCACCATGCGCGCGCCACCCTTGAGGGTGTGCAGGTCGCGCAGCAGAGTTTCCACTTCCTGACGACTCGAAGGCTGGGCCTGCCAGCGCTCCAGCGCCGCCCCGGAGCTTTCGATGATGTCGAAACCTTCCTCGAGGAAGATCTCCAGCAATTCCGGATCGTGCGCAGCCGCGTCGTTGTCGGTCGCCTGCCGGGGGGACTCGGCGATACCCGCATGACCTTGACGGTAGGCACGAATGGCTTCGATCAGCTCACGGGCATCGTCCAGCGGCTGGTTGAGCTGCAACTGTTCGAGGTACAACGCCAGTCGCTCATGGCTCTGTTTGAGCAGCACCGCCAGTGAATCGCTGAAGGCATAACGACGGTCCACCAGGCCCTGATAAAGGCTTTCCAGTTCATGGGCCAGATCGCCGACCGGCCCGACCTCGGCCATACGCGCGCCGCCTTCGAGAGTGTGCAGATCCCGTTGCAGGGACGACAGCGGCGCGGCGTTGTCCGAGTCGCGCAACCAGCGCTGCAAGGCCTGACCGGCGCTTTCGAGGATATCCACCGCTTCTTCAAGGAAGATCGCAACGATTTCATCGTCCAGCCCCGTGGCCGTGGAGGCCTGGGCCAGTTCCTCGGTGGCAGCCCCCAATTCGCGGATGCTCAGGCTGCGGCTGCCATCGCTGCGGATCAGGCCCATGGACGACGGGTCAAGGCTCTCGTCGAGCAGCTCGCGCAAGGCCCTGATCCGTTGCGGTTGCGGGCTGACTTCCTGGCCGGCTGCCAGTTCGTCGAGCATGTTGATCAGCGCTTCGTGGGCAGCCTGTGCCTCATGGAAAAACCGCTCGCTGACCGCCAGGCTGCTTTCTTCCACGGCGCCGTAGAGATCGAGCAACGCTTCGCACAACTCATCCACCGGGTGCAGGTCGGCCAGATGGGCGCCTTCGCCGAGAGTGGTCAATTCGTCCAGCAGCGCGCTGAGTTCCTGACGTTCGCCTGGGTGTTGCTGCCAACGCTGCAACAGGCTTTCGGCGTCCAGCAGGATGTCCATGCCCTGGGCGAGGAAGTTGTTGATCAGTTGCGGATCGCGCTTGATCCGCAGCCCGGTGTTCGGTGTGCTCAGGAGGTTTTCCAGGCGTTCGGCCAGCAGCGCCCTGGCGCGCTCGGTCAAACCCCGGGCACCGGGAATTTCCGCCAGCGGATCGCGTTTGAGCTGGCGCAAGCCGAGGCGAAACAGCCCTTCAGCTTCCAGCAGCAATTCGACCTCATCCAGATCCAGCGCGATCAGGTGCGCCTTGTATTCCCGGGCCAGTTGATCCAGCGGCGCGGCCAGCTCGGCAATCGGCAACACACCGGCCATATAGGCACTGCCCTTGAGGGTGTGCAAGGCACGCTGCAATTCGTCGCTGGCCTGCAACGGCACATGTTCGGCAGCCTGATCAAGGAAGCGATTGAGGCTGCCTAAATGGGTTTGAGCCTCTTTGCGGAAGATCTCCAGCAACAGCGGGTCGAGGGCCGCGACATCTTGCGTATCCTCATCGGACACCGGTTCATCGCCTTTGGCCAGGGCGTGGGCGCGAGCGGCCAACTGATCGACATCGTTGCGCTGACGCTGGGCATTGGCGGCGTATTCGGCCACCAGTTCAGGCAGCAGATGCAGCACATCGCCGATCAGTTGCTGCACCGTAGCGCCCGGCTCCACGCTGTTTTCCAGTACGCGGTTGAGCAGGTTTTCCATGGCCCAGGCCAGCTCGCCCAGCACCAGAGCGCGCACCATGCGGCCACTGCCCTTGAGGGTATGAAAGGCGCGGCGCAGCTCGCTCAGGGCCGAGTGGTTGTCAGGGTTGACCGACCAGCGCGGCAAGTATTCGCGCAGGATCTCCAGGACTTCGTCGGTTTCTTCGAGGAACACCTCGCGCAGCTCATCGTCAACCGGCTCTTCGCCTGCAGGTGGCGGCAACAGGCTGCCCGGGGTGTTCAGCGCGGGTGGGTTCAGGCTCGAAACCGGGCTGGCAAGCACATCGGCCAGGGTCTGGACGGTCTGCGGATCATCCAGCTCCTGCATCAACTGCATGACCTGCGCTTCAGTCGGGTTGAGCACATCATCCAGCACGGGCACATGCTGTTCACTGGGGAAAAACCCGAGGCTCGCCAGGCTTTTTTCCGCGACATCGAGCAGGTTTTCGCCCTGGGCCTGCGGGTCATCGCTGAGGCGCTCGAGGTAGTACTCGATGCTGGTGACCACATCGGCCAGGCTGTCCAGCTCCTGCCAGCCGGGTTGACCCGGCTCGAGCAACAGGTGCTCGCGAATGAAGTGATTGCAGGTTTCGACCAGGCTCGCCGCCCGGCTCAAGGGAATCATCGCCAGCGCGCCGCGCACCTGGGTCAGCAGGGCCGGCAGCGTCTGCAAATGCTGGCGGTCCCAATCGGCGTCGATGTAGTCGATGATCATGTCCTTGGCCTGCTGCAAACAGATGCGGGCCTCCTTGATCACGATCTGATGGATCTGCGTCAGGTCGGTGGTCGGCAGGCGGTTGTCATCCTGGCTCTCCGGCTCCACGGTTCCGACCATGCCGGCCAGCGTCGCTTCGACGTACAACAGGGCCCCGGCAACGTCCATGAGGATCGCATCGTTGGGTTCACGCTGGCCTTGGGCGAGGCTGAGCACCACCGCCAGTTGATCGATGATCACCTTGCGCGGCTGGCCGAAACCCAGGACCGCCAGGGTGTCGGCGATTTGCCGCAGCGGCGCCAGCAGGCTGTCGAGGTCGGAGGTGTGCTGGCGGTCACTGCGCACGAACAGGTCCAGGCGCTCCTTGACCCGCACCAGCTCTTCGCACAGCGCCGCCAACACCGAGCGCATGGCATCACGGTCGGGCCCGGCCAGCCGCGCGCGTTCTTCATCGACCATCGCGCTGTCGGGCAGCGCGTCGTCCAGTGAGTAGCGTTCTTTCATGGTCAGCATCTGCCCGGTGAGATGTTCGGCTTTGGCAATGTAGAACAGCAAACTCTTGAGCAGCTCCGGCGGGGCCGGTTGATTGATGCCGGGCATGCCTTGTTCGAGCAGGCGCTTGAGTTCCTTGTCGGCATCCTTGAACAGGCTGCGCAAGGCCGGGCTGTTGGCGATCGCACCGCCCTGCATGCCTTCGACCAGCGCCGATGCCACCTGCCATAACGGGCCAAGGGGGGCGTCGGCACACAGTGCTTCGAGGCGGGTGAAGACCTTGGCCAGGTAATCGAGGTTGGTGTCGTTGTCCTGTTCACGCAGGAATCCGACCAGCGCCATTTGCAGCATCTGTCGCAGCTTGCGCAGCACACCGGGCAAATCAGCCGGTTCCAGTTGCGCCAGCGTTTGTGCGTCCAGCGCTGGCAACTCGGGCAATTGCGGGCTGAACAGGCTGGTTTCCGACAAAAGGCTTTCGCCACGGGCGCTGCGCAGGTCGTTGATCAGGGGCAACACCACCAGTGGCAAGTCGCGACGCGCGCCCTGCACCCGGTCGAGGTAGATCGGCAACTGCCCGAGGGCCTGCATCAACAGGTGCAACGCCTCGTCGCGATGGCTGACACGGTTGCCCTGCAAGGCCATGGCCAGTTGTTCCATTTCTTCGGCGAGCAACGCCGCGCCGTAGAACTCGACCATCTGCAAACTGCCGTGGACCTGATGGATGCATGCCAGGCAGTCATCCAGCGCTTGGGTCGCCTGCGGGTCATCGAGCAGGTTTTCAATCGCGTGATGAGCCTGTTTCAGCGTTTCGGCAATCTCGCCCTTGACCCACTCGAGGGCCACATAGTCGTGCCGATCACCCATAACCACTCCAATCACGATTCAAATACCCATGGGCGGTTCAAGCTTTGTCCACAACCTGCACCTTGGCATCCGGCAAGGTGAAACCGGACACCGAACGACGCAACTGACTGGCCATTTTCGCCAGGTTTCCGATGCTGTCGGCCGTGGCGGTGGAACCCGACGACGTCTGCGAGGTGATCTGCTGGATCACGTTCATCGTCAGGGAAATCTGGCCGGCCGACGACGTCTGCTGTTGCGCCGCATTGGAAATGCTCTGGATCAACGCCGCAAGTGTCTTGGAAACGCCCTCGATTTCTTCCAGGGCCACACCGGCATCCTGCGCCAGACGAGCGCCGCGCACCACTTCGGTCGTCGTCTGTTCCATGGAGATGACTGCTTCGTTGGTATCGGTCTGGATCGCCCGCACCAGGGTTTCGATCTGCCGTGTAGCGGCGGACGAGCGCTCGGCCAGGCGCTGCACTTCATCGGCGACCACGGCGAAGCCGCGACCGGCGTCACCGGCCATGGACGCCTGGATGGCCGCGTTGAGGGCAAGGATATTGGTCTGGTCGGCAATATCATCGATCAGGCTGACAATGTCGCCGATTTCCTGGGAGGACTCGCCCAGGCGCTTGATGCGTTTGGCGGTGTCCTGAATCTGTTCGCGAATGTTGTCCATGCCGTGGATGGTGTTGTGCACCACCTCGTTGCCCTTGTTGGCGATTTCCACCGAGCGCTCGGCAACCGCCGAAGATTCCGCCGCGTTGGCCGATACCTGGTCGATGGATTCGGCCATTTCGTTGATCGCCATGGAGGCCTCGGAAATCTGCTGGGCTTGATGCTCCGAGGCTTGGGCCAGGTGCATGGCGGTGGCCTGGGTTTCCTGCACGGCGGCGGCCACCTGGCCAGCGGTGAGGTTGATGGTCGCGACCAGATCGCGCAACTGGTCGACGGAGTAATTGATCGAGTCGGCGATGGTGCCGGTAAAGTCTTCGGTCACCGAGGCCGTTACCGTGAGGTCGCCATCGGCCAGGTCTTCGATTTCGTCGAGCAAGCGCATGATCGCGTTCTGGTTACGCTCGTTTTTCTCGGCGGTTTCGCGCAACTGACGATTGGTTTCGCGCACCATCACCAGGCCGATCAGGATGATCGAAGCCAGCGCCAGCAAGCCCAGCACATAACCGCCTATGGTGTCGGTGGTGCGCCCGCCGACCATGTTTTCGAAACCGCTGGCCAGATGTGAGGCTTCGTCGAGCAGGGTTTGCGACAGACTGAAAATGTTCGAGGCCGATTCGCGGACTTTGAACAGCTCCGGCGAGGTTTCGAGGATCTCGTCCACCGAGCCCGAGACGAACTCGAACAGCTCGGAGATTTCCGCGAGCCGCGCACGGGCGTCGCGGTCTTCGACCTGGCTGACCTTGAGCGCCGGGTCGCCCTGGAGCATGCCGTTGAGTACCTTGCCGAACTGCGTTGCGTCACGCCCGAACGCATCGGCGGCCTGCTGTGAGTTTTCGTCACCGGCCAATACCGTGTTGACCGCGCCGAGGATCCGTTCGGCCAGCAGCGACTGGCGCTGAGCCATGGCCACCTGGGCCGCCGGAGCGCCCCGTTGCAGGAGAATCTCGACGACTTTTTCGTACTCGACCTGCAACTGCGGCACCGTTTCGGCCAGGGTCGCGGCGACCTGATGCAGCGACAGTACGGTTTGCTCGCTGGAAAGAATCGCATCGGTGTTTTTCAGCAGGCGTTCCCAGTCCTGTTGCACCGCACGCATCTCTGGACGCACGGTGGCCGGGGCCGGCGGCAGGCCGGTGGCAGGATCGCCCTTCTTCAGATAACCCCAGCGCCGGGCAAAATCGTTGCGAGCATCGCTGAGCAACTTGAACGCGGCAGCCTTGCCGGCGGCGGCTTCGGTGGCGTTCTTGGCGATCCGCTGGGACAGCACGCGCAGTTCGCCGGCGTGGCCGATGTACTGTTTGTCGTAGGTAGCCTGGGTGTTGAGGTACGCGAAGTTGGCGAACAGCAGCATGATGAAGATGATCAGCGCGATGAACAGCACGATAATCTGCGACCGGCTGCGCGACCCTTCCATTGGCTTGCCTGCTTTTGCTTTTATCATCGGTCCTCGCCTGTTAACCAACACCCTGTAATGCCCGCCGAAGAAACTGTGGGAGCGGGCTTGCCCGCGATAGCGGTGTATCAGTCGACACTGATGCTGGCTGTCAGTCCGTCATCGCGAGCAAGCTCGCTCCCACAGGGTTTTCCGTTGTACCGGCTACACCGCGACGTTCATGAACCCCTGGGACCGCGTCAACGCAAACGGGCTGAATACCTGCCAGCACTGCTCGCGCTGAAACCGGCCTTTGACGAACGCCGCCACCGGCCCCTTCAACTCGTCCGCCGACACCAATTCCAGACTATCCTGGGCAAAGTGCTGAAGGCCGAAGACTTCATCGACCAGCAACCCGGCAAACACCTCTTCATGCTCCACCACCAACACCCGCCGCTGTCGGCGCACCGCCGAAAGCTCGTGCCCGAAGAAGCCGCACAAGTCCATGACCGGCAACAAACGCCCGCGCAGGTTGGCGACACCCTTGACCCAGGGTTTGACCCCCGGCAACTGAGTGGAGCGCGGCTCGTGCAGGACTTCGCTGACTTCGCTCATGGGCGCGACATACCAGTGTTCGCCCAGGCGAAAACCGATGCCGCTCCAACTGTCCCGCCGGGCTGGCTGGGACGGCAAGTCCGCCGCCAGCAAACGACAGCGCTGATCGATTTGCAGCAGCAACTCGAAGGCCGTCAGCGACTCGTTCATGGCCTGACGATCAACCGGCCAGCACGTTGTTCAGGGTCTTGATCAGGGTGTCTTCATCGACCGGCTTGGTCAGGTAATCCTTGGCGCCCTGGCGCGTGCCCCAGACCTTGTCGGTTTCCTGATCCTTGGTGGTGATGATGATCACCGGGATGTGCCCGGTTTCCGGGTCCTTGGTCAGCTGGCGGGTCGCCTGGAAGCCGTTGAGGCCGGGCATGACGATGTCCATCAGGACCGCATCGGGCTTTTCCTGGCGGGCCAGGGCGACGCCGTCGGCACCGTTTTCGGCTTTCAACACTTCATGACCGTGCTTTTCCAGCATGCCGGTCAGTTTGTACATTTCGGTCGGCGAATCATCGACGATCAGAATACGTGCCATGGTCTTCCCCATTCTTGTCGACGCCGGGCCCGATGGCCGAGCGTCACTGTGCGTGTCCTACTGCGGCAAAACGGCGGCGAAGCCAGGAACATGGGCCTGGATCGCATCAAGCAATTCTTCCTTGCTGAACGGCTTGGTCAAAAACTGGTCGGAGCCGACGATGCGCCCCTTGGCCTTGTCGAACAGCCCGTCCTTGGACGACAGCATAATCACCGGCGTGGACTTGAACGCGCTGTTGTTCTTGATCAGGGCGCAGGTCTGATAGCCATCCAGGCGCGGCATCATGATGTCGACAAAGATGATGCCGGGGTGGTTGTCGGCAATCTTGGCCAGGGCATCAAAACCGTCGATGGCCGTGATGACCTCACAACCCACGTTCTTGAGCAGCGTTTCGGCGGTGCGACGGATCGTCTTCGAATCGTCGATCACCATGACCTTCAAGGCGCTGGGGTGCTGTTCCATAAAATGCTCTACCGTCGCCTTTGCGAAACAAATTGTCCGTTTGCCGGTTAACGCGGCTCAAAACCCTTGATGCTCAAGGGCCGGCACGACATGGCAGCCTTTTTAGCACAGTCTCCAGAACCAATCTATCGGCCGACCCGCAAGGTGGTTTTTCCTTGACCGGGAACACACTCAGCGCCACTCTGACGCCACTTTTTTCATACCGATCCGGTAGCCAATTTTCGAGGAAAACCCAATGAGCGTTCGCGTCGGGATTGTCATGGACCCTATCGCCAGCATTTCCTATAAAAAGGATAGCTCGCTGGCCATGCTGCTGGCCGCGCAGAAGCGTGGCTGGGAACTGTTCTACATGGAACAGCGCGACCTGTATCAGGGCGAAGGCCAGGCCCGGGCCCGGATGCGTCCGCTGCAGGTTTTCGCCAACCCGGAAAAATGGTTCGAACTGGGCGCCGAAAGCGACGCGCTGCTGAGCGATCTGGACGTGATCCTGATGCGCAAGGATCCGCCGTTCGACATGGAGTTCGTCTACTCCACCTATTTGCTGGAACAGGCCGAGCGCGCTGGCGTGCTGGTGGTCAACAAGCCGCAGAGCCTGCGCGACTGCAACGAGAAGCTGTTCGCCACGCTGTTCCCGCAGTGCACGCCGCCGACCGTGGTCAGCCGCCGCGCCGACGTGTTGCGTGAGTTCGCCGCCAAGCACGGCGACGTGATCCTCAAGCCGCTGGACGGCATGGGCGGCACGTCGATTTTCCGTCACCGCGCGGGCGATCCGAACCTGTCGGTGATCCTCGAAACCCTGACCGCCCTCGGTGCCCAGCAGATCATGGGCCAGGCCTACCTGCCGGCGATCAAGGACGGTGACAAGCGCATCCTGATGATCGATGGCGAGCCTGTGGATTATTGCCTGGCGCGGATTCCGGCCCAGGGCGAAACCCGTGGCAACCTCGCTGCCGGTGGCCGTGGCGAAGCCCGCCCGCTGACCGACAAGGACCGCTGGATCGCCGCGCAAGTCGGCCCGACCCTGCGTGAAAAAGGCCTGTTGTTCGTTGGCCTGGACGTGATCGGCGAACACCTGACCGAAATCAACGTCACCAGCCCGACCTGCATTCGCGAGATCGATAACGCGTTTGGCACTGACATCGGCGGCATGCTGATGGAGGCCATCGAGAAGCAGCTGCAAGCTGCAAGCCTCAAGCGGCAAGTTTGAAGCACGCGCACTTGCTTTTCGCTTGAAGCTTGAAGCTTGAAGCTTCAAGCTGATCCTCTTACAGCTTGTCGCTTGCAGCTTGAAGCTTGAAGCTAAAAACCAACATTGCGTTATCATGCCGGGCCCGTAAAAACGCGATGTTGGTTTTTTTGTCATGACACTCCCGTCCGATCTGCCTGCCGAACTCGCCCACCGTGGCGTGCGCCCGGTCGATCGCCTCGGTTTTACCCTGTTTCTGGCTGCGCTGGTCCACCTGGCCTTGCTGTTGGGTGTCGGATTTGCAGTGGTCGAGCCCAAGCAGATCAGCAAAACCCTGGAAATCACCCTCGCCACCTTCAAGAGCGAAAAGAAGCCCGAGAAAGCCGATTTCCTGGCTCAGGAGAATCAGCAAGGCAGCGGCACCCTGGATAAAAAGGCGATTCCCAAGACCACCGAGGTCGCGCCGTTCCAGGACAACAAGGTGCAAAAGGTCACGCCACCGCCGGCCGCCAAGCCTGAAATTCAGGAAGCTCCGCCCAAGGCTGCCGTGACCACCGTGGCGCCGAAACCGAAAAAAGCCCCCGCCAAGACCGAGGAACCCAAGACCGAGGTCAAGCCCCAGGTCCAGGCGCCGACCTTCGACAGCGAGCAACTGTCCAGCGACATCGCCAGCCTCGAAGCGGAACTGGCCGCCGAACAACAGCTGTACGCCAAGCGCCCGCGCATCCACCGCTTGAGCGCGGCCTCGACCATGCGCGACAAGGGCGCCTGGTATAAGGACGAATGGCGCAAGAAAGTCGAGCGCATCGGCAACCTCAACTATCCCGACGAAGCGCGGCGCAAGCAGATCTATGGCAACTTGCGCCTGATGGTGTCGATCAACCGTGATGGTTCACTGTATGAAGTGCTGGTGCTGGAATCTTCAGGTCAGCCGCTGCTGGATCAGGCAGCCCAGCGCATCGTTCGCCTGGCGGCACCGTTTGCACCCTTTACCGGGGATCTGTCGGACATCGACCGCCTGGAAATCATCCGCACCTGGAAATTTGCCCGCGGCGATCGCCTTTCCAGCAACTGACCCCACAAATCCCCTGTGGGAGCGGGCTTGCTCGGGTAGAAACCGGAGACATCCTTTACGTTTTAAACCGGAGACATCGTTTACAGGTATGAAATACGGTCAGGAGGTGCCTG
>NZ_AKJG01000065.1 GCF_000282455.1 Pseudomonas sp. GM74
GCTTCGATGAACTGAAGCAACCCACTGCCGAAAACTGCGTAACTCGTTGTTTACCAAGGAGTTTTCCGTTTCGACTGCGCCGGAAGTGGGGCGAATTATAGACACCTGGAATCTGCCGTCAACAGCTATTTTCACAATTCTGTCATATAGGGCAAAAAAGCCCCAAAAACAAAAGGCCGACCCAGTGGGTCGGCCTTTTGCGCCCTTCTACTTACAAGCTAGGGAAAGCGAACTGCGAAGCTTCATGGCTCGCACGCTGCGGCCAGCGCTGGGTGATGGCCTTGCGGCGGGTATAGAAACGCACGCCATCCGGGCCATAGGCGTGCAGGTCACCGAACAGCGAACGCTTCCAGCCGCCAAAGCTGTGATAAGCCACCGGTACTGGCAGCGGTACGTTGACACCAACCATACCGACTTCGATCTCGTCGCAGAACAACCGCGCCGCTTCGCCGTCACGGGTGAAGATGCAGGTGCCGTTGCCATATTCGTGATCGTTGATCAGTTGCATGGCTTCTTCCAGGCTGTTGACCCGAACAACGCACAGCACCGGCCCGAAGATCTCTTCTTTATAGATACGCATCTCTGGCGTGACGTTATCGAACAGGCAACCACCCAGGAAGAAGCCTTCCTCGTGACCAGCGACGGTCAGGCCACGGCCGTCCACCACCAGTGTCGCGCCAGCGGCCACGCCGTCTTCTACATAACCGCTGACCTTGTCGCGTGCCTGACCAGTCACCAGTGGGCCCATGTCCAGGCCGCAGTTGGTACCGGCACCGATTTTCAGCGCCTTGATTTGTGGAACCAGTTTGGCCACCAGTGCATCGGCCACCTGGTCACCCACGCACACCGCTACCGAGATCGCCATGCAACGCTCGCCGCAAGAACCGTAAGCCGCGCCCATCAGAGCGCTGACGGCGTTGTCCAGGTCTGCATCCGGCATCAGTACTGCGTGGTTCTTCGCACCGCCCAGGGCCTGGACGCGTTTGCCGCGCTTGGTGCCTTCGGAATAGATGTATTCGGCAATCGGCGTCGAACCAACGAAGCTCAGCGCTTTGACTTCCGGCGCCTCGATCAATGCGTCCACCGCAGCCTTGTCACCGTGCACCACGCTCACTACGCCTTTAGGCAGACCAGCCTCCAGCAGCAACTGGGCGATCAGCAGCGTCGAGCTCGGGTCACGCTCGGATGGCTTGAGGATGAAGCAGTTGCCACAGACGATCGCCAGCGGGTACATCCACAACGGCACCATGGCCGGGAAGTTGAACGGCGTGATACCGGCAACCACGCCCAGCGGCTGGAAGTCCGACCAGGCATCGATGTTCGGGCCAACGTTACGGCTGTATTCACCCTTGAGGATTTCCGGAGCCGCGCAAGCGAACTCGACGTTCTCGATGCCGCGCTTGAGTTCACCGGCAGCATCTTCCAGGGTCTTGCCGTGCTCTTCGCTGATCAATTGCGAGATGCGGGCTTCGTTCTGCTCCAGCAATTGCTTGAAGCGGAACATCACTTGGGCACGCTTGGCCGGCGGCGTGTTGCGCCAGGCCGGGAATGCAGCCTTGGCCGCATCGATGGCGCTCTGGATGGTTTCGCGGGTCGCCAGTGGCAGCTTGTGGATAGCCTGACCGGTAGACGGGTTGTACACATCAACCGCGCGACCGTTCTCGGTCACCAGTTCGCCATTGATCAAATGCGGAATAACGCTCATGGAAGCTCCTGAAAAGTTGTCCACAGGCGCTCGCTTCGGAGCGCCTGTTGTTTGTAGGTATATAGAAGGAGAAATCAGTCGATCTTGCTCAGCACTTCGCCGACCGCGTCGAACAGGCGATCCAGGTCCTGCGGCTTGCTGTTGAAGGTTGGGCCGAACTGCAGGGTGTCGCCGCCGAAGCGCACGTAGAACCCGGCTTTCCACAGTGCCATGCCGGCTTCGAACGGACGCACGATGGCGTCGCCGTCACGCGGTGCGATCTGGATCGCACCGGCCAGGCCGAAGTTACGGATGTCGATGATGTTCTTGGTGCCCTTCAGGCCGTGCAGCGCGTTTTCGAAATGCGGTGCGACTTCAGCCACGCTCTGTACCAGGTTTTCCTTTTGCAGCAGGTCGAGTGCTGCCAGGCCCGCGGCGCAAGCCACCGGGTGCGCGGAGTAGGTGTAGCCGTGAGGGAATTCAACCGCGTATTCAGGCGTCGGCTGATTCATGAAAGTCTGGTAGATCTCGGAGCTGGCAATCACCGCGCCCATCGGGATCGCACCGTTGGTGACTTGCTTGGCGATGCACATCAGGTCCGGGGTCACACCGAAGGTGGTCGCGCCGAACATGGTGCCGGTACGGCCGAAACCGGTGATCACTTCGTCGAACACCAACAGGATGTTGTGCTGGTCGCAGATTTCACGCAGACGCTTGAGGTAACCCTGTGGTGGAACCAGCACGCCAGCGGAACCAGCCAATGGCTCGACGAAGACTGCCGCGATGTTCGACGCATCGTGCAGTTCGATCAGCTTCAGCAGTTCGTCAGCCAGGGCGATACCACCCTGCTCCGGCATGCCACGGGAGTAAGCGTTGCTTGCCAGCAAAGTGTGCGGCAGGTGGTCGACGTCCATCATCGCCTGTCCGAACAGTTTGCGGTTGCCGTTCACGCCACCGAGGCTGGTGCCGGCGATGTTCACACCGTGGTAACCACGGGCACGGCCGATCATTTTGGTCTTGGTCGACTGGCCCTTCAGGCGCCAGTAAGCACGGACCATCTTCACGGCGGTGTCAGCACACTCGGAGCCCGAGTCGGTGAAGAACACGTGGTTCAGGTTGCCCGGGGTCAGGTCGGTGATTTTCTCAGCCAATTGGAAGGACAGCGGATGGCCGTACTGGAAGGCTGGCGAGTAATCGAGGGTGCCCAGTTGCTTGGCGACCGCTTCCTGGATTTCCTTGCGGGTGTGCCCGGCGCCACAGGTCCACAGACCGGACAGCGAGTCATAGACCTTGCGGCCCTTGTCGTCGATCAGCCAGCTGCCTTCGGCGCCAACGATCAGGCGCGGGTCGCGCTGGAAGTTGCGGTTGGCGGTGTAAGGCATCCAGTGAGCATCGAGCTTGAGCTGGCTGACCAGGGAAGTCGGGGCGTTTTCAGGCTGGTTCATGGGCGTAACCTCGCAAGGCAATAAGCGGCGTAAGGATTGAAAACCGTTGTTGCAGCTAAATTGCCACGGGGATAAAGTCTGTGAAATCCAACTTTTCTAATGTTCAGTCAGCCGACCACTAAACTTTGAGTAACCCGCATGAGCGCTCGCCGTCCCGATCCGCTGGCCCAGGTCAGCGACTTTGATATCCGCCTGCTGAGGATTTTCCGCAGCGTGGTGGAATGCGGCGGCTTCTCCGCGGCGGAAACCGTACTGGGCATCGGTCGCTCGGCGATCAGCCAGCAGATGAGCGATCTGGAGCAGCGCCTCGGCCTGCGCCTGTGCCAACGGGGACGTGCCGGGTTTTCCCTCACAGAAGAAGGCCGCGAGGTCTATCAATCGGCGTTGCAACTGCTAAGTGCACTGGAAAGCTTCCGCACCGAGGTCAATGGCCTGCACCAGCACTTGCGCGGCGAGTTGATCATTGGTCTGACGGACAACCTGGTCACCCTGCCCCACATGCGCATCACCCATGCCCTCGCGCAATTGAAGGAACGGGGCCCGGACGTGCAGATCCAGATCCGCATGATCGCGCCCAATGAAGTCGAACAAGGCGTGCTTGACGGTCGCCTGCACGTCGGCGTGGTGCCGCAGGCCAGCGCGCTGTCGGGTCTGGAGTATCAGCCGCTGTATAGCGAGCGTTCGCTGTTGTACTGCGCGGTCGGTCACCCGCTGTTTTATGTCGATGACAAGCAGCTGGACGACGAACGCCTGAACAGTCAGGACGCCATCGCGCCCACCTTCCGTTTGCCCGCGGATATTCAGGCTCACTACCAGGCGCTCAACTGCACCGCCAGCGCCTCGGACCGCGAAGGCATGGCGTTCCTGATCCTGACCGGGCGCTATATCGGTTACCTGCCGGATCACTACGCGAGTCTTTGGGTACAGCAAGGCCGGTTGCGCGCATTGAAAGCGAAAACGCGTTTCTATGACCTGAGCCTGGCGTCGGTCACCCGCAAGGGGCGTCGACCCCATCTGGTGCTGGAGAGTTTTCTCGAGAGCCTGGCGGCGACGCGCTGAATTGTCGGATAACAGAAACCTGTGGGAGCGGGCTTGCCCGCGAAGAGGCCGGTACATCCAGCATCAATGTTGTTTGACACACCGTCTTCGCGAGCAAGCCCGCTCCCACACCAGATTGCGGTGTAGTGTTTTATTGTGTGAGGCCTTGTCTGAAGCCGGTGGGTACGTTATCAACGCACTGGCCGTCCCACCCACCCGTTCGGAAGTGCTTATGACCTTTGAAGTCCCAGCCCACGGCGCAAAACCCGTCAGCCGCATTCGTCAGAAAAACGAAGAGACCATCATCAAAGCCGCCGAAGACGAGTTCGCCCGTCACGGGTACAAAGGCACGAGCATGAACACCATCGCCCAGAATGCCGGGCTGCCCAAGGCGAACCTGCATTACTACTTCACCAACAAGCTCGGTTTGTACGTTGCGGTGCTGAGCAACATCATCGAACTGTGGGACAGCACCTTCAACACCCTCACCGCCGAGGACGATCCGAGCGAAGCCTTGACCCGCTACATCCGCGCGAAAATGGAATTCTCCCGACGCCAGCCGCAAGCCTCGCGGATTTTTGCCATGGAAGTCATCAGCGGCGGTGAATGCCTGACCGAGTACTTCAACCAGGATTATCGTGCCTGGTTCCAGGGCCGCGCGGGCGTGTTCCAGGCCTGGATCGACGCCGGTAAAATGGACCCGGTCGACCCGGTGCACCTGATCTTCCTGTTGTGGGGCAGCACCCAGCACTACGCCGACTTCGCCACGCAGATCTGCCGCGTCACCGGGCGCACCAGGCTGACCAAACAGGACATGGAAGACGCCGGGGACAACCTGATCCGCATCATTCTCAAGGGCTGCGGCCTGAAACCTGCCATCTAAGCACTTATGCCATTTACCCTCAGCGGTTTTTGCGAATACCGCGAAGAGATTCGCAAGAGCCGCTTCATTACCTTCGCCGCGCCGATCTCCAGCCCGGCCGAGGCCCAGGCGTTCATTGAACAGCACAGCGACTTGAATGCCTCGCACAACTGCTGGGCCTGGAAGCTCGGCGATCAGTATCGCAGCACCGATGATGGCGAGCCCGGCGGTACGGCCGGCCGGCCGATTCTGGCGGCGATAGAGGCACAGGATTGCGATCAGGTCGCGGTGCTGGTGATTCGCTGGTATGGCGGCATCCAACTGGGCACCGGGGGGCTCG
The DNA here is from genome assembly GCF_000282455.1 of Pseudomonas sp. GM74. Classification (GTDB taxonomy): domain Bacteria; phylum Pseudomonadota; class Gammaproteobacteria; order Pseudomonadales; family Pseudomonadaceae; genus Aquipseudomonas. The sequence goes on from NZ_AKJG01000065.1 coordinate 5,370, forward strand.
CCCGGGCCTATGGCGGGGGTGCAAACAAGTGCCTGCAAGCGGCGCCGAAGATCGAGCTGATCAACCGGGTGCCGCTGCGTTGCGCGTGCGGATTTGCCGAGCTGGCCCTGGTGAAGCTGCGGGTGGCCGAGGCCGGTGGATTGGTTGTGGATGAAAGCTTCACTTCCAATGGTGTCGAATTGCAATTGGCCGTGGGCGAAGCACAGATCGACAACTTGCAGTCACAACTGGCCGGTTTGAGTCGCGGGCGCATTCTGTTACAGCGCTGAAAGCGCTTCATCACAGGCTGCAATCTTTTGGGGCACGCCGCTTTTTCACTTATTCCATATTTGCCCACATCTGCTGTGCACCCGGCTGTGGATAACCTGAGCACATACCGCTGTAACCCTTCTGTCATGCGGCTTTGCGGACTTTGCTCAATTTTCGTCCAATCTGCCATCAAGCACATCAAATTCAAATAAAAACAAACAGTTACAAGGGTTTATCGCCTTTAGAAGAAAGCCACTCAGTGCTTATGCCCATGCTTTGAGCTTGCACACAAATACTGTGGAGCAATCTGTGGATAACCCGTTCATGGCCGTCCCGACGCCCTGCACGGTATGGCTTGTGGTCGATTGCTCATTTTTTGAGCAAAACCCCACGAGCAAAATCGGGGCTTGATTTACGCCGTTGCCCCTATGTGGTGCCGGGCTCTGCGTGGCACATTTGAAAGCTGCGTACTCAACGCCCCGGCTCACAGGAGTCCGAAGTTTTCCTGACCGAGTGGCCAGATAATTGCTTTATCCACAGGCACAAGTCCAACAGCACTGAGCCTGTCATGCCCAATCACGCCCCAATCCCCGATCCGGTTCCGCGCCTGCAACTGCGTGCAATCACAAAACGCTATCCCGGCTGCCTGGCCAACGATGCCATCGACCTGACCATTGCCCCTGGCGAGATCCATGCCCTGCTCGGCGAAAACGGCGCGGGCAAAAGCACGCTGATGAAAGTCATCTACGGCGTGACCCATGCCGATTCCGGCGAAGTGATCTGGCAAGGCCAGCGGGTGAGCCTGCGCAACCCGGCCCAGGCCCGGGGTTTGGGAATCGGCATGGTGTTCCAGCATTTCTCGCTGTTCGAAACCCTGAGCGTGGCGCAGAACATCGCCCTGGCCATGGGCGCGGCGGCAGGCACCCCCAGACAACTTGAGCCGAAGATTCGCGAGGTGTCCCGGCGCTACGGCATGGCGCTGGAACCGGAGCGACTTGTCCACAGCCTGTCGATCGGTGAACGGCAACGGGTGGAAATCATTCGCTGCCTGATGCAGGACATCCGCCTGCTGATTCTCGATGAACCGACTTCGGTGCTGACGCCGCAAGAGGCCGACGACTTGTTCGTCACCCTGCGCCGGCTCGCTGCCGAAGGCTGCAGCATTTTGTTCATCAGCCACAAGCTTGGGGAAGTGCGCGCGTTGTGCCACCGCGCAACGGTTTTACGAGGCGGTCGGGTGGCCGGGCATTGCGTGCCGGCCGAGTGCTCGGATCAGCAACTGGCGCGCTTGATGGTCGGTGAAGCGGCGGAGTTGATCGCAGACTATCCGAAGGTAGCTGGAGGTGATGCGTTCCTTGATGTCCGTGGCTTGTCCTGGCACAACCCGGACCCGTTCGGCTGCTCGCTTGCCAACATCGACCTTGAAGTGCGCCGTGGTGAAATTGTCGGCATCGCCGGTGTCGCCGGCAATGGCCAGGATGAGTTGCTGGCCTTGCTCAGCGGCGAAGCACTGTTGCCCCGCAACGCCAGCGCGACGATCCGTTTTGGCCAGGAGCCCGTCGCCCATTTGCGTCCCGATGCACGTCGCCAACTCGGCCTGGGGTTCGTTCCCGCCGAACGCCTGGGTCATGGTGCGGTGCCGGACCTGAGCCTGGCGGACAACGCGCTGCTGACTGCTTTCCAGCAAGGATTGGTGAGCAACGGCCTGATCCAGCGCGGCAAAGTCGAAGCACTGACCGAGGACATCATCCGCCGTTTCGGTGTCAAGACGCCCGATAGCCAGGCGCCGGCCCGCAGCCTGTCCGGCGGCAACCTGCAAAAATTCATCCTCGGCCGGGAAATCCTCCAGCAACCCAAACTGCTGATCGCCGCGCACCCGACCTGGGGCGTGGACGTAGGCGCCGCCGCCACCATTCACCGCGCCTTGATTGCCTTGCGCGATGCCGGCGCGGCGATCCTGGTCATTTCCGAAGACCTCGACGAACTGTTCCAGATCAGCGACCGCCTCGGCGCCTTGTGCGGCGGTCGACTGTCGGCGCTCCACGCCACCGTCGATACGCGCCTGAGCGATGTCGGCGGCTGGATGGCCGGCCAGTTCGGCGCCCCTCAATCACTCGCATCCGCCACGCGTTAACGGAGTGTCACATGCTGCTTTCTCTTGAACCCCGCGGCCAGCAATCGCGCCTGATGCTGTGGTGCTCGCCGTTGCTGGCGGCTGCACTCACCCTGGGCTGTGGATCCTTGCTGTTTATCGCGCTCGGGCACGACCCGCTGCTGACCTTGCACACCTTGCTGATTGCGCCGGTCAGCGACCTGTATGGCGTCTCCGAATTGTTGGTCAAAGCCCTGCCGATTCTGCTCTGCGCATTGGGCCTGGCCGTCGCCTATCAGGCGCGCATCTGGAACATCGGTGCCGAAGGTCAACTACTGCTCGGTGCGTTGGCCGGCAGTGCGCTGGCGGTGAACATCATCGACATGCAAAGCCGCTGGGCGCTGGTACTGATCCTGCTCACTGGCACCTTGGCTGGAGCCGCGTGGGCCGGGCTGACGGCGTGGTTACGCACGCGCTTCAACGCCAATGAAATCCTGACCAGCATCATGCTCAATTACATCGCCCTGAACCTTTTGCTGTATTGCGTGCACGGCCCACTGAAAGATCCGGAAGGTTTCAATTTTCCGCAATCGGCGATGTTCGGCGACGCCAGCCGCTTACCGTTGCTGATGGAAGATGGCCGGGTCCACGCCGGGGTTTACTTCGCCCTGCTCGCGTTGGTGACGGTGTGGGTGTTGTTGCAGAAAAGCTTTGTCGGCTTCCAGATCAAGGTGCTCGGGCTGGACAAGCGTGCCGCCGGTTTCGTCGGCTTTCGCGAGACGCGCCTGATCTGGCTCGCGCTGTTGATCAGCGGCGGTCTGGCGGGGCTTGCCGGTGTGTGCGAAGTCACCGGCCCCATCGGCCAACTGGTGCCGCAGGTCTCGCCGGGCTATGGCTATGCAGCGATCACCGTGGCATTTCTCGGCCGTCTGAATCCTGTCGGCATCCTGTTTTCCAGCCTGTTGATGGCGCTGCTGTACATCGGCGGCGAAAGCGCACAAATGAGCCTGAACCTGCCGCAAGCGATCACCCAATTGTTCCAGGGCATGATGCTGTTTTTCCTGCTGGCCAGTGATGTGCTGATCCTCTACCGACCGCGCTTGAACCTGCGCTGGACCCGCCGCGCACAAACTACCGCCGTACAAGCAGGAGCGCTGTGATGGATATCGATCTGCTGAGCAATATTTTCTACGCCATGGTCCGCTGCGGTACGCCGTTGCTGCTGGTGGCGCTGGGGGAGTTGATCTGCGAGAAAAGCGGCGTCCTCAACCTCGGCCAGGAAGGCATGATGCTGTTTGGCGCGGTGATTGGTTTCATCGTCGCGTTCAACACCGGCCACCTGTGGCTCGGCGTGTTGCTGGCGATGCTCGCCGGGATGCTGTTGTCATCGCTGTTCGCCCTGGTGGCGCTGGTGTTCAACGCCAATCAGGTGGCCGCTGGTCTGGCCCTGACGATTTTCGGTGTGGGCCTGTCGACCTTCGTCGGGGCGGCGTGGGTCGGCAAGCCGCTGGCGGGGTTCGAGCCGATGGCGATTGCGTATTTGAGCGAGATCCCGCTGATCGGGCGGATGCTGTTTGCCCAGGACCTGTTGGTGTATCTGTCGTTCGTGCTGTTTGCGCTGGTGGCCTGGGTGATTCTGAAAAGCCGCGTCGGGCTGATCATTCAGGCGGTCGGGGAAAACCCGGATGCGGCCAGCGCCATGGGCGTGCCGGTGTTGGCGGTGCGCACTCTGGCGGTGTTGTTCGGCGGTGCGATGGCCGGGTTGGCCGGGGCATATCTGTCCCTGGCCTACACACCGATGTGGGCGGAAAACATGAGTGCCGGGCGCGGCTGGATTGCCCTGGCGCTGGTGGTGTTCGCCAGTTGGCGGGTGTGGCGCCTGCTGCTCGGCGCGTACCTGTTCGGACTCGCCAGCATCCTGCACCTGGTGGCGCAGGGGTTGGGACTGGCAATTGCGTCCAGTCTGCTGGCGATGTTGCCGTATGTCGCGACCATTGTGGTGCTGGTGCTGCTGTCCCGGGATGCGGTGCGCACACGGTTGTATGCGCCGGTTTCGTTGGGGCAGCCGTGGCAGGCTGGGCATTAGGCGGTGACCGGACTGCCCCCCCTTCGCGGGCAAGCCCGCTCCCACAGGAATCGCTGGCATGGCAACAATCCAGATCACACAGCAGAACCTTGTGGGAGCGGGCTTGCTCGCGAAAGGGCCCGAACAGGCAACACTTGAGCAATGCCCCACGCCAATTCAAACACCAGAAAAACCACCAGAATCGAACTCGCGCCATGAACCAGGGCATAAGCCTGCCAAGCCGAGAACAGGAATCTGCCCACGGCGTCATACCGCCCATAAACCTGCTGCGGATCACGAATCCGCAGCACCGCCCATACGCAGACGATCGACCCCAGCAGATTCGCCATCAACATGTGCACCGGTTCGAACGGTGGCAGCTCGCCGGGCAAACTCAACGCCTGACTCACCCCCGTCAAAACCCCATGCAACGCTGCAAAACTCCACGGCGTGACAAATGCGAGCATCACGATCAGGTCATACCAGGCACTGCCTTGCACCAACCGGCGATATTGCGTTGTAGTCCACATCGACATTGCTCCATCAATTCAGGGAGCAACAAGGCTAAAGCCTGGAGTATGCTCCAGGGTCAAGCCCCCTCGAGACGTCATGATGCGCATCGGTGAATTATCCCAGGCCAGCGCCGTCAGCCGCGACACGCTACGCTTTTACGAGCAGCGCGGATTGATCGCTGCACAACGCAGCGCCAATGGGTATCGAGACTATCCGCCAGACATGGTGCAACTGGTGCAGTACATCAAGACCGCTCAACGACTGGGTTTTACCCTCGGCGAGATCGGCAACAGCGTCGCTACAATCTGGCAGTCGCCCGATCCGGACAGCGCCGTCACGCAACTGCTGCAAGACAAACTCAAACTGATCGAAGCCCGCATGGCCGAACTCGGCGCGCTGCGCGACGAGTTGCAACAACGGCTCGGGCAACAGTGTCCATTGAATCCACGACTCTGAATTTTCAAGGAAGCCACTCATGTCCAAGGCAAAAACCGCACTCATCATCGGCGCCTCCCGGGGGCTTGGCCTCGGTCTGGTGAAAACCCTGCTGGCCGATGGCTGGCAAGTCACCGCTACCGTGCGCGATCCGCAAAAAGCCGAAGCCTTGCAGGCCCTGGGCAATGTGCGGATCGAAAAGCTCGACATGGACGATCAGCCGGCGGTGTCCACCCTGAGCCAACAACTCAAGGGAGACGTGTTTGACCTTTTGTTCGTCAATGCCGGGGTCAAGGGGCCGGATGTCCAGACGCCGAACGGCGGCGCGACAATGGCCGAAGTCGGTCAGCTGTTTTTCACCAACGCCGTGGCGCCGATCAACCTGGCCCAGCGTTTTGTCGAGCAACTGCGCCCGGACACCGGCGTGCTGGCGTTCATGAGTTCGGTGCTGGGCAGCGTGACCATGCCCGATGCGCCGGAACTGGCACTGTACAAGGCCAGCAAGGCGGCGCTGAATTCCATGACCAACAGCTTTGTCACTCAGTTGGGGGAAACCGGGCTCACCGTACTGTCGTTGCACCCGGGCTGGGTGAAGACCGACATGGGCGGTGAAGGCGCGGACATCGATGTGGAAACCAGCACCCGTGGCCTGGTTGATCAGGTGAATGCGTATGTCGGCAAGGGCGGGCATCACTTCATCAATTACCGGGGCGAAACCATTCCCTGGTAACCCCTCAGATCAAAATGTGGGAGCGGGCTTGCTCGCGAAAGCGTAGTGTCAGCCAACATCAACGTTGTAGTTACACCGTCTTCGCGAGCAAGCCCGCGCCCACAGGATGACTCTTCGTCTGGTCGGGTTGGGCTTGCCCGCCAGAGCGTTTTGATCGAAACTGCCCACCTCGCCTCCCCGGCGAACCTGGATCAGCAGACAGGGCAACACTGAGCTGGCAACCCTGAACCCAACTTTCAGAGGAGCCGGCCAACATGCCTGCGACCCGTACCTGGTTAAAAAATCCCCTCGCCATTTTCACCTCCAACGGTCTCGATGCCCGTGGCGGCCTGGTGCTGCAAGACGGTTTGATCGTCGAAGTACTCGGTGCCGGTCAACAACCGTCCGCACCGTGCAATGAAGTGTTCGACGCCCGCGAGCATGTGATCCTGCCGGGCCTGATCAACACCCATCACCACTTCTATCAAACCCTGACCCGCGCCTGGGCGCCGGTGGTCAACCAGCCGCTGTTCCCGTGGCTGAAAACCCTGTACCCAGTCTGGGCACGCCTGACCCCGGAAAAGCTCGCCCTCGCCACCAAGGTCGCGCTGGCCGAACTGCTACTGTCCGGTTGCACCACCGCGGCCGACCACCACTACCTGTTCCCGGAAGGTCTGGAAAACGCGATCGACGTGCAAGTCGAGAGCGTTCGCGAACTGGGCATGCGCGCCATGCTGACCCGCGGCTCCATGAGCCTCGGTGAAAAGGACGGTGGCCTGCCGCCGCAACAGACCGTGCAGGAAGGCGAAGTGATCCTCGCCGATAGCCAGCGCCTGATCGCCGAGTACCACGAACGCGGTGACGGCGCGCAAATCCAGATCGCCCTGGCACCCTGCTCGCCGTTCTCGGTGACCCCGGAAATCATGTCGGCCAGCGCCGAGCTGGCGAACAAACTCGACGTGCGCCTGCACACCCACCTGGCAGAAACCCTCGACGAAGAAGATTTCTGCCTGCAACGCTTCGGCCTGCGCACCGTAGACTATCTGGACAGTGTCGGCTGGCTCGGCCCGCGTACCTGGCTGGCCCATGGCATCCATTTCAACCCGGATGAAATCGCCCGCCTCGGCGCCGCCGGCACCGGCATCTGCCATTGCCCAAGCTCGAACATGCGCCTGGCCTCGGGCATCTGCCCGAGCATCGAGCTGACCGATGCCGGAGCCTTGCTTGGTTTGGGCGTGGACGGTTCGGCGTCCAACGATGCCTCGAACATGATGCTCGAAGCGCGTCAGGCGCTATACATCCAGCGCCTGCGTTACGGCGCAGAAAAAATCACCCCGGAACGCGTGTTGGGCTGGGCGACCAAGGGTTCGGCGAGCCTGCTGGGTCGTACCGATATCGGCGAGTTGGCGGTGGGCAAGCAGGCTGACCTGGCGATGTTCAAGCTCGATGAACTGCGCTTCTCCGGCAGCCATGATCCGGTCTCGGCGTTGCTCCTGTGTGGCGCCGATCGCGCGGATCGAGTGATGGTCGGTGGCAAGTGGCGGGTGATCGATGGGCAGGTCGAAGGGCTGGATCTGAAGGGGTTGATTGCTGATCACAGCCAGGCGGCTCGGCAGTTGATTGCCGGGACCTGATACAACACCGATTAAAACTGTGGGAGCGGGCTTGCTCGCCCCCACATTGGTTTTGTGGATTGGCGCACCAGTGGATGGCAGCTGTGCAAGGACATGCACTGTTATCGGACTTCAAGGACCTGTCGCGAGCCTGCACGCGATGGCATCACCGCGGATTCATGTTTTGTTGTCTTGTTGGTCAGCAATTTGCATTGCCCTGTGCAAGCCAGAGAGCCCAGCCAACCTCACAACAAAATGGAGTTCCAATTCATGCACAACCGTCCGTTGAAGAAGCTGCTTTGCGCCGTTGCGGCAGCCATCGGTTTGAGCGCCAGCCTGACCGCCGCAGCCTCCGATCCGCTGAAAGTCGGCTTCGTCTATATCGGTCCGATCGGTGACCACGGCTGGACGTATCAGCATGAACAGGGGCGCAAGGAACTCGCGGAAAAATTCGGCTCGCAGATCACCACCAACTACGTGGAAAACGTCGCCGAAGGCGCCGACGCCGAGCGGGTGATCCGCAACATGGCCAAGGACAAATACGACCTGATCTTCACCACCTCCTTCGGCTACATGAACCCGACCGTGAAAGTCGCCAAGCAGTTTCCCAAGGTGACCTTCGAACACGCCACCGGCTACAAGCAGGACAAGAACCTCGGCACTTACCTGGCGCGCACTTACGAGGGCCGCTACGTCGGCGGTTTCCTTGCGGCGAAGATGACCAAGACCAAGAAAATCGGCTACGTCGCCTCGTTCCCGATCCCGGAAGTGATCCGCGATATCAACGCCATCCAGCTGGCCCTGAACAAGTACAACCCCGGCACCGAGATCAAGGTGGTATGGGTCAACTCATGGTTCGATCCGGGCAAGGAAGCGGACGCAGCCAACGCGTTGATCGACCAGGGTGTGGACGTGGTGTTCCAGCACACCGACAGCCCCGCGCCGATCCAGGCCGCCGAACGTCGTGGCGTGTATGCCGTGGGCTACGCTTCGGACATGGCGCACTTCGGGCCAAAAGCGGTGCTGACATCCATCGTCAACGACTGGGGCCCGCACTACGTTCAGGCAACCCAGAGCGTGATCGACCATGACTGGAAATCCCGGGACTACTGGGGTGGTTTGAAGGAAGGCACCGTTGAACTGCCGATCAGCGACCTGGTGCCGGCGACGGTGAAGAGCGAAGCCGAGCAGCTCATCGCCGACATCAAGAGCGGTGCGCTGCAACTGTTCACCGGGCCGATCAAGGATCAGGCCGGGGTCGAGAAAATCCCGGCGGGCGTGAGCGCGACCACGGCGGAACTGGCGTCGATGAATTACTACGTGGAAGGCATGAAGTCCGAAATACCGAAGTAACGTTTCAACCAGAACACAAAACCCCTGTGGGAGCGGGCTTGCTCCCACATTGGATCTTCAGCGCTCTTAAGGATTGCGCATGAATAGCCTTCCGATCATCGACATCGCCCCGCTCTACAGCGACGACCAGCGCGCCTGGCAAACTGTCGCCAATCAAATCGACCTCGCCTGCCGCGAGTGGGGTTTTTTCTACATCAAGGGCCATCCAATCAGTCCTGCGCGAATCGACGCCCTGCTCGACCACGCCAAGCGCTTCTTCGCCCAACCCACCGCCGAAAAACTCAAGATCGACATCACCCAGACCCGTCACCACCGCGGTTACGGCGCCATTGCCACCGAGCAGTTAGACCCAAGCAAACCCAGCGACCTCAAAGAAACTTTCGACATGGGTCTGCACCTGCCGGCCGGGCACCCTGACGTACTGGCGGAAAAACCCTTGCGCGGCCCCAATCGCCATCCGTCCATGCCCGGCTGGGAAGCGTTGATGGAACAGCACTACGTCGATATGCAAGCCCTGGCGCAAACGTTGTTGCGGGCCATGACCATCGCACTGGGAATCGAAAGCGATTTCTTCGACACACGCTTCAATGACCCGGTCAGCGTGCTGCGGATGATCCATTACCCGCCGCGTCACACCGCCAGCTCCGCCGAACAGCAAGGTGCCGGGGCGCACACCGACTACGGCTGCATCACCCTGCTCTATCAGGACGCCGCCGGTGGCTTGCAGGTACGCAACGTCCAAGGCGAATGGATCGACGCACCGCCGATCGAAGGTACGTTCGTGGTCAACCTCGGCGACATGATGGCGCGCTGGAGCAATGACCGTTACCTGTCGACGCCGCACCGGGTGATCAGCCCCCTGGGCGTGGATCGTTATTCGATGCCGTTCTTCGCCGAGCCGCACCCGGATACCCGCATCGAATGCCTGCCCGGCTGTCAGGATGCAATGCATCCGGCGAAGTACCCGGCCACCACCTGCGCCGAGTTCCTGCTCTCGCGCTTCGCCGATACCTACGCTTATCGACGGGTACCGGAAGCGGTGTGATGAACCGCCTGGTCAGGTTTTACCAATTGTTGCGGCAACCCTCTGTAGAATGGCGACCATTGCACCTGATGAGAAAAGAATTATGTACGACTGGCTGAACGCCCTGCCCAAGGCAGAATTGCACCTGCACCTGGAAGGCTCGCTGGAACCCGAGCTGTTGTTCGCCCTGGCCGAGCGCAACAAGATTGCCTTGCCGTGGAGCGACGTCGAAACCTTGCGCAAGGCGTATGCCTTCAACAACCTGCAGGAATTCCTCGACCTGTATTACCGGGGTGCCGATGTGCTGCGCACGTCCCAGGACTTCTATGACCTGACCTGGGCGTACCTGCTGCGCTGCAAAGAGCAGAACGTGATTCACACCGAACCGTTCTTCGACCCGCAGACCCACACCGACCGTGGCATCCCGTTCGAAACGGTGCTCAACGGCATCGCCGCCGCACTGAAGGATGGCGAACAGCAACTGGGCATCACCAGTGGTTTGATCCTGAGCTTCCTGCGTCACCTGAGTGAAGACGAAGCCCAGAAAACCCTCGACCAGGCGCTACCGTTCCGCGATGCGTTCGTCGCCGTGGGCCTGGACAGCTCCGAGATGGGACACCCGCCGAGCAAGTTCCAGCGTGTGTTCGACCGTGCCCGTCACGAAGGCTTCCTGACCGTCGCCCACGCCGGTGAAGAAGGCCCGCCCGAGTACATCTGGGAAGCCATCGACCTGCTGAAGATCCAGCGCATCGACCATGGCGTGCGCGCCATCGAAGACGAGCGCCTGATGCAGCGAATCATCGACGAACAGATCCCGCTGACCGTGTGCCCATTGTCGAACACCAAGCTTTGCGTGTTCGATCACATGTCGCAGCACAACATTCTCGACATGCTGGAACGCGGCGTGAAAGTGACCGTGAACTCCGATGACCCGGCGTACTTCGGCGGTTATGTCACCGAGAACTTCCATGCGCTGTACACCCATCTGGGCATGACCCAGGATCAGGCCAAGCGCCTGGCGCAGAACAGTCTCGATGCACGGTTGGTGAAGCCGTAAGGCTCAGTGCTGAAGCGCCCGGCGGGAGCGCGTTTTTTCGCTCCCGCAACGGTGTACTAAAGCGCCATTTCCAGCTCGCTTTCCTTGGCAAAGCGGTGGATCTCGCGTTGCCCGGAGGCGGTCACTTGCAAGGCTCTGGAATCGTTGGGCAGGCTCAGCCAACCCGACTGCATGAACAGTTGCAACAATGCCGCGCCCAGCGAGCCGCCCATGTGCGGGCGTCTTTCGCTCCAGTCAGGGCACGCGCAGGCAACCCTGCCGTTGTGATGAGCCAGCGCCTGGATGAACACGCCCCGTGCCGCCAACTCCGTCGCGCCCTTGAGCGTGACCGTGACCCGCTGATCAAACTGCTCTATCCAGCCAGCCTCCAGTAATCGCTGATACAGATCGGCGGACAGGGTGCCCCCCAGGTGATCGTCGCACAGTCGGGCACTCAGCAACGACGAACGCAGCGCCCGGGGTTTGGCCAGAGGTGCACTGCGTTTGAAGACGTCCGGAATGTCCAGGGGGGCGCTGGCGAGAGTCGCACTGGCCAGCGCTTCGATTGCCGCCCCGACTTCGGGAGCGGCCAGGCGGAAAAAGCGTTTGCGGCCGCGGTTTTCAACCCTCAGCAGGCCTCCGGCGGACAAACGTCCCAGGTGTGCACTGGCCGAAGACGGCGACAGGCCGGCCAGCAATGCCAGCTCTTCGGTTGCTCGCGCCGAACCGTCCATCAAGGCCCACATCATTGCGCTGCGCTTTGGGTCAGCCAGCAATGTGGCGATCTGGCTGATGCAAGGTGCATGTTCCATGTATTCACTCCCTGTTGAATCGTTTCGTCTACTGCCCAGAGACATCGTGACCAGTAATGTGTCGTCGGCCAATCCGTGGAAACTGCCATAAACCCGGCAACGCCTTGTTCACACATTGGCGCTGCCTGGCCGATGCTGCGTAAGCCAGAAGGATGACCGTGCAGACGGGCCGACTCGAACGTGGACCCGCCATTGGGGATCGACGTTACTGACATGATGAGGGCGCTAGTATATGCGGGTTGGTCGGCGGATCCTTTCCTCCGCCCGGCGTAGGTGCTGATCGTACCTGAGGGAAATTTCTCTTTTTTCGTGCGACTAAAGATCGATTTTCGAAAAGCCTGGAAATTGACTGCTCAAAAGGATGCATCGACTGACAAGCATTTCGCGCAACAGGTTTACCGGCTTACTCAATTGTGCGCGATGGGCGCACAACAGATTCAACGGTGCGCGCTCACAGAGCAGCTCCGGCATCAGCACCTTCAAGCGGCCGGCCAGTACATCGGCGGCCACATCGAGCCAGGACTTGTAAGCGATCCCGGCACCTGCCACGGCCCAAAGGCGCACGACATCGGCATCGTCACTGAAACGATCGCCGCTGACGGTCAGGCTGACCTCGCGTTTGCCGTCGTGAAAACTCCAGTGATCGTGGACCCGGCTGCCGAGCATGTATAACAGGCAATTGTGCTGTGCCAGTTGCTCCAGATGCCGCGGCTCACCATGCCGGGCCAGATAGCCGGGAGCGGCGCACAACACCCGGCGGTTCTGCGGGGCGATGGGCAGTGCCACCAGGCTGGAGTCCTCCGGTTCACCGTAGCGCAGGGCAATGTCTACCGGTTGGCGAAACAGGTCGGCGATGCGGTCCCCCAGCAGCAGGCGCACGGTGAGCTTCGGATGCTCGCGTTGAAACTCGTCCAGCCAGGGCAGCAGCAGATTGCGGCCAAAGTCCGACGGCGCCGACAGTTGCAGCACCCCGCTGACCTGGTCCTGACCACTGGCCAGCAATCGCCGACCCTCGTCAAGATTGCTCAGGGCCGCGCGGGCGTATTCGAGAAAGCCCTCGCCTTCAGCGGTCAGGCGCAGGCTACGGGTCGAGCGGGCCAACAATCGGGCCCCGAGTTGCTGTTCGATGCGCTTGAGCGCGGCACTGGCCACCGCCGCCGACATGTCCATGCCCCGCGCGGCGGCGGACAGACTGCCCAGGTCCGCCGCCCGGACAAACAACTGCAAGTCATCGAAACGCAGCATCAAGAGCACCGATTATCAAAAAAATATTGAAAGAGACTGCTCTTTTAGCCGGTTTTATCTTCAGGAGAAATAGCCAATCATCTGACCCATCGAATCTCTTCTTTTACTAGTGTTCCGGAGCCGCCCATGAAAGCCATTGCCTACTACGCCTCGTTGCCAATCAGTGACGACAAGGCCCTGCAAGACATCGAACTGCCGGAGCCGGTTGCCGGCCCCCGCGACTTGCTGGTGGAAGTCAAAGCCATCTCGGTCAACCCGGTGGACACCAAGGTGCGCCAGAACGTCCAGCCCGAGGGCGGCGCGGCCAAGGTGCTGGGTTGGGACGTGGCTGGCGTGGTCAAGGCCGTGGGCAGTGAGGTGACGCTGTTCTCGGTCGGCGACAAGGTGTTTTACGCCGGCTCCATCGCCCGTGCGGGCGGCAACAGCGAATTGCATGTGGTGGACGAACGCATCGTCGGCCACATGCCGAAGACCCTTGGTTTCGCCGAGGCCGCCGCCCTGCCGCTCACCGCGATCACGGCCTGGGAACTGTTGTTCGAACGCCTGCAAGTACGCGAAGGCAAAACCGACGAAGGCCAGAGCCTGTTGATCGTCGGCGCGGCCGGTGGCGTGGGCTCGATCCTGACGCAACTGGCTCACCAGCTGACGGCCCTGAAAGTCATCGGCACCGCTTCGCGTGCTCAGACCCAAAGCTGGGTGAAAGAGCTGGGAGCCGACCTGGTGATCGACCACAGCCAGCCACTCTGCGAAGCACTCAAGCGCGCCGGTGTGGATCAGGTGACCCACGTCGCCAGCCTGACCCAGACCGACCAGCACCTGGACCAATTGGTCGAGGCATTGGCCCCCCAGGGCAAGCTGGCGCTGATCGATGACCCCAAGTCACTGGACGTGACCAAGCTCAAGCGCAAGAGCCTGTCACTGCACTGGGAATTCATGTACACCCGTTCGCTGTTTGAAACCGCGGACATGATCGAGCAGCACAACCTGCTCAATCGCGTCGCCTGGCTGATCGACGCCGGGACACTGAAAACCACGGTGGGCGAACACTTCGGCACGATCAACGCGGCTAATCTGCGCCGGGCCCATGCCCTGCTGGAAAGCGGCAAGGCCAAGGGCAAGATTGTGCTGGAAGGGTTCTGAAGCGCTGAAAAAACCGCCGCTGATTTCATCGCTTCCTTCTGTTTTCCGCCTGCGACCGGGCAATCCCGGTCGCAGACAGCCTCTGTGGCACCCTCGAAAACCCGTGTTTTGTTTAGTTACAAACCGTCAGTCAGACAGTTGATCCTTGTCACAATGGTGACCGTATACGGGACTACAATCGAATCTCCTGCGAGGCATTCTTTTGCGAAACGTCTTTTACGAGACATCTTTTACGAGAGGAATTCGGCTATGAAGATCCTGATAAAAGAACTGGCAAAGTCCCAGTGGCAAGTTCGCTTAGACCAACATGCTGTGACGTTCCGCAGCGAAGCAGAAGCTCGCGCTTTCACGCGTACCCTTGAAGCCCGCATCCAGGCCCCTCACCAGATTCCCGTCCTCCTTGCGCAGCGTGCGGCCGGCTGACTCCGGCCTCAAACCTGGGCTTGCGCCAGCGCCCGGGCTTTTTGCAAACGCCGGGTGAGCACTGCTGCGCTCACCACCAGAACTCCACACAGGCTGATGACCATGGCCATCGGCACGGCGCTACCGTCGTGCAGCACACCCACCAATGCGGAGGCACCGGCAGCCACGCTGAATTGCAGACAACCGAGCAGCGCCGACGCGCTGCCGGCCCGTGCGCCCTGCCCGCTCATCGCACACGCCGCAGCGTTGGGGCTGATGCAACCGAGGCTGGCGATACAGATGAACAATGGAATCAGCAGCGGCCACAATTGTGCCGTATGCAAAGAGCTGACAGCGAGCAGGGTCAAACCGGCCGCCAGATAAACCCACACCGCGCGCGCCAGCAAAAACATCGGGCCACGCTTGGCCAGTAACCGCGCGTTGACCTGCGCCACCAGAATGAAACCCGCTGCATTGATGCCGAACAGCCAGCCGAAATGCTCGGCCGCAACGCCGTAGAGCTTGATGAAGATAAAGGGTGAACCAGCGATGTAGGCAAACATCCCGGCGATGGCGATGCCCCCGGTCAAGGCATGGCCAAGAAATATCGGGTCGGCCAGCAACCGACCGTACTGACGCAGCGCACCCGACAACGGTTGACGCGGCATGTGGGCCGGCATGCTTTCCGGCAATCCCGTCGCCACCGCCAGCCCCGCCAGCGCACTGAAACCGGTCAAGGCCAGGAAGATCGACTGCCAGCCTGTGGTGTTGACCAACAACCCACCCAGCAATGGCGCGAGAATGGGGGCAAGTCCCATCACCAGCATCAACTGCGAAAAGACTTTCGCCGACCCCACCGCATCACACTTGTCGCTGACCACCGCCCGGGAAATCACCATCCCCGCGCAACCACCCAGCGCCTGGATGAAACGCGCACCGATCAGCCATTCCAGGTTCGGCGCAAAGGCACACGCCACGGATGCAGCGGTGAACAAACCGACACCGATGAGCAACGGAACGCGTCGCCCGAAACGATCCGCCACCGGGCCATAGGCCAACTGACCGATGGACAGGCCGAGGAAGTACGCCGCCAACGTCATCTGAACGTGATTTTCGTCCGTCCCGAAAGCCAGGGCCATGGCCGGGAAGGCCGGCAGGTAGAAATCGATCGCCAGCGGACCGAAAGCGCTCAAGGCGCCGAGAATCAGAATGGTACGCAAGTTCATCAGGCATCCAGTGAGGCAGAAGTCGGCAGCCCGACAGTCTAGCCGCGCATGGACGCCTTGAACATTCCAGTAGCTCGCTAACTATCAAATTCAGGTCAGTTTGACACCGTAACCCTCTTCGCTGATCGCCTCGATCACCTGCTCGGCGGTCAGCGCACTTTCGACACCGACCTCCCTGGCCGCCAGATCGACCCGCACACTGGCCGCCGGGTCTTTGGCCTGGACCGCCTGGGTGATGGCCTTGACGCAGTGACCACAAGACATGCCTTCAACGTTGAACACTTGCATGGGATAGCTCCTTTTCCGAGGGTTGAACCCAGTTTCGAGCTTGCCACCATGGCAAGGTCAAGTTCTGAAGTTAGCTGCCGGGCTGGCAATCGGCGCGACGCTCGGCCAAGCTGCGTCCATCAATGACTCGAACTCAGGAGACTCAGCCATGCGCTGGTCAGTTTTCAGCCTGTTTGGCTTTCTCAGCCTTTTCGCCGCCGTGCCTTCGGTCAATGCTGCCGGTCAGGATTATGGCGTGCTGATCATTTCCCGCGAGCGCCTGGAAGTCGCGACCAGTTGTGAAATCGGTGTGTACATCCAGGATCAACTGGCGGCGCGGCTGTTTCAGGAACAGAGCACCTCGTTCAACCTGCCGCCGGGCATCGTCTCGCTGCGCCTGAAACTGCTGCCGGGCCAGGTCCCGGGTTGCAATCCGGGCATGCTCGCGCCGGGGTCGCAGGATATCCAGCTCAAGGCCGGGGATGTGCTCAAGTACCGGATCGCGATGACGCAGGAAGGGATGTATCTGAAGCGCGCCGGTCTCGGCTACTGACCCACAACCTTTGTGGGAGCGAGCTTGCTCGCGATGATGGCGGCACATTCAACGTGGATGTGACTGAAAAACCGCTATCGCGAGCAAGCTCGCTCCCACAGGGGATCACAGCCAGGCTCAGGCCCCGGGCACTCCCACATCAGATTGGCACTTGACCTTGCCAGCATGGCAAGGTTGATCCTGTGGTCATCTACTACAGGGAGTGCGACCGATGTCCGAATCCACCACGTTCGACCTGCCGATTGCCGGCATGACCTGCGCCAGTTGCGCCGGGCGGGTCGAGCGCGCCTTGAGCAAAGTCATTGGCGCCAGTGCCGTCAGCGTCAACCTCGCCACTGAACAGGCCCGGGTGCAAGCGCCCAGCGACAGCCTGCCGGCCCTGATGGATGCCGTGGCCAAGGCCGGCTACAGCGTGCCGCAACAGAGCCTGGAATTGAGCATCGACGGCATGACCTGCGCTTCCTGCGTCGGTCGGGTCGAGCGTGCGCTTGGCAAGGTTGCGGGAGTGAAAAGCGTCAGCGTCAACCTGGCCAACGAACGCGCCCACCTTGAACTGCTCGGCCAGATCGATCCGCAAACCTTGATCGCCGCGGTGGCCAAGGCTGGCTACAGCGCCAGCGTCCGGGAAGCCGAACACCCGCCGACCGACAACCAGCAACAGCGCCTGCACCGCGAACGCCTGGCCTTGATCATCGCCATTGCCCTCGCCTTGCCGCTGGTATTGCCGATGCTGCTACAGCCGTTCGGCGTGCACTGGATGCTCCCGGCCTGGGTGCAATTCGCTTTGGCCACGCCGGTGCAATTCATCTTCGGTGCACGGTTCTACGTCGCCGCCTGGAAAGCCGTGCGCGCCGGAGCCGGCAACATGGATTTGCTGGTGGCCCTGGGCACCAGCGCCGGGTATGGCTTGAGCCTGTACGAATGGGCCACCGCCGCCGGGCGCATGCCGCACCTGTATTTCGAAGCCTCGGCGGTAGTGATTGCCCTGGTGCTGCTGGGCAAATACCTGGAAAGCCGCGCCAAGCGCCAGACCGCCAGCGCCATCCGCGCCCTCGAAGCCTTGCGCCCGGAACGGGCGATCCGGGTGATCGATGGCCACGAACAGGAAGTCGCCATCAGCGCCCTGCGCCTCAACGACCTGGTAATGGTCAAACCCGGCGAACGCTTCCCGGTGGATGGCGAAGTGGTTGAAGGCCAGAGCCACGCCGACGAGGCCCTGATCAGCGGCGAGAGCCTGCCGGTGCCCAAGCAGCCCGGCGACAGAGTCACCGGCGGCGCGATCAACGGTGAAGGCCGGTTGCTGGTGCGTACCCAGGCCCTCGGTGCGGAAACCGTGCTGGCGCGGATCATCCGTCTGGTGGAAGACGCCCAGGCCGCAAAAGCACCGATCCAGAAACTGGTGGATAAAGTCAGCCAGGTATTCGTGCCTGTCGTGCTGTTGATTGCCCTGGCCACCCTGATCGGCTGGTGGCTGTATGGTGCGCCGATGGAAACCGCACTGATCAACGCCGTGGCGGTGCTGGTGATCGCCTGCCCGTGCGCCCTGGGCCTGGCCACACCGACGGCGATCATGGCTGGCACCGGTGTGGCGGCACGCTACGGGATTCTGATCAAGGACGCCGAAGCACTGGAACGTGCCCATGAAGTCAGCGCGGTGGTGTTCGACAAAACCGGCACCCTGACCTCCGGCGCCCCGCGCATCGCTCATCTGAGTGCCATCGACGGTAATGAGGCGCGTCTGCTGCAATTGGCCGGCGCCCTGCAACGCGGGAGTGAGCATCCGCTGGCCAAGGCTGTTCTGGATGCCTGTGCCGAACGCCATTTGACGGTGGCCGATGTCAGCGACAGCCAGTCCCTGACCGGCCGCGGCATCGCCGGCAGCCTCGAAGGGCGCCGCCTGGCACTGGGTAATCGTCGCCTGCTGGAGGAAAGCGGCTTGAATGCCGGGCCATTGGCGGACTCGGCAATCACGTGGGAAAAAGAAGGCCGGACCTTATCCTGGCTGATCGAACAATCCCCCCAACCACAGGTGCTGGGCCTGTTCGCCTTCGGTGACACCCTCAAGCCCGGCGCGCTGCAAGCGGTGCAACAACTGAGCGCACGGAACATCAGCAGCCACCTGCTGACCGGAGACAATCGCGGCAGCGCCAACGTGGTGGCCCAGGCCCTGGGCATCCACGATGTGCATGCCGAAGTGCTGCCGGCGGACAAAGCCGCCACGGTCGCCGCACTGAAACAAACCGGCGTGGTGGCGATGGTCGGCGACGGCATCAACGACGCCCCGGCACTGGCCGCCGCCGACATCGGCATCGCCATGGGTGGCGGCACCGACGTCGCCATGCATGCGGCCGGCATCACCCTGATGCGCGGCGATCCGCGATTGGTGCCGGCCGCGCTGGAGATCAGCCGCAAGACCTACGCAAAAATCCGCCAGAATCTGTTCTGGGCCTTCGTCTATAACCTGATCGGCATTCCGCTGGCGGCGTTCGGCTTCCTCAATCCAGTGCTGGCCGGTGCGGCCATGGCGTTGTCGAGCGTCAGCGTGGTGAGCAATGCGCTACTGTTGAAAACCTGGAAACCCAAGGACCTGGAGGACAACCGATGAACATCGGCCAAGCGGCCCGCCACAGCGGCCTGAGCGCAAAGATGATCCGTTATTACGAATCCATCGGCCTGCTCAAGGCAGCCCATCGCACCGACAGCGGCTACCGGGTATACGGCGACGACGACCTGCACACGCTGGCGTTCATCAAGCGCTCGCGAGACCTGGGGTTTTCCCTGGAGGAAGTCGGCAAGTTGCTGACCCTCTGGCAAGACCGCCAACGCGCCAGCGCCGATGTGAAAGCGTTGGCTCGCCAGCACATCGATGAGTTGAACCAGAAAATCCGCGAGTTGGGCCAGTTGCGCGACACCTTGCAGGACCTGGTCGAGCACTGTCAGGGCGATCATCGGCCGGATTGCCCGATTCTCAAGAACCTGGAGTCGGGGTGTTGTGCTGAACCGGTTCGCACCTGAAACGTTGATGCTGGATGTACTGACGCCTTCGCGGGCAAGCCCGCTCCCACAGGTCCAGTGGTGTCCATGTGGGAGCGGGCTTGCCCGCGAAGGCGGACCGTCAGGCGACAAAATTATTGAATCTGCACCCACAAAAAAACCCGGCCGAAGCCGGGTTTTTCTTTAGCCGATCACTGCATCCACGGTGGAGGCGGCTCTTCGGTTTTGCCCGGCGGAGCATCGTCCGCCGCGCGTACGGCCTGCTTGCGCTCTTCATCCAGGCGCGCAGCCTCGATCTCGCGCATGATGCTGCCCACGTCGGCCAGCTCTTCCGTATCGGCGAACTCGCCGGTCAGGACACTGGCCGGGTGCAAGGTGCCGGCCTCGTACAAGGCCCACATTTCCTTGGCGTACCTGGTCTTCTTCAACTCCGGCGCAAACCGCCCGAAGTAGGACGCCATGTTGCCCACGTCGCGCTCCAGCATGCTGAACGCGTGGTTGTTGCCCGCCGCATCCACCGCTTGTGGCAGGTCGATGATCACCGGGCCGGTCGGCGTCAGCAGCACGTTGAACTCGGACAGGTCGCCGTGCACCAGACCGGTACACAACATCAGCACGATCTGCGAAATCAGGAACGCGTGATATTCGCGTGCCTGGTCCGGTTCCAGCACCACATCGTTCAGACGCGGCGCGGCATCACCGTACTCGTCGGCCACCAGTTCCATGAGCAGCACGCCTTCGAGGAAGTCATACGGCTTGGGCACCCGCACACCGGCATTGGCCAGGCGGAACAGCGCCGCCACTTCAGCGTTCTGCCAAGCGTCTTCGGTTTCCTTGCGCCCGAATTTGGAACCCTTGGCCATGGCCCGGGCCTGACGGCTGTTGCGCACCTTGCGGCCTTCCTGGTACTCGGCCGCCTGACGGAAACTGCGTTTGTTCGCCTCCTTGTAGACCTTCGCGCAACGTAACTGGTTACCGCAGCGCACCACATAAACAGCTGCTTCTTTACCACTCATGAGTGGGCGCAGCACCTCGTCGACCAGACCGTCCTCGATCAGGGGTTCAATGCGTTTTGGAGTCTTCATCAGCTTTTATTGTGGGTCCTTTATTACCAAACACGCGAAAGTCATTCGTTATACGGCAATCCACTCACGGGGGGGAGGGGTTGCCGACTTATGAACATTGCAGATGCACACAATGTACCGATTTCATCAGGTAAAACCGACGACCGCCATGGGTCGTTCCAGATCATAGCCGAGCCTGCGTCACTTGTTGTGCAAGGGTATTGAGGGCAATTGCGACAGAAACTGACACCACTGTTCATACCTTCCGTAGGATTTTTCCCAACAGACCTCAATTTCCTCCGACAACAGCCGAAGTCCTTAGTGACAAAGTGATTTGTCCGACAATCGCTCCTCCAATAATAGCGATGCCGCACTCAAGGATCCGGGTAGACCAAGAACGTTTACGGCTGCCAATAAACCGCGAGTCATCTGCACTGCGTGGGCCTACAAGAAAATCTGGAGCGCGGATGAACATCAAACAGAAGTTGACCTGGGCGTTTGCAATCATCGCCTGCCTGCCCGTGGTGCTGGTCGCCACCCTCGTTGTGCTGAACCTGCGCAGTGATGCCAGGGACGAATTCGTCGACGGCAGTGCCCGCGAGATTCGTCAGGTCAGCAACGCCATGCAATTGTTCTTTGACGGCATCAGCCAGAACGTCGATTACCTGGCCAAGCAGCCGCTGATCCGAAACTCCGACGACAGCCTCAAGACTTACATGGCCGCCAACGCCGAGAGCGTCCCCCAGGGCGAAGCGGACAAAAAAGTCTTCACCCTGCTCCAGGACCTGGGCAACAGCCACCCGGCGTACGCCTATGCCATCCTCGGCACGGCGGCGGGCGGCTACGTGTCGTGGCCGGATGATCCAAAGCTGAACAACTATGACCCGCGCCAGCGCCCCTGGTACAAGGCCGCCCAGGCCAAACCGGGCAAGCCGTTTCGTACCGAGGCCTATTACTGGGCCCAGGACGACGCGACCTACGTCAGCACCGTGCGCACCATCGACAACAAGCTTGGCACCAACGGCGGCGTGGTCAGCATTGACGTGACGCTCAAGCAGCTCACCGAAATCGTCAAACAGATCAAGCTCGGTGAAACCGGCTACCTGATGCTGCTGGAAAACACCGGCATGGTCCTGGTGGACCCGAAACAGCCGGAACACAACTTCAAACCCCTGAACAGCCTGGGCGACGGCTATGCGCAACTGGCCAAGGCCGGCAAGGGCCTGGTGGAAGTGGAGCTCAACGGCGAGCACTACATGGCCAACGTCTGGCCATCGGAGCAACTGGGCTGGACCTTCATCGGCCTGATCAAACAGGACGACGTGATGAGCTCCGCGACCCAGTTGACCTGGTTGATCGCCATCATCGCCGCCGTCCTGGCCGTCGTCTTCGCCATCGTCGGCGCCAGTTTTGCCAGCCTCATCGTGCGCCCGATCCGCAGCGTGGCCAGCGGCCTGGAAGGCATCGCCCAGGGCGAGGGCGACCTGACCCAGAACCTGCAAATCCGTGGCAACGATGAAACCGCGCAACTGGCCAACTGGTTCAACCAGTTCCTGACCGCGATTCGCAACCTGATCCAGAACATCGGCGGCGCGGCGGGCAAGATTCTCGACACCTCCAAGAGTTCGACCCAGGTCTCCAGCGACATGGCCGAAGCCGCCGGGCGCCAGCGTGAAGCGGTGGACATGGTCTCCACGGCGTTCCACGAAATGGTCGCCACCGCCAACGAAGTCGCGCGCTCCTGCAGCCAGGCGGCGGAGTCTGCCGACAGTGGCCAGCGCCAGGCGCGCGAAGGTCAGCAACAGATCGATGCGGCGGTGAACAGCGTGGATCGCCTGAGCCAGGAAATCGAACAGTCGGCCCAGTCGATGCAACAGCTCGAACGCGACAGCAATGACATTCAATCGATCCTGGGGACCATTCGCTCGATCGCCGAACAAACCAACCTGCTGGCGCTGAACGCCGCGATCGAAGCGGCCCGTGCCGGTGAACAGGGACGCGGCTTTGCCGTGGTGGCTGACGAAGTGCGGGCCCTGGCCAAGCGCACGGCCGACTCCACGGCGGAAATCGACGGACTGCTGGGCAACCTGGCCAAACGCACCAGCCAGGTAACCCAACAGATGCACGCCAGCCTGGAAGTGTCCCAGCAATCAGTGACGCGTATCGGCGAGGCGCGCAACAGCTTCGGGCAGATCCGCGAGTCGGTGGACGTGATCCGCGACATGAACACCCAGATCGCCACGGCGGCGGAACAACAGCATCAAGTGGCCGAAGACATCAACCGGCACATCAGCCAGATCCATGGCGATGCGCAGTTGGTGGCGGAACTGGCCAACTCGGCGCGCCTGGATTCCCAGAGCCTGGCCGGGCTGTCGAACGAGCTGGACGGACTGGTGCGCAGGTTCCGTACCTGAAACTAAAAAGATAAAAGATCGCAGCCTTCGGCAGCTCCTACACCTACCCTGTAGGAGCTGCCGCAGGCTGCGATCTTTTT
Source organism: Pseudomonas sp. GM74 (assembly GCF_000282455.1). GTDB lineage: Bacteria > Pseudomonadota > Gammaproteobacteria > Pseudomonadales > Pseudomonadaceae > Aquipseudomonas. Next base: position 28,656 of record NZ_AKJG01000065.1, read on the forward strand.
TGCATCAACGCTCGATAATCGCTGTAACCCCCTGCCCGCCCGCCGCGCAGATCGATATCAGCCCCCGCCCCTTGCCCGCTGCATCCAACAGCTTCGCCAGGTTGGCGACGATGCGCCCGCCGGTGGCGGCAAACGGATGCCCCGCCGCCAATGAGCTGCCCTTGACGTTGAGCCTGCCGCGGTCGATCGAGCCCAACGGCGCACCGAGCCCGAGACGGGTTTTGCAGTACTCCGGATCTTCCCAGGCCTTCAGGGTGCACAACACTTGCGCGGCGAAGGCTTCGTGGATTTCGTAGTAGTCGAAGTCCTGCAAGGTCAGGCCATTGCGCGCGAGCAAACGCGGCACGGCGTAGACCGGTGCCATCAACAACCCTTCCGCGCCGTTGACGAAATCCACCGCCGCCGCCTCGCCGTCGCGCCAGTAGGCAAGAATCGGTAACCCGCGAGCCTTGGCCCATTCTTCGCTGCCCAGCAGCACCAGTGACGCACCATCGGTCAGTGGCGTGGAGTTGCCCGCCGTCAGGGTGCCCTTGGCGCTTTTCTCGTAGGCCGGCTTGAGTGCGGCGAGCTTTTCCGGTGTGGAGTCCGGGCGCAGGTTGTTGTCGCGGGTCAGGCCCAGGAACGGCGTCATCAGGTCGTTGTGCCAGCCCTCGGCGTAAGACGCGGCCAGTTTCTGATGGCTCTCAAGCGCCAATTGATCCTGTGCCTGGCGAGGGATGTTCCAGGTCTGGGCCATCAGCTCGCAATGCTGGCCCATGGACAACCCGGTACGCGGTTCGCCGTTGCGCGGGAACTCGGGGATCAGATGCTTGGGACGCAATTGCAGGAAGGTTTTCAGTTTGTCGCCGGTGGTTTTCGCGCGGTTGGCTTGCAGGAGAATTTTGCGCAGGCCTTCACTGACGCTGATCGGCGCATCCGAGGTGGTGTCCACGCCACCGGCGATGCCACAGTCGATCTGCCCCAGGGCAATCTTGTTCGCCACCAGCAACGCCGCTTCCAGCCCGGTGCCGCACGCCTGCTGGATGTCATAGGCCGGGGTGGCGGGCGACAGTCGCGAACCCAGTACGCATTCGCGCGTGAGGTTCATGTCCCGCGACAACTTGAGCACCGCCCCGGCGACCACTTCACCGATGCGCTGGCCGTGCAGGTTGTAACGTTCGATCAGGCCTTCGAGGGCGGCGGTGAGCATCACCTGGTTACTGGCCGTGGCGTAGGGGCCGTTGGAGCGGGCGAAAGGAATCCGGTTACCGCCGATGATCGCGACGCGGCGCAGTTGGGTCATGAAAAGCTCCTGCAAAAATTTGAAATTAACGCATTCCCTGTGGGAGCGGCGGTGCGGCGATCCCACAGGGACTGCGTGCACCATAAATCCTGCGACAAACTACTCTGCTGTAACCAAGCGTAGGCCTTATCTCGTGGATCGAACGACTGATCGCCATTCATGGTCCACACTTTGAATCCCAGCTTTCGGAGCGCGTTCCATGTCTGACCGCTATATCGACTTCGCCAATTCGTCCATCGGCCATCGCCTTGTCGGCGTCCTGGGGTTGCCGGCACCGACCCGACTGGAGCGCTGGCAGGCAGGCCGACTGCGGCCCGTGGAAGGTGCGTTGCTGATCGGCGGCGGGCCGTTGACGGAGCAAGTCAGCGCCCTCGCCAATCGTCTGACCGACGCGATCTACAGCTACGGCACCGAGCCTTCGATAGCGACCACCTGGATTCCCGGCCACGGACCGAAACTCAAGGCCGTGGTGTACGACGCCAGTGATCTGCTGCACACCGATCAGCTCAAGCAACTGCGCGAGTTTTTCCAGCCGCTGATAAAAAACCTCGATCACTGTGCGCATCTGGTGATTCTCGGGCGCGATCCGCAAACCCTGCGCGACCCGTTTGCCGCCAGTGCCCAGCGTGCCCTGGAAGGTTTCAGCCGTTCCCTGGCCAAGGAATTACGCAGCGGTGGCACCCTGCAATTGATCTACGTCGGCGAAGGTGCCGAGGCACAACTGGAAGGCCCGCTGCGGTTTTTCCTCTCACCGAAAAGCGCCTTCGTGTCCGGGCAGGTCATTCGCTTGAATCCGTGTTCGACACCCGTCACCGACTGGACACGCCCGCTCGCCGGGCGCAAGGCACTGGTCACCGGCGCAGCACGCGGTATCGGTGCCGCCATCGCCGAAACCCTGGCCCGCGATGGTGCCGACGTCACCCTGCTCGACGTGCCCCCGGCCAAAACCGATCTCGAAGCCCTCGCCGCACGCCTCGGCGGGCGCAGCATCACCCTCGACATCTGCGCCGAAGACGCCGCCGCGCAGTTGGTCGAACAACTGCCCGACGGCCTCGACATCGTGGTGCACAACGCCGGCATCACCCGGGATAAAACCCTGGCCAACATGACCCCGGAATTCTGGGACGCGGTGCTGGCGGTCAACCTCAACGCGCCGCAAGTGCTGACCAAAGCCCTGCTCGACAGCAGCACCCTGCACGACAACGGCCGGGTGATCCTGTTGGCGTCCATCAGCGGCATCGCCGGCAATCGAGGGCAAACCAATTACGCGGCGAGCAAGGCCGGGTTGATCGGTCTGGCACAAGCTTGGGCACCGCTGCTCCACGAGCGCGGCATCAGCATCAACGCCGTGGCGCCGGGTTTCATCGAAACACAGATGACCGCACACATTCCCTTCGGCCTGCGCGAAGCCGGACGGCGCATGAGTTCGCTGGGCCAGGGCGGTCTTCCGCAAGACGTCGCCGAGGCCGTGGCCTGGCTCGCGCAACCGGGCACCGGCGCGTTCACCGGGCAAGCGTTGCGCGTATGCGGGCAAAGCGTTCTGGGGGCTTAAGGATGATCACCGACTGGCAAACACTCAACCGCGAACCCGGCCTGCCTGGGTCGTACGCACGAGCGGCGACACGGCGAAAAATCACCGGCAGCCGCCTGCCCGATTCGGGCTTGCGTTGCTGGGTCGAAGTCGATCCCAAGCGCCTGGCGGCTTTTCGCAAGGTCTGTGGTTTCGCCGACAACGGCCTGCTGCCACCGACCTACCCGCACATCCTCGGGTTTGCCTTGCAGATGCAATTGCTCACGGCCAGAGACTTCCCGTTCCCGCTGCTGGGCCTGATTCACCTGAGCAACCGCATTCGTGTACTGCGCCCCATGGGCGGGGTGAGTCGGGTGCGCGTCAGCGTGCGAGTGCAGAACCTGCAACCCCACGCCAAAGGCGCGACGTTCGATCTGCTGACCAGCCTCGACGATCAGTTGGGCCCGTTGTGGAAAGCAGAAAGCCGGATGCTCTGTCGCGGCGTCAAACTCAAGGGCGAACCGCTTGAAGAGAACCTGGTATCGAGCCTGACCCTGAGCGAAATCGAACACTGGAAAGAGCCTTCGGACATCGGCCGGCAATACGCCAGGGTGTCGGGCGACTACAACCCGATTCACCTGAGCGCGGCCAGCGCCCGAGTCTTCGGCTTCCCCACTGCCATCGCCCATGGTTTGTGGAACAAGGCGCGCACTCTGGCGGCACTGACCGGGCATCTGCCTGTGGCGAACGTCGAGATCGCGGTGCAGTTCAAGAAACCGGTACGGTTGCCCGGAGAGGTGACGCTGCTGGCCAGCGAGCCAGGGGCGAGCGGGGATTTTCAGTTGGTGGGCACCGGGGATCTGGAGCACATGGTCGGGCATTGGCGGCCGGTGGCCTGATAAGGCTGATACCTCGACGTGGCGAGGGAGCTTGCCCCCGCCGGGCTGCGTACATCCAGATAATCAGGCCGGCCGGTAGGCCGCCTTCGCGGGCAAGTCGGATCGCCGCACCGCCGCTCCCACAGAAGAGCAAAGGCCGATCGGCGTACACAGACGCTTTTCACCACTCATCAGGCCGAGCGTTAGCTCGCCTGCAGCTTTTGATCTTGATCCACCCGCCCCCTCGGCAGGCTGAGTGGAGGTGTTCATCCGGGGAT
>NZ_AKJG01000066.1 GCF_000282455.1 Pseudomonas sp. GM74
CGAACGCAGCCTCGCAGGCTCGGCAGCTGCTACAGGTCGCGTGATGGCTTGACTGAGCGGCATTTTCCCTATTGCGCAAAGAAAAACGCCCCGAACAAGTCGAGGCGTTATCAAAAGAACGACACGGTTACTTCTCGGCGCGTTCCTTGAGGGCTTTCAAGGTATTGAACGGGGCATCCACCACGAACTTGTTGGCTACCATCGACGGCACGCTGCCGCCCGGCTCGGTGTGCACCTGATAGGTCACTTCGATCTGGTCACCCTTGGGTACGAACTTCCAGAAACCGTCGACCTTGGCGACCCGGACGAAGCCTTTTTCTTCAGGAATGTATTTCGGTACGCCTTCGAGCTTGCGGGTCAGGCTGCCATCGGCGCCCTCGATAGTGGTGACGTGCAAAACCGAATCACGGGGAGTAACCGGCCACGGGGTGTTGAACTGAGTGTAGGTCCAGCTCTGGTCACCTTCGTGCTTGAGCAGCTTCTGGGTTTTGCACTCGTGAATCCAGGCGCAGGCGCCAGGCACGTCTTCCTGCAACGCACGCAGCTTGGCCATGGTGGTCTTCATCAGCGTGACGCCCTGGTAGGCCTTGTAGTCGGAGCCGGCCACTTCACTCAGGGAGATCTTGATGCCGTCTTCGTCTTTCTTGACTTTCCAGTCTTCGGCCTGGGCCGTCGAGGTAGCCAGCACAACCGTCAAACCACACAACACAGCCATACGATGCAGCGAACCCATAGTCTTATTCCTTATTGTTGAAGTTCCGTTCGTTGGGCTTGCACCTGCGATCACCTTCAGGTCTTTCGCAGGTGATCGCAGGTGCGAGCCCACACATCACGCCGCCGTCATTTGCTCCCACCAGCCAATCAACCGGATGGCTTCTTCGCTGCTGCTTCCGCACACCTCGGGGTCGGCCTCGAAGGCAGAACACACCGCTGGCCGTTCCGGCTGGCCGAAAATACCGCACAGGTTATCGGAGGAAAGTTGCAGGCAACGTTGCCCCGCGGCCTTGCCATTGGGCATACCGGGAATCGGCGAACTGATGGAAGGGGCAATGCAACAAGCGCCACAGCCCTCACGGCATTTCATGACGACAAGCTCCTCGCGACGAGCAATGTGTTAATGGACGGGGCACAGAGTACCCGCTAAAACAGTTGTTTTAAATTACCTGCGAGCGGGTTTTTCAATGCAAACGGGCATGACCGGCCAGTCTCCGACAAAGCGTCTGGCCTGCGGCGCGCGGTTCCTGGCGGGGTTACTGCTTGAACTCGAAATCCAGTGCCGCGCCTTCGACCTCGTGGCGCACTTCATTTCGCAGTTGCAGCTGCATTTCATTGCTGATCAGGCGGCCGTTGAGTTGGAAATCGCTGCTGCCGCTTTTGTCACCGAACATCTGGGGTAACAACGGTTCGCGCCTGACCAACGGCACCGTTCCGACCGGCTTGAGTTCCTGAACCATATCCTTGGGCAAGCTCAGATCCAGCCTGGCAGATGGAAGCTCGGTCTTTACCACCTCGCTGGCCGGTTTCGATTTTGCGGCAATGGGTGGACGCTTTTTCACGGGGGCAGCCTGCTTACTGGCCGCCGGGTTTTTTTTCGCAGGTGCGGCTTCTATCGGTGCGACGTGGAAACTGCCGGTAGTCTGTTCCTGCTCGGTGGCAGCCACGGCGGATGCCGGCTGAATACTCGCAAACAGGCAGAGCAAAAGCCAGGCGGCAGGAAAAGTCGGTTTCATGGATCCAACGGTGGGTGCAAACGGCAGAGGTGCCTATGCTCGCCTGTTGCAGCCCACAAGACAAGCGCAGTCGCAGCCTGTTACAAACCCCCAGCCATCTCCTGGCAGAGTTGGGTGGCCAGCATGCCCAGTGTCATCAATGCGCGCTCGGCTTCACGGTTCCACGGGATGCCGCAGTTGAGCCGGATGCAGTGATTGAATTGCTCGGTATTACTGAAGATCAGCCCCGGCGCGATACTGATGCCCTGCTGCAATGCACGCACGTGCAACTCTTGCGTGTTGACCCGCCCCGGCAGACTGACCCACAGAATGAAGCCGCCGGTAGGCCGGGTCATCTGCGTGCCTTCCGGGAAATACTGCTGCACGGCCAGCTGGAAGGCACTGAGGTTCTTCCGATACTCCTGACGGATGAAGCGCAAATGCCGGTCGTACCCGCCATTTTCCAGGTAAGCGGCAATGCCCATCTGGGTCACGCTGCACGCGGAATGCGTGCTGAAGGTCTGCAAGCGCTGGATTTCCTGCTGATACTTGCCGGCAATCATCCAGCCGATCCGCACGCCGGGCGACAGGGTCTTGGAGAAGCTCGAACAATAGATCACCCGGTCCAACCGATCGTAGGCCTTGAGGGACTTGGTGCGCCCCTGCTCGAACATCAGCTCACCGTAGATATCGTCTTCGACAATCTGGATATCGAAGTCCGACGCCAGGCGCAGCAATTGTTTCTGCCGTTCTTCCGGCATGGTGCCGCCCAATGGATTGCTCAGTCGGGTGGTCAGTACCAACGCCTTGATCGACCATTGGTTGGCCGCCAGTTGCAGGGCTTCCAGGCTCATGCCCGTGGCCGGATCGCTGGGGATCTCGATGACCTTGAGGCCCAACAGGTCGGCCAGTTGCAGCAAGCCGTAATAGGTCGGAGACTCGGCCGCGATCAGATCGCCCGGACGGGTCAGCACACGCAAGGACATCTGCAGCGCATCGACGCAACCGTGGGTGATCACCACTTCTGACGGATCGACCACCACGCCGGCATCGCGCATGCGGATCGCCACCTGTCGGCGCAACGGCTCGAAACCGGGGCTGAACATGTAGCTGAAGGCCCGCGGACTATGGAAACGGGTGACCTTGGCCAACTGCTGATGCAGTGCCCGCACCGGCAAATAGTCGACACTCGGCACCGCAGCGCCCAGCGGGAAGACACCTTCACGACGGGATTCGACCAGGACTTGCTGAATGATGCTGCTGCGGGTGACCAGGCCGGGGCGCTCGACCCGGGCGATGTCCGGCGTCGGTGCGGTGAGTGCCGGCGTCTGGTGCACGTAGTAACCCGACTGCGGCCGGGCGCGGATCAGCCCCTGATCCTCGAGATTGGCATACGCCTGCAACACCGTCGCATGGCTGACATTGAGCTGCGAGCTCATCTTGCGCACCGAAGGCACGCGCTCTCCCGGCTGATAGACCCCACGGCGGATGTCTTCGGCCAGTTGTTGAGCAATACGTTGATAGAGCAAAAGATTGGTCATGACGCAGCACTCGATTTCACGGGCATTTTATTCTTGTGTGAAACAATACCGGAACAGTTTAGAAGTGTACGGGGACAGTTGCCACAATAGTCGACCGTACAGTGCAGTGTCAGCAAAATCTGTACTGTTTTGTGCGGTAATCGGCAGGCGTAAAAAAACCCGGCGCTGCATGGCAGGCCGGGCTTTCCAGCGACGCAACCCTTAGCGGGCAGCGCCGAGCTGGCCCTTTTCGTCGGAAAACACAATTTCCACCCGACGATTCTGCGCACGGCCCCGTTCCGACGCATTCGCGTCCACAGGATACTCGTCGCCATAACCCTCGACCTGGATGCGCTTGTCGTCGATACCCAGGTCCATCAGCACGTCAGCCACCGATTGCGCGCGGTCGCGGGACAGCTTGAGGTTTTCCTGCTTGCCCCCGGTACTGTCCGTATAACCTTCGATCCGCACCACCCGCTTGGGGTTGAGTTGCAGGAACTGCACGATCTTCAACACCACACGGTTGGCCGACGGCTTCAATTCCGCTTCGCCGGTGTCGAACAGCATGTCGCCCAATGTCATCACCAGGCCACGGTCGGTCTGGCTGGTGGTCAATGCCAGGATCTGCTCCTCGAGCCATTTGCCTTGCTGCTGCACGCTGAACAGTTTGGATTCACGCAGTGCCAGTTGCAGACGCTGCCGTTCCAGTTCGAGTTTCGCCGCTTGCTCTTCGTTGAGCACCTGATTGGTGTGCTCCCGGGCAATGGCGCTGTAGCGCTGGCTCAGGTAGGCGTAATGCACCACGTCCGAACCGCTGCCCCAATAGCTGGACAGGCGATCGGCACGGGCCAGGGATTCACCGGCGCGAATTACGTCCTTGGGGGCGATTCGCAGCACATTGGAGTCTTCCTTGACCTTCTGAAAGTCGGTACCGGCCTGCTGCAATGCAGTCTCGCTGTGCTGGCTGGCGCAGCCAAAGAGGCTCGCGCAGCCTGCCAGGATCAAACCGCCGAGGGCTTTGCTCTTGAGGCTCATTGGGCATCTCCCAGTTGCTTGCGCAGGCGGGCGATGCGGGTGTTGAGCACGTTCAACTGTTCCTCGCTCTTGACCGTCAACACCTTGGCTTCAGCCAGGCGCGCATCGAGTTCGGCCTGTTCGGCCCGCATGCGTGCGTTTTTGAAGGATTGATCGGTCATGTTGCCCTTGGCGCGGTTGAACTTGTCTTCGGCCAGTTTCATTTCCGGCACATCGTCGGCCGTGGCGCCCACGGCCTTGGCCTGTTCGAGTGCCTGTTCGGTCAGGCGAATCTGTTCATTCGGCGCAGGATCGGTTGCACAACCCGCCAGGGCGGCAAAGACCACGGCAGCGAAAAGAGGTCGAATACTCACTGAAAATCCTTACTGTTTTGGGGTACTGACGGGTTGTTGCGGGGGGATTGGCTGTGGTTGTGAGCGTTGTGCTTTCCAGCGCTCGATATTGCGCATCAGCACGGCCTCCGTCAGTCCGGACGCAGGCAATTCTGTCATCTTTTTGGCCAACTGTCCGCGCAACCACGGATCGTTGCAGGCCGAGTCATGGGAAATCGCCAGGTACAGGCCAGGCTTGTCGACCGGTTGCGAGCGTGCGACCAGGTCAGCGGCCATGCCCAGTGTCTGTGCAGACGCCATGCCCGAGTAACGCCCTGCGAGTACAAACTCGACCTCGCCCAACAGCAGTTTCTGAAAGGCCTGGGTCAGGCTGGACGTGTGCGTGAGGGTCAGTTGCTGTCCGGCAAAGGTGCTGAATTGCGCGGTCAATCGTGCCTTTTCCGACACGGCACCGAGATGGCCGTGCAGGTCCTGTGCTTCGTTGTAGACCAGGGTCGAGTCCTTGCGAGTCCAGACCAGATAGTCGTTTTCCAGCAAGGGTGGATGGATGTAGTCCAGGGTTTCCAGCTCGCTGACGGTCAACGTCGCGTCCGCCAGCATGTCCATGCGCCCGCTGCGCACTTCGTCCAGGGCCTGGGCGCGTTTGCCGGCATAAAGCAGTTCGACCTTGAGCCCCAGCTCCCCCGCCACCTGTTGCAACAAATCGGCACTGGCACCGATCAGGTATTTGGGATTCTGCGGGTCTTGCCACAGGTACGGCGGCGCGTCCGGGCTGCCAGTGACCACCAGGCGCTCGCATTTACCTGCGGCGACAGACAGTGCTGGCAATAGCGTCAATCCCAGCAAGCTCCACACAAGGCGCAGATCCATGGCTTCACACTCCACTCATACCCGGTTATGCCCCCCCTGCAGGAGCGAGCTCGCTCCTACAGAAGAGCAAAAAAAAGCCCGACCAAAAGGCCGGGCTCTTTATAAGTGAAGTAGCCGGATTAGACCAGCTTCTCCAGCTCAGGGATGGCTTCGAAGAGGTCCGCCACCAGGCCGTAATCGGCCACCTGGAAGATCGGCGCTTCTTCGTCCTTGTTGATCGCAACGATCACTTTGGAGTCTTTCATGCCGGCCAGGTGCTGGATCGCGCCGGAGATACCGACGGCGATGTACAGCTGTGGCGCAACGATCTTGCCGGTCTGACCGACCTGCATGTCGTTGGGAACAAAACCTGCGTCGACCGCGGCGCGCGATGCACCGACGGCAGCGCCCAGCTTGTCGGCCAGGGCGTACAGGTGTTTGAAGTTGTCGCCGTTCTGCATGCCGCGGCCGCCGGAAACGACGATCTTGGCAGCGGTCAGTTCCGGACGATCGGACTTGGCCAGTTCTTCGCCGACGAAGCTGGAGATGCCAGCGTCGTGGGCAGCGCCAACGGCTTCAACAGCAGCCGAACCACCGTCAGCGGCAACCGGGTCGAAACCGGTGGCACGCACGGTGATCACTTTGACTGCAGCGTTCGATTGCACGGTAGCGATGGCGTTACCGGCGTAGATCGGACGCTTGAAGGTGTCAGCGCTTTCTACCGAGATGATCTCGGAGATCTGGTCAACGTCCAGTGCAGCGGCAACGCGCGGCAGGATGTTTTTGCCGTTGGAAGTGGCGGCAGCCAGGATGTGGCTGTAGCCCTTGCCGAGTTCGACGACCAGAGGAGCAACGTTTTCCGGCAACTGATGCGCGTAAGCGGCGTTGTCAGCGTTCAGGACTTTGCTCACGCCAGCGATTTTCGCAGCGGCTTGCGCCACGGCGCCAGCGCCCTGGCCAGCGACCAGCACGTGGATGTCGCCGCCGATTTTGGCAGCGGCAGCCACGGTGTTCAGCGTGGCCGGGGCCAGCACTTTATTGTCGTGTTCAGCGATTACCAAGATAGTCATGATCAGATTACCTTCGCTTCGTTTTTCAGTTTCTCGACCAGTTCAGCCACCGACTTGACCTTGATACCCGCGCTGCGTGCAGCCGGCGCTTCGACTTTCACAGTCTTGTTGGTGGAGGCGGTGGAAACGCCCAAAGCGTCCGGAGTCAGCACTTCGAGAGGCTTCTTCTTGGCTTTCATGATGTTTGGCAGAGACGCGTAGCGCGGCTCGTTCAAACGCAGGTCGGTGGTGACGATGGCCGGCAGTTTCAGGGAAACTGTCTGCGCGCCGCCGTCGATTTCACGGGTGACAGCAACGCTGTCGCCGCTGATTTCGACTTTGGACGCGAACGTGCCCTGACCGTAGCCGCTCAATGCCGCGAGCATCTGGCCAGTCTGGTTGTTGTCGCTGTCGATGGCCTGTTTGCCAAGGATCACCAGCTGAGGCTGTTCCTTGTCGACAACAGCTTTCAACAGTTTGGCAACAGCCAGGGAAGTCAGGTCTTCGGCGGACTCGACGAGGATGGCGCGGTCGGCACCCAGAGCCAGCGCGGTGCGCAGTTGCTC
>NZ_AKJG01000067.1 GCF_000282455.1 Pseudomonas sp. GM74
TATCCGTTTCTACACCGCGAAGAGGCAGGCCCAGACACCACTCATCTCACAGAAGAAATGCGAGCACTTTCTGCGCCGCAGCCACCAAATGCTGCTCATGGGTAAACCCCGAAGCCTTCAACGGCTTCAAGTCATGATCCCCCGCCACCAGCCAGAACACCTCGATACCCGGCGATAGCGCATACCCCTCAACCGCCTCGCGATTGCCCAATGCATCGCGTTCGCCCTGCACAATCAAGGTCCGTGTCTTCAGCCCGGCCAAATGTTCGACCCGCGGCTTCTCCGGTTTGCCCACTGCATAAAACGGATAGCCCAGGCAAACCAGCGCATCCGCCCCCAACTCATCGGCCAGCAAACTGGCCATCCGCCCGCCCATGGACTTGCCGCCTATGGCCAATGGACCGGCGACATGGCGTCGCACCTGGGCATACACCTCACGCCAGCACTCCAGCAGTTTCGGCGCCGGGTTTGGCGGACGTTTGCCACCGTCGGTGCGCCGTTGCGCCATGTAGGGAAACTCGAAACGCAAGACGTTGACACCAAGCCCGGCAAGGCGTGCAGCCATGTCGCTCATCCAGTCGCTGTCCATCGGCGCGCCGGCGCCATGGGCGAGGATCAGCGTCGCCGAAGCCGGGGCTGGCGCGGCGTTCCAGAGCCATCCGCGATCCCGCACACATTGCGCCCATTGATCCCCGTCAATACCGGCCTTGTGCCCTTTGTCCATGCTTGCCTCGCTTTTAGTCTGCCTATAACTCCGGCCGAAGGGTGCACCGCCTTGCGCTGCGCGCTCACTTCGGCTGAACCGTGGATGGGGAACCATGAACACTTCTATCAGTACCGCCTACAACTACAAGGTGGTCCGCCAATTCGCCATTATGACGGTGGTGTGGGGCATCGTCGGCATGGGGCTCGGGGTTTTTCTCGCTGCCCAGTTGGTCTGGCCCGAACTCAACTTCAATTTGCCGTGGACCAGCTTCGGCCGCTTGCGCCCGTTGCACACCAACGCGGTGATTTTCGCCTTTGGCGGCTGCGCCTTGTTCGCCAGTTCGTTTTACTCAGTACAACGGACTTGCCAGACACGCTTATTTGCTCCCGCAATTGCGGCGTTCTGTTTCTGGGGCTGGCAGCTGGTGATTCTGCTGGCAGCCATCAGCCTGCCGCTGGGCTACACCAGTTCCAAGGAATACGCCGAGCTGGAATGGCCGATCGACATCCTGATCACCATTGTCTGGGTCGCCTACGCCATCGTGTTCTTCGGCACGATCATGCAGCGCAAGACCAAACACATCTATGTCGGCAACTGGTTCTTTGGTGCGTTCATCGTCACCGTGGCGATCCTGCACATCGTCAACAACATGGAATTGCCGGTCAGTTTCACCAAGTCCTACTCGCTGTACGCCGGTGCCACCGACGCGATGGTGCAATGGTGGTACGGCCACAACGCCGTGGGCTTTTTCCTCACCGCCGGGTTCCTCGGCATGATGTATTACTTCGTGCCGAAACAGGCCGAGCGCCCGGTTTACTCCTATCGCCTGTCGATCGTGCACTTCTGGGCGCTGATCACCCTGTACATCTGGGCCGGCCCGCACCACCTGCACTACACCGCACTGCCGGACTGGGCGCAGTCGCTGGGCATGGTGATGTCGCTGATCCTGCTCGCGCCGAGCTGGGGCGGCATGATCAACGGCATGATGACCCTGTCGGGCGCCTGGCATAAGTTGCGCAGCGACCCGGTCCTGCGCTTCCTCGTGGTGTCGCTGGCGTTCTACGGCATGTCGACCTTCGAAGGGCCGATGATGGCGATCAAGACGGTCAACGCCCTCTCCCACTACACCGACTGGACCATCGGCCACGTACACGCAGGCGCCTTGGGCTGGGTGGCGATGATTTCCATCGGCGCGCTGTACCACATGATCCCGAAAGTCTTCGGACGCGAGCAGATGCACAGCATCGGCCTGATCAACGCGCATTTCTGGCTCGCCACCATCGGCACCGTGCTCTACATCGCCTCGATGTGGGTCAACGGCATCGCCCAGGGCCTGATGTGGCGTGCAGTGAACGAGGACGGCACGCTGACTTACTCCTTCGTCGAAACCCTGGTGGCCAGCCACCCTGGCTTCGTCGTGCGGTTGGTGGGCGGCGCGATATTCCTCAGTGGCATGTTCCTGATGGCCTACAACACCTGGCGCACCGTGCGGGCCTCGCAGCCTGCCGAAGTCGCCGCTGCCGCGCAGATGGCCTGAGGAGTCCGCCATGAAACACGAAACTATCGAGAAAAACGTCGGCCTGTTGCTGCTGCTGATGATCCTGGCCGTGAGCATCGGCGGCCTGACCCAGATCGTCCCGCTGTTCTTCCAGGACGTAACCAACAAACCGGTGGAAGGCATGAAGCCCTACACCGCGCTGCAACTGGAAGGTCGCGACATCTACATCCGCGAAGGCTGCGTCGGCTGCCACTCGCAGATGATCCGTCCGTTCCGTGCCGAGACCGAACGCTATGGGCACTACTCGGTGGCCGGCGAAAGCGTCTGGGATCACCCATTCCTGTGGGGCTCGAAACGCACCGGGCCGGACCTGGCCCGGGTCGGCGCGCGCTACTCGGATGACTGGCACCGCGCGCACTTGTACAACCCGCGCAACGTCGTGCCGGAGTCGAAGATGCCGGCCTACCCGTGGCTGGTGGCCAACCCGGTCGACAGCAGTCATACCGAAACCAAGATCAAGGCCATGCGCACCCTGGGCGTGCCGTACACCGACGAAGACATCTCCGGAGCCGTCGCTTCGCTCAAGGGCAAGAGCGAAATGGATGCGCTGGTCGCCTACCTGCAAGTGCTCGGCACTGCCATCAAGAGCAAGAGGTGAGCAATGTTTGAATTGAGCACTGGAATGATCCGCGGCCTGGGCACAGTCGTCGTATTCGTGGCCTTCGTCGGCCTGACCCTGTGGGTATTCAACGGCAAGCGCGGCCCGGAATTCGCCGAAGCGCGCCTGCTGCCGTTCGCCGACGAACCACAACCCGACATCACCGAAGATTCAGCAACAAGGAGTACCCGGCCATGACCACCTTCTGGAGTACGTGGATCTGCGTACTGACCATCGGCAGCCTGATCGGCCTGACCTGGCTGCTGATCGGCACCCGCAAGGGCGAGACCAAGGGCAGCGTCGACCAGACCATGGGCCACAGCTTCGATGGCATCGAGGAGTACGACAACCCGCTGCCGCAATGGTGGTTCATGCTGTTCGCCGGCACGCTGGTGTTCGCCGTCGGCTACCTGATCCTTTATCCCGGCCTGGGCAACTGGAAAGGCGTCCTTCCCGGCTATGAGAACGGCTGGACCGGCGCCCACGAGTGGGAAAAGGAAATGGCCAGGGCTGACGCCAAGTTCGGACCGATCTTCGCCAAATTCGCGGCAATGCCACTGGAAGAAGTGGCCAAAGACCCGCAAGCGCTGAAAATGGGCGGCCGCCTGTTTGCCTCCAACTGCTCGGTGTGCCACGGCTCGGATGCCAAGGGTGCATTCGGTTTCCCCAACCTGACCGACAGCGACTGGCGCTGGGGCGGCAGCCCGGAAACCATCAAGACCACCATCATGGGTGGCCGGATGGCGATGATGCCGGCCTGGGGTGAAGTCCTGGGGGAAGAAGGCGTGAAAAACGTCGCCGCTTATGTGCGTCATGATCTGGCCGGCCTGCCGTTGCCGGAAGGCAGCAAGGCGGACCTGCAAGCCGGAAAACAAGCCTTCAGCACCACCTGCGTCGCCTGCCATGGGGCAAACGGCCAGGGCACTGAAGCCATGGGCGCGCCGAACCTGACGCACCCGGCCGGCTTCATTTACGGCACCAGCCTGACGCAGCTTGAACAGACGATTCGGCATGGCCGCCAGGGCCATATGCCGGCGCAGAACGAACTGCTCGGCAACGATAAGGTGCAACTGCTCGCGGCTTACGTGTTCAGCCTTTCGAAAGGTGATGAGCAGTTGAGCGACAAGCTTCAAGCTACAAGCAGCAAGTAAAGGCAAAAGCAGAAACCGCAAGCACGGGCTCTAACTAGGAGCTTGTAGCTTGCGGCTTGTAGCTGCTTCTTTTTGTCGCACCCTCTCTGACTCTTCCTTTCGGTTCCCCGGATTCAGGTCTAAGCTTCCCCCGATGCGGACTGGCCGGTGCCGGTTCCAGGTCGACCCTGAACGATGTGTTCGACGAATCTGCCCGATGACAGGCCGCAAAGGCTGGTAGATACCGGCTGTCGCGCCAATTGCCTTCGGTCAGCCAAACGTTGCGTTTGAACACACCTCGTTACATCCGACCTGACCCCCTCGCCTGATCAGTCCACCGGGACGTTTTGCCCGCGGGCAATTTTGTCCCTACGCGGCGCATGGAAAGGCCGCAGAATCAGCATTTGAAAGCATTGACCCAGGTCATGGCGCGTTGCAATGACCCCCTGCTTTCTCCATACTTGCGGCCGATTTTTAATCCTAATAAAACACCCAAACCGTGGAACCTTAGAATGAGCACAGCAATCAGTCCGACTGCTTATAACTATAAGGTAGTCCGCCAGTTCGCCATCATGACGGTGGTCTGGGGGATCCTTGGCATGGGGCTCGGTGTCTTCATCGCCTCGCAACTGGTCTGGCCGGAGTTGAACTTCGGCCTGGCATGGACGAGCTTTGGACGCCTGCGCCCGCTGCACACCAACCTGGTGATTTTCGCCTTCGGTGGATGTGCACTGTTTGCCACTTCTTATTACGTCGTGCAGCGAACCTGCCAAACGCGACTGATTTCCGACAGCCTCGCCGCCTTCACCTTCTGGGGATGGCAAGCGGTGATCGTCGGCGCGATCATTACCTTGCCGATGGGTTTCACCACCACCAAGGAGTACGCGGAACTGGAATGGCCCCTGGCTATTCTGCTGGCCATTGTCTGGGTCACCTACGGTCTGGTGTTCTTCGGCACCATCGTCAAGCGCAAGACCAAGCACATCTATGTGGGTAACTGGTTCTACGGCGCGTTCATCGTCGTGACCGCGATGCTGCACATCGTCAACCACATGTCGCTGCCGGTCAGCCTCTTCAAGTCCTACTCGGCCTACTCGGGTGCGACGGACGCGATGATCCAGTGGTGGTACGGCCACAACGCCGTGGGCTTCTTCCTGACCACCGGCTTCCTGGGCATGATGTACTACTTCGTGCCGAAACAGGCCGAGCGTCCGATCTACTCCTATCGCCTGTCGATCGTGCACTTCTGGGCGCTGATCACCCTGTACATCTGGGCAGGTCCACACCACCTGCACTACACCGCTTTGCCGGACTGGGCACAATCGCTGGGCATGGCGATGTCGATCATCCTGCTGGCGCCAAGCTGGGGCGGCATGATCAACGGCATGATGACCCTGTCGGGCGCCTGGCATAAGCTGCGCACCGACCCGATCCTGCGCTTTTTGGTGGTTTCCCTGGCGTTCTACGGCATGTCGACCTTCGAAGGTCCGATGATGGCGATCAAGACCGTGAACTCCCTGTCGCACTACACCGACTGGACCATCGGCCACGTACACGCCGGTGCCTTGGGCTGGGTTGCGATGATCTCGATCGGCGCCATCTACCACATGATCCCGAAACTGTTCGGTCGTGCTCAAATGCACAGCACCGGCCTGATCAACACCCACTTCTGGCTCGCGACCATCGGTACCGTGCTCTACATCGCTTCGATGTGGGTCAACGGCATCACCCAGGGTCTGATGTGGCGTGCAATCAACGATGACGGCACCCTCACCTACTCGTTCGTCGAAGCGCTGCAGGCCAGCCACCCGGGCTTCATCGTCCGCGCCCTGGGCGGTGCATTCTTCGCCACCGGCATGCTGTTCATGGCCTACAACGTATTCCGTACCGTACGCGCCTCGAACCCGGCTGAAGCCAAAGCCGCCGAACAGATTGCCGTAGTTGGAGCTCACTGATGAAGCATGAAGCAGTCGAGAAGAATATTGGCCTGCTGGCCTTCTTCATGGTTATCGCCGTCAGTGTCGGCGGCCTGACCCAGATCGTTCCGCTGTTTTTCCAGGATGTCACCAACAAGCCGGTCGAGGGCATGAAGCCCCGCACCGCCCTTGAACTGGAAGGCCGGGACGTTTATATCGCCAACGGTTGTGTCGGCTGCCT
>NZ_AKJG01000068.1 GCF_000282455.1 Pseudomonas sp. GM74
GAGTTCGCGGTACGTCAGAGAGATCGTGCAAGCCGGATTTACGACTGCTGCGCAGCCGGACGCAGGCTACGCCAGCTGCTACAGATTGCGTTGTGGCATAACTGATCGGCATTAGCCGCTTGAATAAGCGGCTCTTTTTCTTCGTTGGTCGCCTGTCACTGGCTGGCGTCCAGCACCACGCGGTAGCGCGCCTTGCCGCTGCGCAAGTGATCGATGGCGTCGTTGATCCGGCTCATGGGAAACATCTCGACCTGCGGCAGGATCTGGTGGCGGGCGCAGAATTCCAGCATGGCCGCGGTATTGGCGGGTGAACCGACCGGTGAGGCGGACAGGGTTTTTTGCTGGGGAATCAGGTTGAACACGTGGACCGGAATGGCGTCGGGCACGACGCCGACAAAGTGCAGGCGCCCCTTGCCGCGCAGGGTGGCGAGCATGGCGGTCCAGTCGAGGTTGGCGTTGGCGGTGACCAGGAGAAAATCCAGAGTGCCGGCAATGGCGTTGAGCGCATCAGAGTCGGTCGAGGCGACCACCTTGTGTGCGCCCAGGCGCCTGGCTTCGTCCTGCTTGCTCAGCGATGAGGTGAACGCCGTGACTTCGCAGCCCCAGGCGTTGAGAAAGCGCAGCGCCAGGTGACCAAGGCCGCCGATGCCCACCACGCCGACCCGGTCAGTGGGCTTGATGCCGAATTCCACCAGCGGGTTGAACACGGTCGAGCCGGCACAGAACAGCGGCCCGGCCATCGCCGGGTCGAGCCCGGCCGGGATCGGCAGGGCCCAGGCCCAGTGCGAGCGGACGCGGTCGGCAAAGCCGCCGTTGCTGCCGATGATGGTCGGTTGCACCGTGCTGCACAGGTTATGCGAGCCTTCGATACAGGACGTGCAATGCATGCAACTGCCCTTGTACCAGCCGATGCCCACCCGTTGCCCCGGTTCCAGGCCGCGCACCTGGGCGCCCATCCGCACGATACGGCCGACCACCTCATGGCCGGGAATGAACGGGTAGCGGCTGATACCCCAGTCGTCGTCAATCAGCGACTGATCGGAGTGGCAGACGCCGCAATATTCCACGGCGACTTCCACCTCATCGTTGCCCAACGGACCGGGATCGTAGCTGTAGCGTTCCAGTGGCGCGCCCGCGGTCGTGGCGGCCCAGCCGGTAAAGGTGGTGAGTTCGCTGCTGTCGCTCATGGGATACCTCCAGATCAGAAGTCAGGGGTCTTGGCCGCTCGGGTGCCGCGGCGGAGCGAGGAAAGTGTAGCGGGTTGCCGGCGGTCCATCGGGCGCGAGCCTGGATACTTGAAAATACAAAGGCGCCCGATCTGGACACAATGCCGATACATGAATGCGGTTTCATGGGCCAGGTCCCACGCCCACAGAGAGATCCGCCATGTTCCGCAAACTGCAGCAGGTCGCCAGATTGTTCAGCCAGAGCGCCCGATTGATGGTCGGCGTTCCCGAGTACGACAACTACGTGGCACAAATGGCCCGCAACCGTCCGGGCGAACCTGTCATGAGTTATGAGACGTTTTTCCGTGAACGCCAGGAAGCACGTTTTGGCCGGGGCAAGTGCAATACGCGGTGCTGCTGACCCGGGAGTTACCTCAGAAATCCAGATCAATCACGAAGGCATCATCGAAATCGGGATTTTCATTGATGCCGTTCTTGGCATAGCCCCGAGGGTTGCAGACCACGCGGGTGTTGCCCACCCGATAATCGAAGCTGCCATGGGTGTGCCCATGCAGCCACAGTGCCGGCTGCCAGTCTTTGATCCGCGCTTCGAGGTCCGAGACAAAGCTTGAGTTGACCGGCGAACCGGCAAAGCTCGGGCCGATGCTCGATCGTGTCGGGGCGAAATGGGAGACCACCACCGTGGGTGTGCTGCTGTCGCGGGCGAAGCAGTCTTCCAGCCAGGCGACCGTCTGCAGAAACACCAGCTGGGAAATGGCCGGCGTGAACAGGTCTGGAAAGTCGGGGGCGATTTTGATGTGGCTGAAGTCGCGGATCAGTTGAGTCGCCAGGTTGATACCCAGCGCTCGATCCTCAGGGCTGTGGAGCAGACGATAGTCTGACCACAAGGTGCAACCGAGAAAACGCACGCCGTCGTGGACGTACTCCGAACGTTCCAGAACGTGGATCTGCGTGCCTTGCGCCAGGCTGTTCAACTGTTCGTAGGTGGAGACCAGGTCACTGCCATAGAACTCGTGATTACCCGCCACGTACAGCAGCGGAACCGGGCACGCACTGGCCCACTCGATGGCCTTGGCGGGGCGTGCGATGTCCCCGGCGAGCACGACAATATCGGCCTCCACGGCGGGAAAAGGGACCGCGTTGACGGACAGGTGCATGTCGGACAGCAAGGCGATGCGCATGGATCAACTCCGGCGTGTCTTGGAGGGCTGGCCGTTCAAATTACCTGTTGTTAACCCGTTGTCACAAGCCTGCTCCCACAGTTTGATCTTCAGTGAATACCAACCTTGCGACCGGCCACAATCCCTGTGGGAGCGGGCTTGCCCGCGAAGAGTCCGGCAAATCCAATAGAGATATTGACTGAACTACCGCCTTCGCGGGCAAGCCCGCTCCCACAGTTTTGATCTTCAGTGAACGCCAATCCCACGGCTGGCCAAAATCCCTGTGGGAGCGGGCTTGCCCGCGAAGAGTCCGGCAAATCCAATAGAGATATTGGCTGAACCACCGCCTTCGCGAGCAAGCCCGCTCCCACAGTTGACTGGTTTACTTCAAATACCACCCCCACGGCTGGTCGCTGACGTACTCGGTCACCTGCTTGACCTCAAGATAATTGTGCAACCCCCATTGCCCCAGTTCCCGGCCGATGCCGCTGTGTTTCATCCCGCCCCAGGGTGCTTCGACGAAGGTCGGTTGCGAGCAGTTGACCCAGACGATCCCGGCGCGTAGCTGGTTGGAGACCCGGGCGGTGCGTTGCAAATCAGCGCTCATCACGGCGGCGGCCAGGCCGAAGCGGCTGGCGTTGGCCATTTGCACCGCTTGTTCTTCGGTCTTGAAACGCTTGATGCACAGCACCGGGCCGAACACTTCTTCGCGCCATAGAATGCTGCTGTGGCCTGGCTCGTCGAAAATCGCCGGCTCGACGAAGTAACCTTCGCGCAAGTGCGCCGGTCGCCGTCCGCCGGTGAGCAAACGGGCGCCACTGGCCAAGCCCTGGTCGATGAAACCGAGTACCTTGTCGTACTGGCCCTGGCTGACCAGCGGCCCGATCAGTACACCGGGCTGCATGCCCGGGCCAATGCTGATCTTGCGGGTTTCCTCCACCAGACGTTCGATCAGGCGCGGGGCGATGCTTTCCTGCACCAGCAGGCGTGACGTGGCGCTGCACACCTGGCCCTGGTTCCAGAAGATCCCGAACAGAATCCACTCCACGGCGGCGTCGACATCGGCGTCATCGAACACGATGAAGGCCGACTTGCCACCCAGTTCCAGGCTGATGTTCTTGATGTCCCGCGCTGCCGCCGACATGATTTTCGCCCCGGTGGGCACGCTGCCGGTGAAGGCCAGTTTGTCTACGCCCGGATGCTCGGTGAGTGGGCTGCCGGCGTCGGCGCCGAGGCCGGTGACCAGGTTCAACACCCCGGCTGGCAGGCCGATACGATCGGCGGCGGCGGCCAGTTCCAGGGCGGTCAGCGGCGTCAGCTCGGACGGTTTCAACACCACCGTGGCTCCGGCGGCCAAGGCTGGCGCCACCTTCCACGCGGCCATCAGCAGCGGGTAGTTCCAGGGAATGATCTGTCCGGCCACGCCAATCGGCTCGTGGCGGATGCGGCAGCGGAAACGCTCGTCCGGCAAGGCCAGCGGCTGGTCCTGTTGCCGGTCCAGATCGCGGGCCAGACCGGCGTAGTAACGGAAGCAGGCAATGGCATCGCCGATGTCCCACTGTGCTTCGGGCAGCGGTTTGCCGTTGTCGCGTACTTCCAGTTCCGCCAGCGCTTGCTGGCCATTTTCAAGCTCGGCAGCCAATGCCTCCAGCCACTGCGCACGTTCAGCTCCGCTGGTCTGACCCCAACCGTTGTCGAAGGCCCGCCGGGCTGCACGCACGGCATGGTCGACGTCTTCTTCGGTGCCGGCCGCGACCCGGTGGAAGACCTGTTCGGTGGCCGGGTCGATCACGTCCAGATAGCCGCCCAGGTCCGGACTGACCCATTCGCCGTTGATGTAGAGCTGATCACGCATGGTGCGACTCCTGGACGCCGGTGCGGCGGTTTTGCAGATGGCGGGAAGTGAACAGCAGGGCCAGCGACACGCAGATGATCACCGTGGAAATCGCGTTGATCTCCGGCGTCACGCCGCGACGAATGGAAGAAAAGATGTAGATCGGCAGCGTCGTTTCTGACCCGGCGACGAAGAAGGCGATGATGAAATCGTCGAAGCTGAAGGTGAACGCCAGCAGGAACCCGGCCATGATCGCCGGGCTGATCTGCGGCAGGGTCACCCGCCAGAAGGTGTCCATCGGTGGCGCGTACAGGTCCGCCGAGGCTTCCAGCAAGGCGTTGTCCAGGGAGTCGACGCGGCTGCGCACGATCACCATCACCAGGGCCATGGTGAACAGCGAATGCGCGGCGATCACCGTAAAGAAACCCATGTTCAACTTCGGCACCGTCGGCAGCCAGTTCGCCAGCAGCGGGTTGATCAGGTCGAACAGGCTGATGAAGGCAATCAGCGTCGAGATGCCGATGACGATGCCGGGCACGATGATTGCGCAATAGGTCAGCGCATCGAACAGCATTCGCACCTTGGGCCCGGTACGTTGCAGGCCGAACACTGCGAGGGTGCCGAACAGCGTGGCAATCACCGCCGAACTGAACGCGATCAGCGCGCTGTTGCCCAGGGCCTCCATGATGAACGGGTTGCCGAACGCGGTGCCGAACCATTGCACCGAGCAGCACTGGAAGGCCAGACCACTGCGCCCGGCGTTGAAGCTGAACAGTACGATCAAGGCAATCGGCGCGTAGAGGAACAGGTACAGCGAGGTCGAATAGCTGCGCAGCCACATGTCACAGGCCTCCGTCGGCAGGGCGGCCGCCATAGCGCGCCACCAGTTTCAAGTACACGCCGATGATCAGCAGCATCATCGCCACCAACGTCATGGCCAGCGCACTGCCGAACGGCCAGTTGCGCGATTGCAGGAACAGGTCGACCAGCGCGTTGCCGACAAAGAACACCTTGCCGCCGCCGAGAATGGCCGGGATCAGGAACTCGCCCATCAGCAGGATGAACACCAGCATCACCCCGGTGATGATCCCCGGCGCGGACAGCGGCAGGGTGATCCGGCGAAAGCTTTCGAAGGCACTGGCGCCCAGGTCCGCCGAGGCTTCGAGCAGGCGTTTGTCGAGTTTTTCCAGGCTGACGTAGATCGGGAACACCATCAGCGGCAGGTAGCCGTAGACGATGCCGATCAGCACCGCCCACGGCGTGTTGATCAGCCGCACATCCTCAAGACCCAGGCTGGCCAGCAGCGCCGGAATGCCCTTGCCGCTGAGGATGAAAATCCACGCGTAGGTGCGGATCAGGAAACTGGTCCAGAACGGCACGATCACCAGGGTCAGCAACAGCGAGCGGTTCCGGCTGACCTTGACCGCGAGGAAGTACGCCAGCGGATAGGCCGCCACCAGGCACACCAAAGTGCCCAGCGGCGCGAGCATCAGCGTGTTGCTGAGCGCCGCGCCGCGAGAACCGAGGTTCAGGTAGTTGGCCAGGGTGAAGCCACCGGCGTAACCGCCCACGGCGCTGCGCTCGCCGAAACTGAAGACCAGGATGATCACCAGCGGCATCAACAACAGCAGCAAGAACCACAGGGTCGAAGGCAAGAGCATCAGCAGGGTGATGCGCCGGCCGAGGCTGCGCCGTTGGCGAACCTCGACCGACAGGGCATGGCCCGGCTGCACCGTTTGCGGGTGGGCGGCGGCATTCATGGATGACTCCTCATTGGCCATGGTCAGGCGATCAGGCGGACTTGAAACGCGCCATCAGTTCGGCGCGGGCCGGGCTGGTCAGCGTCGCGGCGGCACCGAACTCCAGCGGGCTCAGGGCCTCGGCGGCCGGGTACATGATCGGATCGTCGAGCATCACCACCGGCAGCAGTGCGTCGACACGCTTGTCGCCGCTCGGGTAGCCGTGGCTCAGCACTTCGAGCTTGTTGTGCTGCGGGTCGAGCAAGTAGTTGATGAAGGCGTAGGCGGCATCCTTGTGCTCCGAGCTTTTGGGAATCGCGAAGAAGTCGCTCCACAGCTCACCACCTTCCTTGCCCAGTTCGAACTGCATTTGCGCGTTGTCGCGGTGCAGTTGCGAGGCGTCGCCGGTCCAGGACATCGCCAGCCAGGCATCGCCGCTGCGCATCGACGGCTGGATGTCGGAGTTGATCGCGAACAGGTGCGGCTTGACCTCGATCAGCAGTTTTTCCGCGTCGGCCAGTTCTTTCGGGTCCAGGGAATTGAAGCTGTAGCCGAAGCTTTTGAGGGCATTGCCGATGGCGGTCAACTGGTAGTCGTGGACGATCGTCCGGCCACTGGCGGGGCCTTGGGCGGCGGCCCAGAATTCCTTCCAGCTGCCGGGGCCGTTTTTCAGCTTGCCGGCGTCGTAGAGCATGCCGGTGGTGCCCCAGTTTTTCGGCACTGCGTAGACCTTGCCGTCCACCGTGCCCTGGGCCATGAACTTCTGCTGGAACGCCGAGGCGTCGAAGTTGGGAATGCGCGACAAGTCCAGGGGCTCGATCAGCCCCAGCCCGACGTAGGTGCTGATGGTGTAGTTGGTTGGCACCAATACGTCCCAGCCGCTGCCGCCGGCCTGCAATTTGGCGAGCATTTCTTCGTTGGAGCCGAAAACACTCATCGACACCCGGGCGCCGGTGGTCTTGCCGAAGGCGTCGAGGTTTTCCTGGCTGTGGTAGTTCGGCCAGGTCGCCAGCGCCAGGCGATCACCCAGTTTGCCTTGCTCGGCGGCCTCGGCGGTGGAAGTCAGCAGGCCGGGCATGTTGGTGGCGACCACGGCGGCGGCGATCCCCAGGCCCGTGCGGCCAAGGAACTCGCGGCGGCTGATCGAGCCGTTCTGCCAGCTGCGCAGGGTTTTTATAAAAGTCTTCTGGTCCATAGCACGCTCCACATCCGGTTGATGAAACGAATCGATGATTTACAACGCCATGGCCAACCCATTGGCGTGATCCCAGCCGACGCGCACTGGCGCGCCGTGTTCGAATGTATTGGCACCGTGGTCCTGCTGGCGCGGCACCCGCACGCAGACCACGCCGAAGGCCTGGGTGCGCACGCGGTATTCGGTTGAGTTACCCAGGTAGATGCGGTCTTCGACACAGCCTTGCAGCTTCACCTCCCGGGCCATCTCGGCGTTGGCGCTGGCGATGCTGATCAACTCCGGGCGCACGGCGATGCAGCCGGCTGCATTGGCGCTCAGGCCTTTGCCGGTGGGCGTCAGTGGGCTGGTCAGCTCCAGGCCCTGCTCGGTACGCAGCACCACCGAGTTGCCGTTGAGCTGGCGCACGGTGCCGTCGAACAGGTTGGACTCGCCGATAAAGTCAGCCACGTAGCGACTGGCCGGGGCTTCGTAGAGTTGTTCCGGAGTGGCGGTCTGGATGATCGATCCGTTGTGCATCACGCTGATGCTGTCGCTCATCGACAGGGCTTCTTCCTGGTCGTGGGTGACCAGCACGAAGGTGATGCCGACCTCGCGTTGCAGGCGCAGCAGTTCCGACTGCATCTCCTTGCGCAGCTTGCGGTCCAGCGCCGCCAGCGGCTCGTCGAGCAGCAACACCGTCGGCTTGTTGACCAAGGCGCGGGCGAGGGCGACACGCTGTTGCTGACCGCCGGACAGTTCACTCGGCTTGCGCTGGCCGAAGCCGCTCAGGCGTACCATCTCCAGCGCCTCATCGGCCATGCGCATTTGCTGCTTTTTGTCCGGGCGCGGATTGCGATAACGCAGGCCGTAGGCAATGTTCTGCGCCACGGTCAGGTGCGGGAACAGCGCGTAATGCTGGAACACCATGTTCACCGGCCGCTCGAACGCCGGCACCCCGGCCACGCTTTTACCGGCCAGACGGACCTCGCCGCTGGTGGGCTGCTCGAAGCCGGCGATCATGCGCAGGGTGGTGGTCTTGCCACAGCCCGAACCACCGAGAAAGGAATGAAACGAGCCACGGCGCACCGCGAAATCCAGACCGCTGACGGCCTGCACCTCACCATAGCGTTTGACCACATTGCAGAATTCGATATCGCTTGGCGGGGTGTTGTTCACGAGGCGGGCTCCCTTGCAGTGATGAATCAGTGCGTCGGGGGCCAAACTAGCAATGGGGGTTTTGCGGTGTATATATCCCTTGGGGGATAGGAGCAGCGGCAAGCTACAAGCTACAAGCTACAAGCTACAAGCTACAAGCTACAAGCTACAAGCTACAAGCTACAAGTTTTTCAGTAGACGTATGACGTAACGATCATTGATAAACCCCGAGTTCAATCCGGGTCAGATAATTTTCAACCTTCTGGTATCCAGGCGAGTTGCTGATCAGTTCCAGCGGGATGTTGCCTTCCAGATACTTGCAAGGTCTCTTTAGCCAGTCCTTAGCCAATTGCTGATTGCCAAACACGTTAATGGCGTGTTTCAAGGTCCGCGCATATCGGACTGTATTTTTCTGCTGGTTTAGACGCACCGATTTGATCTCCTTCGCCATCGCATGTACTTGCCTGGGGCTGCAAAGTTAACCTTCGAACTTCCGATGACCAACCTTAAAATGGCGTCGGATGTTTCCTGCATTTCCCTGATATTTTCAACGCCTGTAGGGCGTGTAAACCCTATGCTGGAGCGTGGTGTTTAAGCGCTGTCAGCGTTACTTCCCGCAAGCTACAACGGCTTGCGTCATTGCCTACAGGTACGCCAGAATCCGCCGGCTTGTGCGCCTTGGGGGCGGGTCTTATCGTTTGCCGGTCACTGAAAAACAGTGATCGGGTTTGGTAGCCCGGTAACTAGGCGTATTGGTTTTGCCGTCGACAGGCCTTTTCAGGCGTCTGATTTATGGTGGCCATGCGCAGGGCTCCTTCGGGAGCGCCGGGTCCTAGTAACCGGTCTACCAACCCGCGTATGGTCGCCACCCCCTCGTTTGGTAGCGAGGTGAAGGCTCCTCTTTCTAACTAGGAGTTTCACTATGTTCAAAGTCACACCCAACCCGCCGGATACCGATCCGGCATCCCCGTACGAAAGCCTCGATTCAAGCAAGCTCCACGAAGCCGCCGAGCGCGCCCTCAACCCAGGCCCCCACATCATGGCCACCCATCACAAACCCAGCACGATGTTCATCGTCAATCCCGAACTCAATACTGAAACCTTGCTGGTGCACGCCTGCGAGTCGCTGGCGTCGGCCAATG
>NZ_AKJG01000069.1 GCF_000282455.1 Pseudomonas sp. GM74
ACGCCATCGACACCGTGCGTCCAACGGCGACCATCGTGGTGACTGACTCGGCACTGGCGGTGGGTCAGACATCGGTGGTGACCATCACCTTCTCCGAGGCAGTGGCTGGCTTTACCACGGCCGATCTGACGGTGAGCAACGGTACTCTGAGCAATCTCAGCACCAGCGATAACATCACTTATACCGCGACCCTGACGCCGACGGCGGGCATCACTGATGCAACCAACCTGGTCACACTGGACAACAGCGGTGTGCAGGATGCAGCGGGTAACACCGGCAGCGGCACCACCGACTCCAACAACTACGCCATCGACAGCCAGCGCCCGACGGCCACTATCGTTCTGGCGGACGCGACCCTGAGTGCCGGCGAAACTTCACTGGTGACGATCACCTTCAGCGAGGCGGTGACCGGTTTTGACAACAGTGACTTGAGCATCGCCAACGGCACGCTCAGCGCAGTCAGCAGCAGCGACGGCGGGATTACCTGGACCGCGACGTTTACCCCGACAGCAGGCATAAGTGACGCCAGCAATATCATCACCCTGGCCAATACCGGCGTGACCGACATAGCCGGCAACACCGGCAGCGGCACCACGAGTTCCGGTAACTACACCATCGATACGGTGCTGCCGACGGCGACCATCGTGGTGGCCGACAATGCGTTGAAAATCGGTGAAACGTCGTTGGTGACCATCACTTTCAGCGAAGCCGTCAGCGGTTTTTCCAATTCCGACCTGACCATCGCCAACGGCACCTTGACCTCCGTCAGCAGCAGCGACGGCGGCATCACCTGGACCGCGACCTTCACCCCGACCAGCGCCATCACCGACACCAGCAACGTCATCACCCTGGACAACAGCGGTGTGCAAAACGCCTCGGGCAATGCCGGCAGCGGCACCACCGATTCCAACAACTACGCCATCGACACCGTGCGCCCGACGGCGACCATCGTGGTGACGGACACGGCGTTGAGCATCGGCGAAACCTCATTGGTGACGATCACCTTCAGTGAGGCGGTCAGCGGTTTCACCAACGCCGACCTGACCATTGCCAACGGCACGTTGACCTCGGTGAGCAGCAGCGACGGCGGCATTACCTGGACTGCAACCTTCACGCCTTCGGCGAGCATCAACGACACGACCAACCTGATCACCCTGGACAATACCGGGGTCAGCGACCTGTCGGGCAACGCCGGCAGCGGCACTACCGACTCCAACAACTATGCCATCGACATGGTCCGCCCGACCGCCACGATTGTGCTGGCCGACCCGACGCTGAGTGCCGGTGAAACCTCGTTGGTAACCATCACCTTCTCCGAGGCGGTGAGCGGTTTCGACAACGCCGACCTGTCCGTTCCCAACGGCACGTTGAGCGCGGTGAGCAGCAGCGACGGCGGCATTACCTGGACCGCGACCTTCACGCCGAACGTTGCGATCAACGACACGACCAACCTGATCATCCTGGACAACAGCGGCGTCACCGATCTGGCCGGCAACACCGGCAGCGGCACCACCAACTCCGCCAATTTCACCATCGACACCGTGTTGCCGACCGCCACCATCGTGGTCGCCGACAATGCCCTGAACGTCGGCGAAACCTCGCTGGTGAC
>NZ_AKJG01000070.1 GCF_000282455.1 Pseudomonas sp. GM74
GGCGAGCCAGCAGCCCAGCCAGTCAACCGTCGATGCATGAAAGCTGCTGGACATGGACACCTCAAAGCCGTTCGCAATGGAGGCCCACGCTAATCATCATACGATTGGATGTCAATTTGATTTTTTGAAGAAATCAGAAATCTAATGTGGGAGCGGGCTTGCTCGCGAAGACGGAATCACATCCGACAAAGATGTCGGCTGACCCAGCGCCTTCGCGAGCAAGCCCGCTCCCACAGGGTTTTGCGTCAGGGTTCGAGACCGATGGGGAAAAACTCGCCGCCACTCCATACACCGAGCCAGCGCTGGCCATCGATCTCGCGACTCACCGCCAGCTCCACCAACTGATAGAACACGTTGCGATGGATCAACGCCTCAAGATTGCTGCGCACATGCACGTAAGGGGCTGGCTCTTGCGTTACCGGGTCGATGACCACGCGCATCGGATGATCGGCGCCGGCCTCGGTGGTTTCATCGACGTTGGTGGTAAAGCGCAACACCTGCGCCTCACCCTCGCCCTCCACGTCCACCGCAATCGCCACGAACGGCGCATCGTCGACCTTGATGCCGACCTTTTCCACCGGGGTAATCAGGAAATAATCATCGCCGTCGCGGCGAATGATGGTGGAGAACAGTTTGACCATCGGCTTGCGCCCGATCGGCGTACCCAGGTAATACCAGGTGCCGTCCCGGGCGATGCGCATGTCGATGTCGCCGCAGAAATCGGGGTTCCACAGGTGCACCGGCGGCAAGCCTTTGGTCTTGGGGATCTGCCCCAGCAAGTCGTTGGCTTTTTGCGGGCCACTCATGGCGTTCTCCTTGAAGTTACTGGTCGCTGAGCCCCAACAGGCCGCGCGCATATTGCTCCAGCGGCGGGCCCATCAGGTCTTCGGGTTTTTTATCGTGGAACGTCAGTAAACCGCCACGACTCTTGATGGTTGCAGTATCAATCAAATACTGGGTGCTGGTCTCGATCAACATGATCTGAATCATACCGCTGTCGATGCCGAGACGATCCAGGGCTTCCTGATCCAGCCACTCGTCCGAGTTGCCGATACGGTCGTCGGACTTGGCAAACCGGGTGTAGAGCAGATAGTGCGCACCGGCGGCACGGGCCTCGCCCATGGCCTGGTCGAGGCCTTCCGGTGAACGGGCACGGCGGACCATCGGGAAGTATTCGACGAAGCCATCGAACGCGACTTCGGCAATCACGTTCGGCCGCGGGTAAACGTCGCTGCCTGGGGGCATGAAAGCACCTTGGGCGATATAGACGAACGAGTCCGGCTGAATGCGCAGGTTGTTTACGCGCCGGCTGTCACTGTGGTCGAGCAACCCCGCATCGCTCATATGGTAACGAGTCCCTTCGGCCAAATCGCTGACGTTCATGCAGCCACCAAGTGCCAAAACGGCCAGCAGCAAAACCAGGCTACGCATCCTATCCTCCAGGGGCCGGTGTCGGAAAACCGGCGAATGGCCGTAGGATGCAGCTTCCGCGCCAGCTCAAGTTGCGCGTTGCCTGATCAAACGCAATCGCGGGCAAGCAACGCTCCCACAGGGTTTACGCAAAACCTTGTGGGAGTGTGGCTTGCCCGCGATGAGGCCCGATCAGCCGCCGATGATCTTCATGACAGTCGCCCCACCAGAGAACGCCACTTCCTGCTTGTCCCCCAAGGCTTTCACCAGCAGCCGCTGCAAGGCCGGCAGCGCCTGGTGGCGCGGCTTGTCCAGCAGGTCGCCGATGTAATGGCGATTGCTCGACGACAGGCAGCCATGCAGCCACCCGGTAGAAGACAAACGAAGGCGCGAGCAGGTACGGCAGAACGGCACACTTTCGTTGGCGATCACGCCAAAATGGCCTTGCCCCGGAATTTCATAGCGCACCGCTGTCGCATCGACGGGTGCATCGGCCTGCAGATATTCGTAGCGCTCGCCGATCAGGCTCAGCAATTGCTGGAGGCTGACGAACTGTTGCAGAAAGGCATTGGAGTCGTTGGCCAGGTGGCCCATGCGCATCAGCTCGATGAAGCGCAGTTCATAACCGCGCTCCAGGCAGTAGTCGAGCAGCGGCATCACTTGGTCAAGGTTCTGCCCGCGCAGCGGCACCATGTTGACCTTGATCTTCATGCCGGCCGCACTGGCCTCGCTCATGCCGTTGAGCACAGTGGCCAGGTCGCCGCCCCGGGCAATGCTGCGGAACGCACTCGCATCGAGGGTATCGAGGGAAACGTTGAGGCGCCGAATGCCGGCGTTCACCAGCAGCGGCAGTTTCTTCGCCAGTAACTGGCCATTGGTGGTCAGGCTGATGTCTTCCAGGCCCATCTGACCGACCGCTGTCATGAACGCTTCGAGTTTCGGGCTGACCAGCGGCTCGCCGCCGGTAATGCGCAGACGCTCGATGCCCGCCGCTTCAATCAGATAAGCCACGCCGCGCGCCATGGCTTCGGCCGACAATTCATCCTGCGCAGCCACCAGCCGCTTGCCGTTGGGCACGCAGTAGGTACAGGCGTAATTGCAGGCTGAGGTCAGACTGATTCGCAAGTTGCGAAAACGCCTGCCTTGACGG
The DNA here is from genome assembly GCF_000282455.1 of Pseudomonas sp. GM74. GTDB lineage: Bacteria > Pseudomonadota > Gammaproteobacteria > Pseudomonadales > Pseudomonadaceae > Aquipseudomonas. Next base: position 2,561 of record NZ_AKJG01000070.1, read on the forward strand.
TCAACGATCATGGTCACTCCGGCGGAAGAATATCGGGCCGCTAAAACTTGACTCAGAAATCAAGTTTTAGCAAGTCCTCTACCTGAGTATATTCCTGCGGTACTGCGCCAAGTAGCGAAATCATGGCGCAATAAGGCAACTGAATGGCTCAGCTGCCGGAAGTGTCGGTGTCACGCTTGCGCTTGTTGCCCATGCGCACGCCGATGTCCATCAGGAACTGGAAGAAACCTTCCTGATCTTCCAGCACATTGCTCCAGAACGGCGAGTGATACAGCGCGACGGCACCGTGCACCAGCGCCCAGGACGCGCAGTAATGGAAGTAAGGTGGCACGTCTTCCAGCTTGCCTTCGCTGATCCGGCCCTTGATCAGCAAGGTCAGGCGTTCAAAGTTCGAGGCACGGATCTTGTGCAGCTCCTCGATCATCTCCGGCACCTGATTGCCCTTGACCACTTTCTCTTCGAGCCGATCGAACAGACGATAGCGTTGTGGATCGCGCATGCGGAATTCGAAATAGGCGCGGGACAGGGCTTCCTTGTCCTTGTCGACGTCGGCGGAGTGCAACAGCTCGTTCAAATCGCGCTCGTAGTCGAGCATCAGGCGCAGATAGATCTCGGCCTTGGACTTGAAGTGCTTGTAGATCGTGCCTTTACCGATACCGACGGCATCAGCAATCATCTCGACGGTGACACTGTCTTCACCTTGTTCGAGGAACAGCTTGAGCGCGGTATCGAGAATTTCCTGCTCGCGGCGACGGAATTCACGGACCTTACGAGGTTCTTTATGCATAAGAAAAGGTCTGTCGGGGTCAAAATTCGAAGCCGCGTATTATGCCTAACTTACGCAAAAATGCACGGATCATCCGACCATATCTGCGCTTTCTGGTCATTCCGCGTACGTTTACAGGGTGATGAGAACTCTTCCGAAGCGCACGTATTCCAAATTTGTTTAAAAACCCGTGCCGCTAAACTGGACGAGGCGCAATCCTGATCAATACTTGAACTGTCGGCGGGGCATCTCCCCCAAGTGTCACGCCGATATTGGTACCAACGGACCGCGTGCCATTGTTTTACTCCTAATGGTCTTAACCCGGATTCACCCCCCAGAACCCGGGTTTTTTTTGCCTGCGATTTAACCTTTCACGTGCGCCTGCGGGAACAGTCGCTTGAAATTCGCCGTGGTTTGTTCGGCAAACCGCTCGTAGGGCTCACCACGCAACATTGCCAGAAATTCCGCAACCTCACGCACGTACTGCGGCAGGTTTGGCTTGCCGCGATAGGGAATCGGCGCCAGGTACGGCGAGTCGGTTTCCACCAGCAACCGGTCGGCGGGCACCTTGCTGGCCACATCGCGCAACGCGTCGGCATTGCGGAAAGTGACAATCCCGGACAGGGAAATGTAATAGCCCATGTCCAGCGCGACCTTCGCCATCTCCCAGTCTTCGGTAAAGCAATGCAATACGCCCGCCTGGGGCAGCGCCGCTTCACGCAGCAAGTCCAGGGTATCGGCGCGGGCGCCACGGGTATGGATGATCACCGGTTTGCCGGTCTGTTGCGCCGCCTGCAGGTGCAGACGGAAGGACTCCTGCTGCAACTCTGCCGCTTCCGGCTCGTAGTGATAGTCCAGGCCTGTTTCGCCAATCGCCACCACGCGCGGGTGATTGAGTTCGTGCAACAGCCAGTCCAGCGCCGGCGCGACACCCGGTTGCACATCCAGAGGGTGCACGCCCACCGAGCAGTCGACGTCGTCATAACGTTCGGCCAGGGCCTTGACGTCGGCCGCGTTGTCCGCGCTGACACCAATACACAGAAAGTGCCCTACCCCGCGCTGCCGGGCCGCATCCAGGGCAGCATCCAGGGAGCCGTCGTGGGCGGCCAGGTCGAGGCGATCAAGGTGACAATGGGAATCTACGAGCATAAAGGGCTGCAACTTGTATCGAATGGGTGGGACGGTCGGATGTACCGATACTCAGAGTTTAGGCGCAGACAGTCATCGTTGGGCAGGCAACGACGCCCATTGCACCAGCAATGCCTCCAGCAGCAAGGCCGGATTGAGGTTGGCCTTGCTCAGGACTTTCTGTCGCTGGGCGAGGATCCAGTCCTGGATGTCGAGGACTTTGCCCTGGGCGCTTTTCTGCGCCAGGTATTGCACGACCTTGCGCATGTCGGCAAGGCCGAGCCCGGCTTCATCCTGGGTCAACTGATAGCGCAGGATCAGGCTCGACCAATCGCAGAACCAGTCGAACAGGCGCAACATCGGAATGTTTTTCCATTCTTCGGCCAGTTGCGTCGGCGACTGCTGTTGCTTGAGGAGTTTTTTCACCCCTTCCACCACTTGCGCGCGCTGTTCGCGTACGCCTTGGCCCTGGAGATTGACCGCCGCCAGCGGCGAACCGGCGGCCAGGGTCAGCAGTTCGACGCGCTCGTCTTCGGAACACTCCGGTAACGCCTGGGCCAGCCACTTCAAGCTCATGGCCTCGCCCGGCAGCGGACAGGCCTGCTGCACGCAACGACTCTTGATGGTTGGCAACAAGCGGCTCGGCTGATGGCTGATCAGCAACAGAACGGTATCGCCGGACGGCTCTTCAAGACTTTTGAGCAAGGCATTGGCAGCGTTGATGTTCATCGACTCGGCCGGCTCGATCAGCACCACTTTGCGCCCGCCCAACTGCGCGGTCTGCACCACGAAACCGACCAGGTCGCGAACCTGGTCGACCTTGATCGCCTTGTCGGCTTCTTCCGGTTCCAGGATGTAGTTATCCGGGTGGCTGCCAGCCTTGAGCAGCAGGCAGGATTTGCATTCGCCACAGGCTTGCAGCGCGTTCGGGCGCTGGCACAGCAAGCTGGCCATCAAGCGCTCGGCCAGTGCCCGCTTGCCGATCCCGGCGGGGCCATGCAGCAGGTAGGCGTGCGCATGCTGGGCGCGACCGGCCAGTTGCTGCCAGAGGGTTTCCTGCCACGGGTAGGCCTCAGCCACGGTTCAGCTCCAGCAGGCGTGGCAGCAAGGCATCCAGCGATTGCTGGACCTGTGCCAACGGCTGGGCAGCGTCGACCAGCACATAACGCGCCGGATCCGCCTTGGCCCGCTTGAGGAAGGCACTGCGTACGGCATCGAAAAAGGTCCGGCCTTCGAGCTCGAAGCGATCCAGGCGACCACGAGCGCTGGCGCGGGCCAGGCCGACCTCGACAGGCAGATCGAAAATCAGCGTCAGGTCCGGGCGCAGATCTCCCTGGACGAAGGTTTCCAGGGTCGCGATGCGCTCCAGCGACAAGCCGCGACCGCCACCCTGGTAGGCGTATGTCGAATCTGTGAAACGATCACACAAGACCACGGCGCCGCGGGCCAGCGCCGGGCGAATTACCTCGGCCAGGTGCTGGGCACGCGCCGCGAACACCAGCAGCAACTCGGTATCCGGGTTCATGACTTCATCGACCGGGGCCAGCAGCACTTCACGGATGCGCTCGGCCAGCGGCGTGCCACCCGGCTCGCGGGTCAGCACCACCTCGATGCCGGCGGCGCGCAGGCGCTCGGCCAGGTATTCGCGATTGGTGCTCTTGCCGGCGCCTTCGGGGCCTTCCAGAGAAATAAACAAGCCGGTCACAGGCAGTCCTTAGTCAGAGTCATTGCGAGCTTTTCGGTGCGTTGGCATCGAGTTCGGGCGTTTCAGGGGCTGGCGCAGGATCTTGCGCCGGCACCTGCGGCAGCGCCTCGGGAGCCGTGTTCGGTGAAGCGGCCGGGATCGGCGCCTGCTCCTGCGAAGCCTGAGCGTCCTGCGTACCGCTTTGTTCAGTCTGGGTCTGCGCCGTCTCTGGCGTGGCAGTGGGTGCCGGGCTGGAACGGTAATCGGTGCGACGCTTGAGCTGGAACTCCCTCACGGCATTGTTGTGGGCATCCAGGTCGTCGGAGAACACGTGAGTGCCATCGCCACGCGCCACGAAGTAAAGGCTGTTGCCGTCCACCGGATTGAGCGCCGCATGGATGGCTTCGCGACCGACCATGGAAATCGGCGTCGGCGGCAGGCCCGCATTCATGTAGGTGTTATAGGGCGTCGATTCCTTGAGGTGAGCCCGGGTCAGCTTGCCGCTGTAGCGGTCGCCGAGGCCGTAGATCACCGTCGGGTCAGTCTGCAGCAGCATGCCAATCGCCATGCGTCGCACAAACACACCGGCAATCTGCCCGCGCTCCTGCGGTACGCCGGTTTCCTTTTCCACCAGCGAAGCCATGATCAGCGCCTGGTAGGGCTCAGTGTACGGCACATCGGAAGAGCGCTGCTCCCACTCCTTGGCCAGCACTTCGTCGAGGCGCTCGTAAGCGGATTTCAGCAGCTCGACATCGGACATGCCCCGTACGTAACGATAGGTGTCAGGGAAGAAGCGCCCTTCCGGAAAAATCCCGGTGTGGCCGAGCTTGTCCATGACCTGGCTGTCGCTCAAACCGTCGAGGCTATGGTCGAGCTTCTCTTCCTTGGCCAGCGCTGCACGGACCTGACGGAAATTCCAGCCTTCGACCAGGGTCAGGCTGTACTGAACCATTTCCCCGCGTTTCCACAGGTCGATCAGGCCTTCGACGGTCATGCCCGGTTTCATGCGGTATTCACCGCTATGCAGGGGTTGTTTGCCGAGGTTGAAGCGCCAGTACACCCGCAGCCAGAATGCGTCCTTGATGACGCCATTGGCTTCGAGTCGGTAGAAGGTGCGGGTCGGCGTGGTGCCCTTGGGCACATCCAGCAATTGTTCCTGGGCAATGTTCAGCGGCTGTACCAGCGCCGAATGAATTTTCCAGGCTGAAGCACCCATCAGCAGCCCTGCCAGAACCACTCCGGTTTCCAGCAGCAGCAAGAGTTTACGTCTCACGTATCAAGCATCCAGTAGCACACGGGCAATGGTTTGGAGTTTACGGGTGAGCGGCCCAACCGGCCAGTGAAGAGCAGCATAGGCGCGCACCGGCCAGATACCATACACGCTGTTGCAGACAAAGACTTCGTCAGCCCATTGCAGCTGTTCGAGGGGGATATCGGTGATTTGCGTGGGGATTCCCAGCGACCTGGCTTGAAACAATATTTCGGCACGCATCACGCCTTCCACGCCGCAGCGCTTGAGGTCAGCGGTGACGAGCACGCCATCACGCACCAGGAACAGGTTGCTGAACACACCTTCAATCACGCGCCCGGCCTGATCGAGCATCAAGCCTTCGGCATGCTCGGTGTCCTGCCATTCGGCACGGGCGAGGACTTGTTCAAGACGATTGAGGTGCTTGAGACCGGCCAGTAATGGCTGTCTGGACAATCGCGTGACGCAAGGAAACAGACGAACACCCTGCTCACCGTGCGCAGCAGGATAAGCCGCCGGTGGATTGCCTTGCAGAATGCGTCGGGCCTGAGCCGAAGGATCGGGGGCGTAACCGCGCAGGCCGTCGCCACGGGTGAGAATGAGCTTGAGCACCCCGTCACCCAGAGCCGCTGCGTAGGCCAGCAGTTCGCTACGGATCAGCTCATGCCCGGTGGTTATCGCCAGGCGCGAACAGCCGTCCGCCAGACGCGACAGATGCCGGTCCAGCAACACGGGCTGCCCGCTGCGCACGGCGATGGTCTCGAACAGACCATCGCCGTAAGCCAGGCCGCGATCCTTCAGCGACAAAGCGTCAGCCGGCTGACCGTCGACCCAGCTGTCCATCAGCCTGCGAACCGGCGGAACACCAGCGAGCCGTTGGTGCCGCCAAAACCGAAGGAGTTGGAAACGACCACATCGATATCCATGTTGCGCGCCGTGTGCGGCACGAAATCGAGGTCGCAGCCTTCGTCCGGCTCATCGAGGTTGATGGTCGGCGGGGCTACCTGACTGTTGATTGCCAGCACGCTGAAGATCGCCTCGACCGCGCCGGCCGCACCCAGCAGGTGGCCAGTCATGGACTTGGTGGAACTGACGGCCAGCTTGTAGGCGTGCTCGCCGAACACCGACTTGATCGCATTGACTTCAGCCAGGTCGCCTGCGGGTGTCGAAGTGCCGTGGGCGTTGATGTACTGCACCTGATCGCCATTGATTCTGGCATCGCGCAGCGCATTGGTGATGCAGCGCGCTGCACCTGCGCCATCGGCTGGCGGCGAGGTCATGTGGTAGGCATCGCCACTGGTGCCGAAGCCGATCAGCTCGGCGTAGATGGTCGCGCCACGCGCCTTGGCGTGTTCGAGTTCTTCCAGCACCAGCGCACCGGCACCGTTGGACAATACAAAGCCATCGCGGCCCTTGTCCCATGGACGGCTGGCGCGGGTCGGCTCGTCGTTGCGGGTCGACAGCGCACGGGAGGCACCGAAGCCGCCCATGCCCAGACCGCAGGCCGCCATCTCGGCACCGCCGGCAATCATCACGTCGGCTTCGTCGTACATGATGTTGCGGGCCGCCATGCCAATGCAGTGTGTGCCAGTGGTACAGGCCGTGGCGATGGCGTAGTTAGGTCCCTGTGCACCTAGGTGGATGGACAGGAAACCGGAAATCATATTGATGATCGAGCCTGGCACGAAGAACGGTGAGATCCGTCGTGGGCCGGTCTCGTGCAGCGTACGGGCGGTTTCTTCGATATTGGTCAGACCGCCAATACCCGAGCCCATGGCCACGCCGATACGCTCACGGTTGGCGTCGGTGACTTCCAGACCGGCATTGCGTACCGCCTGAAAACCTGCGGCCAGACCGTATTGAATGAACAGGTCGAGCTTGCGGGCTTCCTTGACCGACAGGTATTCCTCGACATTGAAGTCCTTTACCGAGCCGCCAAAACGGGTGGAATAGGCAGAAAGGTCGGCGTGTTCGATCAGACCAATGCCACTGCGGCCAGCCAGAATGCCCTGCCAGCTGCTCGGCACATCCGTGCCCAGTGGCGACAACATACCCATACCGGTGACTACGACGCGTCTACGCGACACAGCACTCTCCTTTTTTCAAATGACGACTTTGCATCAGGCCTAAAGAAAAAACCGCACGCCATGATGGCAGTGCGGTTTTTCCATGACAGCGAGCAACGATTACAAACTATTACGCCTGGTGGCTAGTAACGTAGTCGATTGCAGCTTGTACAGTAGTGATCTTCTCGGCTTCTTCGTCAGGGATTTCGGTCTCGAATTCCTCTTCCAGAGCCATCACCAGCTCAACGGTGTCAAGGGAGTCGGCACCCAGGTCTTCAACGAAGGAAGCAGTGTTGACCACTTCTTCTTCTTTAACGCCCAGTTGCTCAGCAACGATTTTCTTGACGCGCTCTTCGATGGTGCTCATACCTTGTTTTCACTCCTAATGGACAAATTCAGGCAGCTGGCCAGTGGGTAAGTGTATAGAAAGGCTTTTCAGCTTTTCAACTGAAAGCTTCACTCCTCGAACCCGGTGACCCTCTGCCTATAAATAGATTGCAGCTTTATAACGGATTTTAGACAGCTCGTATGACATTTTTTTGAAGCAATCCGTCACATTTGAATTACATGTACATCCCGCCGTTCACCGGGATTGTAGCTCCGGTAACGTAAGCCGCACCGTCCGACGCAAGAAAAGCGACCACGGACGCGATCTCTTGAGCCTGCCCCAGACGACCCAGCGGAATCTGCGTCTGCAAGGCTTCACGCTGTGCCTCGGGCAGTTCACGGGTCATATCGGTATCGATGAACCCAGGGGCCACCGAGTTTACCGTAATCGAACGCGAACCGACTTCTCGCGCCAGTGCACGGCTGAAACCTTCCAGACCGGCCTTGGCGGCAGCGTAGTTTACTTGGCCTGCGTTGCCCATGGCACCCACAACCGAGCCAATACTGATAATTCGGCCCCAACGGGCTTTGGTCATGCCGCGCAAAACGCCCTTGGACAGGCGGAACAGACTGTTCAGATTGGTATCGACAACGTCGTGCCACTCGTCGTCTTTCATGCGCATCATCAGGTTATCGCGGGTGATACCGGCATTATTGACCAGAATTGCCGGCGCACCGAACTGCTCCTGTATGCTCGCCAGGACCGCCGCAACGGACTCGTCGCTGGTGACATTGAGTTCCAGGCCAGTGCCCTGAATACCGTTTTCCTTCAGGGTCGCGGCAATGCGCTCGGCACCCGACACGGAGGTCGCGGTACCCACAACGATGGCACCCTGACGACCCAGCTCCAGGGCGATAGCCTGGCCGATGCCACGGCTGGCACCGGTGACCAGTGCAACTTTACCTTGCAGACTCATGCAAGCTTCTCCTGATTCAGGCCAACGCTGCACGGGCGGCAGCGAAAGCGTCTGGGGTATTGAGGTTGGATGTCGACACGCCTTCGGCGCAACGTTTGTTCAGACCGGCCAGCACTTTGCCCGGGCCACACTCGACCAGATTGGTCGCGCCCTTGGCGGCCAGCGCCTGGACGGATTCAACCCAGCGTACTGGCTTGTACAGTTGCTCGAGCAGATCGCGCTTGAGGGTTTCCAGATCGGCCGGCACCTGGGCACTGACGTTCTGCACCACGGGAATCTGCGGCGCCTGCCAGTCGATCGCCGCGATCGATTCAGCGAAACGCTCGGCTGCCGGACGCATCAGCTCACAGTGCGACGGCACGCTGACCGGCAGTGGCATGGCGCGCTTGGCACCACGCGCCTTGCAACCTTCGATGGCGCGCTCGACGGCAGCCTTGGCACCGGCGATGACCACCTGGCCCGGCGAGTTGAAATTGACTGCGCTGACCACTTCGCCTTGCGCCGCTTCGGCACAAGCTGCCAGTACGTCGGCGTCATCCAGACCCAGGATGGCAGCCATGCCGCCCTGCCCGGCCGGAACGGCTTCCTGCATCAACTGGCCACGACGCTCGACGAGCTTCACCGCATCGCCCAGGCTCAGACTGCCTGCCGCGACCAGCGCGCTGTATTCACCCAGGCTGTGCCCGGCAACATAAGCCGGACGCGCGCCACCTTCGGCCAGCCACAGTCGCCACAGGGCGATAGAGGCGGTCAGAATGGCCGGCTGGGTTTTATCGGTTTGATTGAGTTGCTCTTCCGGCCCTTGCTGGGTCAGTGCCCACAGGTCGTAACCCAGTGCATCGGAAGCTTCTTTGAATGTTTCAAGGACAACCGGATGTTGCGCGCCCAGCTCGGCCAGCATGCCGAGGGACTGCGAACCCTGTCCTGGAAAGACGAATGCGAGGGAAGCAGACATGTAACAAGCCCCTAATGATCTTGTCGTCGGAGAGTTGGCGCCCCGCTTTGGAGACGCAAGAAACTGACAGTTGGATGGCCCATCGAACCAAGCGGTCACATTTAAGCATTGTCCGACGAAAACGCCTAAAGCAACAAATCCTCCAGACGACCATGCAGGCGCTCGGGAAGATTCTCCTGAATCTCGATCAAGGCGCGCTCAATGGCACTTTGAAACCCCTGAACCCCCGCAGAACCGTGGCTTTTCACCACAATACCCTGCAAACCGAGAAAGCTCGCGCCGTTATGCCGGGCAGGCGCCAGATCGGCCTGCAGGCGCTTCATCAAGGGCAGCGCCAGCGCGCCGATCACGCGAGAGGCCACGCTCTTCCTGAACAACGCTTCGATGCGCCCGGCAATCATGGTCGCCAGACCCTCGCTGGATTTGAGCAGGATGTTGCCGACAAAACCGTCACACACCACCACATCCGCCTCGCCACGGTACAAACCGTCGCCCTCGATAAAGCCGATGTAATTGATGCCACGGGCGCCTTGCAACAAAGTCGCCGCCAGCTTGACCTGTTGATTGCCCTTGATGTCTTCGGTGCCGATGTTCAGCAACGCCACCCGAGGACGCGCTATGCCCAGGGTTTCAGCCGCAACCGAACCCATGACCGCAAACTGCAACAGATGCTCGGCACTGCAATCAACGTTGGCGCCCAGATCGAGCAATTGGCAGTAACCCTTTTGTGTCGGAATCGCCGCCACCATGGCCGGACGGTCAATGCCCGGCAGAGTCTTGAGCACGAACCGCGACAACGCCATCAGCGCGCCGGTATTGCCCGCACTGACACAGGCCTGGACCTTGCCGTCACGCAACAACTCAAGCGCCACGCGCATCGACGAGTCGGGTTTACCGCGCAGGGCCTGGGCAGGCTTTTCGTCCATGGTGATGACTTCGGACGCCGGCGTAATCGACAGGCGCGCGCGATCCACAGCCGGATGGCCAGCGATCAATTCTTCAAGAAGGGAAGGTTGACCGACGAGGGTCAGGTGCAGCGAGGGTGTAGCAGACAGGCAGGCAAGGCTGGCCTGGACAATGCTGCGGGGACCGAAGTCCCCGCCCATTGCGTCAATCGCGATGACTTGAGCGGACAAGTGATTACTCGTCAGCGCCCTTGTCGATCACTTTACGGCCACGGTATACGCCTTCTGGCGATACGTGGTGACGCAGGTGAACTTCACCGGTGGTTTTTTCTACAGACAGGGTGCTAGCCTCGAGAGCGTCGTGCGAACGGCGCATGTCACGGGCAGAGCGGGATTTTTTGTTCTGCTGAACAGCCATAATTGATTAACTCCTAAACGTTTGGGTCACGCTTTAACTGCGCCAATACACTGAACGGGTTGGACCGCGTTACCTCGTCCTCGCTCGGTTCGGGCTCATCGAGACCCGCCGGCTGCTGGCATTCTTCCGGATGATGAGCAGGCACAATGGGCAAGGCGAGCAGAAGCTCCTCCTCGATCAGTGACTGCAGATCCAAAGGATCTTCGCCCAGTTCCAGCACGTCATAACCTTTCGGCAACGACTGGGTATTCGCACCCTCCTTCACCACAGCGTAACTGCATTCGCTATGGATCGGCAGGGTGACCAGCTCAAGACAACGCTGGCAAACCATTTTGACTTCAGTGTCGATAAAGCTGTGGATGACCACAGATTTACGTTCATCTCGTTCAAAAACGAATTTAGCCTGCACCGTACCGACATTGTCGGAAAGCGGGTCGCAGAGTCTCTCCAAATCGGCCAGCAGCATTTCACCTTGAAGGGTGGTGCCACGATCAGCCAATTTGCGCGGGTCAACGTGAGGTGGAATCGGGTCATTCAACATAGGCGCAGCATTATAGGGATGCACCCGCCCATGTCAAAGGAAATTCAGCCCTGTCCGTCACTTGGAAGCCTCGCTAGAATTCGCGCACGCCTTATGGAGTTGCGCATGCTGCCTTTATTACTCGCTTCCAGCTCGGCCTATCGCCGGGAATTGCTGACCCGCCTGCAGTTGCCATTCACTTGCAGCTCGCCGGATATCGACGAAAGCCATCGCCCGGGCGAATCCGCCATCGAGCTGGTCAAACGCCTCGCCGAAGAGAAAGCCCGCGCCCTGGCCGACAGCCATACCACTCATCTGATAATCGGCTCCGACCAGGTTGCCGTGCTGGGAGGCCGGATAATCGGCAAGCCCCACACGTTCGAAAAAGCCCGCGAACAACTGCTGGCCGCCAGCGGTGCCAGTGTGACATTCCTGACCGGCCTGGCCCTGCTCAACAGCCAGACCGGACACTGCCAGGTCGATTGCGTGCCGTTCACCGTACACATGCGCACACTCGACGCACCCCGCATCGAACGCTACCTGCACGCAGAGCAACCCTACGACTGCGCAGGCAGCTTCAAGGCCGAAGGCCTGGGGGTCAGCCTGTTTCGCAGCACCGAAGGTCCGGACGCCACCAGCCTGATCGGCCTGCCCTTGATTCGCCTCGTGGACATGCTGCTCGCCGAAGGCGTACGAATACCCTGATTACGACAAGCATGTAGCAGCTGGCGAAGCCTGCGTTCGGCTGCGTAGCAGTCGTAAAATCAGGGTTCGCGGTACGTCAGAGAGGTCGTGCAAGCCGGATTTACGACTGCTACGCAGCCGAACGCAGGCTTCGCCAGCTGCTACAGAGACTGCGCTCAAACGAAAAAAACCGGCCACTTGGGCCGGTTTCTCTACACACCGAAAATCAGCGCAACGACGGACCGTTAAAGCCCATCCACATCGCCAAATGCTCAGCCACGCTGGCACCGAGCTTTTTCGAGAAGCGATCGAACGGCGACTCCTGAACGGTGAAGTCCACCAGTTCTTTCTCGCCGATCACATCCCGCGCGACCGAACTGGCATTACCCAGCCCATCGATCAACCCCAGCGGCAGCGCCTGCTCGCCAGACCAGACCAGACCGGAGAACAGTTCCGGATGATCCTTGTCCTTCAGGCGATCGCCGCGCCCCTGCTTGACGCTGTTGATGAACTGCTTGTGGGTCGTATCGAGCACGCCCTGCCAGAAGGCGGTTTCTTCCGGCTTCTGTGGCTGGAACGGATCAAGGAACGACTTGTGCTCGCCAGAAGTGTAGGTGCGCCGCTCGACGCCCAGCTTCTCCATGGTGCCGACAAAACCATAACCGGCTGCCGTCACACCAATGGAGCCGACCAGGCTCGCCTTGTCGGCGTAGATCTGATCCGCCGCACTGGCGATGTAGTAAGCGCCGGAAGCCCCCAGATCGGAAATGACCGCATAGAGCTTGATGTCCGGGTGCAGGCCGCGCAGGCGACGGATCTCGTCATAGACATAACCCGACTGCACCGGACTGCCGCCCGGGCTGTTGATGCGCAGGATGACACCCTTGACCTTCTTGTCCTCGAAAGCCGCGCGCAGACTGCCAACGATATTGTCCGCGCTGGCCGGCTCCTTGTCGGCAATCATGCCTGTCACATCGATCAACGCCGTGTAATTGGCACTGAGGGTCGCGGCCTTTTCCATATCCATCAGCGGCGAAAACAGGGCAATTGCGCCGAACAGATATACAAAAATCAGAAATTTGAAGAATATCCCCCAGCGACGGGACCGGCGCTGCTCCTGTATGCCGGCCAGCAGCGTCTTTTCCAGCAGCTTCCAGCTTCTGTCGTCACCGCTCTCTGCGCTCGCCGTGGCGGGCGCCTTCCATTCGTCGGTCATGCCATCCACCCCAAAAACAACCGGTTAAGCCTGCTGACTCAGCCAGGCATGCAATTCTGAAAAACGGTCGATGGCCAGTCGCGGCTCATACAACTTCAACGCATCGATCGATTGAGCGCCATAACTGACGGCCACCGACCCCATGCCGGCGTTGCGCGCCATCTGCAAATCAAAGGACGAATCACCGACCATCAACGCCTGTTCCGGGCGAACCTCGCAATGGGCGAGAATCTGCTCGAGCATCAGCGGATGAGGCTTGCTGGCGGTCTCGTCGGCGGCACGAGTGATATCGAAGTAATTTTCCCAGCCGTGGGACTTCAACACCCGATCCAGCCCGCGACGAGCCTTGCCCGTCGCCACGGCCAGATGATAGCCCTCGGCACGAAATGCCTCGAGCGATTCGACCACCCCCTCGAACAGCGGCGAAGGCACAGCCTCCGACGCAATGTAATGCTCAGCATAGTGCTCGCGGAACGCGATCAGCCCGGCGTCGCCGATTTCGGGGTACAGGGTGCGGATCGCTTCCGGCAAGCCCAAGCCGATGATGCCCTTAACGGCCAGATCATCGCGCGGCTCAAAGCCGGAACGCTGCGAGGCAACATGCATCGCCTCGACAATCCGGCCAATGGAGTCGGCCAGGGTGCCGTCCCAATCGAAGATCAGCAGTTTGTAATCAGATGGGCGCACTCAATCGCTCCACGGTTTTGGCCCACATCTCATCGACCGGCGCTTGCAGCTTCAGTTCACCGCCATCGGGGAGTGGCACGGTCAGCATGTAGGCGTGCAGGAACAGGCGCTTGCCACCCAGATCACGGATTTCCTTACTGAAATCGTCATCGCCGTACTTGGTGTCGCCGGCAATGCAGTGCCCGGCGTGCAAGGTGTGGACGCGGATCTGGTGAGTGCGGCCGGTGATCGGCTTGGCTTCGATCAAGGTGGCAAAGTCGCCAAAACGCCGCAGGACCTTGAACACGGTCACAGACTCCTTGCCCTCCTCCTCGTCGACCTCGACCATACGCTCACCGGAGCGCAGATTGCTCTTGCCGAGCGACGCCCGGACTTGCTTGATCGAGGACGCCCAGTTACCACGAACCAGCGCCATATAACGCTTATCGACGCCATCGCCGCGCAAGGCCGTGTGCAAGTGACGCAGCATGCTGCGCTTCTTGGCGATCATCAGCAGGCCGGAAGTGTCACGGTCGAGACGGTGAACCAGTTCCAGTTCCTTGGCGTCAGGGCGCAACTGACGAAAGGCTTCGATAACGCCGTAGTTCAAGCCACTGCCGCCGTGAACCGCAATCCCTGGGGGCTTGTTGATCACGATGAGCGCCTTGTCTTCGTAGACAATCGAGGCTTCGAGTCGCTGCAGGAGCCCCTGTGCCAATGGCACCGGCTCGTCACGCTCAGGCACGCGAACCGGCGGCACGCGCACGATATCGCCCGCCTGCAGCTTGTACTCGGGCTTGATCCGACCTTTGTTCACGCGCACTTCGCCCTTGCGCAAAATGCGGTAAATCAAGGTCTTGGGCACGCCTTTGAGTCGGGCGAGAAGGAAATTATCAATGCGCTGGCCGGCATATTCCGGCGAGACCTCAAGCAGTTGTACGCCTGGAGTCGGGGGGGTAGTCGTCGTCATGGCGCGGATGATAACAATTTTTTATGGAATTGAAGCACTTAATCATTGCTGCTATAGTCGCGAACGTCGCCAAAAGCGGCCTGGACAGCGGACCAACGGTCAAAAACCGGCCCTGACCAACGCAATTCACCAGGACGCGAGGCCGTCCTACGGGGCTTTCGCTACGTAACGGTGGAGTTTGCAGGTGTAACGAGCGCAGGTGACATGAGGCCTGAATCACGCCACAAAGCAGAGTTTTCCACTCGTTTTGCGCGCCATATTCACGGCCAGTTCACAAAGTGCAGTCAGCTGCGAATGACCCCGAGCGAAGGCATCGGAAACAACGCCTAAATTAGCCATGATGCGTGACCTCCCCTTTCGGAGCTCACGGTAAATGCCAACCCGCTGCGGATTCTGCGCGCGGCAGCACCCGAATTATCAGGGATACGTGTAGGGTGGAGATGCACAACCGCCGGACTGTGTAGCAACAGGCTTTCTCAAGACGCTTCATCTCGTCCACAGCCGCTGGTTGATTCCTCCTCCTGACTGAGTGCTTAAGTAGCCACAGCAAGCAGGACGCGTACGTCGCGATGAAGGCCCACATTGGCCGGACTTCGCTGGACACGGGAAATGGCCAACCACTCCCGACGCACCTGACACCGACCGTGAGAAGTCGTGTGTGCCGAACGCCGTTTCCGGCAGCCCGGAAACCGACGGTACTACATGAAAAGAATGCTGATTAACGCAACTCAACCCGAAGAGTTGCGTGTTGCACTGGTAGATGGCCAGCGCCTCTACGACCTGGACATCGAATCCGGTGCACGCGAGCAGAAGAAGGCCAACATCTATAAAGGCCGGATTACTCGCATCGAACCAAGCCTCGAGGCTGCCTTTGTCGATTTCGGCTCTGAGCGCCACGGCTTCCTGCCCCTCAAAGAAATCTCCCGCGAATACTTCAAGAAAGCCCCGGAAGGTCGCGTCAACATCAAGGACGTCCTGAGCGAAGGCCAGGAAGTCATCGTTCAGGTCGAAAAAGAAGAACGTGGCAACAAGGGCGCCGCCCTGACCACCTTCATCAGCCTGGCCGGTCGTTACCTGGTGCTGATGCCGAACAACCCGCGTGCCGGCGGTATCTCCCGTCGCATCGAAGGCGAAGAGCGCAATGAACTGCGTGAAGCCCTGAACGGCCTGGTTGCCCCGGCCGACATGGGCCTGATCGTGCGCACTGCCGGCCTGGGCCGCAGCAGCGAAGAAATGCAGTGGGACCTCGACTACCTGCTGCAACTCTGGACCGCCATCAAGGAAGCCTCGCTGGATCGTTCCGCGCCGTTCCTGATCTACCAGGAAAGCAACGTGATCATCCGCGCGATCCGCGACTACCTGCGCCAGGACATCGGCGAAGTGCTGATCGACAGCGTCGAGGCCCAGGACGAAGCCCTGACCTTCATCCGCCAGGTGATGCCGCAGTACGCCAGCAAGATCAAGCTGTACGAAGACAGCGTTCCGCTGTTCAACCGTTTCCAGATCGAAAGCCAGATCGAAACCGCCTTCCAGCGCGTTGTCGAACTGCCTTCCGGCGGCTCCATCGTTATCGATCCGACCGAAGCCCTGGTGTCCATCGACATCAACTCGGCGCGCGCCACCAAAGGCAGCGACATCGAAGAAACCGCACTGCAAACCAACCTTGAAGCGGCCGAGGAAATCGCCCGTCAGTTGCGCCTGCGCGACATCGGCGGCCTGATCGTCATCGACTTCATCGACATGACCCCTGCCAAGAACCAGCGTGCCGTGGAAGAGAAAGTCCGCGAATGCCTGGAAGCCGACCGCGCTCGCGTGCAAGTCGGTCGCATCTCGCGCTTCGGCCTGCTGGAAATGTCCCGTCAGCGCCTGCGTCCATCCCTGGGCGAAAGCAGCGGCATCGTCTGCCCGCGTTGCAACGGCACCGGCATCATCCGTGACGTTGAATCGCTGTCCCTGGCGATCCTGCGCCTGATCGAAGAAGAAGCCCTGAAAGACCGGACCGCCGAAGTTCGTGCGCAAGTGCCGATCCCGGTGGCTGCGTTCCTGCTCAACGAAAAACGCAACTCGATCACCAAGATCGAACTGCGTACCCGTGCCCGCATCGTCATCCTGCCGAACGATCACCTCGAAACGCCGCACTTCGAAGTGCAGCGCCTGCGTGATGACAGCCCGGAAGCCGCGACCAACCAGTCCAGCTACGAAATCGCAGCTGCCGCCGCAGAAGTCGAAGAAGTCCAGCCAGCTGCCGCGACCCGCACCCTGGTTCGCCAGGAAGCCGCGGTCAAGACTGCTCCGGCCCGCGCCAACGCTCCGGTGCCGACCGAAGTGACCGCTCCGGCTCCTGCTCCGGTTGCAGTGCCTGAGCCAAGCCTGTTCAAAGGCCTGGTGAAGTCGCTGGTGAGCCTGTTCGCCACCAAGGAAGAGCCTGTAGCTCCGGTTGTGGTTGAAAAACCTGCGACCACCGAGCGTCCGGCCCGCAACGAAGAGCGTCGCAACGGTCGCCAGCAGAGCCGCAACCGTAACGGTCGCCGCGATGAAGAGCGCAAGCCTCGCGAAGAGCGTGCACCGCGTGAAGAACGCGCACCACGCGAGCCGCGTGAAGAGCGTCAGCCACGGGAAGTGCGCGAGCCTCGCGAAACCCGCGAAGAAACGCCGGCAGTAGCCCGCGAAGAACGCGCACCACGCGCTCCGCGTGAAGAACGTGCACCGCGCGCTCCGCGTGAAGATCGCAAGCCACGTGGCGAGCGTGAAGAACGCGTTCGTGAACTGCGTGAGCCTCTGGATGCCGCTCCGGCTGCTCCAGCCGCCGCTACGGCTGGTACCGCTGAA
>NZ_AKJG01000071.1 GCF_000282455.1 Pseudomonas sp. GM74
GCGGCGATCCGACTTGCTCGCGAAGGCGGCCTGTCAGCCGACCAATTTCTTTCGAATGTACCCAGCCCAACTGTGGGAGCGGGCTTGCCCGCGAAGACTGCCTGCCAGCCGACCAATTACTCACAGGTATACTCAATCCAATTGTGCGAGCCTGACAGCCGACGATTCTTTTACGGCTGCACTGGCAATCGTAGCTCCGCACACAACCCGCCACCCTCACGATTGCTCAAGGTCAACGACCCACCAATCGCTATCGCCAGTTGCTGGGCAATCGCCAGCCCCAGTCCGGTGCCGCCGGTGCTGCGGTTGCGGGAGTTTTCCACGCGGTAGAACGGTTCCATCACTTGCTTGAGTTCTTCCTCGGCAATCCCCGGGCCACGATCGAGGATCTTGATCGACAGGTCGCCATCGGCCCGTTTTTCCACCCGCAACTCGGCAGCACCGGCAAACTTCAATGCATTGTCCGTCAGGTTGACCAACACCCGGCGCAAGGCGTGGGGACGAGTGTCGATGACGGCCGCACTCTTGCCGGTGAGCTGAACGCCCTTGCCCATGTCCTGGTAGTCGAACACCAGGCTGTCGAGGAACGAGTCGAGGTCGGTGCGGCGGCTTTCTTCGGTGGCGCCGTGGATGCTGCGGGCGTAGGCCACTCCTTCGCGCACCAGGTGTTCCATCTCGCCCAGGTCGTTCCACAGTTTGTCTTTCTCGCTGGAGTCGTCCATGAACTCGGCGCGCAGTTTCATGCGGGTGATCGGGGTTTGCAGGTCGTGGGAGATCGCCGCGAGCAATTGCATGCGTTCCTTCAGGTACGCCGCGATGCGTGCCTGCATCGAGTTGAAGGCCTTGGCAGCGTGGGCGACTTCGGTCGGGCCTTTTTCGTCCAGGAGCACGGGATGGGCGTTGGGGTCCAGGGTTTCGACGGCACCGGCGAGGCGGGTGAGGGGGCGGATGGCAATTCTGACCGCCAGCCAGGAGCAGGCCAGCATCAGCGCCAGTTGCCCGAGCAACACGATGGGCAGCCAGGGCGACAACGGCACCATCGCCGGGCGGACGTCGATGGTCAGCGGGCTGCCATCGGCCAGGTTCAAGTGCACTTGAAAATGTTTTTTCGGCCCGGGGATGTCGGTAAAGGTCATCGGGTAATCGTGGCCGATGGCGTCCTTGATCGAGGCAATGGCAATGGGTGCATCGGGCATGTCGGTGCGGATGGGCGTGCCCGGCGACCCCTCGTTGAGCATGTAACTGTAATTGCGCCGCTCCAGTTGTTTGAGCCAGGCGGCTCGTTCATCGGCGGGCAAGCGGTCGAGGATGGCAACGGAGGTGGAAACGTCGGTTTCCAGGTTGCCGAGCATGGTGTTTTTCGAGGATTCGTAGCGTTCGTAGTACTGCGCGCCGAAGGACAGCGCCTGGGCGAGGATCAGGCCGATCAGGAAAATCAGCGACAGCCGCGAGGCCAGGGTCCGCGGCCAATGCAGCGCCAGGGTCATGATTGATCGCCCAGGATTTCCACCGGCAGGGAAAACACATAGCCTTCGCTGCGCACGGTCTTGATGTAGGCCGGCTCGCGGGCGTCGTCGAGCAAGCGCTGGCGCAGGCGACTGACCAAAAGATCGATGGAGCGGTCGAACAGGTCGGCGTCGCGGCCCTGGGTCAGGTTGAGCAATTGATCGCGGTTGAGCACCCGTTGCGGATGGTCGAGAAACACCCGCAGCAATCGATATTCGGCGCCGCTCAGGGCGACCATGGTGCCGTCTTCATCGAGCAGGTGACGGGCCGAAGTGTCCAGGCGCCAGCGCCCAAAGGCCAGCAGGCGGCTGGCCTCGGTCACCACCAGATTCGGCGGCAGCATGCGGGTGCGTCGCAGCACCGCGTTGATCCGCGCCAGCAGTTCACGGGCGGCGAATGGCTTGACCAGGTAGTCGTCGGCGCCCATTTCCAGGCCGAGGATGCGATCGGTTTCATCGTTGCGGGCGGTGAGCATCAGTACTGGCGTGGCCTTGTGCTTGCCGGCGCGCAATTCGCGGCAGAGCAGCAGGCCATCGTCCCCCGGCATCATGATGTCCAGCACGATCAGGTCCACCGGGGTGGTTTCCAGAAAAGCGCGCATCTGCCGTCCATCCGCCACGACCGTGGTGCGCAGGCCGTTCTTCTTCAGGTAGTTGCCAACCAGTTCGCGGATTTCGCGGTCATCGTCAACGATGAGGATGTGATCAACGTGATCCATTGGGCCAAACCTCTGGTAAATGGGGAATGCCACACAGTCTATCGAGCCTGGGCGGGCTCGCCTGCCGCCCTTTGTATTGCAGTGTATCTGGCTTGCCTGCGGATACACACGAAGGCAAAAAAGCCGATTTTCAGGGGTTTTGTATTGCTCTGTATCTGCGCCCGGTTCTGATACGTACCGATTGATTCACGCCCATTCCCGACACAGACGAGATACCTCACAGGCTTTTAATAGGTTCCATCGAGGCAAGCCAGACCGCCTCGGATCAACCAACGATCAACCTGTTGAAACCTTGAGGAACTCGCCATGAACACCAAGGCCATCTACGCCGCCTGCCTGTTTGCCGCCCTGAACATCTGCACTCTGTCGGCCCGTGCCGAAGCCGATGTTGCGCCTAAAACCTACACCTATGGCACCCAACTTGACATCAGGAAAGTGGTGTCGCTGACCGAAGACGCTACGCCTTCCTGCGGCGTGGTGAATGCGCGGCTGACGTACCTCGACGCCCAGTCGAAAACCCAGGTGCTGGATTACCGCAAATTCGCCGACAACTGCAACTCGGAAAACTGAGTGTTGCGATCAACCACCGCTGAATCCATTTGAGACAGGAAGGACATCATGAACAACGTTTCCCGCTTTTTGACCGCCATCGCCTTTTCCGTCGCCGGTGCGGCAGCCCATGCCAACGCCGTTGTCGAGCAAAGCGCCTGCGCCAGCAACACCTGCTTCCAGCTCACGCCAGTGGCAGAGAAGGGCACCAATGGCTTCCTTGCGCAAGACGGTTCCAGCCGCACGCCGCAAGGGCAGATGCTCGCCGAGAACGGTTCCAGCCGCACGCCTCAGGGGCAGTTGCTGGATGAACAGACAGCTTGAAAACACCCCAATCCACTGTGGGAGCTGGCTTGCCAGCGAAGGCGGCCTTGCAGGTGACATCTCTATTGAATGTACCGGCCTCTTCGTCGGAACGCCGCCCGGAACAAGCCCGCTCCCACGTTGATTGTGTGTCGCCCTCTGATTTGTCTTAGGTGATCCCATGTTACTCATCGCTTTCCTGGGCGGCATATTGACCGTCCTCAGCCCGTGCATCCTGCCGGTCGTGCCCTTCCTGTTTGCCGGGGCCGACCGTACACGCTCCTCGATCCTGCTCACCCTCGGCGGCATGGTCCTGACCTTTGCCCTGGTCTCCAGCCTGGCCGTGGTCAGCAGCGAATGGGTGATCCAGGCCAGCAACACCGGCCGCCACGTAGCGCTGCTGGTGATGGTGCTGTTCGCCCTGTCGCTGATTTCCGCCCGGGTCGGCGACTGGCTGGCGCGCCCCTTCGTGTTGCTGGGCAATCGCATCGACCCGAACTCGCGCAAGATGTCCGGGCCGCTGGCGTCGATCATGATCGGTGTCGCCACCGGGCTGCTCTGGGCACCCTGCGCCGGGCCGATCCTCGGGGTGATCCTCACCAGCGCCATGCTGCAAGGGGCGAACGCCGGCACCAGTCTGCTGCTGGTGGCCTATGGTGCGGGCAGTGCGTTGTCCCTGGGCACCCTGATCTTTGCCGGGCGCGGCCTGGTCAATCGCTTGAAACCGTCGATTCCGGTCACCGGCTGGTTGCGCCGTGGCGCCGGGGTTGCGGTGCTGTCCGGTGCTGCGGTGATTGCAACGGGGGCCAATGACCTGTTGCTGGCCAACACGTCCTCGGAAGGTGTCAGCAGCGTGGAGAAAGGCGTGTTGGAAACCGTGCCGAAAGTCGTCGATTACCTGGTCAGCAAGGTCAAGGCCGACAGCACCATGGGCGATACCCAAGGCGCCATGCCGTCGCTGTCCGGCGCGGTGGAATGGCTCAACTCACCGACACTGACCAACGAAGCCCTGAAAGGCAAAGTGGTGCTGGTGGACTTCTGGACCTTCGACTGCATCAACTGCAAGCACACCCTGCCGTACGTGAAGGACTGGGCGAAGAAGTATGAAAAGGACGGACTGGTGGTGATCGGCGTGCACACACCCGAATACGGCTTTGAGCGCATCATCGACAACGTCAAGGCCAAGGTGAAGGAATACGGCATCACCTACCCGGTGGCGATCGACAACAACTACGCGATCTGGCGCAACTTCGACAACCAGTACTGGCCGGCGCACTACATCATCGATGCCAAGGGGCAGGTGCGTTACACCCACTTCGGTGAAGGCAGCTACGACACGCAGGAGAAAGTGATTCAGCAGTTGCTGGAGGAGG
This sequence comes from Pseudomonas sp. GM74, assembly GCF_000282455.1. Classification (GTDB taxonomy): domain Bacteria; phylum Pseudomonadota; class Gammaproteobacteria; order Pseudomonadales; family Pseudomonadaceae; genus Aquipseudomonas. Next base: position 4,450 of record NZ_AKJG01000071.1, read on the forward strand.
CCAAGGCCGGCGCGCCGGCGGCGTAACCCGCTCGATCAATGGCTCACAGGTCTTGCCTCGTGGGCCATGGTTTTTTTCTCCTGACCGCGCCGCCATGCCGCCGGTGGCGCACCGTACTCGCGACGGAAGGCCCGGCTGAAGGCGGTATCGGTCTGGTATCCCACTTCTTCGGCGATGCGCGTCAATGAGCTGTTGCTGCTGCGTAACAGGTTGGCGGCGAGCAACATCCGCCATTGCGTCAGGTACTGCATCGGCGACACCCCCACCAGTTGCTGGAAGCGTTCGGCCAACACCGATCGTGAGGTGCTGGCGGTGCGCGCCAATTCGTCCAGCGTCCAGGCGTGGCAGGGTTTTTTGTGCAAGGCGTTGAGGGCGGCACCGACGATGCGGTCACGTACGCCGGCCAGCCAGCCGGTGCGACCTTCGCCCTGTTCGTTCATGTACAGGCGCAACACTTCGATGAACAGCACTTCGGCGAGTTTGGCCAATACCCCTTCGCCGCCAGGGCGGGGCGAGCGGGCTTCGGCGAGGGCATAGCGCACGGAGGACTCCAGCCAGATACCGGCATCCGAGCCGCGCACATTGACCCGCACCACGGCCGGCAAACCCTTGAGCAATATGCCCGCCAGGCGCGTGTCGCACGCCAGGTAACCGCACACCAACCGGGTGACCGCGCCACCTCCGCCATAGCTCAATTGCCGGGGGCGGCGCGCCAGCACCGCGTCCAGTCGCGCACCCGTGGCCGGGGGCAATCCGGGATGTGAGCACATGCGATGGGCATCGCCCTGGGGGAAAATCACCACGTCGCCCGCACTCAGCAGCAGCGGCGGGTCATCGCCCAATTCCACGTAGCACTCGCCCTCGGTGATCAGGTGAAAGATCACCACCCGTTCCGCATCGGGCTCCAGAAACGGCGCGGCGGTGTCGGCGCTGGGCGACTGGTAGCACCAGGGCGCGGTGAACCGGGCGTTGATGAAGATCGCGCCGACCAGGTGCACGACGCGCAGGGTCTGTGACAGAGCGTCCATTGGGGTTTCCCCGTGGGAGGTTCCTGATTGTGAGCGCGCCTGCGCGCTACGTGAAATCTCCGGACGATCGGGCAGGCTTGGCCGACGATCGGACAGGACGCCAGCGCCCGTCAGGACGATAGTTTGTCTACGGGGCCAATACCGGCCCTGCCATCCAGAACAAGAAAAGAGAGGTTGCCATGCCGAAGTTCGTGATTGAGCGCGAGATCCAGGGCGCCGGAGCATTGTCGGACAGGGATTTGAAAGCCGCTTCGCTAAAGTCCTGCCAGGCGTTGCGTGAGTTGCCAGAGGTGCAGTGGCTGCAGAGCTATGTCACCGGTGACAAACTCTACTGTGTGTACATCTCGCCGAACGAGGAGCAGATCAGGGAGCACGCCAGGATCAGTGGTTTTCCCGCCAACCGCATTTCCCAGGTCATGAACGTCATCGATCCGACGACGGCGGAGTAACCGCGACCGGCCCCGACTCGTGTTTCAACCCAGAGACCGTCTCCATGAGTACACCCATTGATCTGACTGCCTTGAAAAACCGCCAGATGGCCTCCTGGGCCAGCGGTGACTACGCCGTGATCGGCACCACCTTGCAGATCGTCGGCGAGCAACTGGCCGAAGCCTGCGACCTGTTGTGCGATGAGCGCGTACTCGACGTTGCCGCTGGCAACGGCAATGCGACCCTTGCGGCGGCACGCCGTGGCTGCCAGGTGACGTCCACCGACTATGTCGCCGCCTTGCTCGAACGCGGAGAAGAACGGGCCCGGGCAGAACGCCTGAAGGTCTCCTTCCAGGTCGCCGATGCCGAAGCCTTGCCCTTTGCCGACGGCAGTTTTAACGCCGTGCTGTCGACCTTCGGCGTGATGTTCACACCGGACCAGCCAAAAGCCGCCGCGGAGCTGGCGCGGGTTTGTCGCCCGGGCGGGCGGATCGGCCTGGCCAATTGGACCCCGGAAGGATTCGTCGGCCAGATGTTCAGGACTCTGGGTCAGCACCTGCCACCCCCTCCGGGTGCGAGTCCGCCATCACGTTGGGGCAGCGAAGCCTGGTTGCACGAGCATTTTGACGAGCGGGAATTTCTGCTGCAGGTGACGCGTCGCACGTTCAATTTCCGCTATCGCTCGGCGGCGCATTTCATCGACACCTTCCGCCAGTGGTACGGGCCGGTGCACAAGGCCTTCGCCGCACTGCCGCCGGACGGCGCCCAAGCCCTGGAGTCGGACCTGACCGAGCTGATCAACCGGATGAACCGGGCAGGCGAAAAGTCGCTGGTGGTGCCGAGTGAATACCTGGAGGTGGTGATCACGCGGCGTTAAGCGATAACAATGCAAAACCCTGTGGTGGTCTTGGCATCTAAATCACTTCGGCGCCGCGGGCTTGCAGCAACTCGCGCAACACTGACCGATGACAATGCGCTTCATCCTCGCAATAACAGCCCACGGCCAGGGACGTCTGATGGGACAACGCGGCCAGAAGGTCCAGCAACTGACTGGCAGCGGGCTCGCTCATCTCGGCCTTGAACTTGCGCCGGAACACCTCCCAGGCCTTGGCATCTTGCGCAGCCTTGGCCTCGGCCACCAGCTGCGCACTGGGCGACAGCAGCGGCTGCCAGACATCGTAAAAATCCCGACGGGCGAATTCGGCTTTCGGTACGCCACGGGGAGGGCGGCGTACTGTGCCCAGACGCAATCCTTCGTTGGGTCGACGGGGTGAGCCGAGTTGAACGATATGGACCGCCATGGCTACTTGAGCCTCGATTCGTCGAACCACTCCAGCGCCGTGCGCCACAGGCAGATGCCCAGAAAGTACGCCGACATCAACAGCCACAGCCCCATCACCAACGGGTTGATCAGCGGATGGTTGAGCACCAGCGACAAACTGCACAGCAACCAGATGGCCGTCACCGCAATGTTGATCGGCATGAACCGGCGCACGCGGAACGGGTGCAGGAATTTCATCCGGGTCACGGTCAGCAGGGCCAGGCCGATGACCGTGAAGAAAGTGATCCACGGAGACGGGGCGATGATGTACAGGCACAGGGCGACCACGTTCCAGGCGGCGGGGAAACCCTGGAAGTAGTTGTCGGTGCTCTTCATGTTGACGTTGCAGAAGCAGAACAGCGACGACACCAGAATCAGCGACACGCTCAGCAGCAAGGTGTAGTCCGGCAACGGGATGTAGCGGTAGATGAACAGTGCCGGGATAAACACGTACGTCAGGTAGTCGATCACCAGGTCGAGGATCGAGCCATCGAAGCTTGGCAACACCGACTGCACGTTGACCTTGCGTGCCAGCGCACCGTCCAGTCCATCGACGATCAGGGCGACACCCAGCCACAGCAGGCAATGGGTCGGCTGGTTATCCAGAAGGGAAAGGGTGGCGAGGAAAGCGGTGACCACGCCAGTGGCGGTAAAGCCATGGGCGCCCCATGCTTTGAGCCTGGCGATGTACAGGGTTGAAATCACGGGGGCGTTCTCCAGTGAATGAAGCAAGCCAGTTGTCGCCCCGCGTACGGGGCGGTGGCAAACCGGGTCGGGTTGCAGGTATCGACCGGGTATCCGGGAATAAGGTTCACCACCTATGAATCTTAGCTGCGCCGCAAAGAAATACCCCGGAGCAATCCGCAGTAGTGCAGGCGGGTCAGCCCAACGGTGCTGGCACATTCGCTTGCGGGGGCTATCGTTGCCTGACTGGATAAACGCCCTTCAAGAGGACAACCGGCATGAACACCAGCGATCTGCTCGAACAATTACTGCGCGCCGGCCAGGGCTCGATGGCGCAACAGGGGGGCGCTGGCGCGTCGGCCCAGGGCGGGCTCGGCGATCTGGGTGGATTGCTCGGCGGCTTGTTGGGCGGTGGTGCTGGTGCTGGTGCTGGTGCAGGTGGTGGTGGCGCAGGGTTGGGCGGTTTGCTCGGTGGTTTGCTGGGTGGCGGTTCGCCGATGGGCGGTGCAGCGCAAAGCCGCTCCGGTGGCGGCACCAATTATGCGGCACTGGCGTCCCTGGGCATGATGGCGTTCCAGGCGTACCAGGCCTGGCAACGCAGCCAGGCGTCGGCTCCGCAGGAAGCGCCACGGACCGTGGACTTGCTGGCCGGCCCGGAGGCCGAAGAGCACAGCCATGGGATCTTGCGGGCATTGATTGCGGCGGCCAAGGCCGATGGCCGCATCGATGAATCCGAAAAGCAGCTGATCAGCACTGAAATCGGCCGTCACACCGACGATCCGCAATTGCAGCAATGGCTGGACGACGAGGTTGCCAAGCCACTGGACGCCAAAGAAGTCGCGCAATCGGCCACCGACCCCGGTATGGCCTCGGAGATGTACCTGGCCAGTGTGATGCTGGTGGACGACCAGCAGGACGCCGAGCGCAACTATCTGGATGAACTGGCCGCGGCGTTGCAGATCGAGCCGGAACTGCAATTGCATCTGGAGCGGCAGGCCAAGGGCAGTGCGGCCTGAATCGCCTTGGGCAACACAAACGTGGGGATGAAGGAGTACTGCAAGGGTCAGGAAGGAACTCCAAGTGGCGAGGGCGCAAGCTCCCTCGCCACAAGGGTGTGTTACTTGAGGAACGCCTGGAAGTCGGTACCCAGTTTGTCGATCGCCGCCTTGAAGTCCTTGGCGGTAATCTTCTGGCTTTCATTTTTCAGGGTAGTGCCAAATACCTTGCGCACCACTTTGGCCACGGTCTGATTGCTCTTCGCGTCGATGAACTCGGCTTCGATGAACAAGGTGGTGTCCTGGTCACGGTGACCGGTAGCAGCCTGTGTTGCCCCGACTACGGCCGCGATGGGAACTACTTCATACCACTTCATGCCTTCGTTCTCGGCGTTCACCCCGGTAATCGCCGCGCGCATGATCAGGGGTCGGGAACCCGCCGGAGCCGCTGAGGAGGACGACACTACACGGTACCTCTGACCCAGCGTGGCCTTGGCCTTGTTGGTCATGTAGTTCTGAATGTCGGTCAGCGTCTGCTGGTTGACCCGCTCATCGGGTTTGGGCGCCGGGTACAGCTCCAGCTTGTTGAACACCACGGTGTCATACGCATTCGGGTTCCACGAAGGGCTGACCCAGCGCATCGCGGTGCCACCGCTCGGCGTTTCGACTTCCTGCAGGTTGTTGTAGTTGGACAGGAAGCCTGAGTACTGTTCCTTCTCAGTCACTTTCGAGGTGCAACCGCCTAGCAACAGACTTGCCAGCGCAGCGCCGACCAGCAGTTTTCGGGACAGATTCATAGTGGTGTCTACTCCTTGGATAAAATCGTCGTTCTTTCGTTTACAAGACATCAAAATCGCCAGGTCATATTCCCGCTCAGGGCTTGAATCCAGGCATTGTCGAATTCACCGGAAATCTGATTGCCCGATACGGACTTGGCCTGGTCAACCGGCATGTCGCCGAGCCAGACCATGGCCCAACTGACGTTGATATCGGTGTCCTGGTTCAGAGCATAGGTGGCTCCTGTTGCAATGCGCCAGGATTCGTTCATCGGCACGATCACGCTGCGGTTGCTGTCCGACACGGCACTGCTGTCGTACGCCACACCAACGTTCCACAGCCATTGCTCGGTGGCCTGGTATTGCGCACCCAGGGACAGGTGCCAGGTGTCCTTGAAGCCGGCGTCGACCGTTGTCGATTGCGCACCCACCGCGGTGGTGTCGACCTGTACCCCGATGTCACCGAATTCCGACCAGTCCTGCCAGTTGACTGAGGCCAGCAAGGCCCATTGCCGGTCCAGTTGCTGGAACAGACTCAGGGTGACGGTTTGCGGCACCTTCATGTCCAGTTCGGTCTTGGTGTTGTTGACGCGCTCGAGCAGTCGGCCATCGCCTTTTACATCCAGGCGGTCCTCGAAGTCCAGATCGACCTGGCTGGTGTAGGTCAGGCCAATGCGCGTGCCGGCTTGCGGGGCGTAGATCACGCCCACGTTGGCGCCATAGCCCCAGGTGCCGTCCTTGTATTTGTACTGGCCGTCGGTGCGGTCGGTGAAACCGAAGGGGGAGCGGTCGATGGCTGTTTGCGCCTGCAACATGCCGTACATGGCCTTGACGCCGAGGCCGACCGACCACTGCTCGTTGAAGCGATAAGCCACGCTCGGTACCAGCGACAGGCCGAGCAGGCTGGAGTTCTGCGCGAAGTAACGACCGGACCAGTCGTTGTCGTAGTTGACCGCCAACCCGAAGTCGCCGTACTGGCCGAAACCGACGCTCCAGTGCTCGTCCAGTTCATGGCTGATGAAAAAGCTGCCGCCGGGAATCGGGTCGAGGGCGTTGCCACTGCCGCTGCCCGAGGTGTTGGTGCCAGCGTCGCGGTCGAAGCTCAAATCACCGTACAGCACCTGCAAGCCGGCGGTGATTTGCGTACCTGGCAGGTAGCTCATGCCCGCCGGGTTGCTGGCGATGGTCGAGGGGCCTTGGGCGCGGGCGGCGGCACCGGCGTTGGCCAGGCCGGCGTTATCGGTGCCGATTTCGTAAAGCATGATGCCGCCGGCCCAGGCTGGCTGGCAGCAAAGGGCGAGTAGCGTACAGGCGGGTAGGGCCAGTGTGCTTGTGCGCATGTAACTACCTCAGCAAATGTCCATTTCGAATGTGGGTGGCCTGTGCCGGCCACCCATGATTTCGGCTGTTTACTTGGCCATGGCTGCCCGGGCCGCTTCGATCTTGGCCTTGACCGCATCAAGGTTGAAGCTCGCGCCTTTCTGCATCGGCGGAAACTCCACGGCTGTTTCGGCCAGTTTGACCACTTGTTGCTGCACAAACACATAACGCCAGAACTGGAACTTGAACCACTCGAAATACTCCAGCGAACCATTGGCCGCCATGTTCTCCGGCCATCCGGCACGTTCGAACGGATCGAGGCGCAGGTTAGTCAGGATCGGCATGTCCAGCGTGACCTTGGCCCCCAGCCAGCCCCCGGGCTGATCGATGAAGCGGTACTTGAAGTCATCGATGCGGATCGCACCCAGGGCGCTCTCTCCAAAGTAGAAGATTTCATGCCGGTTCGACGGACCTTTTCCGGTGATCATTGGAGTTTGATCATAGCCGTCCAGGTGAACTTTGTAGGTGGTGTCGCCCAATTGTTTGCCTTTGAGCAGCTCTGCCGTGATGTTCGGGTTGCCCGCCGCTGCGACCAGGGTAGGGAACCAGTCCATGCCGGACATGATGCCGTTGGCGACCTGGTTGGCCGGTACCTTGCCCGGCCAGCGAATGATCGCCGGCGCCCGGAAGCCACCTTCCATCACCGTGCCTTTGCCCATGGCGAACGGGGTGGTGCCGCCGTCCGGCCAGGTGAAGTTTTCCGCACCATTGTCGGTGGTGAAAATGACGATGGTGTTGTCGTCCATGCCGTCTTTTTTCAGTTTCGCCATGACTTCGCCGACGATGTCATCGAGCTGCGCCATGCCGGCTTCCTGTTCCGACCAGCCATTTTGCGCATTGCGCATGGCTTCGTACTTGTCGGACAGGTGCGTGACGATGTGCATGCGGGTGGGGTTGAGCCAGACGAAGAACGGTTTGTTGTCCTGCTTGGCCTTGTCGATGAACGAGAAGGCCTTGTCGCGAATTTCGTCGTCGACGGTTTTCATCCGCTCCGGATAGAGCGTGCCGGCATCTTCGATTTTTTGCTTGCCGACCTTGCCCCAGCGCGGCATCACGGTCGTGTCATCGGTGGTGGTGGCCCAGCTGTGGACCATGTTGCGTGGGCCAACGGTGGCGAGCAGTTCTTGCGGATAGTTGGGGTGCGCCGGGTCTTCCATGGCGTCGAGGTGATAGAGGTAGCCGAAGAATTCGTCGAAACCGTGGACGGTGGGCAGGAACTGGTTCAGGTCGCCCAGGTGGTTCTTGCCGAACTGGCCGGTGGCATACCCCATGGCCTTGAGAGCGGTCGCGATGGTGACGGCTTCGGCGGGAATACCCACGGGCGAGCCGGCCTGGCCGACGGTGGTCATGCCGGTGCGAATCGGTAGTTCGCCGGTGATGAAGTTGGCGCGTCCGGCGGTGCAACTGGCTTCGGCGTAGTAATCGGTGAAACGCATGCCTTCATTCGCCAGTTGGTCGAGGTTGGGGGTTCTGCCGGCCATCATGCCCTGGTTGTAGACACCGATATTGGACCAGCCGATATCGTCGCCCATGATCACCAGGATGTTGGGGGCTTTGTCGGCGGCCAGAGCCTGACCGGGAAACGCCATTGCGGACAGCAACAGGGGGACCGCAAACATCGAGGATAAGGTTGTCCGGTTCATGTCGAGCTCCTGCGTTCTTGCGTGGGTACAACGAGACGAGCCCCCAACTGCCGTTGAAATTCGTTACCCCCCGCGAAGAGCGTAGGTTTGAATGGCGAAATATCCAGTAATGGACAGTCAGTAAGTTAGTGTTTCAGGCACTTTGCTGCGAAATGGCTTCACGCAAACGGCGCTGTAAGAGAGGAAGGCATCCGCCGGGATTACCAGCGAAACATGGGCAGCGGCCGCAGCGGCGAGCGGAGCAATTGCCGGGCTGAAAGCTTCATCAGCATCGAGTGAAAGCCGTGATCGGGAAAGGTCGACTGCACGGTTTTGATGAGGTTTCGGGGCAGGCCGAAGCGAACCAGGCCCAGGGACACATCCACCAGATCGGCCCGGCGGAAGGGTTCGACGCTGTTGGCGTAGGCGCCGTGATACCGGCGCAGCTTGTGGTGCTCGAGTATCAACGCACTGACTTCATCTTGCAGTTGCGGGCGTTGTCGGCTGTCGAGATATTCAGTGGCCAGTGCAATGGACGGCGGCAGGTAGTCAAGGGTGTCATCGGTCCAGATACCCAGGTCATGAAACGCCGCTGCGATCTGTACGGCATCCGAGGGCAAGCCTTCGGTACCGCTGAGGGCCGCATGGAAATTCAGCACCCGGTAAATGTGGTTGCGGTAGCCCTGAAGGTCGGCGCCGATGGCCAGGGCGAACGAGGTGAGGATCTCGTCGGTGAGGGGGAATTCGAGAATGGGCTTCATCAGGCGTCACGCAACAGGTCGTTGGCATTGAGCAGCTCGTAGGCGATCTCCGGGCGCTTTTCCATGGCACGGCGAATGGCGGCCGGGATGTTGGCGCGGGTCTTGCGGCACAGCCCCGGCAGTTCGCCGATCTGGATGCCGATGCCGCGCATGGTGCGCACCTCATTGAAGCCGGGGGCGATGTCCACGCGGATGCCCAACTGTTCGAGCATACGCCGTTGCAGGTGCTCCAGATCGCTCAGGCTTTGCAGGTTTTCCAGGCGTTCGATCAGGCGTTTTTCTTCGTTGCGGGTCAGAAACAGAATGCGCAGGTCCGCCCCTGGTGTTTCCAGCAATGGGTCACGCCCGCAGTCGCAGGCGCCGGGCGGGCAGGGTGAGCGAATCGCAGCGGTGGTGGTCATGGGGATCAATCATAGAGCGCTGTGATCGAGTTTGCCCATAGGGATTTTGGGGGGAGATGCAATGCAATGTGGGAGCGGGCTTGCTCGCGAAGGCGTCCTGTCAATCGGCAATTGCACCGACTGACACTACGCCTTCGCGAGCAAGCCCGCTCCCACATGGGTACTGCGTTTAATGAAAGTCTCGCTTACCTCACTTCAAGACCAGCATCCGATAAACGCCGTCTTCGACTTCAATCCCGTGGGTGTCATGGGTGAAGCCGGGGAAGGATTTGTCGAAGGCTTCCAGTGCCTTGAGATACGCCAGCAACGGACCGTCCGCAGGGCCTGCGTTCTCACCCGGCATCAGCAACGGGATGCCTGGTGGATACGGTACGATACCGGTTGCGGCGAGACGCCCGGCGGCTTCGTTGAGCGTCACCAGCTCGATGTCGTTGCGCACCAGTTTTTCGTAGGCCTCCACCGGGCTGAACTCGGCTTTTGGCAGGGTGCCGAAGGCCTGGGACATGTTGGCGGTGGTCTTGTGTTTCTTCATGGCGGCGAAGATTTCGTCGGCCAGATCCTTCAGGCCCATGCCGGCATAACGTTGCTGGTTGGCGTTGTACAGGTCGGGCAGGCACAGCTCGAGCTCGGCGTTGTCGTCGTAGTCACGCTTGAAGTCGAGCAGGGCGTTGAGCAGCGTGCCCCACTTGCCTTTGGTAATGCCGATGGAGAACAGGAACAGGATGGTGAAGTCGGTGGTTTTCTCGACCACGATACCCTGACGGCCCAGGTACGCCGTGACCACGCAAGCGGGGATGCCGGAGGCGAGCAGGCTGCCGTCGTCGCCCATGCCCGGGCTGAGCACCGAGACCTTGATCGGGTCGAGCATGCAGTAGCCGTCTTCGATGTCGCCGAAGCCGTGCCATACCGCGTTAGGGTGCAGGACCCAGCAGTTCGGGTCGGTCTTGAGCGTGGCCGGGTCGACCTCATGGAACGGCACGGTCGCTGCGCCAACCTGTACGGTCGGCGGCTGCCAGCAGGTGAAGAACCAGTCGTTCTTGCCCAGCATCTCGTTGTGCATGCGCGAGAGAACCTGGCGGAAGCTGATGGCTTCTTCAATCGACTCGTTGGTGAGGATCTGTCCGCTCGGTGCTTCCATCATCGCCGAGCTGACGTCGCAGGACGCCATGATCGCGTAGTTCGGCGAGGTCGAGGCGTGCATCATGTACGACTCGTTGAAGCGCGCATGTTCGATCGGGTTACGGCCGTTACGCACGTGGATCATCGAGGCCTGGGACAGGGCGGCCAACAACTTGTGGGTCGACTGGGTGGCGAACACGGTCGGCTTGGACTTGTCGTGATCGGCGGGGTTGCCGTGCATGGCATGGCGTCCGCTGTACAGCGGGTTGAAACGCGCATAACCGTACCAGGCTTCGTCGAAGTGCAGACGGTCCACGCTTTCGCCCAACAGCTCTTCGACGCGGGTGACGTTGTAGGTCAGGCCGTCGTAGGTGGAGTTGGTGACGATGGCGTGCACCGGCGTCGGGTCGATGCCTTGCTTGACCAGCGGGTTGTCGGCGATGGCGGCTTTCACGCCTTCGGCGCTCAGGGTCTGCGGCAGGATCGGGCCGATGATGCCGTAGCGGTTGCGGGTCGGCACCAGGTAGGTCGGAATCGCCCCGGACAGGGTCATCGCATGCTCGGCGGACTTGTGGCAATTGCGGTCGCACAGGGCGATCTGGTTGCGCGTGACGCTGGCCATGAGGATGACGCGGTTGGACATCGACGAGCCGTTGGTCACGTAATACGTGCGGTGGGCGCCGAAGACCTTGGCGGCATAACGTTCGCCCTGGCCGATAGGGCCGCTGTGATCGAGCAGGGAGCCCAGTTCGCCGACCGAGATCGACAGGTCGGAACGCAGCAGGTTCTCGCCGAAGAACTCGTAGAAAGCCCGGCCTGCGGTGCTCTTCAGGAACGCGGTGCCGCCGGCATGGCCTGGGGTGTGCCAGGAGTATTCATAGTTGCGGGCGAACTTCACCAGTGCGCCGAACATCGGCGGCAGGGCGGCCTGGCGATAGCGCTCGATGGCCGCCAGGATGCGCCCGCTGAGGAAGCGGGAGGTGTCTTCGGGCAGCCAGATGAAGTCGTCGGCGTGTTGCATGACCAGCAACGGAATGCTCGACGCGGTGGTACGGTCGCTGATCAGGAACACTGGTACGCGGGTGTTGCGCTCACGCAGTTTGACCAGCAGTTTGGTGCAGTCGGCGTGGCCTTCGCTGGTGTCCATTTCCCAGCGGATGAGCACGCATTGAATGGCAGGGTCCGAGCGCAGGATCGAAGCGGCATCGGTGAGGCTTTCCGAGGCCAGTACGCTGACACCACGGCCCTCTACGTCATGGACCAGTTGATCCAGGGCGCGGCCAAACACCGTTCGCTTGTCCGGCGGACTGCTGACCAGTAGCGCCAGCATGCCCAGCGAGTGTTTATATTCCGTCATGCTTGAACCTCCATAGTGGTTTTATTCAGACTGTTCACCGGCACTGGCACGGCAGTGAGGTGCTGCGCGCTGACGGTTTGCGTCGGTACGCTGTTGTTGAGCGCTTCGAGACGGATCAGGCGGTTGTTGACGAAACCGAACAGGGTGTAGCCGACGATCGTGGCCACGCCGCCCAGCATCAGGGCCTGCTCACCGGAACTGTAAAGCGCCAGGTAGCTGTAGGCCGCCGCGATCAGGGCAATGACGTTGGTCGCCAGTGCCTTGCCTTCCGGCACGTTGGAGACTTTCTGCATGGTCATCAGCGCGGCCATGGACAGGATGTACGGCACCAGGTTGGTGACCACCGCGAGGTTGACCAGGGTGTCGAACTGTTTGCTCAGGTCCGGGCTGATGGTAAGCAGGGCCAGCGCGGTCTGTGCCGCCAGCAGCACCAGCATGCCGACAATCGGCGTTCCCGCTTTGTTGCCCTTGGCGAAGATCGACAGGAAGTAACCGGTGTCCGCCGAGCTTTTGTACACCTGGGCGATGGTGAACTGCCAACCCAGCAGCGAGCCGATGCAGGCGAGCACCATGGCCGCCATCACGATGTCGCCGACCATTGGGGTGAACATCTTGGCGAACACCAGGCCGAACGGCGCGGTGGACGCAACCAGTTCTTCGTTGCCGACGATACCGAAGATGACGTTGGTGGAGACGATGTAGATCACCGCCGCCCCCAAGGTGCCGCCCAGCACGGCAATCGGTACGTTGCGCTCAGGGTTTTCCACCGCGTCGGTGTTGGCACAAGCCGATTCCAGACCGAGGAAGGCCCACAGGGTAATTGCCACCGAGGCGCCTGCTGCTTCGAACCAGCCCTTGTCGTGGGGGTTCCAGCCGGCGGCGTAGACACTGCTGTCGAACCAGAACCAGCCCACCGTGGAGACCAGCACCACCGGTGCAATCACCCCCCAGACCGTCACCGCGCCGATACGGCCGGTAATGCTGGCACCGCCAAAGTTGGCGAAGGTGGTGATCCACAACAGGGCAATAGTGGCCAGGCCTACTTGCAGCGAATCAAGTTTTATCCCGAACAACACCTGTATATAGCCGACCGCGGTAATACTGATCGCAACGTTGGCAATCAACAGCGAGAGGCCATAGGTGTAGTTGGTGATGTAGTTACCGGCTTTACCGAAGGTGTATTCGGCGTAACCGCCCATGCCACCGGTCTTGCGGCTGAGCATCCCGCATCGCGCAAAGGCGTAGGCCAGAGCGAGGGAACCGGTGGCCGTTATCAGCCAGGAGAGGATCGAAATTGCACCGACTTCCGCGAGTTTCGTCGGTAGCAGGATAATTCCTGAGCCCAACATGTTGACGGCGGTCAACATAGTCAGTTGCCCCACACTCATTTTCTTTGCGACTGACATTCCGTTGCCTCACTTAGTTGGCGATTGAGAGTCTTAGCTATAGCAAAGGATTGAAAACTCGCAAGAAATGGCCTCAGCCATCTCGTTTTTTGCACTCATTTGCAAAAAAGGCACGATGCTGGCCCCCAAGTTTAAAAATCCCCCGCAAAATTAGTTCATTTTCAACTAGTTAGATAGGTCAAGATGCGCAAGATATGGATCGCGTTAATTCCGCTAGTTGTTGCGGGTATCACCAATTCGACGCAAGCCAAAGAACTGGCCACCCAGGATCAATATATGTGCAGTTGGGGTGCTGGCACCGCTGCAAGGGCGCAGGAACTCAAGCTTTCAGGGGTTTCTCTGTACGCCGCGCGGCAGAAAATCCAGGCCTACAAGTTCGCCAAAACATGGATGCGCATGATGGCACTTGGTATTACAGAACAAACTTATGACAGTTCGTCGCGATTGAAACCGACTGCTGTGCGGCAAAGCTTTTATGAGGACTGCGTCAGGTACAAGTTGGCGCGTAAATAAGGAAGAAGCGGACGCCGGTCGGATTAACCGCGGTGTGGGGCTGCGACGTCTATATTGATTGACCATCCCAGCGACCCGATGGGGTGCAAAACCGGTTTCTTACAACTCAATCAGGAGGTCACCATGAGCCAGATCGATAAAGTGTTGTACACCGCCCAAACCCACACCACCGGCGGGCGTGACGGCGCGTCCCGCAGTTCCGACGGGATCCTCGATGTAAAGCTTTCATCGCCAGGCGCGGGCGGTGGCGGTACCAACCCCGAGCAACTGTTCGCTGCCGGGTGGTCAGCCTGTTTCATTGGCGCCATGCAGGTGGCAGCCAGGGAAATGAAAGTGGCGTTGCCCAAGGATGTGGCCGTCGATGCCGAAGTTGATTTGGGCACCAATGAAGGCGGCTACCTGCTGCAGGCGCGGCTCAATGTCAGTCTGCCGGGGCTGGACCGTGAAACTGCGCAGAAAGTCGTCGACACCGGGCACCAGTACTGCCCGTACTCGAAAGCCACGCGCAACAACATCAACGTCGTGCTCAAGCTTGTTTGAGTTGACGTTAATCTAAAAAAGATCGCAGCCTGCGGCAGCTCCTACACCGATTTTGCAGGAGCTGCCGCAGGCTGCGATCTTTTTGCTGTTGCGAGGAAAATCAATTCATCTTGCTGTGATCATGCGCCATGTTGCCGTGATCCATGGTGCCAATCGCCTTGGCAACGGCTTCAACCTGGATCGACTCTTTCTCGCCCTTGGCGTCTTCGACGGTCAGGGTCAGCGGCACCTTGTCGCCTTCCTTGATCTGGCCCGTCAGGTTCATGAGCATGATGTGGTAGCCATTGGGGTCCAGGCTCACCGCTTTACCAGCCGGCAGTGCCACGGCGTCCACCTGCTGCATTTTCATCACGTCGTCTTTCATGCTCATTTCATGAATCTGCACCAGCCCGGCAACCGGCGTTTGCACGCTCAGCAATTTGCTGTCGCTACTGGCGGTGACGGTCATGAAGGCGCCGCTCGACGGCTGGCCGGCCACGGTGGCGCGGACCCAGGCGTCGTCGACCCGGGTTTGTGCCGATACCTGAAGGGCCAGGCCGATCAGGGACAGGCCCAGTGCCAGTTGCCTGCAACCTTGCACGAAGCGGTTTTTAGCCTGCGGGGCATTCATTTCAGCAAACCTCCATCACGGTGAGCAGGTCTTCTGCGCACTCTTTGGCCGTCAGGGACGCGGACAGTCCCAGGCGCAGATTGCCCCGGGAGTCGAAGACATAGCTGGTCGCGGTATGGGAGAGGGTATAGGTATCGCCGCTCGGGACCTTCTCAAAGAACACGCCGAACTCCTTGGCGGTGGCGGCGGTTTCTTCAAGCGTGCCGTACAGGGCTTCGAAACTCGGGTCGAAAGCCTTGACGTATTTGTCGAGCAACTCTGGCGTGTCGCGTTCAGGGTCCAGGGTGATGAAGATCACCTGCAGCCTTTCGCCATCGCGCCCCATCAGCTTCTTGGCCTGCGCGGCGCGGGCCAGGGTGGTCGGGCACACGGCCGGGCACTGGGTGAAACCGAAGAACACCATCGGCATCAGGCCGCGATAGCTGCCCAGCATCCTGGTTTCGCCCTCGGCATTCGTGAGCTTGAAGTTACGCCCCATGATCTTGTCGCTGAGGTCTTTGCCGTAGTTGAACGACAGCTTGCTGCTGTCGTCGCAACCGGCGAGCAGGCCCAGGCTCAACAGGCCCATGCCTTGCAGGACAGTCCGGCGGGTATACAAAGTACTCATGGAAAAAAGCATCCTGTTGAACAGGCTGAAACTGACAGCGTGGTGACTGTACAGACGAAAAAATCGGGGGGATCTTAACAAACTGTGCCGGTAGCGGCGGGGTGGATACGACCATTGGACCGGCGCAGAGGCGTGACATAGTGTCGCGCCGTCAGGGCGAGAGAGCTCCCTCGCCACAATTAACGACGCAACTTCGCGCAATGATCCTGTTCCGGCTGTGCAGCCGTGTACCACACGTAATCCGCGCTCTCGGCGGTCACGGTCTTGCCCGCTTCGGCGAGGATCAGCACCGCAGTGCCTTCACCGGCACCGAGGTCTTTCAAGTGCAGCGGCACCCCCAGATCCTTGCGCACATGAAAGGCCCCGGCCAGCAGCAACGCCGGCGTCGGCGCGGCCATCAGGCGCTCGGCCATGCGCCGGTCGCGTTGTTGCTGCACGGCGAGCATGGCCGGCATTTGTGATTCGGGCAGCAGACCGCAATGGGATTGGCGGATGTCGTCCAGCAAGGTCGCCTGCACCTGTCGGGTGGTGGACGCTTCGCCTTTCAACTCAGGGCGCTGTCGGTAGATCTGCATGATCTGCGCGCGGTCCAGATTCGCTGCCAGCAGTGGATAGGGTTGGCGCAGCGCGTAGGTGACGAGGGCACCGTAGACGCTCCAGTCCCAATTGGCCTGCCAGGCCAGCGCCTTGAACGCATCCGCCGGCGGCTGGCCAGCGCGGGTCGCGGCTTGCGCGGCATCGACTTTGGCCTGTTGATCGGGGTTGAGCATCTCCATCAGCAGGCTGCCCTGGGCACGCTGTGCCGCCAGCTCGCGCAGCAACCACAATTGCAGGGCGTGGTGGTCCGGGTTGTCGTGCTGTTCACCGACCAGAACCCGAGGCGCGGCGGCCAGACGCCCGACCAATTCCTGCGGGGTCAGCGTGCGACCGCTGGCCAGTTCGCGGATGACGCCGAGATCGGCGTGATCGCGCCCCTGCGGGGCAATCGGCGCCGGGGGCGGCGTTACAGAATGGGTTTGGCAGGCAGCCAACAGGCTGAACGCACACAGCAACAGAAAGCGCATCGGTTTTCCTTAAATAGACAGAAGCCCCCTCGATCAATGAAGGAGGGCGACGGTATCAGCGCGCGATGATCAACGGGTGGCCGCGTTCCGGGTGTTGGTGAATCAGCACCTCCAGGCCATACACCGCCGCCAGCGCCTCGGCGGTCAGCACCTGTGCCGGTGGACCGTAGGCGTGGGGCAGGCCCTGTTGCAACAACAGCAGTTGATCGCAGTAACGTGCAGCCAGATTGAGGTCGTGCAGGATCACCAACACCGCTGCACCGCGCTCGGCGAAGTCGCGCACGGCTTGCAAAATGGTGTGCTGGTGCAACGGATCGAGCATCGACGTCGGTTCATCGAGCAGCAGGGTTTGCCCTTCGGCCCCCGGCCAGAGTTGAGCGAGCACTCGCGCCAGATGCACGCGCTGGCGTTCACCGCCGGACAGGGCCAGATAGCTGCGTCCGGCCAGATGAAGGGCGTCGGCGGCTTTGAGCGCCTCGGCGACGATTTCGGCATCGCGCACTCGGCCGCTGGCGTGAGGCAGGCGCCCCATGCCCACGACTTCATTGACCGAGAACGCAAAGTTCAGGCTCGAACTCTGCGGCAGCACGGCCAGGCGTTTGGCCCGCTCCTGACCCGGCCAGTCGGCGAGTGGGCGCTCGTCGAGGCTGACCCTGCCTTCGCTGGTTGGCAGTTCGCCGCACAAGGCGGCGAGCAGGGTGCTTTTGCCGGCGCCGTTCGGTCCCAGCACGCCGAGTACTTCGCCGGGGCGCAATTGGATATCGATGTTCGCCAGTACCGTGCGGTTGCCACGACGTACCAGCAAGTTGTTTGCCCGCAGCATCAGGAACGCCCTCGTACCAGCAAATAAAGAAAGAACGGCGCGCCGATCAGTGCGGTCACGATGCCGATCGGCAACTCCGCCGGCGCCAACAGCAGGCGCGCGGCCAGATCGGCCAGCAACAGCAGGCTCGCACCGGCCAGCAACGACGCGGGCAGCAACACCCGGTGATCCGGGCCGACCAGCAGGCGCATCAGGTGCGGCACCACCAGGCCGATGAAGCCGATCAGGCCGGCCGCCGCGACGGCCGCGCCGACGCCGAGCGCCGTGCACAACACCAGCTCAAGCTTGATGCGCTCGATGTCGAAGCCCAGGTGACGGGCCTCCGACTCGCCCAGCAGCATGGCGTTGAGTGCCGCCGCACGACGTGGCAACCACAGCGCCACGCCCAGGGTGACGATCAGCAATGGCCACAGGCGCGGATAGCTGGCGCCGTTGAGGCTGCCCAGGTTCCAGAACGTCAGGGTGCGCAGGGTCGCGTCATCGGCCAGGTAGGTGAACAGACCCACGCCGGCACCGGCCATGGCCGTCATCGCCACACCCGCCAACAGCATAGTGGCAACGTCGGTTTGCCCGTTGCGGCGACCGAAGCGATACACCACCGCCGTGACGATCAAGCCACCGGCGAAGGCGCTGACCGACAGCAGATAAGGTTCGATGGCCGGAGGCACGCCACCCAGCAGGCTGCCGCCGACGATGGCGAGGGCGGCACCCAGCGCGGCACCGCCGGAGACGCCGACCAGGCCCGGGTCCGCCAAGGGGTTGCGGAACAACCCCTGCATCGCCACGCCGGACAACGCCAGTACCGAGCCCACGGCGATGCCGAGCAGGCTGCGCGGCAGACGGATCTGACCGAGGATCAGCTCCGCCTGTTGTGTGTCCCCACCGTCAAGCGGTAACCCCAGCAGGCGCATCCCGGCCAGCAAGGTATCGCCCAGCGGCAGGCTCACCGGCCCGAGGGCCAGGGACAGCCAGAACACCAGCACCAGCAACAACAGCAGAAAGATCAAGGTCGGACGCGGCCGGAAAATGGCCGTCATGGGTGGGTCTCGGCTATCTGCGCCTTGACATCCGGATAGAACGCCGTGGACAGACGCGTCAAGGCGTCCGGCACACGCGGGCCAAGGCCACCGACCAGCAGCGTCGGGTCGATCACCAGCACCCGGCCATCACGCCCGGCCTGGGTTTGCGCCAGGATCGGGTTCTGTTCCAGCAGGGCTTTGCGGGCCGCATCGCCTTCCAGTTTTCCACCGGCGAAGATGATCACCTGCGGGTCCAGGCTCAGCATGGCTTCGCTGGAGACCGGTTTGTAGCCGTTGTGCTCACCCAGGCTTATGCCGCCGGCCTGCTGGATCATCCAGGCCGCCAGGGTGTCCTTGCCCGCCACTTGCAGGTTGCCACCGGAATGGCTGAGCAGCATCAGCACCCGGGGAGCCGGTTGCTGTTGCTGCGCCAGCCTGACCCGATCGGCCTGGGTGTGCAGACGCTTGAGGTAGCCTGCCATCAGCGCCTGGGCCTCGGTTTCCTTGCCCAGCAACTGGCCGAGTTCGGTGAGGTTGTGTTGCAGGGCCGGCACGTCGGCCTTGGCCGACAGCAATTCAATGCGCACGCCGGCGGCCTTGAGTTGCTCCAGCACCGGTGGCGGGCCCATTTCGTTGCTGCCCACCAGAATGTCCGGCTTCAGGGCCAGGATGCCTTCGGCCGCCAGCGCACGCTGGTAGCCGACGCCCGGCAGGCTGTGCAGCGATGGCGGGTACTGGCTGGTACTGTCGACACCCACCAGCTTGCTTTCGCCGCCCAGGGTGACCACCCATTCGCTGAATGCGCCGCCGGCGCTGACCCAGCGTTGGGGCAGGGCGTCGGCGACGGCCATCTGGCTGACGAGCACGCCGGCACAGGCCAGCAGTGTTTTGATACGCATCGGGACTCTTCCTTAGCCGATCAGAGGGGTGGCGGTTTCAGCCAGGGCACGCCAGTCGTCACGCTCAGGAATGCCCGGCTTGCGCACACCGAACAACTGGATGACCAGTTCGCCTTCGGCATCGAAACCTTCGTAGCTGGTGATGATGCCATCGACGCTCGGCTTGCGCACACGCCACAACTCGGTCACGCCGGTCGTCTTCAGGTGCAGGTTGAACATCGGGTCGAGCACGTTGAACCAGGTGTCCATCCAGCGCAGGTTGCTGACGGGGCCTGAGTGGATCTGGATGCAATGCTTGTTGCCCACGAAAACCATGATCGGCACTTCACGCTTGCCGGCTTCTTCGATGATGTGGGTCAGTTCGACGGTGGCCAGCGGTTCGGCCCACTCGTGACCGGCCAGACGCAGGGCCTGGGTGCGCGCCACGTCGTTGCGCTTGAGCAGCATGAAGAAGTCGTGGGTGTCCTTGAGCTGCGACCACTCACTGCGCAGGGTGTCGACGTCCACTTCGCTGTCGGCGCGTGGCGCCTTGGCTTGTGGCAGCGGTTGCAGGTCGAGTTCGGCCGTCTGTTGTTCGGCACGGAAACGCTCGACCAGCGGTGCCCAGGCGGCATCGAAGCTGGTGGCGGTCAGGTAGACCTTGTGCACGGCCAGACCCTGGCGGTCGAACACCTGGAGGCTGCGCTGCGGGCCGCGCGGGGTGCTTTCATCGACGGCGAACACGCTGGCCCAGCCGCTGAGGAACAGGCGCAGGTCAATGTCCGGCGAAAGCACCATACCCATCTGGCCGCTGCCCATCACGGTCACTTCGCTGTACACGCCTTTGCGCTCGTGCACGCAATGCTCGTTGCGGGTCAGGGCCATGATGGTGCCCAGTTCGCCCAGTGCCGGCAGCAGTTCCTTCCATTCCGGGCGCAGGCGCACGGTGTCGGTGCCCAGGCGGCTGGCGGTCAGTTCAGCTTCGCTGACACCCAGTTTGGCCGCGGCATCGCGGGCGCGCAGGCCGGGTTGTTCGGCGCGCAGTTGTTGCCAGGTCTGGTACAGGGCCGGGGCGACTGGCAGGGCGGAAGTATTTGCGGTCATGTGATGCTCCTTCAGGATCAACGGTTCGCCGTGAGGGCGAATTCTATTGGTATCTCTACACGGCTGGGCACAGCCCGGCCGTCGACAATTTCGGGACGGAAACGCCAGGTGGTCACTGCTTCGAGAGCGGCCTGGTCAAGGCTTTCTACCCCCGAGGAACGCACCAGCGTCAGCTTGAGTTGCTGGCCGCGCTCATCGAGGCGCACCTCGATCCGCACCACACCCTGCTGGTTGCGACGGCGGGCAGTGTTGGGATAACGGGGCGCCGGGGGAGGGGTGACGAAGGACGGGCGCAGGCTGACCACCGGGGTGAGCATGGGCGCCGGAGCGGCAGCGACGGGGAGGGTCGGGTTGGCGTTCTGTGCGGGCGCGGCGGCGGGCGTCGCTGCCGGTGTCGGTCGAGTCGGGGTCTGCGCCATGGTGGCCGGAAGCTCAACGGGTTCGGCACGACGGGGTTCCGGTTTGGTTTCGCCACGAGGTCTGGCAGGCGGCTGTGGCTTGCCTGGCGCCTTGACCTTGGACGGCTGGGTGCTGACCGGCAGCGGCTTGACCGGTGCAGGCGGTGCGGTGTCGGCTTTCGCCGTTTCAGGTTGCTTCGCAGGTGCAGGTGCAGGCGCAAGTGCTGGTGCCGGCATTGGGGCAGGCGCACGCACGGGCTGCGGCGGGGCAGGTGCGGGCACGGCAATCGGCGCCAGCGTCACCAATTGAATCGCCATCGGCGGCTGAAAGGCCAGCAGTTCGGGCGCGGCCTGAATCTCGCGAACGAGCCATCCGGCGCTCAAATGCAGCGCAATCGATAACCCCAGACAACCCCAGAAGTGCTTCATGCACGCTCGTTCTGATTTTGAAATAGAATGCACATGATAATAATTTGCATTTACAAGTCAAGCTGGTTATCTTCGCCGCCGCTGCCGACAAGCGTTTTTGTATACATCCCTTCGACAGAAAGGGGCCAAACGCTTGGTTCATACAAAACACACGCCGGACAGTGTCCGTCGCCCATGCAGACCCCCTTCAACACCCTGCATGCAAGTGACCACTGTCAGATCCCAGGAGTAAAAGTTAGATGTCGATCCGCCCGCCATTCGCCAAGCGTCCCTGGCTCTGCTTGCTGTTGCTCTCGCCTTCGCTGGCCTTTGCCGCTGAACCCGTTACCCAGTTCGATACCGTCAGTGTGACCGCCACCCGCACCGAGCAGACCCTGCTGAAAGTGCCGAGTACCGTGTCGGTGCACAGCGAACGTGAAATCGATCAGCAGAACGACAAGGACCTCAAGGATGTGGTGCGTTACGAGCCGGGTGTTTCGGTCAGCGGCACCGGCAGCCGTTTCGGTCTGTCCGGGGCGAACATCCGCGGTATCGACGGCAATCGGGTACTGACTCAGGTCGACGGTGTGCGCGTCCCGCAAAGCAACGCTTTCAGCCCGTTCCAGGATGTGCGCAGCAACTACGTCGACCTCGACACCATCAAACAGGTGGAAATCATCCGCGGCCCGGCGTCCTCGTTGTACGGCAGCGACGCCATCGGCGGTGCGGTCAGCTACCTGACAAAGGATGCCGGCGAGTACCTCGAAGACGGCGACGACACCTACGCGCGCTTCAAGACTGGCTACGACGGCAGCGATGACAGCTGGCAGCGCAGCGCAACGTTCGCCGGGCGTACCGGTACCGTCGACGGCCTGCTGCACCTGGGTCGCCGCGACGGTCAGTCCACCGACACCGCAGGCAACGTCGGTGGCGTAGGCGCATCGCGCACCGAAGCCAACCCGCTGAACTACACCACCGAAAACGTGCTGGCCAAACTGGGCTGGGACTACGGCGAGGGCGACCGCCTGCAGTTCACTTACGAGCGCTACCAGGATGACGCCAACAGCAACCTGCTGAGCGATATCGTCACCCGCGCCACCCTCACCAGCCCGGCGATTCTCGGCTCCACGGCCGATGACAGCATCGACCGCACCCGCTACAGCCTGGCCCATACCCTGGCCCTGGACAGCGCGATGGCCGACAAGCTGCAATGGCAGTTGAACTATCAGGAAAGCAGCAACGACCAGGACACTTATCAGCAGCGCCAGACCACCTCGCGGGTCAACCGCGTGCGCACCCGCCAGTCGACTTACGACGAGCGTCTGTGGAGCCTGAACACCCAGCTCGACAAGGAGTTCGCGATTGCCGACACCCGGCACCACCTGATCTACGGTGCCGAGGTCAAACGCATCGAGTCGAGCAACAAGCGTACGGGTAAAGAAGTGCGCCTGGACACCGGCGCCACTGTGCCGGCCACGGAGAACTTCCCGGTCAGCGACTTCCCTGATCCGACCAGCGAATCCCTGGGCCTGTTCGTCCAGGACAGTATCGAGGTCGGCCGCTGGACCCTGTTGCCAGGCCTGCGCTACGACTACTACCGTCAGACACCGCACGTCACCCGGGAATACCTCAACGGTTTGCCCTCGGACACCGATCCCTCGCGCCTCTCCGACGATCACATTTCGCCGAAGTTCGGTGTGACCTATCAGTTGACCGAGCACGAAAGCGTCTACGGCCAGTACGCTGCCGGCTTCCGCGCGCCGAACCCGGTCAACATGTACGGTGAGTTCAGCAACCCGCAATTTGGCTACAGGCAAATCGGCAACCCGAACCTCAAGCCGGAAACCAGCAACAGCTTCGAGACCGGCCTGCGCGGTCGCTACGACCTGGGCAGCTTCGGCATCGCGCTGTTCTACAACAAGTACAAGGACTTCATCGAAACTGTCAGCTTCACTGATCCGACCAGTGACATCCCGCTGACTTTCCAGTCGCAAAACGTGAGCAAGGTCACCATCCGTGGTGCCGAAGCCAAGGGTGACATCAAGCTGGACGCCTTCATGCCGGCAGGTACCCGTGCCCTGGGTTCGATTGCCTATGCACGCGGCAAGAATGAGGAAACCGGCGAGGCGCTCAACAGCGTCGACCCGCTCAAGGCGGTCATGGGCCTGGCCTACGATGCACCGAGCGGCGTGTATGGCGGCCAGGTCATGTGGACCCTGGTTCAGTCCAAGGACCGCGTCGACCACAGCGGCGATGCCGACTTGCTGATCAACCGCCAGTTCGAGACCCCGGGCTACGGCACCCTCGACCTGACGGCCTGGTGGCAGGTGACGCAGGAAGTGTCGATCAACGGCGGCCTGTTCAACGTCACCGACAAGAAGTACTGGAACTGGGGCGACGTGCAGGGCCGCGACGAAAACGCAGCGGGTCTTGATCGTATGACTCAGCCTGGGCGTTATGCGGCGGTCAACCTGATCTGGGAAATCTGATCAGGCAGAAACACTTCCATTGTGGCGAGGGAGCAAGCTCCCTCGACACTGTTTTTTTGCGCTGTGGGCTCAGCGCCTCCGGTCGTAAAACCGCGCAACTGCACGAGGGCTGCCTAGACTTTCTGCTTGATCAGCCTTGGGGAGACTGTCGGTCAAGACAACCAGAGGTTCAATCATGAGCACTCAATCGATAGATACCGAACAGATCCACCTGGTGGTGCGTCATTACGTGGAGGGCATGGTCTTCGCCGATGAAGCACTGTTGCGCAAGGCCTTTCATCCAGACTGTCGCATCATCGGTCACTTCCAGAAGGTGCTTGAATGGGCTTCCCTGGATGAGTTTGTCATCGCCATCAAGGCCGAAATCCCGGCGCCTGCCGGTACGCAGCCGTTTTGGCAGGTGATCAATCTCGATATCACCGGCGATGCCGCGGTGGTCAAGGTCATCGATGATTTTGCCGGGATACGGTTCACCGATTACCTGTCGTTGCTGAAGGTGGACGGTCGATGGGTGATCATCAACAAGCTTTATTACTATCACGAGTAGTGCGTCGCGCCCCGACGTATTCGACGCAAAGGCCTGCGTCTATCTTCATGAAATAAACTCGTGATCATCACGATTTAAATGAGTTTGTCTCACTAGGGCTCAATTACCGACAATGACTCCATTAACCAGATGGAGTTTTATTGTCATGGCATTGGCCCATTCCCTTGGATTTCCGCGCATCGGTCGCGACCGCGAACTGAAAAAGGCTCAAGAGGCGTTCTGGAAGGGCGAACTCGACGAAGCCGGTCTGCGCGCCGTGGGCCGCGACCTGCGCAAGACCCACTGGGACTTGCAGAAAAAAGCCGGGATCGAGCTACTGCCGGTCGGTGACTTTGCCTGGTACGACCAGGTCCTGACCCACTCGCTGATGTTCGGTGTGATCCCGGAGCGGTTCCGCCCGCACGATGGCAAGGCCAGCCTGCAAACCCTGTTCGGCATGGCGCGCGGTGTGAGCGACAGTTGCTGCGGCGGCGCGCACGCCCAGGAAATGACCAAATGGTTCGACACCAACTATCACTACCTCGTCCCTGAATTCAGCGCCGATCAGCAGTTCCAGCTCGGCTGGGACCAGTTGTTCGAAGAAGTCGAAGAAGCCCGGGCACTGGGGCACAACGTCAAGCCCGTCATCATCGGTCCGTTGACTTACCTGTGGCTGGGCAAGGCCAAGGGCGCCGAATTCGACAAGCTGGAGCTGCTGGATCGCCTGTTGCCGTTGTACGGCCAGATCTTCCAGCGCCTGGCGGCACAGGGCGTCGAATGGGTGCAAATCGACGAGCCGATTCTGGTGCTCGACCTGCCACAGGACTGGAAAAATGCCTTTGAGCGGGCCTACAACCTGATTCAGCGTGACCCGCTGAAGAAGCTGGTGGCCACTTACTTCGGTGGGCTGGAAGAGAACCTCGGCCTGGCCGCCAACCTGCCGGTGGACGGCCTGCACATCGACCTGGTTCGCGCACCTGAGCAGTACCCGACCATCCTCGATCGCCTGCCGGCCTACAAAGTGCTGTCGCTGGGCGTGGTCAACGGTCGTAATGTCTGGCGCTGCGATCTGGAAAACGCTTTGGCCACCTTGCAGCACGCCCAAGAACGTCTGGGCGATCGCTTGTGGGTCGCGCCATCCTGCTCGCTGCTGCACAGCCCGGTTGACCTGGGTCGTGAAGACGAGCTCGATGCCGAACTGAAAAGCTGGCTGGCGTTTGCCGTGCAGAAGTGTGAAGAAGTCGCGGTTCTGGCTCAGGCGGTCAACCAGCCGGAGGCGCCGAAGGTGCTTGAAGCGCTGACTCGAAGCCGCGCCGTGCAAGCCAGCCGTGCTGCGTCGCCACGCATTCACAAGCCAGCCGTGCAGGCGCGTGTTGCCGCCATCACCGCCCAGGACAGCCAGCGTCATTCGCCGTTTGCCCAGCGTATCGAGAAACAGCGCGCCGGCCTGAACCTGCCGCTGTTCCCGACCACCACCATCGGTTCGTTTCCGCAAACCGCGTCGATCCGTCTGGCTCGCCAGTCGTTCAAGCAAGGCAAGCTGACCGAAGCCGAATACACCGAAGCCATGCGCAGCGAGATCCGTCACGCCGTGCAAGTGCAGGAACGCCTGGGCCTGGACGTGCTGGTGCACGGTGAAGCCGAGCGCAACGACATGGTCGAATACTTCGCCGAGCAACTCGATGGCTACGTGTTCACCCGTTTCGGCTGGGTCCAGAGCTACGGTTCGCGCTGTGTGAAACCGGCGGTGATCTACGGCGACCTGATCCGTCCGAAAGCCATGACCGTGGCGTGGATCCGCTACGCCCAAGGCCTCACCGACAAGGTGATGAAGGGGATGCTGACCGGTCCCGTGACCATGCTGATGTGGTCGTTCCCGCGCGAAGACGTGACCCGTGAGGTACAGGCCCGTCAACTGGCCTTGGCCATTCGCGACGAAGTGGTGGACCTGGAAGCCGCCGGGATCAGGATCGTGCAGATCGACGAAGCGGCGTTCCGTGAAGGCTTGCCGTTGCGCCAGGCGCAGTGGCAGCACTACCTGGACTGGGCGACCGAAGTGTTTCGCCTGTGCGCCTCGGGTGTGCGTGACGAAACCCAGATCCACACCCACATGTGCTACAGCGAGTTCAACGATGTGATCGAGTCCATCGCCGCCATGGATGCCGACGTGATCACCATCGAAACCTCGCGCTCGGACATGGAACTGCTGGACGCGTTCGAAGCCTTCGCCTACCCGAACGAAATCGGCCCGGGTGTGTACGACATCCACTCGCCAAGGGTGCCGGACTCCTCGGAAATGGCCAACCTGCTGCGCAAGGCCGCCAAGCGCATTCCCGCCGATCGCCTGTGGGTCAACCCGGACTGCGGTCTGAAGACTCGCGGCTGGCCGGAAACCGAAGCGGCGCTGGTGCACATGGTCAACGCTGCGCGCCACCTGCGCAAAGAATGGGCCTGACGCGTTAGTAGCATGAGCGCACCGGAGTACTTCACAGTGCTCCGGCTTCTATGTTGGCTGTGCCGACGCCTTCGCGGGCAAGCCCGCTCCCACAGGTTTTGTGAACACTGAAGAACCTTGTGGGAGCGGGCTTGCCCGCGAAGGCGGTAGATCAATCGCTGATGATGTTGGCCGTGCCGCGCTCCTACAGCCGCGGCTCGGCCACCAACAGCAACGACTGCGGCACAGGGCTTTGCGGGTGCTGCGGTTCCTGCAAGCCGGCCAGCACAAAACCCGCCATGTCCAGCGCATTCAGCCAACTGGACAGGGTGCGGAAATACCATGGCATGGGCTGCCACTGCCCCTTGAAGCCGGCGAAGGTCTCTTCCCGCCAGCCATCCTGATAGTCGCCCGCCGCCGCAGTCCACGGATGCAGCGTCTGGATCACCAGCGCGCCGCCAGGGGTGAGCAGGGTGTTCATGGCGGCGAGCAGGGGGATGATGTCCTGATGCAGCAGGGCGAAGTTGGCGCAGATCAGGTTGTAGTCGCGGCCGATGTCGACTTTCGCGTCTGCCAGTTGTTCATAGCTCGCCAAATGCACCGGCGCAGCGCCCGCCGCCCGCGCCGCCTCCACCAGCGTCCCATCGCCATCCACGCCGACCGCCCCGATACCCCGGTCTGCCAGCGCACGCAACAGCCAGCCTTCGCCGCAACCCAGGTCGAGTACTCGCTCGGGCTGACGCCCCAGCACCGCCAGCAGGATGGCCTGGTCGGTGACCTTCTGGCGGCTTTCGATGCTGCCGCTGCGGATGGCGTCGACCCAGGCCCGGGCGTTGTGGTGCCAGCTGTCGAGGAGGGCGGATTCGGGGGCTGACATGGTCGATGTCCGGCGTGATGGGTTGGATGAAAGGATAGGGCAACAGAGGGTTGATGGTGGTGCCGGTTTTACCCGGCACCACCGACAGCGCATGGCTAGGCGCTTTTGGTGGCTGCCAGATGATAGGCAACCAGCGCATTGGCGTGACCATGACCCATGCCGTGTTCGGCTTTGAGCCAGGTCACCAGTTCCATGTGTTTCTTGTCGCTGACGGTCTTGAGCAGGTCCAGCCAGTGGCTGATCGGCTGCCCATACTTTTTTTCAATGGACGGGAAATACGAAGCCGGTCCTTTGGTTTTTGTCTCTTCGGTCACGATGCAAACTCCCTTTTCGATTTTCCAGGTTCGAAAACAGCACCGGTTACGTTACTTATTTGCCGTCAATGCGTCCATCGGCACGGCGTTCTCAGTCATTCATCCCGTCATCGATCGCGATGCCCTGGGCACGCATGGCCTTGATCAACTCACCACGGGTGCCGGGCAGGTTGAGCATGGTCTTGGCACGCAATACCGTGACCTCTTCGGTGGTGTAAGGCTGATAGTCGGCCGGCAGGCTTTCGCCCGCCATGCCGTCTTTACGCATCAGCCAGTTGAGCAAGTCCGCCAGTTGCGCGTTGTTCAGCGCCGACTGCGACATGCCCGGCACCCGCACGAGGAATTCGCGACCGCCGGGGACTTTCAGGAAGTTGCCGACAAAGCCTTTCATCCGTGGCGTGTCGTTGGCGGCGGAACCGCTGCCGTCGCCCAGGTGGCAACCGGCGCATTGCAGCTGGTAGTTCACGCCGACGCTGTAGCCGGCCTGGGCAATCGGGGTTTGCAGCGATTCATTACCCGGCGCGTGATGCTGGTTCGGGGCGGGAATGGCCCGGGCATAGGCGAGCGGGGCGCCAAGGGTGCAGATGAGACCGAGGAGTAGCAACTTGCGCATGACTGAGCACCTTTTGCTTGTTGCGGGCGAAAGTTAAAAAAGCAGCCGGACAAAATAAAAAAGACGCCGATTGCGCGAACAACCGGCGCAAAGCGCGTTTTTTAAACGGCGACGCCGCGGATGACCGAAACGGTGCAGTGGTAGATGTGCGATTTGGCGGCCAGGCACCAGTTCACATCATTGTTGTTGAACGGGCGGTAGGCCGGTTCTTCACTGTCATTACGGGTGCAGGCGCACTGGGCGCAGCTTTGCTTACCGCAGCAGTCGTTGTACGAAATGATGTAGTCCTTGCCGTCGGCCGGGTTGCGGCAGGTGCCGATCCAGGTTACTTGCGAGGCTTCGGTGCCCGGTGGGCAGGACGTCACCGACCCACCGCAGCAGCTGCACAGAAAGCCGTCGATGGAGCAGTAGCGCCAGTAGTCGCAACTGTTCGGATCACCCGGGTCGCCGGCCTGCGCAGGTTCCGCGGCCAGGGCCTTGCTGGTGCGATCCAGCGGCAGCAGCAGGGGCAGGGCGGCACCGGCGACCATGAGCGAACCCATGCGTGCCAGCAGCTTGCGGCGCGAAGTGGTGTCGGCGACACGGCGGGACGAACGCTCAAACAACAGATCCAGCAGTTTCATAAAGGTCTCCCTGCCTTATCAGTGGCTATGGCCGTGGCCGTGGCTGTGGTCGTGATCGTGGGTGTGCGGTTGGGCATTGAGGTACTGCTGCAGCGTGGCGTGCTTGAGGTGCTCGACTTCGAACAGGCTGTCCAGGTGCTCGCGGGAGTTGACCAGGCCTTTGGCCCGCAGGGTGCCGGCCTTGTCGATCAGCGCGGCGTACGGCAGCTTGCCGATCTGGTAGGTCATGCCCACTTGCGGGCCGACCACGTAGGTGGCGTCTTCGAGTTTGTGTTCGCGGATCAGCGCTTGCTGGGCGTCCATGTCGCCATCGCTGACGAACACCACGTCCAGGCTCGCGGCCTGTTCCTTGGCGATGGATTTGATCGCCGGCAGCAGCGACTTGCAGATCGGGCAGGTCGGCGAAAGGAAGAACAGCAATTGCGATTTTTCACCGGCATAGCCGAAGTTCACCGCACGACCGTGACGATCGCTGGCAGTGATTTGCGGCGCGGGTTCATTGACCGCCACGCCTTTGTCCACCATCAGCGCGCCAGCCGGGGCCAGACGCCCGTGTAGTACGCCAATCTGCCGCACCAGGCCCATGACGACAAACGCCACGGCCACCAGCAGCACCCAGAGCAGAACGTTGGAAACAATCAAGCCTTCCATTTCGATTACCTACCAATCAATTTGAGCAGAAGAGGGGAATTCGCCAGCAAGCCATCGGCCGCGGCGTAGATGAGCAGCGCGACCGCGGCGGCGGCCAGGGTCACGAAGCCATCGAACAGGTTGAGGTCGCGGGCGACCGGCGCCACGCTGGCCACCAGCGCCAGTGCCACCATCGCACTGTTGCGCAGCAGCAGTACCGGGCGCAGCGGTTGTGCCTGGTCGGGACCGGCGCAACCGCAGTCGATGTCGGCGCGACCGCGCCACAGGTTGATGCCGATGGCGGCGGCGTACAGCGCCAACAGGCTGGCGGCGCTCAACGCGGCATAACCACGGCTGACCGGCACCAGCAGGGCAAAGGCGATGGCCAGTTCCAGCAGCGGCACCAGCCGTGCCGTCGGGCGCACCAGCGCTTCGGGCAGCAGTTGATAGTCCGCCAGTTGCCGGGCGAAGCGGGCCGGCGCGCGCAACTTGTGGGTCGCGGCGCTGGCCAGCAACACCGCGATGGCGATGGCGCTGGCAATGATGAAGATCGGATCTGTGTGCATGGCCGAACCTCTTAGTAGCTCAGGACCTGAGTCGCGGTTTTGGCGACTTTCGGCATGCTGCCGGTGAGCTTGTTGGTCTTCAGATCGAAAATCTGCAAACCACCTTCCACATCGGTGCCGAGCAACAACGGCTTGTCGTCGCCAGTGGCCTGCATGCTCCACACCGGAACCGGGGCTTCCAGGGTCGCCACCTTCTTGTGGGTCTTGAGGTCAAACGCCCAGATCAGCGGGCTCGGGTCTTCCCACTTCATCGCTTCGTGGGCGTCGTGCATCAGCACGTACAGGCGGTCCAGCTTCGGTGCCACGGCCATCAACTGCCAGCCCCCCGGCGCCCAACCGGCTTTCTTTTCCTCGTCGGAAACCAGCGACCAGGACGGCAGGACCTTCGGCGCATCACCGGCGAAATCCACCGGGCGTACGGTGCCGGTGGTGGTGGTGAAGTAGTAGGTGTCGCCGACGTTGACCGCGCGCTCTACCAGTTTTTCCGCATTCGGATCAAAGAACGGCGTGCGGCTGCGCGCGGTTTCCTGGCCCTGATCGTTGAGGGTCACCACCTGCAGGCTGCCGTCACCGCAGAGCGAGGCGAAGCGGCGGTTGCCGATCGGGTAGTTGAGCACGCAACCGGGGATGGCGATTTCCGTGGCAACGGCCTTGGCCTGGGTGTCGACCACAGTGACCGAAGTCGATGGCGTGAAGTTGTAGATGTAGACGAACTTGTCGTCGCCGCTTGGCTTGAGTGCATAACGCTGGGTCAGCGATTCGGCGCGCTTGTTCGGAATCAGCACTTCCCAGGCGGGCGACAGGGTCGAACTGTCCCAGGCGGTCAGCACGTCGGTGCGGGTACCGCGGGTGCCTCGGGAATACCAGATGTCCGCACTGTAGAGGGTTTTCTTGTCGTGACTGAGGGTCGACGGCGCAGCGAAACCGGTCGGCACCATACCGAGGACGCGCTTCTGGTCCGGGTCGACCACGGTCACCCGGCCAGCGACGAAACTTTCGAACTCGACGTCGATGACAAACGCACGGTGAGCTTCGGGTGGAAACGCCAGAACGGTCTGGCCAATCGTACCGGCGGGCAAATCCGCGCGGGCACTGTTCAAACCGAGTACAAGCAGGCTCAGGCCTAGCGCTGACTGTACGGAGATCCTGTTTGTTCGCATAAGGGGAACTTCCTGAATTGTTGGTAACGCGGATCGCGGGTGCTTTGGCAGATTTTTACCCTTTGATTCTGCCGTGCCCCGCGATCGGGAGAATTGCCCTGCCTGCCAAGTGTTTGTGTGTCTGTGCCAGTCGTGGGCAAGAGCGAAAAGATCGCAGCCTGCGGCAGCTCCTACAGGGTAATGCGCACCCTGTAGGAGCTGCCGCAGGCTGCGATCTTTGCTTTATGCGAGGGGGAGGGAGAAGCTGAACACCGCGCCGCACGGCTCCAGGTTTTGCGCCCAGATATCGCCACGGTGGCGGCCGATGATGTTCTTGCACAGCGCCAGGCCAATGCCGTTACCGCTGACCTTGGACGAGAAAAAGCCGTCGAACAGTTTCTCCTGCGCCTGGGCCTGGATGCCGCGACCGCAGTCTTCGATGCGCACCAGGGCCACATCGCTCTCGCGGCTGGCATGGATGCGCAGCAACCGACGTTCAGTGGGCAGATCGGCCATTTCTTCGATGGCGTTGAAGGCCAGGTTGAGGATCACCTGGCCGATCAACACCTTCTCGCAACTCACCCGCAGTGGTTCGGGTGCGGTGACGATTTCCACGCGCACCAGGCTCGGATCGGCCCGCAGGCTGATGAAGTAGCGGGTTTCGCGCAGCAGCTCATTAAGGTCGACCAGCTCTTCGGATTGCTCCAGCTTGACCACGTAATCGCGCACGCTCTTGATGATCACCGAGGCATGCTCGATTTGCCGTACCGCACTGTGCAAACCCCAGGCGACGCCTTGATCGGTTTCGCCGGCGTTGCCCAGGCGAATCACCGCACCTTCAATAAAGTTGCGAGTCGCGGCCAATGGCTGACTCAGTTCGTGGGCGATGGCCACGGCCATTTCGCCCATGGCGTTGTAGCGCGCCAGGTATTCGAGTTTCTGCTCGCTGACCCGCCGCGCCTCTTCGGCCAGCACCTGTTCGGTCACATCGCGGAACAGCAGCAGATGGCCGACCAGATCGTCCTCGATCTCGATGTAGCGGCAGGTTGCGTCATGCCAGCGCCACTCGCCATCCCGGCGCTGCACCTTGTAATGCACGTTGAACGGCGCGTGTTCCGGCGTCTCATGGGCAAGCTGTTGCAACAGGCGCTGGCCGGATGCGTCGTCGCACCAGGCCAGGAAGTTCTTGCCCATCAGCTTGTGCACTTCGCTGTTGAGCAGGTGCGCGCCGGAGTCGCTGATAAAACGGATGTCGCCCTCGGGGCCGAGCACCGCCACGCCTTCGGCCAGGTCCTGCATGAAGGCCTTGAGCCGGCTCTCGAAACGCTTGAGGTCGCGCTTGACCTTGTCCTCTTTGGAGATGTCGCGGAACTGCACCATCAGCACATCGCGACCGTCCAGGTGCACCAGGGTCGCCACCGCCTCGGAAAGAATCTCCACCCCTTGCTTGGAGCGATAGCACCACTCGATGGCGCGCTGGCCTGTGCGCGCGGCGCCTTCCAGCCAGCGCAAGCCCACCGAACGGCGGTATTTCGGCGCGTCGCGGGTCATGTCCGGAGCCTTGAGCGGCGTCAGTTCTTCCAGGGTAAAGCCCAGCGCCGCCAGGGCAGCGGCGTTGGCCCAGAGAATTTCCTTGGTGTGCGCGTCATGAAGAATGATGCACAGCGGCATGGCTTCGATCAGCGCATAAAAGTCGTTCGGTTTTGGTTGGTACATCGCACGGCCCCTGGCGGCAGAGATTTGCAGTATGGCGTTTTATACCTGCTCGCACAGCGGGATGCGCTCAGAGGTAATCGGTGGGGGGCTAGGGGTTTTCTTTAGCGAGGGGGTTGCACGCACCAATGGTTGTGCCAGGACGCGGTTTTTACACTGGACTCCAATTCAAGGGCAACCACCGCGGTCTTTGTAGGAACGAGCCTGCTCGCGATGGACGTCAACGATAACGCGCCCCGTCTGAATGACCGCGTTGTCCGGACGTTTTTCGCGAGCAGGCTCTCTCCTACAGGTACCGGTTCAGCCCCACTAACAATAATCAAAACGGAGAACTAGCCCATGCTGCGTTCAGCTGTCGCGCAACAAGACCCTGTGTCCGCCCCGGTCGTGCCAATGGTCGAGAGTCAGCTATTCCAGCAAGTGCTGGATGAAGTCCGCCAACGTCGCGAAGAATTCGACGTCGGCTCCCACGTGCCTCGGGACATGATCGAGCGCTTCAAGCAGGTGGGCATCTACCGCGCCGCCACGCCGAAATGCTTCGGTGGTGACGCCCTGGCACCGTCGCTGTTCCTGCAAATGATCGAGCGCATCTCCGAAGCCGACGGCTCGGCGGGCTGGGTAGCCAGCTTCGGCAGCGCCGGTGTCTACCTGGCCGCCTTGCCGCAGGAAACCCTGGCGCAACTCTACGCCGAAAGCCCGGACCTGGTGTTCGCTGGAGGTCTGTTCCCCTTGCAACCGGCCGAGACCGTGGAAGGTGGCTATCAGGTCAACGGCACCTGGAAATTCGCCAGCGGCTGCAAAGGCGCAGACTTGTTGGGCGTTGGCATTGGCGCCGCTGGCGGTAAGCCGCGCACCGCTGTATTTCGCCCGCAGCAGGTAGACATCGTCGAGAACTGGGAAGTGGTCGGCCTCAAGGGCACCGGCAGCCATGACCTGCGGGTGAGCGATAAACGCGTTGACGAACGCTGGACGTTCATCCGTGGCGGTGCCGCGACCATCGACGAACCACTGTTCCGCTACCCGTCGATCGCCTACGCCGCGCAAGTGCTGGCAGTGGTCAACCTCGGCCTGGCCCGTGCAGCGCTGGACGAAATCAGCCGCATGGCCGGCGGCAGCGGCATCACCGGCGCGCCGAAATTGTCCGACCGCGCCTACGTGCGCATCGAGATCGCCAAGGCTGAAGCCAAGCTCAGCGCCGCCCGCGGTTTCTTCTACAACGCCACTGAGCAGGTGTGGAACTCGATCCTGGCGGGCAACCCGGTCACCCCGGAGCAGACCAGTCTGTTGCGCCTGTCGGCGATTCATGTATCCCAGGCCGGTGCCGAGGTCGTGCAGAGCGCCTACAGCCTGGCCGGCACCACCGCCATTTACCTGCGCCATCCGCTGCAACGCTACCTGCGCGACTCGATGGTGGTGACCCAGCACGCGTTCCTCAGCGAAGGCCTGTACGACGGCGCCGGTTCGGTGTTCCTCGGCGTGCCGCCGTTCCCGGGCTACATCTGAATCCCCATTACTTTGTTCAAGGAATCGCACCCATGTCGCAAACCACCCAAGAGCCTTTGCGCGTCGTCTTCTGCATCGGCATCACCCAGAACTTTTTCGACCTGCCCACCGGCGAAGGCCTGAGCGTGTGGAAAGGCTTCAGCCAGATGATGGGCTCCCTTGGCGCCATGCCCGGCATCACCGTGCTCGGTGCCATGGACGACGACCGCCTGATGGTCGGCCCGTCCACCACCTCGCCCTGGACCGTGTACATCATGGCCGACGTCGACTGCCACCAGTCGGTGATCGACGCCTGCAACCTGTTTCGCACCACGCCGGTGGGCGAGTACAGCCTGTGGCGCTACGCCAGGGTCGAAGCGCGCATCGGTCGCCCTCTGACCATCCCTGACGCGGCCAGGGTGTAAGCCATGAACGAGGCCTTGCTGCAGCGTCTGGCGACGCTCGAAGGGGAGAGTGAAGTGCGCCGCTTGATGGCGCGCTACATGGACCTGTGCGATGTGCCGAGGGCTGTCACCCACGTCAGCGATCTGGCCCGGTTGTTCACTGAGGAAGCGATCTGGGAAGGCATCGGCAGCCAGACCGCGCAGACCTTCGGCCAACACCGTGGACGCGAGGCCGTGGCCGCATTTGTCGGTGGTTACCTGCCGCCTTCGGACCACTTCCGACTGAACCTGCATTACCTCACCAGCGAGTCGATCAGCGTCGAGGGCAGCACGGCGCAGGGGCAGTGGATCATGCAGCAGATTTCCACCTACGACGATGGGCGCAGCGAGCTGTTCGGCACGCGCCTGAACATCGATTTCCGCTGCGTCGACGGCACCTGGCTGATTGCGCATTTCCGTACGCAACGGCTGTTCAACTCGGAGCTGAGTGCATGAGTACTTTCATCAGCGAATTCCTCCTCGGTGGCAACGGCAAGCGCGTCGCCATCAAGGACTCCATCGACATCGCCGGGCATCCGACCCGCTCGGGCAGCCGCGCCTTCGCCGATGCACCGGCGGCGATGAAAAACGCCGAAGTGGTCGATGCGATCCTCGACGCTGGCTGGCAGATCGTCGGCAAGACCAACCTGCATGAGCTGGCGTTCGGCGTGACCGGCATCAACGACTGGACCGGCACACCGATCAATCCGCAAGCGCCCGACCGTGTTCCTGGCGGCTCGTCCAGCGGTTCGGCTTCGGCGGTCGCGGCAGGCCTGGCGGACATCGCCATCGGCACCGACACCGGTGGCTCGGTGCGGGTGCCGGCAGCGTGCTGCGGCATAGCCGGGCTCAAGCCGACTTATGGTCGCGTCAGCCGTGTCGGCGCCCATCCGCTGGAATCGAGCCTCGATTGCGTCGGGCCGTTCGCCAAAAGCATGGACGACCTGATCGCCGCGATGCAGGTGATCTGCCCGGGCTTCACCGCTCAAGGCCTGCCAGGTGATGGCGCCAGGGTCGGCTTTCTCGAAGTGGCCTGCGATTCGCACCTGCAAGCCAGCCTGGGTGCCGCCGCGGACCGCGCCGGATGGCGTCGCGGCAACCTGCACCTGAGCGAGTTCGAAGCGGCGTTCGCCGCCGGCCTGACCGTAATCAATTTCGAAAACTGGGCGGCCTTCGGCCACCTGACCGGCAAAAGCCTGATCGGCATCGATGTGGAAACACGCTTGCTGGCGGCCAGCCGCACCACCCGCCAAGAGCTGGCCCAGGCCGAGGCCGTGCGCACCACGTTCACCCAACAAGTGGACGCGGCGCTGGAGGACTTTGCGGTGCTGCTGCTGCCGACGCTGCCGACCCTGCCGCCGACCCTCAGTGAAGCCCGCGCCGGCAGCAAGGCCGTGGCCGGCATGACCCCGCTGGTTCGGCCTTTCAACCTCAGTGGCCATCCGGCGCTGACGGTGCCGGTGGAGCTCGACTGCGGCGGGCTGAAGGTCGGCCTGCAAATCGTCGGTCGTAAAGGTCAGGACGAACTGGTCTGCGCCTTTGGTGCGCAGCTGCAACAGAGCATGGCCGGTGAACGCGCCGGCGCTAAAAACAAATCATAAAAAGAAGCCATGAGGAGAACCGCATGAGCACTCATGAATACCGGCTGATCGCAACGTCGAAAAGCCCCGAAGAGCTGGTCCGGCATGACCGCGTCGACGTCTCGCTGTACAACGACCCGGCGCTGTTCGAAGCCGAGCTGGACAAGATTTTCTACCGCACCTGGGTGTGGGTTGCCCACGAAAGCGAAGTGCGCAACTCAGGCGACTTCAAGACCGCCACCATCGGCCGTCGCCCGGTGATCGTCGTGCGCGACAAGAAGAACAACATCAACGTGCTGGAAAACCGTTGCCGCCACCGTGGCGCCACCGTGTGCGAGAAGCACAAGGGCAACGCCACCGGCTTCACCTGCCCGTACCACAGCTGGTCCTACGGCCTGGACGGCAAGCTGCGCGCGCTGCCGTATCCGGACGGCTACGAAGGCATCCTGGAGAAATCCGAATTGCCGCTGACCAGTCTGCGCGTCGAGAGCTACGCCGGCATGGTGTTCGCCAGCTACAACGACGAGATCGAACCGCTGGAAGACTTCCTCGGCGGGGCCAAACACTGGATGGATCTGTTCATGAAGCAGGGCGCCGGCTACCCGATCAAGACCCAGGGCGAACACAAGTTCAGCTTCAAGGGCAACTGGAAGATCCAGCTGGAAAACACCACCGACGGTTACCACTTCCCGATCGTGCACAAGTCGTTCATGTCGTCGGTGGATGAAGAAACCTCGGAAATGCTCTCGTTCATGACCGACGAGCAAGCCGTCACCCACTCCCTGGGCAACGGCCACAGCGTGATGGTCATGGTGCCAGAGCACGTCGATCTCGATCACGACGACGGCACCGAGCAGTTGCAGGAGCGCTTCGCCCATGTGACTGAAGAACTGTCGAAAACCATGCCGGCCGATCAGGTCCGTCGCATCGTGCGCTCGCTGCACGGCGCCGGTTTCAACCTGAACCTGTTCCCCAACGTGGCGATGTCGATGTCGTTCTTCCGTGTGCTGCGCCCGGTGTCGGTCACCGAAACCGAGATCCGCCACGTTGCCCTCGGCATGGACGGCGGCCCGGAAATCGCCAACCGCGAACGCATGCGTATCCACGAACACTTCCAGGGCCCGTTCGGTTTCGGCAGCCCCGACGATGCCGAGGCCTGGGACCGCGTGCAGCGCGGCTCGTATGCCGGCGTCGATGCGCCAATCCTGGTCAACCGCGGCCTGAACCGCGAAATCACCGCTGAAAACGGCGACAAGGTCAGCCACGCGACCGACGAAGGCGGCATGCGCGGTGCCTACGACATGTGGAAAAGGATGATGAGCCAATGAGTAATCACGACACCCTGAACGGCTTTTCCGGCCCGTTGGCCCAGGCCATCGAATTCATCTGGCGCGAAGCCGAACTGCTCGACCACAAGAATTACGCCGAGTGGGCGACCCTGTGGAGCGAAAGCGGCAAGTACATCGTGCCGATCGACCCGGACACCGAAGACTTCGAAGCGACCCTCAACTACGCCTACGACGATGCGCGCATGCGTGACCTGCGCATCGAACGCCTGACCGCCGGCTACTCGCCGTCGGCGGTGGACGCAGCGAAAACCATCCGCACGATCTCGCGTTTCCGCCTGGTGGAAGCGGCGGGCGACATCGTCGAAGTCAATTCGGCGCAGTTGCTGTACGCCTACAAGCGCGGCGTGCACACGCCGTTCGTGGCCGACCTGAACCACCGCATTCGGTTCACCGATGGCGTGCCTGCGTTGGAGCGAAAAGTGGTGCGGCTGATCAACTCCACCGACAGCCTGAGCGCGCTCGGCTTCCTTCTGTGAGGGCTACATCATGAGTCGAGTAGCCCTTGTAACGGGTGCCTCGCGTGGACTGGGCGAGTGCATCGCCCGCCGTCTGCATGCGGCGGGTTATCGCGTCGGTCTGGCGGATGTGCGCCTCGAGGGCGTGCAACAGTTGGCTTTGGAACTCGATGGCAGTGGCGTCAGCGCCATGGCCATTGAACTGGATGTGCGCAGCAAGGCCGACTTCCAGCGTGCTCGCGACTTGCTCACTGAGCAGTGGGGCGGGACTGACATTCTGGTGAATAACGCCGGTGTGTCGAAAGTCGCGGCGCTGATGGACATCACGCCGGAAGAATTCGACGAGTCAATGGCGATCAACCTGCGCGGCACTTTTGTGGCCTGCCAGGTGTTCGGCGCGCACTTCGCCGAGCGCGGCTTCGGGCGCATCGTCAACATCGCGTCCCTGGCCGGACAGAACGGCGGCACCGCCACCGGCGCGCATTACGCGGCGGCCAAGGGCGGCGTGGCGACGCTGACCAAGGTCTTCGCCCGTGAACTGGCACCCCAGGGCGTGACGGTCAACAGCATCTCGCCAGGTCCGCTGGACTTGCCGGTGGTGCGCGAAACCGTGGCGCCTGAGCGTCTGGAACAGATCCTCAAGATGATCCCGGCCGGCACCCTCGGTGACCCCGAGTTCATCGCCGACAGCGTATTGCTGTTGATCGCCGATAACGCGACTTCCGTGACCGGCGCGTGCCTGGACGTCAATGGCGGCTTGTTCATGCGCTGAAGCGCAGAGCCTGTAGCAGCTGCCGAGCCCGCGAGGCTGCGTTCGAGGACGTAGTCCTCGCCAGTACTGTATGACGACTGCTTCGCAGCCGAACGCAGCCTCGCGGGCTCGGCAGCTGCTACAGGTCGTGTTTTTTAACCGAAATAAATGTATTCAGGTGATGCAATGATGAAGGTGAAGATCGAAAGGATCGTCGACGAAGCGCTGGATATCCGTTCCTTTCGCCTCGTGCGCAGTGACGGCCAGCCGCTCGACACCTATGAACCGGGTGCCCACGTCGACCTGACCGGGCCGACCGGCGTGACTCGCCAGTATTCACTGTGCAGCCCGCCACAGGATCGCCGTGCGTATCTGGTGGCGGTGAAGAAAGAAGCGCAGTCACGCGGTGGTTCGCTGGCGCTGCACGAGCAAGTGGAAGAGGGCATGGAGCTGGAAATGGGGGCGCCGCGCAACCTGTTCCGTCTCGACGAAACGGCCAGTGAGCACGTGCTGTTCGCCGCCGGAATCGGCGTCACGCCGCTGCTGAGCATGGCCTACAAATTGGCGGAAAGCGGTCAGCCGTATCGCCTGCATTATTTCGCCCGCTCGGCGCAGTACGCGGCGTTTACCGAGCTGTTGGCGATGAATTTTGCCGATCACGTGGAATTTCATTACGGCGTGGAGCCCACCGATCTCGACGCAGCGTTGAGTGAATGCCTGGAGCGTGCCGGCAGCTGCGCCCACGTCTACACCTGCGGCCCGGCACCTTTCATGAACAAAGTGGTGGAAGTGGCGTCCCGCAGTCGCTCGGACGATGCCATCCACCTGGAACACTTCGCCGCAGACCCGGGCGCCAACAGCGCGCCGGCGGGCACGTTCGAAGTGGAACTGGCCAGTTCCGGCGTGGTGCTGCAAGTGCCGGCCAACACCAGTCTGGTGGATGTGTTGCAGGCCCACGGTTGCGACATCGACACCGAGTGCCGCGAAGGCATCTGTGGTACCTGCATCGTCGAGGTGCTGGACGGCTTGCCGGAGCACCGTGACAACTGTCTGTCGAACAAGGAAAAGGCGTCCAACAAGCAGATTTGCGCCTGTGTATCACGGGCGCTTTCCGCTCGTCTGGTACTGGACCTTTAAACCGAAAGTTCACTGGAAAGCTTGGGCTGGAGCCTGTTGAATGGGCGCCCGGCGGCCGTCGAGGGAGGAGATGGCTACAGAAACAACCGTTTTGACGAACCGCTCGATGAAGCGGTCGAAAAATAACAACAAAAACGTGAGGCTTTGCGGACATGATTACAGCATCGACGGTGCGCAACGAGGCGTTCGAAAGTTGGTTGAGCCAGGTGAACCAGGCCTGTGGGCGTTTCGATGCCCGGGCGCTGGACACTGATTTCTACGGCGAACTGGCGGAATTTCGCAGCGGTGCGATCAACCTCAGTGTGGTCGACATGGCGCACGTGCATTTGTACCGCACCAGCAAGGACGTCAGCACCAGCAGCGACGGCCACTATTACGCGGTGTTCCAGATGCGTGGCAGCTCGCAACTGGAGCAGGGCGACAACCGCGCGCAACTGGGCTGTGGCGACATCGCCCTGATCGACGCCAGCCGTCCGAGCGACATGATCTACAACGACGATTGCCGACAGTTGTCGCTGATTTTGCCGCGCCAGGTGGTCGAGCGGGGTTCGCACTTCAATGCCGTCAACTGCGCCACGCGCATCGCGGCCAGCAGCCCCCTGGCGGCGATGGCCAACAAGCTGGTGCTGGACACCCGCCAGCAGGAAGGGCTGGACATGCAGGAAAGCGAGGCCGTACTCGATGCCCTGGCCAGCCTGTTGCTGCCGGGCATCAGCGCTCGCGACTGCGGTGCAGACGCCCATGAGCGGCAATTTCGCAAGATCATCGCCTTCATCGATGCGCACCTGAGCGACGAAGAACTGTGCCCCGAGCTGATTGCCCGTGAAGTGGGGATTTCCGTGCGCGGCCTGTACCGGATGTTCTCCAAGCGCGGCCTGGTGGTGGCGCAATACATCAAGCACCGCCGCCTGGACTTCTGCGCCGAAAACCTGCGCCGCGCCGATGTCGAGCAGAAGCTTTCGGCGCTGTGTTATGCGTGGGGGTTCTCGGATTCAAGCTACTTCTCGTCGGCGTTCAAATCGCGCTTTGGCGTGTCTCCAGGGGCATATCGCAAGCGGTATAGCCAGATC
This sequence comes from Pseudomonas sp. GM74, assembly GCF_000282455.1. Taxonomy (GTDB): domain Bacteria; phylum Pseudomonadota; class Gammaproteobacteria; order Pseudomonadales; family Pseudomonadaceae; genus Aquipseudomonas. The sequence goes on from NZ_AKJG01000071.1 coordinate 45,884, forward strand.
TGACACCCACCATTGATGGTGTGTTTACCGGCCTCATCGCGGGCAAG
>NZ_AKJG01000072.1 GCF_000282455.1 Pseudomonas sp. GM74
GATGGGGGCCGAACAGGCAACAAATATCCAAGGTTCATCAGGCATAATCCGCCCAATTCCAATATCAAGGACGCCGCCCCGTGAGCTCAGTCAACAAGTCGATTTTGTTGGTCGATGACGATCAAGAGATACGCGAGTTGCTGGATACCTACCTGACCCGCGCCGGTTTCCAGGTACGTACCACGCCCGACGGTGCCGGCTTTCGCCAGGCGCTGAACGAGGCGCCGAGTGATCTGGTGATCCTTGACGTGATGCTGCCCGACGAAGACGGCTTCAGCCTGTGCCGCTGGATTCGCCAGCACCCGCGCCAGGCGCAGGTGCCGATCATCATGCTCACCGCCAGTTCCGACGAAGCCGATCGCGTCATCGGCCTGGAACTGGGTGCCGACGATTACCTCGGCAAGCCCTTCAGCCCACGGGAATTGCAGGCACGGATCAAGGCGTTGCTGCGCCGCGCGCAGTTCGGTCAGGAGCGCAGTGGCGGTGAGGTGCTGGCTTTCGATGACTGGCGTCTGGACATGGTCAGCCATCGGCTGTTTCACATCGACGGCGAAGAGGTGATTCTCTCGGGCGCCGATTTTGCGCTGCTGAAGCTGTTCCTCGATCACCCACAGGAAATCCTCGACCGCGACACCATCGGCAACGCCACCCGTGGCCGTGAACTGATGCCCCTGGATCGCATCGTCGACATGGCGGTCAGCCGGTTGCGCCAGCGTTTGCGTGATACCGAGAAACCGCCACGGCTGATCCGCACCGTGCGTGGCAGTGGGTACCAGCTGGCAGCCAACGTGGTTGCCAGCAATGGTCACTGAGACTTTGCGCAAGCTCGCCGCCAAAGTGCCGATGCCGCGTTCGCTGCTCGGGCGAATGTTGCTGTTGACCCTGCTGGCGGTGTTGTTCGCCCAGGCGTTGTCGAGCGTGATCTGGGTGTCGCAACTGCGTGCCACACAGCTCGAGGGTCTGGTCACCAGCGCACGCAGCCTGGCCCATTCAATGACCGCCAGCGTCAGTTATTTCCGTTCGTTACCGGTGGCGTTTCGACCCTTGGTGCTCGACCAGTTGCGCAGCATGGGCGGCACCCGGTTCGTGGTGACGCTCAACGACAAACCCCTGGGCATGGAAGTGCTGCCCATCACCCCGCGCAAAGAGGCGGTGCTCAAGGCGGTGGACGAGGTGTTGCGCCAGTCCCTCGGCCAGGACACGGACATCTCGGTGACCTTCGTCAGCCCGGAAGACCTGCGCATCTTCAATGGCGGCCTGAAGCTCGATGAGTTGCCACGCTCCTGGGCGCACTACGCGCTGACCCTGGAGCCGGTGAATCCGCCGGTGCTGGTCACACAGATCCAGATGGCGCCGGGCGAATGGCTGTATATCGCCTCGTTGTTGCCCGAGCCCTACACCAGTCTTGAAGAGCAGGGCCTGCCGGCGCAGCAGGTGTGGTTCATCGTCCTGACCAGCAGCTTTTTGCTGTTGTTCATCGGCCTGCTGGTGCACTGGCAGAGTCGTCCGCTCAAGCGCCTGGCGCGGGCGGCGCGGGACCTGTCATTGGGGGCCGACGTGGAGCCGGTGGCCGAGGGCGGTGGCAGCGAAGTGGTCGAGGTCGGGCGCGCCTTCAATACCATGCGCGAGCGCATCAGCCGTTACCTGACCGAGCGCAGCCAGTTGTTCAGCGCCATTTCCCACGACCTGCGCACGCCGATCACCCGCCTGCGCCTGCGGGTCGAGTTGCTCGAGGACGAAACGCTGCAAGCCAAGTTCGGGCGCGATCTGGATGAGCTCGAATTGCTGGTCAAGGGCGCGCTGCAATGCGTGAAAGACACCGACATCCACGAGAACATCGAGCCGGTGGACCTCAACCATGTGCTCGACTGTCTGGTGGAACCCTATCTCGCGCCGAACGGCAACGGCCGCGTAACCCAGCAGGGGCGGGCGCTGGCGGCCTATCCCGGCAAACCGCTGGCGCTCAAGCGCTGCATCGGCAACCTGATCGACAATGCACTGAAGTACGGGCAGAACGCGCACCTGCACATCGATGACGACGAAAGCGCGTTCATCCTGCATGTCGATGATGAAGGGCCGGGCGTGCCGGAGCAGCGGCTGGAGCAGGTGTTCGAACCGCACTTCCGCCTGGCTGGGCAGCAGCAGGGGTATGGGTTGGGGCTGGGGATTGCCCGCAACATTGCCCATAGTCATGGCGGTGAGGTCAGCTTGCAGAATTTGCGTGAGGGCGGGTTGCGGGTGACCCTGCAGTTGCCACGTAGCGTTGACTAGTCAGACCGCGTTATCGTTCTTCGCGAGCAAGCCCGCTCCCACATTTGACCGGGTTCATCCAGATGGAATGCGATCAAGTGTGGGAGCGGGCTTGCTCGCGAAGGCGTTAGAAGATTCAACACATCCCTCAAGATAAATGTCACAGCCTGGTGACATAACTCGCCCCCTTCGTTACAAGCCCGCCGCTGCCCGTTGTTTAGACTGCCCCACAGTCATAACAACAAAAAAGGTACGCCATGGACACCTTCCAACCGGCCTTCAGCAGTTGGCTGAACGCACCTGCCCATCAGCAATGGCTCGCCACCGAAGGCTTGCGCCTGCTGGCTTTCGCCAAGGCCTCGAAGCTGCCTGAAGGCTTCGGTAACCTCGATGAAAAAGGCCGCCTCGCACCTGATGCGCAAGCCCAGACCATGAACACCGCGCGCATGACCCACAGCTTCGCCATGGCCCACATTCAGGGTTTGCCGGGTTTTGCCGAACTGGTGGATCACGGCGTAGCCGCCCTGCGCGGGCCGTTAAGCGACGCGCTGCATGGCGGCTGGTTCGCGGCTGCCGAACATCGCGACGGCAATACCGGCAAGAATGCCTACCTGCACGCTTTCGTCGCGCTGGCCGCCAGTTCTGCGGTGGTCGCGCAGCGCCCCGGTGCGCAAGCCTTGCTCGATGATGCGATCGATATCATCGACGCTTATTTCTGGAGCGAAGAAGAAGGCGCGATGCGCGAGTCCTTCAATCGCGACTGGAGCGAAGAGGAGGCGTACCGGGGCGCCAACAGCAACATGCACGCCACCGAAGCCTTTCTCGCCCTGGCCGATGTCACCGATGACAACCGCTGGCTGAGCCGTGCCCAACGGATTGTCGAGCGAGTGATCCACGGTCACGCCGCCGCCAACGATTACCTGGTGATCGAGCATTTCGACCGCGCCTGGCAACCGCTGCGGGACTACAACCGCGACAATCCGGCCGACGGCTTCCGCCCCTACGGCACCACCCCGGGCCATGGTTTCGAGTGGGCGCGGCTGTTGCTGCACCTCGAAGCTTCGCGGGTGAAGGCCGGGATGGTCACACCGGGCTGGCTGGTCACCGACGCGCAAAAACTGTTCGAGCACAATTGCCTCCACGGCTGGGACGTCGATGGCGCGCCGGGCATTGTCTACACCCTGGACTGGGACAACAAAGCGGTGGTCCGCCATCGCCTGCACTGGACCCATTGCGAAGCCAGCGCCGCCGCCAGTGCCTTGCTCAAGCGCACCGGCGATGAACAATACGAACACTGGTATCGACTGTTCTGGGAATTCTGTGACAGTCATTTCATCGACCGCGAAGGCGGCAGCTGGCATCACGAACTCGACCCGCTGAACCGCCCGGGTGCCGATATCTGGCCCGGCAAGCCTGACCTTTACCACGCCTGGCAAGCCGTGCTGATTCCGCGCCTGGCGCTGGCGCCGAGCATGGCCACGGCGCTGGCGCAGTTGTCCCAGAGCGGTTCTATGTAACCATGCGGTGACATTCGCGCATCCCTTCGTTACCTGCGAGGGGATATCCCCTGTTTAGAATCCTATGCAGCGCAAGCAACAGACTTGCATGCATAACAACAAGAAAGGTGCTCCTAGATGAATGCGATTTCTCGCCTCGCTACTGTCATTTCTCTCGCTTCCCTGTCTGCACTCCCCCTCAGTGTCCTGGCCGCCGAATCCAAAGGTTCCGTTGAAGTCGTTCACTGGTGGACTTCCGGTGGTGAAAAAGCAGCGGTCGATGTCCTGAAGGCTCAAGTCGAAAAAGACGGCTTCACCTGGAAGGATGGCGCGGTCGCCGGCGGTGGCGGCTCTACGGCCATGACCGTACTCAAGAGTCGCGCCGTAGCCGGCAACCCGCCGGGTGTTGCACAGATCAAGGGGCCGGACATCCAGGAGTGGGGCAGCACTGGCCTGCTCAGCACCGACGCGCTGAAAGAAGTATCCAAGTCCGAAAACTGGGATGGCCTGCTGTCGAAGAAAGTCTCCGACACCGTGAAGTACGAAGGTGACTACGTCGCCGTGCCGGTGAACATCCACCGCGTCAACTGGCTGTGGATCAACCCGCAGGTGTTCAAGAAAGCCGGGATCGAAAAAGCCCCGACCACCCTCGAAGAATTCTATGCCGCCGGCGACAAGCTCAAGGCGGCCGGCTTCATTGCGCTCGCCCACGGCGGTCAGCCTTGGCAGGACAGCACCGTGTTCGAAGACGTGGTGCTCTCGGTCATGGGCGCTGACGGTTACAAGAAAGCCCTGGTCGACCTGGACCAGAAAACCCTGTCCGGCCCGCAGATGACCCAGTCGTTCGCCGAGCTGAAAAAGATCACCGGCTACATGGACCCGAACCGCGCCGGTCGTGACTGGAACATCGCCGCCGCCGAAGTCATCAATGGCAAGGCCGGCATGCAGATGATGGGCGACTGGGCGAAAAGCGAGTGGACGGCGGCCGGGAAAATCGCGGGCAAGGACTACCTGTGCGTAGCGTTCCCGGGCACTGAAAAAGCCTTCACCTACAACATCGACTCCCTGGCGGTGTTCAAGCTCAAGGCCGATCGCAAGGGCGACATCGCTGCCCAGCAAGACCTGGCCAAGGTCGCATTGGGCACTGACTTCCAGAAAGTCTTCAGCATGAACAAGGGTTCGATCCCGGTGCGTAACGACATGCTGAACGAAATGGACAAGCTCGGCTTCGACGAGTGCGCCCAGAAGTCGGCGAAGGACTTCATCGCGGACGACAAGACCGGCGGCCTGCAACCGAGCATGGCGCACAACATGGCCACCTCCCTGGCCGTGCAGGGCGCGATCTTCGACGTGGTCACCAACTTCATGAACGACAAGGACGCTGACCCGGCCAAGGCCAGCGCCCAACTGGCCTCGGCTGTCAAAGCGGCCCAGTAATCCCTTGGCCCCCCCTGTAGGAGCTGCCGCAGGCTGCGATCTTTTGATCTTGATTGTAAAAAACAACATCAAAAGATCGCAGCCTGCGGCAGCTCCTACAGATCCCAATATCTAAACCTGGATTATCCCGATGAGCTCTGTGGCGGTTTTCAGCAAAGCCTCACCGTTCGATGCCCTGCAACGCTGGCTACCCAAGTTGGTACTCGCGCCGAGCATGCTGATCGTGTTGGTTGGTTTCTACGGTTACATCATCTGGACGTTCATTCTGTCCTTCACCAATTCCAGCTTCATGCCGAGCTACAAGTGGGTCGGCCTGCAGCAATACATGCGCCTGATGGACAACGACCGCTGGTGGGTCGCGAGCAAGAACCTCGCGCTGTTCGGCGGCATGTTCATCGGCATCAGCCTGGTGCTGGGCGTGTTCCTCGCCGTGCTGCTGGACCAGCGCATTCGCAAGGAAGGCTTCATCCGCACCGTCTACCTGTACCCGATGGCGCTGTCGATGATCGTCACCGGTACCGCGTGGAAATGGCTGCTCAACCCAGGCCTGGGCCTGGACAAGATGCTGCGTGACTGGGGCTGGGAAGGCTTGCGCCTCGACTGGCTGGTGGATCAGGATCGCGTCGTCTACTGCCTGGTGATCGCCGCCGTGTGGCAAGCCTCCGGGTTTGTCATGGCGATGTTCCTCGCCGGTCTGCGCGGTGTCGATCAATCGATCATCCGTGCCGCGCAAGTTGACGGGGCAAGCCTGCCGACCATCTACCTGAAGATCGTCCTGCCGAGCCTGCGCCCGGTGTTCTTCAGTGCCTTCATGATCCTGGCGCACATCGCGATCAAGAGCTTCGACCTGGTCGCGGCGATGACCGCGGGCGGTCCGGGCTACTCCTCCGACCTGCCGGCGATGTTCATGTATTCCTTCACCTTCAGCCGTGGCCAGATGGGCATCGGTTCGGCCAGCGCCATGCTGATGCTCGGCGCCGTGCTGACCATCCTCGTGCCGTACCTGTACTCCGAGCTGCGAGGCAAACGCCATGACTAATCAACTCGGCAAACCATCGCTCAGCTTCAGCCGCATCGCGATCTACGCCACCTTGTTGCTGGCCGCTGCGATCTACCTGATCCCGTTGGTGGTGATGCTGCTGACCAGTTTCAAATCCCCGGAAGACATCCGCACCGGCAACCTGCTGAGCTGGCCGACCGTGATCGACGGCATCGGCTGGATCAAGGCCTGGGACGTGGTCGGCGGCTACTTCTGGAACTCGGTGAAAATCACCGTGCCGGCGGTATTGATCTCGACCTTCATCGGCGCGATGAACGGCTACGTGCTGTCGATGTGGCGCTTTCGTGGCTCGCAGTTGTTCTTCGGCCTGTTGTTGTTCGGCTGCTTCCTGCCGTTCCAGACCGTGCTGCTGCCGGCCTCGTTCACCCTCGGCAAATTCGGCCTGGCCAACACCACCACCGGCCTGGTGCTGGTGCACGTGGTCTACGGCCTGGCGTTCACCACGCTGTTCTTCCGCAACTACTACGTGAGCATTCCGGATGCGCTGGTCAAGGCCGCAAGGCTCGATGGCGCGGGCTTCTTCACGATCCTCCTGAAAATCCTGCTGCCGATGTCGATCCCGATCGTGATGGTCTGCCTGATCTGGCAGTTCACCCAGATCTGGAACGACTTCCTGTTCGGCGTGGTCTTCGCCAGCGGCGATGCCCAGCCAATTACCGTGGCCCTGAACAACCTGGTCAACACCAGCACCGGGGCCAAGGAATACAACGTTGATATGGCCGCCGCGATGATCGCCGGGCTGCCGACACTGCTGGTCTACATATTCGCTGGCAAGTATTTCCTGCGTGGGCTGACGTCCGGCGCGGTCAAGGGGTAGAAAGATGGCAACTCTCGAATTACGCAACGTCAACAAGACCTACGGCCCCGGCTTGCCGGACACCCTGAAAAACATCGAACTGAAAATCGATGACGGTGAGTTCCTGATCCTGGTCGGCCCGTCGGGCTGCGGTAAATCCACGCTGATGAACTGCATCGCCGGCCTGGAAACCATCAGCGGCGGCGCGATCCTGGTGGACGACGCCGACATCAGCGGCATGAGCCCCAAGGATCGCGACATCGCCATGGTGTTCCAGTCCTACGCGCTGTACCCGACCATGAGCGTGCGCGACAACATCGCCTTTGGCCTGAAGATCCGCAAAATGCCGACCGCGGAAATCGACGAAGAAGTCGCTCGTGTTTCCAAGTTGTTGCAGATCGAGCACCTGCTCAGCCGCAAGCCCGGCCAGCTCTCCGGTGGCCAGCAACAGCGCGTGGCGATGGGCCGTGCCCTGGCGCGGCGGCCGAAGATTTATCTGTTCGACGAACCGCTGTCCAACCTCGACGCCAAGCTGCGGGTCGAGATGCGCACCGAAATGAAACTGATGCACCAGCGCCTGAAAACCACCACGGTCTACGTGACCCACGACCAGATCGAAGCCATGACCCTGGGCGACAAAGTGGCGGTGATGAAGGACGGGATCATCCAGCAGTTCGGTACGCCGAAGGACATCTACAACAACCCGGCCAACCTGTTCGTGGCGAGCTTCATCGGTTCGCCGCCGATGAACTTCATCCCGCTGCGCCTGCAGCGCAAGGACGGTCGCCTGCTGGCGCTGCTCGACAGCGGCCAGGCCCGTTGCGAACTGCCGCTGGGCATGCAGGACGCCGGTCTGGAAGACCGCGAAGTGATTCTCGGCATGCGCCCTGAGCAGATCATCCTGGCCAATGGCGATGCGAACGGTTTGCCGACCATTCGTGCCGAAGTCCAGGTCACCGAGCCGACCGGGCCCGACACCCTGGTCTTCGTCAACCTCAACGACACCAAGGTCTGCTGCCGCCTGGCACCGGACGTGGCGCCAGCGGTGGGCGAGACCCTGACCCTGCAATTCGACCCGGCGAAAGTGCTGCTGTTCGATGCCAAGACAGGGGAGCGCCTAGGGGTGGCCGGCGTGCCGAAAACCGAAGCGCACAGCGCCAACGTCGCCCAATTCAAAGGCCGCTGAAGATCAAGAAATGTGGGAGCGGGCTTGCTCGCGAATGCGTTAGGTCAGTCGACATCGATGCTGAATGTCAGACCGTCTTCGCGAGCAAGTCGGAGCGCCGAACCGCCGCTCCCACAGGGGGGGATATGCGCCGGGTGGAGACATCCGTCGCAACCGTTGTAACCGCGTTAAAGAAGAAAAGTTAATAACAATAAAACGAGGAAGTAGGGATGAAGATGAAGAACAAGGCCCGGTTGATCTGCCAGGTTTCAGCAGCGGCAGCACTGGTTCTGGCCGGTAATGCGATGGCCGATGAAGCGTTCAGCTCCGACTCCAGGTGGATGACGGGCGACTGGGGTGGCGAGCGTACCAAGCTGATCGGGCAAGGCATCGACATCAAGATGGACTACGTCGGTGAAGTCGGCGGCAACCTCCATGGCGGCTTCAACGATGACAAGACCGCGCGCTACGCCGACCAGTTTGGCCTGGGCGCGGCGCTGGACCTGGAGAAGCTGTTCGGCTGGGACAACACCCAGGCCAAGATCCAGCTCACCAACCGTAACGGCGAGAACATCTCCAACGACCGTATCGGCGACCCGCGTGCCGGCACCTTGAGCTCCTCCCAGGAAGTCTATGGTCGCGGCCACATGGTCCGTCTGACCCAGTTGTGGATTCAGCACCAGTTCTTCGACAACAAGCTGGACGTCAAGGCCGGTTACTTCGGTGAAGGTGAAGACTTCAACACCTTCCCGTGCGAATTCCAGAACCTGGCGTTCTGCGGATCCCAGGTGGGTAACTGGGCCACCAACATCTGGTACAACTGGCCGGTCAGCCAGGCGGCGATCCGCGTGAAGTACAACATCAATGACGAGCTCTACGCCCAGATCGGCGCGTACAACCAGAACACGTCGCAACTGGAGCACGGTAACGGCTTCAAGCTCAGCGGCAGTGGCACCAATGGCACCGTCCTGCCGGTCGAGCTGGTCTGGTCGCCGAAGGTCAACAACCTGCCGGGTGAATACCGTGTCGGTTACTACAAAAGTACCTCTGATGCCGACGACGTTCTCAAGGACGACAACGGCCAGAACGCAGCGACCACCGGCAACCCTTATCGCGTCCACGATAGCAAGCACGGCTACTGGTTCGTCGCTCAGCAGCAACTGACCAGCCACAATGGCGATGCTTCCCGTGGTCTGAACATTGCGGCCAACGCCACTTTCCACGACAAGGACACCAACTTCATCGACAACTACCAGTCGCTGATGTTCGTGTACAAGGGCCCGTTCGACGCGCGTCCGAAGGATGACGTGGGCATCGGTTTCGCCCGTATCCATGTCAACGATGACGTGAAGAAAAACGCCGAGCTGACCAACGTGGCCAACGGTGTTTCGGAATACGACAATCCGCTGTTCTCGCCCATTCGTGAAACCGAATACAACTACGAGATCAACTACGGCTTCCACGTGACCAACTGGCTGACCGTACGTCCCAACCTGCAATACGTCACGCACCCGGGTGGTGTGGATGAAGTCGACAACGCGCTGGTGGCCGGCCTGAAAATTCAGTCGGTGTTCTAACGCGTCTGCGATAAGCTTCTCTCCATGTGCGCATATTTGCGGACAGCCATGGCTGTCCGCTTTTTTTTGCGGGCCGCGCACCCCGGTGACAGTTGATTTCAGGACCGTGGCACATGCTTGAGCATCCGCTACAACGCTTCTTCAAATCCTTGCGCGAACGTCCGGTGTTTGCGTGGGAGCGCTATCAGACGCGCGATGTGCTGGTGATCGATCATCCGCTGTGTCAGGCGGTGTTCAGCCGTCAGGGCGCGCAGCTGTTGCACTTCCAGCCCATGGGCCAGAAACCCTGGCTGTGGTGCGCGGCAAAGTGGCCGCAGGTCGGCGCCATTCGCGGCGGCGTGCCGGTGTGTTGGCCCTGGTATGGCCGGCATCCGAGCGAAAACGCCTGGCCGTCCCATGGCTGGGCGCGCTTGCTCGACTGGAAGCTGATTGACAGCACCAGTGAAGACGATGGCGTGCGATTGCACTGGCAACTGAAGTTGTGCGACTGGCAGGTGGACCTGCACGCGCACCTGGGTGAACGCATGGAACTGCGCCTGAGCACCGAGCATCAGGACGACATGCCGTGCCAGTTGAGCCAGGCTTTGCACGCTTACTGGCGTATTGGCGATGTCAGTGAGGTAGCGCTGTCTGGGCTCGAAGGCGCGCAGGGTTATGACCAGTTGAGCCGGCAGGTTTGCCAGCAGGAAGGCGAGCTACGCGTGGACGGCGGATGCCAGCGGGTGTTCCAGCATGACGGCGAATTGCAGCTCAATGACCATGCCTGGCAACGGGCGTTGTGCATTGATACCGGGGATACGGCAGACACGGTGGTTTGGCATCCCGGTTCACGTCCGCTACTCGGCGTGACCTGGAACGAGATATCCGAATTTGTCTGTGTGGAAGCGGCGAGCGGCGGTACCGACAGCCTGTGCCTCAAACCGGGGGAGCGGGCGCATTTGAGATTGCAGGCGCGGGTGGGGGTTTAGTTCAAGATATTGCGGTGTCTTGACTGGCCCCTTCGCGGGCAAGCCCGCTCCCACAGGTGACCCGGTTCCGCCAGAACGAACGCGGTCAAATGTGGGAGCGGGCTTGCCCGCGAAGGGGCCGGATCATTCAACACAGAAGCATCTGGCCTCAGTTGAACTCATCACCCACCGGATACCGGCTGGCATTCAAGCTCTCCTTGATCTTGCGCAAGTGCGGCTGGAAATCCACACCCCGGCGCAAGGTCATGCCGGTGGCGAGCACGTCCAGCACGGTCAGCTGGATGATCCGCGACGTCATCGGCATGTAGATGTCGGTGTCTTCCGGCAGCGGAATGTTCAGGCTCAGGGTGCTGGCCTTGGCCAGTGGCGAGTTCTCGGCAGTCAGGCCAAGTACCGAGGCGCCGTTTTCCCGGGCGATGCGCGCCACTTCCACCAGTTCGCGGGTGCGGCCAGTGTAGGAAATGATCACGAACAACTCGCCGGTATGGGCCACCGAGGCGATCATGCGCTGCATCAGCACATCGGCGTGGGCCGTGACGGCGAGGTTGAAGCGGAAGAACTTGTGCTGCGCATCCAGTGCCACCGGGGCCGAGGCGCCGAGGCCGAAGAAGTGGATTTGCCGCGCCTGGATCAGCAGGTCGACGGCGCGGCTGATCAGGTTCGGGTCCAGTGCCTGGCAGGCGCTGTCCAGCGAGGCGATGGCGCTGCCGAAGATCTTCTGGGTGTAGGCCTCCGGATTGTCATCGGCTTCCACCGCACGGCTCACATAAGCGGCACCACTGGCCAGGCTCTGGGCCAGTTGCAGCTTGAGCTCAGGGTAGCCGCTGACGCCGAACGAACGGCAGAAACGGTTGACCGTCGGTTCGCTGACCGAAGCGGCCTGGGCGAGGGCGGCGATGCTGAAGCGGGTGGCCTGCTGCGGGTTGAGCAGGATCACCTCGGCGACTTTGCGTTCGGCCTTGTTCAGCTCTTCAAGGCGATTCTGGATTTGCTCCAGTAAATTTCGCACGCGGTCCATATAAGTATCCTTGATTCACCGGCACCGATAAGCGCGCGGCTAATGCAAAAAGGGCCTTTGGTGAGGCCCGTAACGGTGGCCTATCCTACTGATGGCTCCGACCGACCACCACTCGGAATCTGTATTTTGCGAAAATGTTGTGGTTATTACTACATTTTCCCTTGAGTGATGCCTTGAAAAAAGGTATTTGTAGCTTAACTTGATAAAAGAACAAACATCATGCTTTCGATTACGGTTGAACCGTGCACCTTTGCCTTGTTCGGCGCCCTTGGCGATCTGGCCTTGCGCAAGCTGTTTCCTGCCCTTTATCAACTCGACGGCGCCGGCCTGTTGCACGAGGACACGCGGATCATCGCGCTGGCCCGTGAGCCGGGCAGCGAGCAGGAGCACCTGGCGTTCATCACCTCCGAGTTGCGCCGCTATGTGGGTGCCAAAGAGCTGGATGAAGCCGTGGTCGAGCGTTTTCTGGCGCGCCTGAGCTACCTGCACGTAGACTTCCTCAACCCCGAAGATTATGTGGCCCTGGCCGAATCCGCCGGCAGTTCGCAGCGGGTCATCGCCTACTTTGCGACCCCGGCCGCCGTGTATGGCGCCATTTGCGAGAACCTGGCCAAGGTCGGCCTGGCGCAAAACACCCGTGTGGTACTGGAAAAGCCCATCGGTTCGGACCTGGAGTCCTCGCGCAAGGTCAACGACGCCGTGGCGCAGTTCTTCCCGGAGAACCGCACCTACCGCATCGACCACTATCTGGGTAAAGAGACCGTCCAGAACCTGATCGCCCTGCGTTTCGCCAACAGCCTGTTCGAAACCCAGTGGAACCAGAATTACATTTCCCACGTGGAAATCACCGTAGCCGAGAAGGTCGGTATCGAAGGCCGCTGGGGTTACTTCGACAAGGCCGGCCAGCTGCGGGACATGATCCAGAATCACCTGCTGCAACTGCTCTGCCTGATCGCCATGGACCCGCCGGCCGACCTGTCCGCCGACAGCATCCGCGACGAGAAGGTCAAAGTGCTCAAGGCCCTGGCGCCGATCAGCCCGGAAGGCCTGACCACCCAGGTGGTGCGCGGCCAGTACATCGCCGGCTACAGCGAAGGCAAAGCGGTACCCGGGTACCTGGAAGAACCCAATTCCAACACCCAGAGCGACACCGAAACCTTTGTCGCCCTGCGTGCCGACATCCGCAACTGGCGCTGGGCCGGCGTGCCGTTTTACCTGCGTACCGGCAAGCGCATGCCGCAGAAGCTGTCGCAGATCGTCATCCACTTCAAGGAACCGTCGCACTACATCTTCGCTCCCGAGCAGCGCCTGCAAATCAGCAACAAGCTGATTATCCGCCTGCAACCGGACGAAGGCATTTCCTTGCGTGTCATGACCAAAGATCAAGGCCTGGACAAGGGCATGCAGCTGCGCAGCGGTCCGTTGCAGCTGAATTTTTCCGACACCTGGAGCAGCGCACGGATTCCCGATGCCTACGAGCGGTTGTTGCTGGAAGTGATGCGCGGCAATCAGAACCTGTTTGTCCGTAAAGATGAAATTGAAGCCGCGTGGAAGTGGTGTGACCAGTTGATCGCCGGGTGGAAAAAATCCGGTGATGCGCCCAAGCCGTACGCGGCCGGGTCCTGGGGGCCGATGAGCTCCATTGCTCTGATCACGCGGGACGGGAGGTCGTGGTATGGCGATATCTGATTTGAAACTGCCCCAGGGCGTCAGCGCCCATGGGTTCAAGAGCCCGGTGCTGCTGGCTGAAAGCCTGGCACTGAACGTGGCGAAACAACTGAGCGACGCGATCGACGCCCAGGGCACTGCGACCCTGGTGGTTTCCGGTGGCCGCAGCCCGGTGGCGTTTTTCCAGCACCTGGCCAAGCAGGTGCTGGACTGGTCGAACGTGGTGGTCAGCCTGGCCGACGAGCGCTGGGTGCCGGTCGAACACGCCGACAGCAACGCCGGCCTGATCAAGCGCTACCTGCTGCAAGGTCAGGCGGCCAAAGCGCAGTTCCTGAGCCTGTACAGCGCCAGTGCCAACCTGGAACAGGCGGCCGAGCAGGCCGACCGCTTGCTGTCGGAGTTGCCGGTGATCGACGTGCTGATCCTCGGCATGGGTGACGACGGCCACACCGCGTCGCTGTTCCCCAACAGCCCGAACCTTGCCGAGGCCTTGCAGGCCGATGGTGTTCGTCGCTGCTGGCCAATGCTGGCGCCGACCGTGCCGCATCAGCGCCTGACCATGAGCCGCGCGCTGCTGGCCTCGGCCAAGCATAAGGTTCTATCGATTTCCGGTCTGTCCAAGCTGACCACCCTGAGTACCGCACTGGCCGGCGACGATGTCGCCGCAATGCCGATTCGCGCGTTTCTGCAACCCACGTTAGAGATTTACTGGTGCCCATGAGCCAAGGAACAGCCGCTATGACAAACCCATCCCCGACCGTTTCCATGGCGGACAAAGTTGCCCTGATCGACAGCATCTGCGCGAAAGCACGGATCCTGCCGGTGATCACCATCGCCCGCGAGCAGGACGTTCTGCCACTGGCCGACGCCCTCGCGGCCGGTGGCCTGACAGCCCTGGAAGTGACCCTGCGTTCGCAATTCGGCCTCAAGGCCATCCAGATTCTGCGCGAGCAGCGTCCGGAACTGGTGACCGGTGCCGGCACCGTGCTCGATCGCCACATGCTGGCGGCGGCCGAAGCGGCCGGCTCGCAATTCATCGTCACGCCGGGTATCACCCGCGACCTGCTGGAAGCCAGCGTCGCCAGCCCGATTCCACTGTTGCCAGGCATCAGCAATGCCTCGGGCATCATGGAAGGCTACGGCCTGGGTTATCGCCGCTTCAAGCTGTTCCCGGCCGAAGTCAGCGGCGGCGTCGCGGCCATCAAGGCTTTGGGCGGTCCGTTCGGCGAAGTGAAATTCTGCCCGACCGGCGGCGTGGGACCTGCCAACATCAAGAGCTACATGGCATTGAAAAACGTCATGTGCGTGGGCGGTAGCTGGATGCTTGATCCGGAGTGGATCAAGAACGGCGACTGGGCCCGCATTCAGGAGTGCACCGCCGAGGCTTTGGCGCTGCTGGACTGATCGCTTCACCCTACACCTCGTTGTGTGTTCTACGGCTTTACGGTGCGCTTGGTCGGCGCACCGTTTTTTTTTGCCTGAAGAAAGTTGCCTGGATCGACTCATCCCCCCTGTGGGAGCGGGCTTGAACTGGCGAAGAGGGAGTGTCAGTCGACATCAACGTTACCTGACACGCCGCATTCGTCGGAACGCCGCCCGGAGCAAGCCCGTTCCCACACAAAAAAAGACATCATGCGATACATAGTTACCGCATAACGAAAATCGACCAGTGCTAGCCTGCGTTCATCTTATGGAAGAGAGAACGTCATGGACGCTACCACCTCAGTTGTACCCCCGGCACCGGTTTGCCTGCTGTCACCCGAACAGATTGCCGGCCCGTATTTCCGCAACCCCAAACTGATCCGCAGAAACATCAGCGAAGGCGCCGAAGGCGTTCCGTTGGTGTTGCGGCTGACCATTGTCGACGCCATGACCGGTGAGCCGGTCCCCGATGCGCTGGTGGACATCTGGCACTGCAATGCCCGCGGTGCCTATTCGGGCTGGAGCAAGATCAACCCGGACGTCGAGGTCGATACCGGAGACATCGGCGCCGTCCCGCGTACCGATGACGATACCTACCTGCGCGGCGGGCAGTTCACCGACAAGTCCGGCATCGTGCGCTTCACCACGATCTACCCGGGTTTTTACGCCGGCCGCGCCTTGCACATTCACGTCGCCGTGCGCATCACGTCCGGCAACAACTATCTGCAAGAACGGCATGTCGCCTGGGTCGGGCAGCTTTACCTGCCGGAGGTGGCCTCGCGCTCGGTACTCGGCAGCCGAGCCTACGGCGGCCGAACCGTGCCGGTCCTGACTAACGACCAGGACTTTTTCTATACAACCATGGGCGGTGAAGAATCGACCTTGAGCGTGCACACCCTGGGGCGGGATTCGGCTGAAGACGGCTACTTCGGGCAGATGACCATCGGCATCGACACGTTCGCCGTGTCGACACAGATCAGGCCCGAGGACTTTGACAAGTACACCGTCTGACGTCAGCCCAGCTCGGTCAATGCCCTGGCCAGCATATCCATGTCGGCTGCGGTGGTGGTAAGCCCCGGTGTAATGCGGATGCACGGACCGCATGCGGCGCCACTGCGGGTCACGGTGAACAGGTTGTACTCATTGAGCAGGCGCTCAACCATCGATTGCTGGTCGGCGTGCCGGGTAAAGCGCAACGAGGTGATGCCGCAATACAGGCGCGGGTCATCCGGAGTCAGGACTTCAACGCCGGGTAACTGCCGCGCCGCACCGACCCAGCGGTTGCGCAGATAATTGAGCCGCGCGCCCTTGGCCGCGGCACCCCCCATCGCCCAATGTTCTTCGAGTACCAGCGGCAGAGTCAGCAGCGCCGGGATGTTGGGGGTGCTGTACGAGGTACGGGCGCGAATGTCAGTGGGCGGAAAATGCATCTCGCCCATGTCCGGGTCGATGTCGGCCAGGCGTTCGGGCGCTATGTAGATAAAGCCGAGGGTCAGCGGTGCGCCGATCCACTTGTGCAGATTGAAGCCGGCGAAGTCGATACCGAGCTCGGTCAGGTCGAATTCAAGCTGGCCGAGGGCATGGGCGCCGTCGAGGATGACGTCGATGCCATGCTCCTTCGCAGCCGCTGCAATCGCCTGCACCGGCATCACCAGGCCCGTGCGATGGGTGACGTGGGTCAGGGCCATCAGCTTCAACCGTGGATACCGCGCGAAGGCTTCCCGATAGGTATTGAGCAAGCTGTCGAAGGTTGCGGGGTGTGCATGTTCGATCTCGATCACTTCGACACCACGATTACGGGCCAGCCAGCGCATGGCGCCTTTGACCGTGTCGTATTCCAGATCGCAAATCAGTACCTGATCGCCGGGCTGCAATCGGTTGTAGTTGCGGATCAGCGATTGCAAACCTTCCGAGGCGTTACGGGTCAGGGCGATGCTGTCGGCGGGTACGCCTATCATCCTGGCCAGTTGCGCGCGGATCTTCAGGCTGTCGGCCTGTTCGAAACGCTGACGCACGTACACCGAATTGCTGCGGTTGATGAGCTCGATGTTGCGCTGGTACTCCTCGACCACCGTGCGCGACATGCGCCCGAAGTAACCGTTCTCCAGGTTGAGCGGACCGGGTTCGACATCGTAACGGTCGGCAAAGGTTTGCCAGAAGGCTTCATCACGGGCGCGGCGGGTGTTGTCGGGCATGGGGTACTCGGTAGGTGATTCAGTGGCGCGGGGCAGGTTTGCCGTGTTTGGCGCGCAGCGGTTCGAGCAAGTCCGACAAACCGTTGTGATCGATCTCCTGCATCAGGGCCAGCAAGCCGCCCAACTCGCCATGGGGGAAACCCTCCCGGGCGAACCAGTTCAGGTAAGGGCCGGGCAGGTCGGCAATGATTCGACCCTTGTATTTGCCAAAGGGCATTTCGCGGGTGATCAGCAGTTCGAGCTTTTCAGGATTCATCGATCGGTCGTCTTGATTCAGTCAGTCTGGAAAATACAGGCATTCTGCATGCAGGCCAAATGACCGACATGAATAATGCCAACTAGCCTAATGCCGATCAGTTAGGCGAACCCAGACGCTACACCTTCCTTGTAGCAGCTGGCGTAGCCTGCGTCCGGCTGCGCAGCAGTCGT
>NZ_AKJG01000073.1 GCF_000282455.1 Pseudomonas sp. GM74
TCGGTTCCACGCCGGTGGTGGTGATGCTCGCCCCGTCGTCCTTGAACACCAGGTTCTGCCCGATGTTCAGCGTCGCCGGGGCGCTGTCGCCGTCCCCATCGGTAATGGTCGCGGTCAGCGTCACCAGGTCGTCCGAGGTCAAACTCGTCGAGTCATCCGGATTGGTTGGGTCGGGATGCACCACGGCGCGGAGCTGGTCGAGCGTGACGTTGCCATTGGCGGCCACGCTGACGGTGAACACCAGCAGGTTATCTGTGGCCGTACGCCCTTCGACCACCGCACCATTGAGCGACAGGTTCACCACCTCGCCCGTGGCCGTGTCGATCAGTCCGGAAGCTCCCGCCACCACGCCCAGCGCATAGGTCAGCGTGCCGGCACCATCAGCGCCAAACGCCGAGCTGAAGTTGGCGGCAAAGCTCTGGGTATCGTTGGTCGCCAGCAGCGTTTCGTCCACCGTCAGCGTCGGCTCCGTGCCGGTGGTGCTGATGCTCGGTCCGTCGTCGTCGAAGATCATCCGGGAGCCGATTTCGGTGGTCGTAACAGAGGCTTTGACCAGCGTGAAACCACCGATATCAAAGTCGGCGTGGTCATTGCCCCTGGCATTGACAGCCGCGCCGTTCTCGACGAGCACGCGGTTGTGATCCGACGTAGTGGTGTACTCAATCTGGTAGCCGGCTTTGACGCCGGTGATGGTTGCAACCCCCGCAGCAGTAAAGCTGATGGAAATGGCCGGATCATTCACCGAGCCGTCTGAATTCTCTATCACCAGCCCGGTGCTATTGTTGACGACGCGAACATTGGTGATGGCCACCGACGCATCATTGCCATACCCATTGATGAAATTCGCGCCAGGTTCAGCAGCGGTGCTGAATGCGCTGACTCTTACGATAGCGCTCTTGCCGCTTTGCAATTGCACAACGTCGAAATTGGCCGACATCGTGTTGTAGACGTCGGTAAAGTCGACGTTGGATTCAAGATCGGCTTCGTTCTGGTCCAGGTTGGGGACGGTCACATTCTGCCTGGCACCGGTGACGAACGAAAAGCGGATGCCCTCTTGCTCCACAATCATCTGATTGTTGGTGCCGAAGGTGGTCGGGCCACCGGCCTGGCTGGTATTGATCGTGTCGCCAGTGTTTATGTTGACGCCGCTCGACTGGTCTGCGGGGTCCTTGCCGGTGGCGATGATGGTGGGATCCGTGATCCGCAACACACCGCCGTCATCGACAACGTTCGGGTTCGCCTTCGTGAACATCAGGAACAGGTTCTGACCGGAGGGCGCATTGGCCAGGCTGAATACCAGATCCTCACTGGCGCCGATGAAAACCTTGTCCAGCAGATTGAGCGAGTCATCGGCGTTCGTCATATCGGGATGCTTGAGCGGCTGGTACTCCACGGTCCAGATCTTACCGCCCGTGACCGGCGAACCGGTTTCTTCAATGTAGGCCGCGAACACGATCGCACCGGCAGGACCCCCGGCTCGACCCAGAACGATGTTGTTGTCGTTCGTATCGGTATAGAGAAGGATGCTGGTGCCATCGAGGGTATCGAGCCCGCTGTCCAGGCCATTGAGCGGTGC
This sequence comes from Pseudomonas sp. GM74, assembly GCF_000282455.1. Taxonomy (GTDB): domain Bacteria; phylum Pseudomonadota; class Gammaproteobacteria; order Pseudomonadales; family Pseudomonadaceae; genus Aquipseudomonas. The sequence continues at coordinate 1,577 of NZ_AKJG01000073.1, forward strand.
ACCTGAGCTGTCGGTGAAGCTGATATCGGTAATGCTTCCTCCGGGCGCGGCGGTGACGGTGAATGCATCGCTGCCCGTATTGTCCGCGGCACCGGTATAGCCGCTCAAGGCCGCACCCGTGGCGGTGCCTGCCCCAAGTCCGGTCAAACGCTCTGCGAATGTCGTGGGCAGGGATGCCAGCAGAATGTCGTTGTCGTCAGCATCCCCCGCAGGGGTTGGCGTGGTAGTGGCGTTCTGCAATCCCGCCGTTTCGTCCAGGGTCACATTCTCGCCGGTCGCCACGACGCCCAATGCGCTGGCTGTAACCGACGTTGTCACCAATGACTCGTTGATGTCAGTGGCGAGGGGTTGGGTGAATAGAGCGAACTGATCGTTCGATGACGATGAGTTTTTTTTCTGAGTAGCCATGACGTTCTCCAAAGCAGTTGCAGTCACCAAGGTCGGACCGCGGACCTTTTTCTGGTACATGCCACAACTATGGATAAACGCCGGGCGATACACATCGGCCGATACTCCCAGGCGGGGTGGGAGATTCAGACTACCGGGAGGGGGAGACGGGATGACGCGAAGGAACGGAACCGCATATTCCGCTTGTGACGACTCAGTGCTTGTAACGCAGCGCGTCCACCACTACGCCAAATGCTGAAGAGTGTTCACGGCGATTGGGGTAGTAAAGGTGGTAACCGGCAAAAGGCTGGCACCAGTCTTCGAGTACCCGCACAAGGCTACCGTCGGCAAGCTCCCTGGCGACCATATCTTCTGGGAGAAAACCCAAGCCGCATCCCGCGACGGCAGCGCGCAGGATCGGCACGCTGCTATTGAACGTCCATTGCCCTTCGACGCGTGCCTTGAGTTCGTGACCGTCCTTTTCGAAATCCCATTGCATCAGGCTCCCGTGGGTGGGCAGGCGCAAATTGATGCAGTTCTGGGTGGCCAGATCCCTTGGCTCTTTCGGAATTGGCCGCTGTTTGAAGTATTCGGGAGACCCCACTACGGCGATGCGCAACGGGGGGCCGATCGGTACGGCGATCATGTCCTTGGCCACCTGGTCGCCCAGGCGCACGCCTGCGTCGTAACGCTGGGCGACGATGTCGGAGAGGGCGTAGTCGACGGTGATTTCGACCTTGATGTCCGGGTAGTCGGGAAGCACCTTCAACAGCTTGGGCCAAAGGATGTTGTTCGCCGCGTGTTCGGATGCTTGAATCCGCACGTTGCCTGCCGGGGTATCGCGAAACGCGCTGACCGCGGCCAGTTCAAGTTCGATTTCGTCGAAGCGCGGCGCCATGGACTGGTACAGCCGTTGACCGGCCTCGGTAGGGGATACGCTGCGGGTGGTTCGGGTCAGCAGGCGAACGCCGAGCCTGGTTTCGAGGGCGCGCATGGTGTGGCTCAGCGCGGACTGCGAGACGCCTAGCTGTGCGGCAGCGCGAGTGAAGCTGCCTTCGCGGGTGATGACCACGAAGGCTTGCAGATCGTTGAGGTTGGCGCGGGACATTGATGAAAACCTCTCATGCGGAGCGCGGGATTATTCCATGTAATCAGGTTTCACATGGATGCGCGATCCCCAACGAGCCAGTCACAAGGTTCTGGCGTAGAACGGCGTCAACTTGCCGAGAGCTGCGTCCACATACTTGGGAACCCAGTAGGTTTCGATGTGCGTTGCGCCGTCGATGATGAACAACTCCTTGTCTTTCGTGCCGGTGGCCTTGGGGAACGCATCCTGGGTCATGTACAGGCTGTCGGCCTTGCTGCCGGCGATCATCAGCAACGGCTGATTGATCAGTTCGATCTGGTGGGTGGCGTCGAAACGCATCAGGTCCAGCAGGCTGCTGGTGGTGTATTTGAAGGTCGAGTCAGGGTGCGCGTGCGTCTTCCAGTAGTACTCGTAACCCTGGCGATACAAGGCGAACTGCAGTTTGGCGATCTGCTCGTCGGTGAGGTTGGCATCACCGGAATAGAGCACCTCGCCGCCGGCCGCTTCCTGGGCGCGGGCAGCGGAAGCCTGTTGCAGGCGTTGCTCGATAGTGTCCAGTTGCGAGTCGTTGTAGCCGTTGCGACGCACTCGGCCTGAGTTGAACATGCTCACGGTCGCCACCGACTTGAATCGCTTGTCGGTTTGCGCGGCTGCCAACGAGTAGCCACCGCCACCGCAGATGCCGAGCAAGCCCAGACGCTTGTCGTCGACGCCAGCATACTGAGTGATGAAGTCCGCCATGCCGTGGATATCCTCGATACGATACGCCGGCTTGTCGATGCTGCGCGGTTGTCCGCCACTTGCGCCTTGATACGCGGCATCGGCGGTGATCGTGATGTAGCCTTGTTCAGCAAGTCGCTGGGCATAAAGACCGGCGACTTGCTCTTTCACGCCGCCGTTCGGGTGCGCCACTACCACCGTCGGGTAGACCTTCTTCGCATCGTAGTTGGCAGGGGTGTAGACGTTGGCAGCGATGTCCAGGCCATTGAGCTTGTAGCTGACCGGGTGGATGTTGACCTTGCCGGGCTCGTTCTTGGTAATTGCACCGTCGTAAGCCAGGGTGAACGGGTTCTTTTTGTAGTCGGCGGCACCGGCTTCGCCGGCAGACATACCGACCATGGCGGCCATCAGCGAGGCTTTCAGAAGGGGGTTTCTCATCAGAGTCTCCGGAGCATTGAAAAGGGGGCGTTTGAAAAAGTGTTCTGTAGCCGTCAATCCAGATGTTTTTCTGTCAGAAACCCGGACACCAGGTCCGCGATCTGCACGTTGTTCAAGTCCGACATGGGGAAGTGGGTGTTGCCCTTGATGCCAATCTCCGGCAGGTGAATCAGCCTCACGTCACCGCCGTGCCGGTTGACGGCGTCACGCCAAAGCCGAGCCATGGTGAGGCGGGCGCGCCAACTGTCCTGGGCGGGCAGGTCGACGGCCTGCTCCGGGATGTTGTCGCCGTAGAGGATCAGGATCGGAATGCGCGTGAGCGCCATGAACTGATCCATCGGCACCGCTGCGCCTTGCACGGTGTCGAACGCGCTGGGAATCGGCGCGGGTACTTCACCCTGCGCGAAGACGAAGCTGCTGCCCGGCTCGAAAGCCACGATGGCCTTTACCTTGTTGTTCTTGATCGCCGTCAACCAGCCCGGTCCGCCACCCTGCGAGTGAGTGAACAGGATGCCGGGGCCGATTTTGTCGAACACCGCCGACACGCCATCGGAGACCACGCCCATGTCGAACGGCCCGGTGTTCGGCGTCATCGCACGGAAGAACTGGTCGCGGGTTTGCGCATCCCGGGCAACCTGCACACCCTCGAAATAGTCGGGCCACAGGCCGATGCGGAACTGGTTGAACCAGAGCTGCTCGTCCGGGACAGGCTTGACCGTTGCCTCGACCATGCTGCGCCCGGCATTGCCACGACGCGGCTGGTCGATCAGATACACGCCGTACTGGCGACGCAGAAAGATGTTCTGGAAGCCTTCGCGGCCATCCGCGGTGGTTTCCCAGGTCTTGGAGAACTGGCCTGCGCCGTGCCACATGACGATGGGCAGTTTTCGCGCATCGACCGGGATCTGGTAGAAGGTGTAGGCATGGTCGCCGTGGTAGGTCTGTCCATCGGGTGTCATGGGCTTGCGTGGGTTGAACGATCCCGGTGCGGTGGTCATCGTCCCGCCGGCGGCGAAGCTGCCTTGCTCCTGAATCATCAAGGGAGCAGCGGCATTGGCATGGCTTGCAGCGGCGGCAAGCGCGCTCAGCAGGGCAACGCCCAGCAGGTTTTTTCCAGTCTTCATGTTCAACCTCCTGAGGCAGCAAGTGCCTGTGCCAGGGCTGTGCCTGCACGTTTGGCGGATTGTTCATCGCCGTGCGTGTCCAGTACCTCGATGACCTTGCGCAATTGCTCCACGCTCAACCCAACCCGCAGGCTCGCCCGCATGTGCGAGCGCAATTGCGATTCCACACCCGGCGTTGCGGCCAGCGCGCCGACGGTCGCCAGCTCCCGGCTTTGCCAGTCGAGGTTGTCGCGCTCGAAGATGTCGCCGAACAGGTGGGTTTGCAGAAACTGGTTGATGACCGGGGCGAAATCGAACACCGGCCCCTTGACCGGGCCACCCGAGATACGGGTTTGATTGGCCGTTCCCGCCGCGAGCAACGTCTCGCCGGTTGCAATGGCACGGCTGGGTTCGCGTCCAGGCGCATCTTGGATGCCACGTTGTTGGCGCGCTTGCACCACCGTCATCAGTTCATTCAACGCATTGAGGCTGCGGGGGAAGCCGACATAGGCGTAGAGCTGCACCAGGATTTCCTTGGTCTCGCTGACCGTCAGGCCGGCGTCCAGGCCTTGGTTCAAGGCAGCGTTGAGCCTGGGCATGTCACTGGTCGCCATGAACGCTGCGATCAGTGGAATGGCCTGTTGCCTGGCCGACAGCGCTTGGGCTGCAGGTTGTGTGCTGGTCATGGGTTGCGATGCCTCGGCTTTCCGGGTGGCAACATCCGACACCAACCCAAGGCCCAGGCACAGGGCTATGAGCGTGGGGAGGGGGCCGGTCTTGCGATGTGCGATCGGTGTGTCAGTGGTCATTGTGGAAGGCTCCATCCATTGCTCATCACTGCCTTGCGGGCGGTGTTCGGGTGAGGTTTGATCTACAACAAACAGCTACATGCCCTGCGCGGGCGATTGACCTTCGTACTGCGCATCCGAAACATTTTCCGCCCAGGTGACAGCCTTGCCGTCCACGGCTTCGGCGATGGCGATGTGAGTCATTCCGTTGGTGGCCGTCGCGCCATGCCAGTGACGTGTTTGCGGCGGGATCCAGACAATGTCGCCCGGACGGATTTCCTGACGTGGACCATTCTCTTGCTGCACATAACCGACCCCGGCAGTGACGATCAGTGTTTGCCCCAGCGGATGGGTATGCCACGCCGTGCGCGCGCCAGGCTCGAAGGTCACCGTGCCACCGCCGATGCGGGCAGGGGAATCACCCTTGAACAGGCCATCAACCTGAACCGTACCGGTGAAGTTTTCTGCAGCGCCCGTGACGGAGGGCTGGGAGCCGGCGTGGGTGATGCGGATCTCATTGGAGGACTGGGCGCAGGCTTCCCCGGCCATGAGCGATAAGGCCACCAATGGGGCGATCAAGGGATTCATCAATGTTGCTCCTACACGACGGGAGGCGCGGTTTCACCCAAAACTCCCGCTTTTGATGGTCTGGCTGCACGTCAGTGATGTCGGCTGGGTGCAGGACCGCAGGGGAAACAGTAAGCGAGCTAACGGATGAGCACTAGACGGGTAAATCGGCAAGGGTTCATGAGGTTTATTCATCAATCTGTGTAGGAGCGAGCTTGCTCGCGATGGAGGTCAACGATGACGCGGGAAACCAGACTTGTCGCGGCGTCCTCTGGCTTTTCGCGAGCAAGCTCGCACCTGCAAGGGCCGGCATGTGATTTGAGAGTGGGAGTGAAGGCAAAGGACCCGCCAGGGCGGCGGGTCCGAAGGGGGATCACAGTTTCGGCAATTGCCCGATGCGGCCCATCATTTCGGTCACGATCTGCAAGTCCAGCAGGAACTGCTCTGTGGTCTTGAACTCGTTGTCGTTGTGACCGGTGTATTTGACGTTCGGCATGGCCAGGCCGAACTGCACGCCGTTGGGCAGTTCATGCACGGAGGTGGCGCCGGCGGAGGTGCCGAACTTGTGTTCCATGCCGAGGTTTTCGCTGGCCACCGCAAGCAGGGCCTTGACCCATTCACCCTCGGGGTTGCGGTACATCGGTTCGGCAATCGACAGGTCGAAGGTCGGTGTGATGCGGGTCTTCTTGCTCCAGGCGTCCAGTTTTGCGGAGATTTCGGACTTGAGCACTTGCGGTGTCTTGCCCTTCGGCACGCGCAGGTTGACCGCGAGCTTGAAGACCTTGTCATCCATCCCGACATAGGTCAGGGACGTGGTCAGCGGGCCCATGAACTCATCGGCAAAGCCGACCCCCAACTTGCCACCCAGGTAGTCGAGCCCCCAGTTGTCGGCGGCGTAGCGGGCGGCGTCTGTGATCTGGTTGTGCTTGAGCGCGACCTTGCCGTCCAGGCCATTGATGAAGTCGAGCATCCTGGCCACCGGGTTGACGCCGGACTCGGGCTCCGAGGAGTGGGCGGACACACCGGTGACCGTCAGTTTGACGTCCTTGCCGTCGACCTTGGCGGCGACCTCGAAGTTGCCACCGTTACGTTTGACATATTCGGTGCCGGCCTTTTGCAGGCTGGCGGCCAGTTCGGCGGGCTTGTCGGTCACCAGGGTCGCGACCGATGTCGACGGAATCTGGTTGGTGGCCAGGCCGCCGGTCATCGAGGTGATTTCTGCACCTTTGCCTTGTGCGGCGCGCTTGGCGAAGCTGGCCATGACCGTGCCGTAGCCTTTCTCGGCGATCACCACCGGGTAGCCGCCATCCAGCGCCAGGTTGTAGTTGGGTGTGGGGTTGCGTTCGAAGTAGTAGGGGATGGCGTCGCCCGTGGTCTCTTCGGTGGTGTCGACCAGCAGCTTGAAGTTGCGGGCCAGCGGCAGCTTCTCTTCCTTGATGATCTTCATGGCGTAGAGCGCCACCACGATGCCGTTCTTGTCATCCTCGGTGCCACGGCCATACATGCGATCGCCGATCAGGGTGACCTTGAACGGGTCGAGGCGGGTGCCGTCCTGCAGCACCCAGTTTTCCGGCGTCACCGGCACCACATCGGCATGGGCGTGGATGCCCACGACTTCATCGCCGCTGCCTTCCAGGGAGATCTCGTAGACGCGGTTGTCGATGTTGCGAAAGTTCAGGTTGAACGCCTGGGCCAGGCCCTTGATCTTCTCGGCAATCTTGATGAATTCGGGGTTGTCGTGCTGGGCCACGCCGTCCACGTTCACGGTAGGAATGGCCACCAGCTCCTTCAAGGATTCGGTGGCCGCGCTGCCGTATTTCACCCGGGCATAGAGGCCAAGCAAACGATGGATTTCGTTTTGCTGCTCAGCGGTAAGCGTCTTGTTGTCGAGGAAGGCGCTGATGGCCGGACCGAGGTCGTCGGTCCTGGCGATATCGCTCTTGGCCAGGCTTCCCAGGAACTGCCTGAAATCCTTGACCGACGCATCACTGAAGGTCTTGAGGATGATAGCGCTCTGTTGCGGGGTGATGTTGGCGTGGGCTGCGGTGGTGAACGACGAAAGGCTGGCGAGCATCAGGGTGGTCGCAGCCAGGTGCTTGAGGGAAAAATCCATTGCTGGGGGCATTCCTTTGCAGACGGTTTGTAGGAAATATCTGATCGGTCGATCAGAAAGTTTTCAAAACTAACACCGCGAGCGTGTGAAACGGGAGCCCCTGAAGTGGGATCTGTCGCACAGAAATGTAAAAGCGGCGCAGAAATGAAAAACCGCTCCATCAATGCTTGCATTCCGCCATTACCACTTTGCAGGTACTTGGCGTGCCGCCGGAGCGGCCGGAATAGCGTATGCAATTACTCAGGGATTTCTGGCGAGCCATGTCCAGGGTGTCGCCCCAGGCGAGGCCACCTTCGCCGACAGTGGGTAGGGCTTTTGCATAGCAGACCGAGCCGGTGCCGGTGCCGGGGGGTGAATACCGAGCCGTGCCGGCTTTGCCTGAACAGCCGGCTATCAGCGCCAGATCGACGGCGAGCAGGGATAGCAGGATCCATGACGACCATGGGCGCGCAGTGTGTCCCGTCATCCCGGTTCCCCTGTAGCAAGAGGCGCATTTGAGTTCGTACCTGGCCGGATCAGGGCTGGGGCACACTCTTACTCTGAGCCTATCCTTGCGGCATCGATCCTGCTGCTCCTTTCGTCCGCTTTCATGAGTTCAGTGTGTCTGGCGTCCGACAGTCGGGCCGAGGTCGCTACAGACCACTGAACATGCTGATGATCACGGCATTGACCAGGTCAATGAAAAAGCCGCACACCAGCGGTACGATCAGGAAGGCCTGGTGCGCCGCGCCGTACTTTTGCGTCACGGTCGACATGTTGACGATGGCCGTCGCCGTGGAGCCGAGGGCAATCCCGCCGAACCCGGAAGCGATCACGCTGGCTTCGTAGTTGCGCCCCATAAAGCGGAAGACCACAAAATACGTATAGGCGACCGTCAGCAGGATTTGCAGGGTCAACGCGCACAGAATGAACATCAACGCGCCGTTGAGCTGCCATAGCTGAAGCCCCATCAGGGCCATGGTCAAGAACATGCCCAGGCAGATATCGGAGATCAGCGACAGGCCCAGGCTGGCACCGCTCCAGGTTTTCAGTCGCTGGTCACCGACAAAGGCCAGCACGAGGTGGTGGATGACGATGCCCGCGAACAGGCAGCTGACAAATTTGGGCAGGGTGATGCCGGCATCGACCAGCAGCAGGTTGAGTCCATAGCCGAGCATCAGGGTCAGGTTGAGCCACATCCAGGCCCAGAGCACGTCGTAGTAGTCCAGCGTCTTGCCCGGTTGTTGCTCGAGAATGCCGACTTCCAGCTCCGCATCCCCGGACGGCGTCAGTTGATAACGGCGAATCAGCTGGTTGGCGATAGGGCCGCCGATGACGCAAGCGGCAATCAGGCCGACAGTGTTGCTGGCGATGCCCAGTTCGTGGGCGTTACCGATGCCCAGTTTTTCGACGAAAAGCGGTGCCCAGGCCAGGGTGGTGCCCACCCCACCGGTGAGGGAAATGGAACCCACCATCAAGCCTGCCTTGGGATCAAGCCCAAACGCCTGGGCCACACCCATGCCCAGGGAGTTCTGCAACAGGATGAACACGGCGGCGAGTAACAGCAGGATCAGTAGCGGGCGCCCACCCTTGAGCAATTGGCGCATGTCCGACTTCAAGCCAATGCCGGCAAAGAAATAGAGCAGCAGGGTGTCGCGAACTTGCAGATCGAATTCGATCTGGATATTCAGGCCGAAGTACAGCAAGGACGTCACCGCCGCACAGACGAAGCCGCCGACCACCGACTCGGGGATACAGTATTGACGCAGAAAGGTGTTGTGCTGGACGAGGGTCTTGCCGAGGAATAGCAGGAGGATGGCAAGGGTAAAACTCACGAGGCCGTGAACCTGAAAGAGCTGTGAAGTCATTTAAGGCCTACCTAAAAACTGGAAAATCATTATCAGGATTCGCTCGTTCAATGTTTAGACCTGTATCAATGAACGGTCGAAACAGCCTTGCTCGTCCAGATGGCTTCCCAATCATCAGGTGCGTCTGTGCGCCAGGGGTGAGGACAGCCTAGCCTAAACGGAAAAACCCATCCGGTTTAGCACAGGCCGCCATCACGCTCCCGATGGCCAGTCAGACGGTGACTTCAGCGCTTGATCAGAGAAATCTTCGTTCCCTCGATACTGATCCCCGCCATTAATCCTTGCTGGTCGAAGATGAATGCGTAGGCGTCGTCTTTGAGCGTCGAGCTGGACAGGTTCTTCGCAACCCCTTCATCCACCACGACAACCGTTGGCCCCACACCGATTTCCCAGCCCTTGGTTTTGGCGACATAGTCCACGGCTTTGTCGGTCATCAGGAAAACCGCATAGCCGTACGACTGGGCGCCGGCCTGCAGCCCCCATGAACCGCTGACGGAGTTGTAGTAGTTCTCGACTTTCGTGCCCTTCATCAAGACGCCTTCACCATAGCTGCCGCCGAACACTAGTCCCGCCTTGATGATGTTCGGGAAAACCAGCACAGCCTTGGCTTGGTGCGAGATGGTTTCGGAAAATGGATGGGTCTTGTAGAGCGTTTGCAACGCTTGTCGAGCGTCGGTATTCAGATCCTCGGCGGTGGCCGCTGCGGCATTGTTCAGGAAACCGGCCGATGCCAATGTTGCAATCGCGAGGAAGAACGAGAGGAAGAAGCGCATTGATTGGGTCATTTGCGTACTCCGCTGAGGGAGCATGGGATAAGAGCAGCGGCAAGTGCCTGCATCAGGCAGGAATCGAACCCACTGAGGTTATCCGACGCACCCTGAAATGTGTGAATTGCAGGCATCGCTTGTGAGTGAAACCGGCCACTGGGCCACTGATCAATTGCGCTGCCATCAGCTGTTGTGACCACGGCGTAATGACCGGGTTCGCTGTCAGTTCCGCTTCTGGCCGCCAGTTTCATCTTGCGAAGGATTGAAATGGGTTCCTCACGCGCTCAATGCAGGCAGCAAAAGGCCCGCGCAATGGCGGGCCTTCTGTTTGGGGTCAAATCCTTTTGTGCTTCCAATCTGCGCCCCGACTTGTGAGCGTTTCGTGAAAAGCATGTCGTAGCAATGAAAAAAGCCTGGCGTCCGTCGGACTCTCTGTAGATGGGCCAAATCCTTTTGGCTGATCCCATTGTGATGGGTAGATGTGACGACGACATGACAGGGCTGGCAGGAAAAGCGGACCGCTGTCAGCAACAGGCTTGAGTTCCAACGAGCTGTGGAATCGAACGGTCCATGCACTTTTATAAAGCGCCATGGGCAACAACGTGCACCAGTCGGAAGCGCCGCAAAACGCTTTCGCCTGCGTCAGTTCCAGCGTCGTGACAATCCCCCCAGGCTCAAGAGTCAGTGTTTCCAGATAGTTGAAGTCTCTCTGTCGCAGGCTGGCACAAAGGCTGCAAGGTTGACATCAGGTCCACCTGGAACGCATTTGTGTGGACAGCCCCCTCGGTCAACGACGATCGATTGGCCGGACAGGTCGTGGGCAACATCGGTGGATCAGGCATAGATGCCTGGTTTCAACACCGCAAAAGAACAGGCAAAGACGCCTGGAACCGCAAGGTTTCAGGCGTTTTTTTTTTGCTTTCAAAACCGTGATGGGCTCGGGCTGGGTGCTTTCTATGAATTCCAATGTTGCCACGTTGAACAAGATGCAAACGCTGATCGTGATCGGTAATGGCATGGTCGGACATCATTGTGTCGAACAGTTGATCGAGCGGGGGGCGCTTGACCAATACCGGCTGCACGTCTTCAGTGAGGAGCCGATGCGTGCCTATGACCGTGTGCATCTTTCCGAGTACTTCTGCGGTCGTGATGCCGAGTCGCTGGCGCTGTCCGATGCGTCGCTGTACCAGACGCCCGGCGTTACGCTGCATTTGGGTGTGCCGGTATTGGAGATCGACCGCGTCCGTCGCCAGGTGGTCACTTCGCAAGGTTGCGTCACGTATGACAAATTGGTCCTGGCCACCGGGTCTTATCCGTTCGTTCCGCCAATCGAAGGCGCCGAAGGTGAATCGCGCCTGGTCTATCGCACCCTGGAAGACCTCGATGCCATTCGGGCAGCCGCGACCAATGCCCGGCGCGGCGTGGTGGTCGGCGGTGGCTTGCTGGGGCTGGAAGCGGCGAACGCGTTGAAGAGCCTGGGCCTTGAAGCCCACGTGGTGGAATTCGCGCCGCGCTTGATGCCGGTACAACTCGATGACCTCGGTGGCCAGGCGCTCAAGGCGCAGATCGAACGATTGGGCGTCGGTGTACACCTGTCCCGCGCCACTCAATCGATCAGTGCGGGCGAGCAGTACCGCTATCGCATGAATTTCGCCAATGACGAATTCCTCGAAACCGACCTGATCGTGTTTTCCGCCGGTATCCGCGCTCAGGACGCGCTGGCTCGCCAATGCGCGCTGGAGATCGGTCCGCGCGGTGGCGTGGTGATCGACGACACGTGCCTCAGTTGCGACCCGAACATCTACGCCATCGGTGAGTGCGCTTCATGGAACGGCAGCCTGTTCGGCCTGGTCGCGCCGGGCTACCAGATGGCGCGTAGCGTCGCGACCCGTCTGTGCAACGAAGTCGCCGAGCCGTTCACCGGTGCCGACATGTCGACCAAGCTCAAGCTGCTGGGGGTGGATGTCGGCTCCATCGGCGACGCCCACGGCAACACCCCGGGCGCGCGCAGCTATCAATTCATCGACGAATCCAGCGCCAGCTATCGCCGCCTGGTGGTGGATGCAGGTGGCAAACACGTACTCGGTGCAGTGCTGGTCGGTGACAACAGCTACTACGACACCTTGCTGCAATACATGCAGAACGGCATCGCCTTGCCAGCAGAACCCGCCGGCCTGATTCTGCCGTCCTCCGAAGGCGCGCCGACCCTGGGCCCGGGGGCGCTGCCCGAATCGGCCACGGTGTGCTCCTGTCATAACGTCACCAAGGGTTCCATCTGTTCGGCCATCGACGGCGGCTGCACCGACCTGGGCCAACTCAAGTCGCAGACCAAGGCCTGCACAGGCTGCGGCGGTTGCGCCGGCCTGCTCAAGCAAGTGTTCGAGCATGAGTTGATTGCCCGTGGCGTCAGTGTCGACAAGAGCCTGTGCGAACACTTCACCTACACCCGCCAGGAGCTTTATGCGCTGGTACGTGTAGAGGGTGTGATCACCTTCGACGAGCTGTTGGCCAGGCATGGCCGTGGCCACACCGGTTGCGACGTCTGCAAACCGGCGGTGGGCTCGATCCTCGCGTCGTGCTGGAACCAGCCGATCATGGACACGTCGCTGGTGCCGTTGCAGGACACCAACGACACCTTCATGGCCAACATGCAGAAAAACGGCACCTACTCGGTGGTGCCACGCATCGCCGGGGGCGAGATCACCGCCGACAAGCTGATCGCGATTGGCGTGGTGGCAAAGAAATATGACCTCTACACCAAAATCACCGGCGGGCAGCGCATTGACCTGTTCGGCGCTCAATTGCATCAGTTGCCGGACATCTGGGCCGAACTGATTGCAGCGGGTTTCGAAACCGGACACGCCTATGGCAAATCGACCCGCACGGTGAAGTCCTGCGTCGGCAGCACCTGGTGCCGATACGGCGTACAGGACAGCGTGCAAATGGCCCTGACCCTTGAGGATCGCTACAAGGGCCTGCGCTCGCCGCACAAGCTCAAGTTCGCGGTCTCCGGTTGCACCCGTGAGTGCGCCGAGGCGCAGAGCAAGGACGTGGGCGTGATCGCCACCGAGAAAGGCTGGAACCTCTATGTGTGCGGTAACGGCGGCATGCGCCCACGCCACGCCGAACTGTTCGCCACTGACCTCGATGACGCCACCCTGATTCGCTACATCGACCGGTTCCTGATGTTCTACATCCGCACCGCCGACAAGTTGCAGCGCACCTCGGTCTGGCGCGAGAGCCTGGAGGGCGGCCTGGATTACCTCAAGGACGTGGTCATCAACGACAGCCTGGGGCTTGGCCTTGAACTCGAATCGCAGATGCAACTGGTGGTCAATCGCTACGAATGCGAATGGGCCAACGCCCTGAAAGACCCGGAAAAGCTCAAGCGCTTCCGCACCTTCGTCAACGATCAACGCCCGGATCCGGACATCCATTTTGTCCAGGAACGCGGTCAGCGGCGGCCGATCATGGCCTCTGAACTCCACCTTATCCCTGTCAATGAGGAGATTGTCTGATGAGCCAGTCCGATACCCAGCGCGCCTATTCCAGTTCGTCCCTGGTCAATCCCGATGCCTGGCAAGCGGTGTGCAGCCAGGAGGATCTGGTGAGTAACTCCGGTGTCGTCGTCTGGCTCGACGGTGCACAAGTGGCGCTGTTCTACCTGCCGGCTGCCGAGGGCAAGACCCTCTATGCCATCGATAATCATGACCCGCAATCCGGGGCGAATGTCATCGGTCGCGGGCTGATCGGCAGTATCAAGGGCGATCTGGTGATTGCCTCGCCACTCTACAAACAGCATTTCCGCCTTGAGGACGGCAGTTGCCTGGAATACCCGCAGCAGCGCCTGCGGGTCTGGCCGGTGCGGCTCAATGGAGGCCAGGTGGAGGTCGCGGTGGCCTGACCACATGGATTTCGACGGGGTCTGAACGCTCATTCAATCAATGATTCATGCCTGGCTCCGGCGGAGTCGATGATCAATGACAAACAGTATCGGAGGCTTGTATGAAAACAGCTGCGCAACTGCTCAAGCTCAAGGCCGTGCAGAACCGTCGGGTGCATAGCATCGCGCCAGACCAGACGGTGCTAGACGCGTTGAGAATGATGGCGGAAAAAAATGTCGGTGCCCTACCGGTCATGGAGGAGGGGCAGGTGGTCGGCGTTATCAGCGAACGCGACTATGCGCGCAAGGTCGTTCTGCAGGGGCGCTCCTCGGTCGGTACGCCGGTCCGGGCCATCATGAGCGCGCCGGTCGTGACAGCAGACAGTCAGCAGAGCATCGAGCGTTGCATGGCGGTCATGACCGACAGTCATCTGCGCCATCTACCGGTGGTGGAGGGCGACCAACTGATCGGCCTGTTGTCGATTGGTGATCTGGTCAAAGAAGCCATCGTCGAGCAGACCGAGCTGATTCGGCAACTGGAACATTACATTCGCGGCCATTAAAACGACCGGGGCAGGGTGGATCACCTCCGGTGTAAACTAAACACGGTGCAGCATGCATTGAAAAACGCCGCACGTGGAGGTGAGCCATGCGCTCAATGACCGTTTACTCCTCGATCGCACTGCTGGTGCTATTTATGGTGCCACTTGCCACCGCAGCGACTTCGGTCGAAGTCGTCTTCAAGAACCCCGAAAAATTCAGCGATGCCAGCCTTGATAGTCCGGGCTATGAACGTGGTGCCGATCCTTATGTCATGAAAGAGCTGCGTAGCTACATCCAGAAACTTGGCGAGCGGTACCTGCCACCCGGTCAGCAGCTGCAAATTGAAATACGCAACATCGACCTGGCCGGTCGCTATGAACCCTGGAGGCTCAATGCCTATGAGGTGCGCTATATGCGCGACATCACCTGGCCGAGCATCGATCTACATTACGTGCTCAAACAAAACGGCCAGATCGTAAGCCAGGCCGACGCCAGGCTCATCGATCAGCTCTACCTCCAGCGCCCGGGGCGCGCCAACAGAAGTGACAGGCTCTACTCCGAGAAGGCCATGCTTTCGGACTGGTTCCACAGACAATTTGCCGGGCAACATCAGAGCGGGTTGAAGTGAACCCTCGCGAAAGGCAGCCTCCCAAAGCGGTCACTTGAAAAAGTATCAGGCAAGCCCTGACAGGACTCAGGCGCCTTCAGCACCCACTTGCAAGGCTTGCATCAATCTTCGAACGACGTGGGCTTCGACAGCGCCTTCACTGGCGCCCGTCTCAAAACCAGCGCAACAAGCTGATGCGTTGCCATCGCAGATACGGTAAACGGCAATGACACTGCCAGGCCCGCAGCCTGTGTGTCCGCATAGGGTAAAGCCACCTTCAATCTCGCCCTGCATCAAACCAAGGCCATATCCCGGTGTAATCCATGGGCGTCCTGGAATCGGGCCGCCCAATGTTTTTGCTGTCTGCATTTCCTGAAGCAAGCCTGGGGGGAGGAGGTGTCCGGCGAGAAGTCGATCCAGCAATAGCGCTGCTTGCGAAATTGGGCCGATCAGCAAGCCGTGATATACCCAGGCGGGGTCATAATTTGATGTGTTTCCAAGGTGGGAATCTTGTAAGTCTGCTCGCGCTTTAGCGAAGCGAACGCTCGACAGACCCAAAGGCATCAGTGCGCGTCGACTCACTGCCTCTTCAAGCGCCAGATCAGTCACCCGTTCAATAAGCCTGCCTATGAGAAAGTAACCAACATTCGAGTAACGCCATCCGGTTCCGGGGCTATATCGAAGCCGGGCACCATCAAGGCGTTGCATCATTTCAGCTGCCGACCAAGCTGCCTCGTTGTTAGCGACGGCGGCGTGATAATCCGCAAGTTCGCCATAATCGGCGAGGCCTGCCTCATGCCGCAGTAGCTGGCGCAACGTGAAAGGTTGGTCAAGGATCGGGTCATCCAGTCCGACCAGCCCATCCCGCACCAATGATAGGGCCGTCGCGGCCAAGGCTGTTTTCGTAAAGCTCCACCATGGGGCCATCAGTTCCGATCGGTCAGCCGTTAGTGACTGACCATTCAATACAAGTGTACTCAGCATTGACTTCCCTGGAATTTTGAACGGATCGACAGCTCAACAAGATATCCCATTCAACTTTATCCTGAGACTGTTGGGCCTGTTGTACTCTTTGAACGGCTGCTATTGGCCGTTCTCTGCCGGTCATTGCCACGAAGCATGCTGGTCAAATCCGATGCAATTGGTGGTCAGAACGAATGCAAATGACTGGTCAGGTCGAATGCAAACGGGTAGTCAAAGTGGAGTGCAATTTCGCACTCACCGTAGACAAGTGGCGTTTAGATCCTATTGCAGGGCCTCCAAGTCGGCGTTGGCCTGCGCCAGGCGGTTGGCGGCAAGTTGCAGGTTTGGAGTGTGATGGCGAATGGCTTGCTCCTAAGCGTGGTGCTAAGCGACCCGGGCCAAACTCAGGAACTGCGATTCTTCTCTCCCTACCCGGCAGTCTCTATTGGCGGCCCTACTCAAGACATCAGCAGCATCGCTAGCCAGTTAAGAAAAAATAGGGATAATTGCAAGGAGTTAATATTTTCTTGATGTGCTAAAGAAAATATCCGAGGCAAGAACAAGAAATTAAGGATTTGCGCCATGACCTTAGCTGGATATGCCTGGCTCATAGAGTCTCTGCGGCTTTTCGCTTTCCCTTTGCGCCGGCCGGCTAAGGTTCAACCGGTTACTCGGATCAAGCGGATCGGGGAAACCTTGGCCGTACCGCCAAACATTGCACCCGCGTCAGATGACCTGTTAGGGCATCTATTATTCGCGCTTAAGCACGAGGGTATCAACCTCGCCATTCTAGCCCAGGCTTTGCCGCAAATCCCTGCAGCTAGTCTGGAAGCGGAGTTAGAAAGAGCCCCCAACGGTATCTACATCCGAAAAGCCTGCTTTCTACGCGAAGCCTTCACTCGAGAGGAACTACGCCAGCATTCCCCAGTGCGAGGTGCTTTCGTTCCTCTGTTCGACCCGGAACTCTACGTGACGATGCCTGGAGAGCGTAATTCTCGCTGGCGAGTGGAGTTCAACGGTATTGGGACGATCGCATATTGCGCCACCGTTGAACGCACACCTGAGATCGTCGCTCTCCTTGTGCACGATATCCTTGGCCGCGCTCAGGACTTCATTCAAAGCCTTCCCTCGGGAATGATGGATCGCGCCATCAACTGGGCATACCTCCACGAAACTCAGGATTCGTTTGCGATAGAGAAAGAGTCGCCAAGCGAGGACAAAGCGCGCAAATTCATCCAATTGCTTCGGCAGGCCCACGAGCGTATCCCACTGAGTGAGGACTACTTCGTCCACCTCCAGAATGCGACGATTTCGAACCCCTTTGACATGGCCGTGGCGTTTCGTCATGAGCAGAACCATTTAGCGAGTGGCCTGCAAGGAGCCGCGGGGGTGACGTACGTCCCGCCTGAACCGGATCTCTGCTCTGAGCTAATGGTGCAACTAATGGCTCTGGGGAATGAGGCGCCAGGACGCATCGATCCTCTCATAGCTGCGGGAATCATCTCGTTCGGCTTCGTCTTTCTTCATCCGTTCATGGACGGGAACGGCCGCCTTTCCCGTTTTCTGATCCACCAAACATTGTGCCGCGCTGGCGCACTAGAGAACGGTTTGCTCTTACCAGTCTCTGTCGCAATGAAGCGAGAGGAACGTCTGTACCTGGAGACGTTGCAGCAATTTTCCCGTCCGGCGCGAGAGTTTTGGGATGTCCGGTGGATTGATCAGGGTCAGTTCTCGTTTGACTTTACCGGTGATCCCGCTATCTATCGATTCTGGGATGCCACGCCCGGAGTCCGGTTTACCTTGGAAATGGCGAAGCGAGCGCTTGAAGTTGAGCTTCGAGAGGAGACGATCTTCCTTGAGAACTATGACAAGGTCGTGCGGACGGTCAATGAGGCCTATGACGTGCGTGGTAGTGACTTGGCCAACCTCGTGATGATGTGCCTGACAAATAATGGGACGGTCTCCAGGAACCGTCGTAAGCAATACCAATACTCGGTTCAGACTGAGGTATTCGATTACATTGAGCAGGTCACACAGTCTGTGCTTAGACAGCAAGAGCTGGAAAAGCAACATGGCAAGGATGACGATGAGTAACTGAAATCGGCTCTTTGTTTAGAATGCGAATTGAGAAATGGGATTAAGGTCGCCAGCGCTTCCAAGACCATCGCGATACCTCAATCTAAAGGATCTGCGCAGTATTGGCTCTAGTCGCAGCGATATGCGTTGGGCTGTCTACGCATGTGTAGGCGGTACTCGCAGAGAGACCGTCTTCAGGATGGCAATCGACCGAAGAGAATAAAGCTGTCGCAACTCACCTGTTTGCTGGGTAATTGCACAGACTTGCCCCCCCATTTGCATTCGACCTGACCAATCATTTTCATCGGAACCGCCCCAACGCTGCCGCTCAGCATCGGCAAATTTCACAGTAAGTGCGGTTGTGAAGGCAGTGCTCCGAATGTGGAGATCGAATAACGCCCAATACCGTTGCGCAAATCCGGGAATCGGTGCCAAGGCTTTGAACGACTTCGAGACGATGGTCAGGGCAGAGGTTGCAGGCTGGTTTTGAAGGTAGTGATCACGCGGTTACGGCCTTCGTGTTTAGCGTGATACAGGCGTTGATCGGCTGTACGCAGAATTGCCTCGATGGTGTCGCCATCGCGACCGGATTGCGATACGCCGATGCTCACTGTGACCACGGTTGAGCGCTGCAGGCCTTGAAAAGAACTATTGGCAACGGTGCTTCGCAGACGCTCGGCGATTTCGTGCGCGCCTTCAAGTGAAGTCTGAGGCAGCAGTATCATGAATTCTTCCCCGCCCACTCGGGCTACACCGTCATACGGCCGGATCGAATCGAGGCATTTCTCCACGAAACTCTTCAGGATGACATCCCCAACCTGATGCCCGAAGCGATCGTTGATGGACTTGAAATTATCCAGATCGAGTGCCAACACGGAGAACGGTGCACCACCGCGTTTGGTCCGGCCAATTTCGGCTTCGACCCGCTCCATGAACCGACGCCGGTTATCAGCACCAGTCAGTGGGTCGGTCGCCGCAAGGTGCCCGAGTTCCTGGTTGGTGCGCTGGAGTTCCTGCAGGGCGCTTTCGGTATACGCCATCGCTTCGGCAAGACGCACCATCAACTCCTCTTGGCTGTAAATCTTTGAAAACGATCGCGTGGTGAGGAACGCTTGCACGACCCCAAAGCTCAGCATGAAGAATCCACCGGCGAAGATCGCGTGAGCGAGCCACCACATATGGTTCCACGGACGTGCAAGGATGAAGGCAAGAGAGGACAGCGCGAACGCGGTGACCGAGATGATGAAAATTGTCATCAGCGGCGAACGGATACGGCGCAGCAGGAGTATTGTCACGGTCACTGTGGAAAGAACGAGGGCACCACCCTCCATCGAGAGGCGCACCGCGAGATTGCCGGCGATCGGCGAATTCGCGACGTACGCCACTGCCACGTCAACCGCCAGGAACAGTCCTATCCAGGTCAACCACGGGCGGGCCTTCATTCGTTGGTCCGCGGCATCGGGTGGGCGGTGGTATGACAGCAATCCGACTAACAGCAGAATCGACATGACCAGTCGAGAGGCGGGTCCATAAAGCAGGAAGAGCCAGATATTGTGGTGTGCAAGCCCTGTGAACGCACCATGCAACGCGTAGATTAGTACAAAGCCGAGAAATCCAAGCGTCATCCATCGCAGCAGCGGATCTCCCGATGACTGATAGCAGCGCCACGTTACGCAAGTAACAAACAAGCCTGCCAAGGTGGCTGTCATGATCGCAATTATATGGAACAGGTGATTCTCGAATAAAAGCGTGGGGTCCTGAAAAAAGTACAAGTAGCCAATCAGATAGGCCGGAACAAACGCAAATCCTGTGAGCAGCAAGCAGGCGTAAACCTTGACCATGAGGCGAACGGCTTCAGGTGGCTCGTCGGTGGCGATGAGATTGCTCATGGTTCCCTCCAGTCTTGAATCCATACAGCCAACACCGGCCCGGTGTTGGCGCCGCCTGCATGCCAACGGTCACTTGCATCACCAGGCAAATACGGGATGGACCGTTCTATGGCATTTCAATTATGGATAAAAATTTAGCCTTCAGATGAGAGTTTTTTCAGGAAGTCCAGTAGCAGCTCATTGACCTCTGTCGCGCGCTCTTGCTGTATCCAGTGACCGGCACCTTCGAGGATATGACAGCCGCGCAGTTCCGGCAGTGTCTGCGTGAAGGCTTCGATCTGCCGCGGGGAGCTCGGAAACTTCAGCACGCCGTCGCGGCTCCCGGCAATGAACATCGACGGCTGCAGGATTTTGCAACCGCGCCAAGGTGCCAGCAGTGCCCATGAGCGCGTCATGTTGCGGTACCAGTTCAAGCCGCCGCGAAATCCGCTGCGGGTGAATTCGTGGGTGTAGTAGGCAATATCCTCGAGGCTTAGCCAGTCCGGCAGGTTTTCGGGCTCGATCATCGCGCCCAGGAAGCCCTGGCCCGGCTGCAGTTGGCCGAACACCGGCCAATCGGGTCCGTCACCCGAGGCACTGAAGTAGATGCGCCGGATCGACGACTCGACGTCCCTTTCCAGCTCGGCCTCGGCCACGCCAGGCGTCTGGAAATACTGGATGTAGAAGTCGCTGATACCCAGCGAGGCAAGCGCGCTCAGGAGCTCCACGCGCCCCGGTGGCGAGAAGGGAACGCTCATGCCGACCACTGCGCGGAACAGATCGGGCCGCATCAATGCTGCGCTCCAGGCCACCTGCGCGCCCCAATCATGGCCGACGATCACGGCTTGCTGTTCGCCGAGTGCGTTGACCAGCTCGACCATGTCGCCTACCAGGTGGAGCGTGGTGTAGGCGTCGGGTTCGGCCGGCGCATCTGTGCCGCCATAGCCGCGCATGTCGGGCGCTACCGCTCTGTAGCCAGCGGCCGCCAGCGCAGCAAGCTGGTTGCGCCACGAGTACCACAGCTCCGGAAAGCCGTGGCATAGCAAGACCAGCGGGCCGCAACCTTGCGTTGCTATCTGCATGCGGATGCCATTGATGTCGAGCAGCTCGAGGTGTGGCTCGTTCATATGCGCTTCCTGCGTTTCAAGCGATGGACTCCAGCAACCGTGGCAGACTCGCCAAAGCCTGCTGTCTGCTGACAGAGAGTCGATGCAGCTGTGCCAGTTTTTCGGTGTCGGTTTCTTGCAAACCCCTGACCACCGACGTCATAAAGTACAAACGCGACTGCCTGGTCCAGCGGGACAAGCCTTCATGCTCTCCCCAGCGTTGTTGGTTACCCAGGTAGACTGCCCAGATTCTGATCCAGTCCGTGGGGACGTGAGGCGGGGGGACCATTGTGCAAAACGCGTTCATTTGTGCTTGATCGTTCAGGTGGCTTTCCACATAGGCGATCAAGGCCGCGCTGAACACGGGTTGGCAGCCGCTTACCATCAACAGGTTGATCTTGCTGCCGTCGAACACCTTCATTTCAGGGAGTGTCGGGATGGCACTGGCGCTGCAATCAATGTGCAGAGCATTTGGGCTCGTGGCGATGCAGCCCTGTTCGAGTACGATGCGCGATGGCTCGATAACGCGCACCCGCCCCAGGCGCACAATGTTGTCGATGCGTCGAAGCTCGCGTAATTCCGCTTGAGTGACGGTGGCGCAGCGGTAAGCAGTGGGTTCGACGGACGTATCTATGCGCAAGAGCTGGCCTGCCGCCTCAAGCCTGGAGAACAGGTCCGGGATCGAGTCCGCGGCTGCGATGGCCTCGAACTGTGCAGTGAGGCCGCCGATTGTTCGTTCGAAGCTGTCAAGGCCCGGTTGCATGTTGGCCCGGTCGATCAACCACGGATCGTTCGGGATGATCCAGCAGATTGTTGCGGGCGCAACACCGTTTTGCAGCAACCACAGGCAAGCGTCGATCCCGGTCTTGCCCGAGCCTACCACTACGTAGCTGGAGTATGGGTGCCGGATTTTCGGCAAATCGTTCAGTGGCACGCATTGCACGCCGGGTTCCACCCTGTACCTGGGCGGGTGGGTCGAGGGCACAGCCGTCTGGGCATGGGTGGCGTCCACCACCTTTTTGTACACCCGGACCTGATGGTTTTCGCCGCTGACGAGCGAGGTAAACCGGTGGTCGTCAATGCGGTCGCCGGTGTAGTTGCACATGGGGAAGTAGCGGACTCGACCTGACGGCAGAAACTGCTGATTCATCACCTGGTCGAAGTAGCTCACCACCTCGGCGCCGGAGGCCAGCTCATACAGGCCCTCGTTCAGCGCCGTCGTGTCTTTCGTTCCACTGCCCAGTTCCCGGGAGTTGACGCCATAGCAGGTCGAGGGCTGGTGCAACCGTACGAACGGGTAGGCATCATTCCAGTGCCCGCCAGGTCGTTCGTGTCGATCCACCATCACGATGCGTGCATTCGTTTCCTTGAGTAGCGTATCGACGAAAGCCATGGCCGTCGCGCCAGCCCCGATGATCAGGTAGTCGGTTTCGATCGGATTTTCGTCCATATGGTTGCACCTTCCTGAAGGTAGCCCCCTCAACCTCCGTAGATTAGCCATCTGTGTCGCGCGCAATAGAACGAATGCTCCTCACCCTCATAACCAATGGAATTAATGGCCGCAGCCTGAATGTCCATGCGAAAGCGCCGTTTGCGCGAAGAAACATCCAGCTACGCGGCCTGGATTTCAGTTAACCGCAAGTCAATGAACGCGTGGTAGAAAGTCAAGCTTTCAACAGAGTATCCGCGACTATTCCTGAAAAAGTCGTCTCTACCGGCCCTGTGAGAAAGACTGATCCCGCGCCATCCCATTGAACCGTTACAACTGCGCCGTCACATTCAACATCAACGCAATTGTCTAACAAACCACGACGAATTCCGTTGCCGGAGTTGGTGGTCGAGACTGACAGCGTGATTTCACTGTGGGATTGATCCCGTCATCCAGCCCGCCGCATGCGGGCTTTTTCTTGCCTGGAGTACCACGATGCAACCGCTGTTTCGTATCGTCGCCGACGGCGCCGACCTGACCCGCATGGGCCGCTACGCCGTGGACGATGTCGCCATCTCTGGCCCACCGGACACGCTGGTGATCAGCGGCAAGGCGAGCGACATGCGTGGCAGCGGCAAAACCACGCGCAGCGGCAGTTGGGAGGATGTCAGCCTGGCGCAGATCGTCGGTGACGTGGCGGCCCGCAATGGCTGGCAGCCGTCATGCCCAGTCGACACCCGGGTGCCGCGCATGGACCAGCTCAATGAATCCGACTTCAACTTCATCACCCGGGTGGCCAAAAAGCACGACTGCACGGCCAAGCTGCTGGTCTTGCCGCGACAGGGAGGGCAGAGCGCGAGTGGCAAGGCCTCGATGGTGAACACCTGGTGTTCACCCTGTGCTGTGTTGATCAAAAGTTGAGCAGAAGCAGTTGAACATCCAGGTCAGTTTTTAGTCGGCAAAAAAGCCTTTATTGGGGAGGCTTTTCTTCAGTGGCAACAGCCAAAGCATCATATGTTCACTATTGCTCGTCATAATGACCAATAACTCGTCAAATCAACGCATTCTGCGTCTTATTGTCGTACACGATTGCCTCTAGACTCCTCTCCCCGGGAGCTCTAGCTCCTTGTTCGCTTCGCCAAGAGCGCGAGCTTTTGGGTATTGCTTTTTCCAAAGTGAAATATGAGCTCCATAGCCGTGCTCATGTGCCACAAGCGCTTATTTTGGTCCTTAGGAATAAAAACAATGAAAAAAACATTTCTGACCTTTTCTGCATTGGCTTTGTGTGTGGCTGCCGGTTCTGCGCTGGCGAAGGAGTACAAGGAGTTGCGTTTTGGCGTCGACCCCTCTTATGCGCCGTTCGAATCCAAGGCTGCCGATGGCAGCCTGGTGGGCTTCGATATCGACTTGGGCAACGCGATCTGCGCTGAGCTGAAGGTCAAGTGCAAGTGGGTCGAAAGCGACTTCGACGGCATGATTCCCGGCCTCAAGGCCAACAAGTTCGACGGCGTGATCTCCTCCATGACCGTTACCCCGGCGCGTGAGAAGGTCATCGACTTCTCGAGCGAGCTGTTCTCTGGCCCGACCGCGCTGGTATTCAGGAAAGGCGCGGCCTTCGGCACCGATCCGGCCTCCCTCAAGGGCAAGAAAGTCGGCTACGAGCAAGGCACCATCCAGGAAGCCTACGCCAAGGCGGTGTTGGACAAGGCAGGCGTAGAGACCCAGGCCTACGCCAACCAGGACCAGGTGTACGCTGACCTGATCTCCGGACGCCTCGATGCCTCGATCCAGGACATGCTGCAAGCCGAACTGGGCTTCCTGAAGTCGCCACCAGGCGCCGACTTCCAAGTCGGCGAGCCGGTCGAAAACCCGCTACTGCCAGCCAAAACCGCCGTGGGCCTGACCAAAGGCAACGCCGAGCTCCAGGCCTTGCTGAACAAAGGCATCAAGGCGCTGCACGACAATGGCACCTATGCGGCCGTCCAGCAGAAGCACTTTGGCGATCTGAATCTCTACAGCGGCAAATAATGACCCTGCGCCCATTTGCGGATGGGTCCTTTTTTGATTGACGTAGGGCTGCCCAATGCTAGAAAACCTGTTGACGATTCTGGGGCTGTCAGGCTTCAGCCTCAAGGGCTTCGGCCCGCTGCTGCTGCAAGGCTCATGGATGACTGTCAAATTATCCATTCTGTGCTTGCTGGTAAGCGTTGGCCTGGGCCTGATCGGCGCCAGTGCCAAGCTTTCAAGATCGGCACTGCTACGCGTCCCTGCGCAGGCCTACACCACGCTGATCCGCGGAGTGCCGGACCTGGTGCTGATGCTGCTGATTTTCTACAGCCTGCAAACCTGGCTGACCTCGTTCACCGATTTCATGGAATGGGAATACATCGAGATCAATCCCTTCAGTGCCGGGGTCATTACCCTGGGCTTCATCTACGGGGCGTATTTCACTGAAACCTTCCGCGGCGCCATCCTCGCCGTACCGCGAGGGCAGATGGAAGCGGCTACGGCCTACGGCCTGACCCGAGCCCAGCGCTTTCGCTTAGTGGTGTTCCCGCAAATGATGCGCTTTGCCCTGCCGGGCATCGGTAATAACTGGATGGTGATCCTCAAGGCCACCGCGCTGGTGTCGATCATTGGCCTGGCCGATCTGGTCAAGGTGGCCCAGGACGCGGGCAAGAGCTCCTATCAGCTGTTCTTCTTCCTTCTGCTGGCCGCCCTGATCTATCTGGTGATCACCACCGTTTCGAACTACGTCTTGCGCCGGATGGAAATCTTCTACGCCGCAGGCACCCGGGAGGCCGTGCGATGATCGAGCTACTGCAGGAATACTGGAAACCTTTCCTGTTCCAGGACGGCAATCACATCACCGGGCTGGCCATGACCCTCTGGCTGCTCAGCGCCTCGATCTTCTTCGGCTTCGTGATGTCGATCCCGCTGTCGATTGCCCGGGTCTCAACCAATGTCTGGGTGCGCTGGCCGGTGCAGTTCTACACCTACCTGTTCCGCGGCACACCGCTGTATATCCAGTTGCTGATTTGCTACACCGGCATTTACAGCCTGGCCGCCGTGCGCGCTCAGCCAGTACTGGATGCGTTCTTTCGCGATGCGATGAACTGCACCATCCTGGCCTTCGCCCTGAACACCTGCGCCTACACCACGGAGATCTTCGCCGGGGCCATTCGCAGCATGAACCACGGCGAAGTCGAGGCCGCCAAGGCTTACGGCCTGACCGGCTGGAAGCTGTATGCCTACGTGATCATGCCATCGGCCCTGCGTCGTTCGCTGCCTTACTACAGCAACGAAGTGATTCTGATGCTGCACTCAACCACCGTGGCCTTCACCGCGACCATCCCGGACATCCTGAAAGTCGCACGGGACGCCAACTCGGCGACCTTCCTGACCTTCCAGTCCTTCGGCATCGCCGCGTTGATCTACCTGGCAGTCACTTTCTCTCTGGTCGGCCTGTTCCGCCTGGCTGAACGCCGCTGGTTGTCTTTCCTCGGCCCGGCTCACTAATTCAGGATGCTTGTTCATGTACAAACTGACCGTTGAAAACCTGCACAAAAGCTACGGCAACCATGAAGTCCTCAAGGGCGTCTCGCTAAACGCCAAGACCGGCGACGTCATCAGCCTGATCGGCGCCAGTGGTTCCGGCAAGAGCACCTTTCTGCGTTGCATCAACTTCCTGGAAACGCCCAACGACGGCGCCATGAGCCTGGATAACCAGCCGATTCAAATGGTTCATGACCGCCACGGCATGCGTGTGGCCGACGCCAATGAACTGCAACGCATCCGTACTCGCCTGGCGATGGTGTTCCAGCACTTCAACCTGTGGAGCCACATGACGGTGCTGGAAAACATCACCATGGCGCCACGCCGGGTGCTGGGCGTCAGCAAGAAGGATGCAGACGAGCGCGCCCGGCGTTACCTGGACAAGGTGGGCCTGCCGTCGCGGGTGGCCGACCAATACCCGGCGTTCCTCTCGGGTGGCCAGCAACAGCGGGTCGCCATTGCCCGTGCCCTGAGCATGGAGCCGGAGATCATGCTATTCGACGAGCCGACTTCGGCCCTGGACCCGGAACTGGTGGGCGAAGTGCTCAAGGTGATCCAGGGCCTGGCCGAAGAAGGCCGCACCATGATCATGGTGACCCACGAAATGAGCTTTGCGCGCAAAGTGTCGAACCAGGTGCTGTTCCTGCATCAGGGGCGGGTCGAAGAACAGGGGGCGCCCGAGGACGTATTGGGCAACCCCAAAAGCGAGCGTCTGCAGCAGTTCCTCAGCGGCAACCTGAAATAAGGGGCGCTATTGGCACAACTCACCATTTGAATGCTTTGAGGAAGCGTGGGTCACCGCTCCTCAAGAGTCTTGATTCAGGTTGACTGACTTCCTCAGGGCGTGAAGCGGATGGTCGCAACAGGTGGTTTTCATTGATTTTGAACAGCAGTGAAGGGAGCAGATCAGAATTTGGCATCGCGAATCCTCAGTGGAGTTTTCAGCGTAGCAGCAGGATTTCTCGGATGGAGATCGGGGGGGGGGGCAAGATGCGGGAGGGCGGGGAAAACGGGATAGTTTTGTAACGACACCCTAAAAGTTTTGTAACGCTTTGGGTGTGGTCGGATTTTGGCTAAACCCCAGAAACGACAAAGCCCTGAATAATCAGGGCTTTGTCGTATAAAGATGGCGGAGGCGATGGGATTCGAACTCATGGACCTGTTACAGTCGACGGTTTTCAAGACCGTTGCCTTAAACCACTCGGCCACACCTCCGTTTGCGTTGCGGGCGCCATAATACCTGAATGAAACACACTGTCAAACTCTCTGCATAGCTAGTTACAGAGCGTCTGTTATGATCTTTGCGACTGAACGTTTCAAACCAACAGGAGTGTCGCCATGCGCGAACAGGATTACGCAGTTAATAACAGCGTGCAGGCTGAGCAGCTAGAGGTTAGCCGCGTCCTGCGCAACACATACGGCTTGCTCGCCCTGACCCTCGCATTCAGCGGTGTGACAGCCTACGTTGCCCAGCAGATGCGTGTTGGCTACCCGAATATCTTCGTGGTGCTGATCGGCTTCTACGGTCTTTTCTTCCTCACCAACAAACTCCGTGATTCGGCCTGGGGCCTGGTGTCGGCATTTGCCCTGACCGGTTTCATGGGTTTCCTGCTCGGCCCGATCCTCAACCGTTACCTGGGTATGCAGGGCGGCGCTGAAGTGGTCAGCTCGGCCTTCGCGATGACCGCGCTGGTGTTCGGCGGCCTGTCGGCCTATGTGCTGATTACCCGCAAGGACATGAGCTTCCTCGGCGGTTTCATTACGGCAGGCTTCTTTGTGCTGCTGGGTGCGACGCTGGCGAGCCTGTTCTTCCAGATCAGCGGTTTGCAACTGGCGATCAGCGCAGGTTTCGTGCTGTTCTCCTCGGTCTGCATTCTGTTCCAGACCAGCGCCATCATTCACGGCGGCGAGCGCAACTACATCATGGCCACCATCAGCCTGTATGTATCGATCTACAACCTGTTCGTCAGCCTGTTGCAGCTGTTCGGCATCATGGGCCGTGATGACTGATCGTCGGCCTTGAAGTAAAAAACCCGCTCAGGCGGGTTTTTTATTGCCTGGAAACCAGGGTTACTCCGTAATGACAATGCTGCCGTCAGCTTGCTGGCGGTAGATGGTGTAGGGCAGCAGCAAGGTGTCCATCGCGCCGGACACGACCACGTCGAGCAGCACGATAGCGGGGGCGGGGCCATGTACCTGCGCATCCCGGCCGTCTTCGAGGGCCGCGTTCAGGTAGCAGAAGTCGTAGGTCACGCCGCTGTAGATTCGTGGTACCGCGCCGCAATAACTCTTGTGGTCCTTGAGGCTTTTTGCGGCCGCTTCGTCACTGCGCACAACCGTCTGAATCGTGCCGCAACCCGCTAGCATCATTGCCACCAGTAACATTGCCTGAGTTTTCATGCCGTCAATCCTTCGTCGGAAACCATCAATCTACCTCAGTCTGAAACAAATATCCCTCACGCCATGGGCGGCAACCGGCGCTTGACCGGGGTTTTCTTGACGATGGCCGTATTGGTTTCAGCGTGAGTGTTGAGGCGGTCGAGCAGGGTGTCCAGTTGTTCCATCGAGCGCACGTGCAGGCGTGCGATGAAACAGTCGTCGCCGGTCACCTTGTCGCACTCGGTGAATTCGGGAATGGCCATGATTTGCCGTTCCACCTCTTGCAATTGGCCCGGCAACGGGCGAATGCGCACGATGGCCTGGAGTTGATAGCCGAAGCTTTTCGGGTCGATTTCAACGGTGTAGCCCTTGAGTACGCCACGTTCTTCCAGGCGGCGCAGGCGCTCGGCAACACTGGGGGAGGACAGGCCGCTGATTTGCGCCAAGGCCTTGAGCGAGCGTCGCGAATCTTCCATCAGGGCCGTGATCAGCACTTGGTCGATGTCATCGGTCATGGCGAAGCCCTCTGTTAGGCGTTTTTTAAAAACTGCCTTCATAAAAAAGGCCGATTCAGAGTTTAGCCTGCTTTTTGCTATGGAGTAGCGCGGTGGTGCATTGGCATACTTTGGCCACAAACACAGGAGTCTGATGATGGACAATAACCTACGCCGCGGTTCGTTCGAAATGACGGCCGCCATGCTGATCTCCGGCACCATCGGCTGGTTCGTGCTGGTTTCCGGGCAACCGGTGCTGGATGTGGTGTTCTGGCGCTGCCTGTTCGGTGCCGGCACCTTGCTGCTGATTTGCGCGGCTTTCGGCTTTCTGCGCCCCGGCATTCTGACCCGCACCACGTTCTTGCTCGCGGTGCTCAGCGGTGTGGCGATCGTCGGCAACTGGGTGTTGTTGTTCGCGTCCTATTCCCGGGCGTCGATTGCCATCGGCACCGCCGTCTATAACGTCCAGCCGTTCATGCTGGTCGGGCTGGCGGCGCTGTTCCTCAACGAAAAAATCACTACACAGAAACTAGCCTGGCTGGGCGTGTCGTTTCTCGGGATGCTGGCAATCGTCAGCGCCCATGGCAGCCAGGGCGAGAGCGGCAGCGATTACCTGACGGGCATTGCCTTGGCCTTGGGTGCGGCGTTTCTCTATGCAATTGCCGCGTTGATCATCAAGCGTTTGACGGGAACCCCGCCGCATTTGATCGCGCTGATCCAGGTCAGCACCGGCGTGTTGTTGCTTGCGCCATTCGCGAATCTTTCCGTATTGCCACAGGCACCGAGTGCTTGGGCCAGCATGGTGACGCTGGGCATGGTGCACACCGGCGTGATGTACGTGTTGCTGTACGGCGCGATTCAAAAACTGCCGACGGCGCTGACGGGGGCGCTGTCCTTCATCTACCCGATCGCGGCGATTTTCGTCGACTGGTTTGCTTTCGGCCATCGCCTGGAGCCACTGCAATGGATCGGCGTCGCGGCGATTTTGCTGGCGGCTGCCGGCATGCAACAAGGCTGGTCGCTGAAGTTTCGGCGCACGGTGACGCCGTAACCCGTGACCCAGGCGTCAGATGTTCCAGCACGGCGCGTTCCGGGCCAGGCGCTGGCGCATCTCGCCGACATTGGCGGCCAGTTGTTGAGTCAGCAAGCGATACCCGTCCAGGGTGTTGTAGACCGGCGCATCGAGACTGACAAGCGGCACATCCACGGGCCGATCGAGCCGCTGGGCGGCGCCTGATTTCAACGCCCGAGCCATACCGATCAATTGCACGCGAATCTGCCGATGCTCGGCTTTCAATGCCGTTTGCATCAGCGACATCGCTTCGAGGTCATTGGCATCCGGTCGGGTATTGCCGAGGATTTCCAGGGTGCTGACGCACATGCGCAGGTTGCGCTGGAGGGCATCGAGTTCGGTCATGGAAATTTTCACTTCCTTGGACACCGAAGGCATCAGTGAGCGAAGTTGCACCATCGCCGCGTTCAGGCGGGTCATGAGCTTGAGGTGTTCGTCGGCGGTGATGGCCTGGCCGTCAATGATGCGCCCGTAGATTTTCGCGCAATCTCGCAAGGCATCTGCCAGGTTGTAGCGCCAGGAATAAACCGCGTACAGCGGCAGGGCGAAGGAAAACGCCAGGGCCAGGGCAATGCCGATCAGGATATCCACCCCGCGCCACAAGCCATCGGTGACCGGGTTGTCGCCGTGCCCGGCGACGATGAACACGGTAATCGCCGACAGCAGCGCCGTGTAGCCGCCCTTGCCGATGGCGTGATACGAGAAAAACCCGCAGACCACCGACATCGCGAAATAGGTCAGCCAGGGCATCCCGAGCCAGGCCTGTTGTGCCACCAGCACCAGGCCGACACCGGCACCGATCAAGGTGCCGATGGCGCGCTCGGCGGCTTTCTTGCCGATGTTGCCGTGGTGTTGCAAGCCGCCGATCACCACCAGCATTGTCACCGACGCCCACTCACCGTGGGGCAGATGGATCCCGGTGGTCAGCAGGATCGTCGCCAGCAACCCGAGCGACACCCGCACCGCGTGGATCACCCGGGCATGGCGGTAGCGCCGGTACGGGTCCAGCAACGGACGCAGCAGTCGGCGCAGCAAGGGTGGCAGCCCGTGGGCTCTGGATGTACTCAGGCCGGCTCTCCTCAGAAGATGTAATCGGTGGTCAGAAAGCTCGAACTGCGGCCGCTGATGATCTCGCTGATCAGGTCCTTGTTGGTCTCCTGGAACTTGGTGGCCACCAGGGTGCGGATCGAAAACACCCGCAGTGCGTCATGTACCGACAAGGTGCCTTCGGCCGAGTTCTTGCGGCCATTGAAGGGATAGGTGTCCGGGCCGCGCTGGCACTGGGCATTGAGGTTGATGCGCCCGACCTGGTTGGCGAAGGTGTCCACCAGCCGGCCGACCGCCACCGGGTTGGTGCCGAAGATGCTCAATTGCTGGCCGAAGTCCGACTCCAGCACGTAGTCGATCACGGTATCCAGATGACGGTACGGCACGATGGGGATGACCGGGCCGAACTGTTCTTCCTGATAAACCCGCATCTGCGGCGTGACCGGGTACAGCACCGCCGGGTAGAAAAACGACGCACGAACCTCGCCACCGTTGGGGTTGACCACCCTGGCGCCTTTGCTCTCGGCGTCCGCCACCAGTGCATGCAGATAATCGACCTTGCCCGATTCCGGCAGTGGCGTCAGGGATACACCACTCTCCCAGGGCATGCCGGGTTTGAGGTTGGCAAGCCTGGCGTTGAATTTGTCGATGAAGGCGTCGACTACGTCTTCGTGGACAAACAGGATCTTCAGGGCCGTGCAGCGCTGGCCATTGAACGACAGCGAACCGGTCACCGCTTCACTGACCGCGTTGTCCAGATCCACTTGCGGCAGGACGATGCCCGGGTTTTTCGCATCCAGGCCCAGCGCCGCGCGCAAGCGGTGGGGTCTCGGATGGAGTTTTTTCAGGTCACTGGCGGCCTTGTTGGTGCCAATGAAGGCAAAGATGTCGATCTTGCCGCTGGCCATCAGCGCGCTGACCGTCTCGCGGCCGCTGCCGTAGATGACGTTGATCACCCCGGTCGGGAAGCTGTCGCGAAAGGCTTCCAGCAGCGGGCGAATCAGCAGCACGCCGAGCTTGGCCGGCTTGAACACCACGGTATTGCCCATGATCAGCGCCGGGATCAGCGTGGTGAAGGTTTCGTTCAACGGATAGTTGTAAGGCCCCATGCACAAGGCCACGCCCATCGGCACGCGACGGATCTGGCCGAGGGTGTCCTGTTCCAGTTCGAAACGGCTGGAGCGGCGGTCGAGTTCCTTCAGGGCGTTGATGGTGTCGACGATGTAGTCGCAGGTGCGGTCGAATTCCTTTTCCGAGTCCTTGAGGTTCTTGCCGATTTCCCACATCAGCAACTTGACCACGGCGTCGCGCTGCTCGCGCATGCGCCCCAGGAAGGTTTCGACGTGCTGGATGCGTTCGGCCACCCGCATGGTCGGCCACAGGCCCTGACCGCGATCGTAGGCGCGGACCGCGGCGTCCAGGGCGGTCAATGCGGTGTCGGCATCCAGCAGCGGCGTGCTGCCGAGGATCACCTGTTCATCGCCATTCGGGCCGGCCAGGTACACCGGGCTGCGGACCTGGGCCAGCGGCCCGTTCCAGGTTCTCAATTCGCCATCGACGAGGTACTCGCGCTGCTCCGTCTGGCCGTCGAGGCGGTACTTTTCCGGGATGTCGGCGGGGCTTGGGAACAGGTTCTGGAGAATATTGGCTGTGGTCATGTCGCTACCCCTCTGGATTGGGTGATGCACTGATGAATCGTTTTAGCAGACCTCGGCAACGCTTGTCATGACCCATCTCAGCGTTTTTCCGTACAGCGTGATGTCCGGGGATTTATCGGTGCATTTCGTCATGGCCTCAGAAGCTCCCCTTGTTGGCCCCCAATGCCCTCAACCCACCCGTGCAGGGTGCCTTAATGTTGACTCTCCTTGATCACAACAAAAAAGGCTGTGCCCGACTGGCCGGGCAGCCAATGAGAGGACAGCCATGCGGGCAAGCCGATTAACTGAAAAGCCTAGCCTTTGTTTGGCCTTGGCGGGGTGTGCCTTTGCGTTGCTTGCAGGGTGCGAAGAGCCGAACAACCCGCCGACCCGCAGCGAAGCAGATGCCGCGAGGCCCGTCGACGCCGAGCTGGCGCAGGTCTACGACAACAGCTGCAAGCTTTGCCATGCCAATCCGGCGGCCGGGGCGCCGCTGACCGGCGACATCAAGGCCTGGGAGCCACGGGTGCTGCAGGGCGCCGACTCGCTGCTCGACCACGCGATCAACGGCTACAACGGCATGCCGCCAATGGGCATGTGCATGCAGTGTTCGCAGGAACAGTTCCTGGCGCTGATTGCCTTTATGTCCGGCCAGCAAATCCAATAACAAGAACGGCAGGGTGCGATTCATGACGATGGACCTGACACGGCGTCAGTTGTTGCAACGGGCGAGCGTCATTGGCGCCTTTACCGCGCTCGGCTCGACGCCGGCACTGGCCGAGCTGCTGCGCGCGCCACGCCTGATTCCCTGGCGCAACTGGTCGGGAGGCCAGAGTTGCCTGCCGGCGGCGCGGCTGGCACCCAAGAACCTGGATGAGTTGACGCAAGTGGTGCGCCAGGCCCCCGGCAGGATTCGGCCGGTGGGCTCGGCGCATTCCTTCAGCGCGCTGGTGCCCACCGACGGCACCTTGCTGTCGCTGAGCTATTTAACGGGATTGCTCGATCACGATGCGAAAACCCTGCAGGCCGAGTTCGCCGCCGGCACGCCGATGTCACGCATGGGCACGCCGCTCAAGGACATCGGCCAGGCCCTGCAAAACATGGCCGACATCGATTATCAGACCCTGGCCGGCGCGATCTCGACCTCAACCCACGGCACCGGCAAACACTTTCAATCCTGTTCGGCCCATGTCTGCGGCATGCAGCTGGTGACCGCCAGCGGCGACGTGCTGGAGTGCGACGCCAACCGCCATCCTGAAGTGTTCAGCGCAGCCCGGGTGTCCCTGGGGGCGTTGGGCGTGGCCACCAGGGTGCGCCTGCAAAACCGCCCGGCGTATCGCTTGCGGGAGCGGCAATGGATCGCTAAAACCGAAGAGTTGCTCGAAGACCTGGACAAGAACACCCGGGAAAACCAGCACTGGGAAATGCTCGTGGTCACCCATTCCGACTACGCCTTGTCGATCGCCCTGAACGAAACCACCGACCCGGCTACACCGCCAGTCCCGGCGGATGAGGAGGGCGGCAACGAGTTTGTCACCTTGATCGAGAAGATCGACAAGTACGCCAGCGACTTCCCGGACCTGCGCCGCACGATGCTCAACAACCTACGCCACCTGGCCAGTTTCGATGACCGGGTGGGCGACTCGTTCGACATCTACGCCAACGTGCGCACGGTACGTTTCAACGAAATGGAATATTCCGTGCCGGCCGAATACGGCCCGGCCTGTTTGCGCGAGATCCTCAAACTGATCCAGGACAAGGGCCTGCGCACCTGGTTTCCGATCGAGTACCGGTACGTCAAGGCCGACGACATTCCCCTGAGCATGTTCGAAGGCCGCGACAGCTGTTCGATCTCGGTCCACCAGCATTACCAGATGGATCATCACAACTTCTTCGCCGCCATCGAGCCGATTTTCTGGAAGTACAACGGCCGGCCACATTGGGGCAAGTTGCACACGCTGAACGCGAAAAACCTGCAGCCGCTGTACCCGCGCTGGCAGGAATTCCTCCAGGTGCGGCAGGCGCTCGACCCCGGCGGCAAATTTCTCAATGCGCATTTGTCATCCATTCTGGGGGTGAGCTGATGACCGTCAATCGCCGCAATTTCTTGCTTGGCAGCGCTGGCGTCGGCGCCTCGTTGGTGGGTGTCGGGGCATGGCTGCGGCCGGGTGACCGAGGCGCGCCGTACAGCGATTACTTCCGTACCCTGAACCGCGAACTCAAGGACCACGGCCCGATGCGACCGGTGATGTTGATCGACCTTGATCGGCTGGATCACAACATCGATGTGGTGATGCAATCGGTCAAGCGCGCCGGCAAGCACCTGCGCCTGGTGGAAAAATCACTGCCGGCGCCGGGGCTCCTGGCCTACATTGCCCAGCGCGCCGGCACCCAACGCCTGATGTCGTTTCACCAGCCCTTTCTCAATCATGACGCGGTGCAGTTTGCCGAGGCCGACATTTTGTTGGGCAAGCCGCTGCCGGTGCGTTCGGCCGAGTTGTTCTATCAGTCGCACAAGGGGCCTTTCGAGCCTTCGAAGCAATTGCAATGGTTGCTCGATACACCGCAGCGCCTGCAGCAATACCTCGCCCTGGCCCAGGGGATGGGCACGCGAATGCGGGTGAACATCGAGCTGGATGTCGGGCTGCATCGCGGTGGCGTCAGTGACCTTGGCGTACTCGGGCAGATGCTGGCGCTGATCAGCCAGCACCCGCAGCACCTGGAATTCGCCGGGTTCATGGGCTACGACCCGTTCGTGGGCATGGGCGTACCGGGGATTCTGGGCTCGCCCGAGGAGCTGTTCGCGAAGGTGATGGTGATCTACTACCGCTGTGTCAATTTCACCCGTCAGCAATACCCCGGTTTATGGCGCGAAGGACTGACCCTCAATACCGCCGGCAGCCCGAGCTATCGCATGCATGAGCACGAACAGCTCAGCAGCGAAGTGTCGGTGGGGACGGCGATGCTCAAGCCCACTCATTATGATTTGCCGTCACTGGCGCAGCATGTGCCCGCCGCCTACATCGCCACGCCAGTCCTGAAAAGCACCGGGGCGGTGAATATTCCAGCGCTGGATGACAAGTCCGGGCTGTTTTCCTGGTGGGACACCAATCAGCGCGAGACGTATTTCATCTATGGCGGTAACTGGATGGCGGAGTTCGAATCGCCAACGGGGTTGCAGAGTAATGGCGTGTATGGCCGCAGCTCGAACCAGGAAATGGTCAATGGTTCGGCGGCGGTGGGGCTGACGGTGGAGGACCAGGTGTTCTTGCGCCCGACCCAGACGGAGTCGGTGTTGTTGCAGTTCGGGGACTTGCTGGCGGTTCGGGGTGGGAAGATTGTGGATAGCTGGCCGGTGTATTCCTGATGTTTGTTGGGTGACTGTTCCGGCGCCTTCGCGGGCAAGCCCGCTCCCACAGGGTGCAGCGTTGTCCTTGTGGGAGCGGGCTTGCTCCGGGCGGCGTTCCGACGAAGGCGTCAGCTCAGTCAAAACGCATAGGGAATGCTGACCTTAGCCCAAAGCATTTCCCCTTCAGGCCGGTTTTCCACGTCGAACTCCTTGGCCCAGCGAATCTCCGCGCTGGCGTATTCGAGAAAGGTCCAGTGCAGTGCCGGACCAATCGCAAACACTTGCCCGCGCACCCCGTCGTTCACGTCCTGGCCATTGAACTGCACGGTGTGGCCGAACTGTTTGTCGTCGGTGGTTTGCTTGAGGTAGTAGCCGTTCAACCCGAGCATCAGGTCGTCGGTGATCTTGAAACTGGCCGAATAGTCGAAGTGGAAAATCTGCCCCGACTTGTAGTCGGTGTCTTTGTTTTTCCCGTTGAAACTGTAGGTGGTCTTCATCGACACCTCGGTTCTGTCCGTCGGCAGCCAGGTGAAGGAGAACAAGGGTTTGTAGGTGTAGAAGTTGTTGCTGGTGTTGGCCAGGCGATCAACGCTGTACTCGCCGGTCGGCACGGTGACTTCGATGGCTGCGCCGAGGGTCAGGCTTGGGCCCATGTCCCAGAGAATGATCGGCGCGACCGTGGTGTCGCCCATGCCTTCGCGGGTGTCCTGCAA
Organism: Pseudomonas sp. GM74; assembly: GCF_000282455.1. GTDB lineage: Bacteria > Pseudomonadota > Gammaproteobacteria > Pseudomonadales > Pseudomonadaceae > Aquipseudomonas. Next base: position 38,115 of record NZ_AKJG01000073.1, read on the forward strand.
GCCGAACACCGAGACTTCCTGCTTGAGCCAGGGCTGCGCGATGTAGCCGCCCAGCCGGCCGCCAAACACCCGCACCGGGCTGAGGTAATCCAGGCGCGGAATGACCGCCGTGGATTCGATCTCGACGTTCGGCACTTTGCCGCCCAGGGAGCTGATATTGAGCTTCGTGGCTTTGTAGTGGTTGTAGTAGAGGTTGAATGCAACCATGTTGTCCGGAAGGCTGTCGGGCGAAAGCGGCAACATGAAAAAGCCGTCGGTGCCGGTGCCGATGTTGTCCACGCCGGCCTCGGTGGCCAGCGCCGGTTGCAGGGCGCAGACGCCGGCCAGGCCAATGACCAGTAGGGGAAGTGTCGTGCGGGTCGGGATCATGGGTGTACTCATTATTATTGTTAGCGGGCTGTCCGGCATCCATACGAGGGCCGCAACATAGAAATAAGCTGTCTGCGCCCTGCAAGGCAGGGTATTGGCGGCCATTTAGGGGGACTTCTGCGGACAGCCTTTGAACCCTGTGCTAACTTTCTTCGACATAACCGGTTACAAAAATAAGAATGCAGCTCGACCCGGAATGTAGAGCCCCATGCAAATGAAAGTGATCGATCCCACCTTTGAACTGGCGCTGGTGTCGCCGTTTCTCCTGCAGACCCTGGCCGAAGTCGCCGAGCAAAAAGGCATCCACCCCGAAAGCCTGTGCCGAGGCTTGGGGTTTACCTTTGAGGACCTGCAGGACCCGGCGCAGCGCATTTCCTATCGCCAGGCCGTGGCCATGATTCAGCGCGCGCTCAGGGCCTTGCCCAATCAGGGGCTGGGTCTGTGGGTCGGCGCGCAGAATGTGCTCGGTACATTGGGGTTGTTGGGGCATGTGTTGTCGCTGTGCAAGACCCTGCGCGATGCCTTCGAGCTGGGCATCCGTCATCAACACACCTCTGGCGGCATTGTCGTGTCGAGTGTGGAGGAGGCGGGGGGTCGGGTGTTTATCGACGTTGAATGTCGCTTGCCGTTCGCCGACGTGCAGTTGTTCGCGGTCGAGGAGTTTTTCGCCAGCCTGCTGGTGTACGGCCGGGCGCTGGTCGGGGCGGATTTCAAGCCGATGGCCGTGGAGTTCATGCATGCCGCGCCGGACTATCTCGGCGAATATTCGCGCCTGCTGGGGCCGGACGTGCGTTTCGGTTGCCTGCAAAACCGCATGGTGATCGAGGCACACTGGCTGGGCGTTCACTTGCCCAATCACCATTCCCTGGCCCTGCGTCAGGCCGTGAAGTTGCTCGAGCTGGAAGCCGCGCAGGTGCACCAGAAAATGGATCTGATCCAGGCCGTGGAACGGGCGATTGCCCGGGACCTGACCGAGGGCAGCCACATCGAGAAAATCGCCGGCGACCTGAACATGAGCAGCCGTACCTTGCGCCGCCGCCTCACGGAACACGCGCTGACCTTCGAAGCGCTGCTGGAGCAAGTGCGCCAGGCCCGCACCATGAGCCTGCTGGCCAACCCGGACATGTCCATCGAACGCATCACCGAGGAAGTCGGCTACAGCGACGTGCGCAGCTTCCGCCGGGCGTTCAAGCGCTGGACCGGCATGAGCCCGAGTGCGTTTCGCAACGAAAGCCCCAGCACGGTCTGACTTTTTTGCGGTGAGCAGGCTGCCCCCTTTGCCACGGGTTCCTGGCCTCTGACGACACACAAACCCTCGTACTCCGGTTAAACTCCATGCTCTTTTTCAAGGAGTTCATATGAGCCATTACCAGCCGGGCATTCTCGCCACCCCCGTTCCGCCTCAAGCCCGCCATATGTTCTTTGCCCTCGAATCCGCCGAAGCATTGCCGGCTGCACTCGACAACTTGATGCAACTGGTGGACGGGAAATCGGCGGTCGTCGGCTTCGGCGAATCCCTGGTCAAGGCACTGGATGGGCAGATCGAAGGCCTGCGCACTTTTCCGGCACTGGCTGGGGTCGGCGTCGACAATCCGTCGACCCAGCACGCGCTCTGGTGCTGGCTGCACGGTGAAGACCGTGGCGAACTGCTCAACCGCAGCAACGCCATCGCAGCGGCACTGGCCCCGGCGTTGCGCATGGTGCAGATGAACGAAACCTTCCGCCATATGACCGGGCATGACCTGACCGGCTTCGAAGATGGCACCGAGAATCCCCACGACGCAGCCGCCGTGGCCGCCGCCCTGGTGGCTGAGGGCGCGGACGGTACGGTGGGTGGCAGCTTCGCCGCGATCCAGCAGTGGCAGCATGACTTGAAAGGTTTCCATGGGCTGTCGGCGGATGAAAAAGACAACATCATGGGCCGCCGCTTGAGCGATAACGAAGAGATCGACGACGCGCCGGTTTCCGCCCACGTCAAACGCACCGCCCAGGAAAGCTTCGCGCCCGAGGCCTTCGTGGTGCGCCGTTCGATGCCGTGGATCGAAGGCGACCGCGCCGGGCTGATGTTCCTGGCCTTCGGCTTTTCCCTCGATGCCTTCGAAGCCCAACTGCGCCGCATGAGTGGCCTGGAAGACGGCATCACCGACGGTCTGTACCGCATCAGCCGTCCGGTCACCGGTGGCTACTACTGGTGCCCGCCGCTCAAGGACGGTCGACTGGACCTGCGCGCATTGCGCGTCGGCTGAACAGCAAGGAGAGCCAATGAACGTGGTGCGCTGGGGCATGATCGGTTGTGGCAGTGTCGCTGAACGCAAAAGCGCGCCGGCCTTCTACAAGGCGCCCGGATCGGCGTTGGTGGCGGTGATGGGCCGGCGCCTGGAAGCCGTCACCGACTATGCCGAGCGCCACGGCATCGCACGGGTCTACACCGATGCGCAGGCGCTGATCAACGATCCCGAGGTCGACGCGGTGTACGTCGCTACGCCACCCGACAGCCATCATGCCTATGCCTTGCAGGTGGCCGCCGCCGGCAAGCATTGCTGCGTCGAAAAGCCGATGGCGCTGAATGCCGGGCAAAGCCGCGAGATGCAGCAGGTGTTTGCCGATGCCGGGCTGCATCTGTTCGTGTCCTATTACCGACGTTCGTTGCCACGCTTGCGGCAAGTGCGGCAATGGCTGGAGGAGGGGCGGATCGGTGAGGTCCGGCACCTCACCTGGACCCTCACCAAAGCCCCGTCGTCAGCGGACCGGAACGGCATCGATAACTGGCGCACCGACCCGGCGATTGCCGGTGGAGGTTACTTCGCCGATCTGGCCAGCCATGGCCTGGACCTGTTTCAGTACCTGTTCGGCGATATCGTCGAAGTCGCCGGGTTCACCGCACGGCAGGCCGGTTTGTACGCGGCCGAAGATGCCGTCAGCGCCACTTGGCGGTTTGCCAGCGGGGCACTGGGCATGGGCTGCTGGAACTTCGCTGCAGACCGTCGCGAAGACCGGGTCGAAGTGATTGGCAGTACAGGCCGGATCACTTTTTCAGTGTTCGATGAGCACCCTGTCGAGTTGCACGCCGACGAGCACCTCAGCCTGAACATCGAGCATCACGCGCACATTCAGTGGCACCACGTATTGGGCATGAATGCGCATATTCGTGGCGAGGCGCAGCACCCGGCCGTGGCCGAGCAGGCGCTGAAGACCGATTGGGTGATGGACCAGATCCTCAAGCGCCACTGATCCTTCAGACCACACATAACCCCCTGTGGGAGCAAGCCCGCTCCCACATTTGTTCTTGCATCGCGAATCTAACCTTATTCTCAAACAGTATTTCTCAATCCCCACACTGCCTCTCTAAGATCACGTCATAACTCGTTATAACAAGTGATCTGCCATGACCGATAACGTTCTATCCCTGAGCAGCGTCCCGTTGCACACCCAGCTGCGAGATGTGCTGCGCGCCCGTATCCTCGACGGCGAATACCCGCAAGACAGCCAGATGCCTTCCGAAAGCGAGCTTGGCGCGTTGTTCAAGGTCAGCCGCATCACCGTGCGCCAGGCCTTGGGCGATCTGCAAAAAGAAGGGCTGATCTTCAAGATCCACGGCAAGGGCACCTTCGTCGCCAAGCCCAAAACCTTCCAGAACGTCAGCACCCTGCAAGGCCTGGCCGAGTCCATGACCGGTCGCGGCTATGAGGTGATCAACCGCCTGCGCAGCTACAAGTTCATTGCCGCCGACAAGCTCGTCGCCGAGCGTTTGCAGGTCGCCGAAGGCGAGATCGTGGCTCAGATCAAACGGGTGCGCCTGATCAATCGCGAGCCGATTTCCCTGGAAATCACTTACCTGCCCAAGGCCGTTGGAGAGCGCCTGGAAAAAGCCGACCTGGTCACTCGCGACATTTTCCAGATCCTGGAGAACGACTGCGGCCTGACCCTGGGGCACGCCGACCTGGCCATCGATGCGGTACTGGCCGACAGCGACCTGACTCGGGCGCTCAACGTCGAACCCGGCTCGCCGATCATGCGCATCGAACGCCTGACCCACGATATCGAGGGTCGGCCGCTGGACTTCGAACACCTTTACTACCGTGGCGATGCCTTCCAGTACCGCCTGCGGATCGACCGGCAAAAAGGGGAGCAGGCATGACGCGCAGCACGTTGGAGCAGGAATACGACATCGTTGTCATTGGCGGCGGCACGGCCGGTCCCATGGCGGCGATCAAGGCCAAGGAACGCAACCGCGACCTGCGGGTGTTGTTGATCGACAAGGCCAACGTCAAGCGCAGCGGCGCGATCAGCATGGGCATGGACGGCCTGAACAACGCGATCATTCCCGGCCACTCGACGCCTGAGCAATACACCAAGGAAATCACCATCGCCAACGACGGCATCGTCAATCAGGCCGCGGTGTACGCCTATGCCACCCACAGCTTCGAGACCCTCTCGCAACTGGACCGTTGGGGCGTGAAATTCGAGAAGGACGAAACCGGCGACTACGCGGTAAAGAAGGTTCACCACATGGGCGCTTACGTGTTGCCGATGCCGGAAGGGCACGACATCAAGAAAGTCCTGTACCGGCAGCTCAAGCGCGCTCGGGTGAGCATCACCAATCGCCTGGTGTGCACCCGTTTGCTGACGGATGAGGAGGGCGCGGTCAATGGCGTGATGGGCTTCGACTGCCGCACGGCGGACTTCCATGTGATCAAGGCCAAGGCGGTGATCCTCGCCTGCGGTGCCGCCGGACGCCTGGGATTGCCGTCTTCGGGCTACCTGATGGGCACCTACGAAAACCCGTCCAATGCCGGCGACGGCTACTCGATGGCCTATCACGCCGGGGCCGAGCTGGCGAACCTGGAGTGCTTCCAGATCAACCCGCTGATCAAGGATTACAACGGCCCGGCCTGCGCTTACGTCACCGGCCCGCTGGGCGGCTACACCGCCAACAACAAGGGTGAACGCTTCATCGAATGCGACTACTGGAGCGGGCAGATGATGTGGGAGTTCCACCAGGAGCTGGAAAGCGGCAATGGCCCGGTGTTCCTCAAGCTCGATCACCTGGCCGAGGAAACCATCCAGAATATCGAAGAGATCCTGCACAGCAACGAGCGTCCGAGTCGCGGCCAGTTCCATGCCAATCGTGGCACCGACTACCGCACGCAGATGGTCGAGATGCACATCTCCGAGATCGGCTTTTGCAGCGGGCATTCGGCGTCGGGGGTGTGGGTCAACGAAAAGGCCGAGACCTCGGTCAAGGGCTTGTACTCGGCCGGTGACATGGCCGCGGTGCCGCACAACTACATGCTCGGCGCGTTCACCTACGGCTGGTTCGCTGGCAACAACGCAGCGGATTTTGTCGCCGGGCGCGAGTTTTCAGCGCTGGATGCCCGGCAGGTCGAAACCGAAAAACAACGGGTCTACGCACCGCTGGACCGTTTACACGGCCTGCCACCGGCCCAGGTCGAATACAAGCTGCGACGCTTCGTCAATGACTACCTGCAACCGCCGAAAGTGACCAGGAAGATGCAGATCGGCCTGCAACGCTTCAGCGACATCCAGCGTGATCTCGACCAGATCAAGGCCCACAACGCCCACGAGCTGATGCGCGCCATGGAAGTCAGCATGATCCGCGACTGCGCCGAAATGGCTGCCCGGGCTTCATTGTTCCGCGCCGAAAGCCGCTGGGGGCTTTACCACCACCGCGTTGATCACCCGCAACGCAACGACCGCGACTGGTTCTGCCATTGCCACCTGAAGAAAGACGAAAACGGTTTGATGAGCAGTTTCAAGAAAGCCGTCGAGCCTTACATCATCGCGCTGGATGCCGACGAGATGCAGGCCTACGACCGGCTGCGGGTCGGCGCGGATGCCGCCTGAGCATCACCCAAGAGAGAGACCGTGAAATGGCCTATCAAGCCCAGGAAATCTTCTTCCGTTCCAATGCCCCCGTCACCGTCGACGAGGACAAATGCATCGCCCACAAAGGCTGCACCGTGTGCGTCGACGTTTGCCCGATGGACCTGCTGGCGATCAACCCGGCCACGCAAAAGGCCTACATGGCGTTCGACGAATGCTGGTACTGCATGCCCTGTGAAAAGGATTGCCCGACGGGTGCGGTGAAAGTGGAGATCCCTTATTTACTGCGCTGATTGAAAGGACGCCATCGCTGGCAAGCCAGCTCCCACAGGGATTGGTGGTGAACCTTGATTTTGCAGACACCAGAGAAACCTGTGGGAGCTGGCTTGCCAGCGATGAGGCCAGCCCTGACAACCCAAAAAGCCATCCGGCAACCACCGGACGCCTGATTCAAGACACCCCTCGTTTCCCACCACGCCCTGATCGTGGCGGAGACGAACATCCAATAAATGATTCGAGGGGAAACACTCATGAAGTTGCGTGCAGCATTGGCCGGTCTGGTACTGGCTTCATTCACCCTGTCGGCCTCGGCCGAAACCATCCGCATTGCCATCGGCACCCAGGACACCACCATCAACTGCGCCGCCGGCGGATTGTTGATTCGCGAACTCGGGCTGCTGGACAAATACCTGCCCCACGATGGCCCCTACAAGGACGCCACCTACGATGTGCAGTGGAAAAACTTCACCAGCGGCGCTCCCCTGACCAACGAAATGGTGGCCGGCAAACTCGACTTCGGCGCCATGGCCGATTTCCCCGGCGCGTTCAACGGCGTGGCGTTCGAAACGGCAGGCAAGCATAGCCTGTTCATCAGCGTGCTATCGGGCAGCACCAAGGGCAGCGGCAACGGCATCGTGGTGCCAAGCGCATCGGGCGTGCAGTCGCTGGCAGAGCTCAAAGGCAAGACCATCTCCGTACCGTTCGCTTCCACCGCCCATGGCCTGTTGCTGCGCGCCGTCGCGGCCCAGGGCTGGGACCCGCTCAAGGACGTGAACATCATTGCCCAGCCGCCGGAAGTCGCCGGCTCTGCGTTGCAGGCCGGCAAGATCGATGCTCACGCCGACTTCGTACCCTTCGCCGAGCTGTTCCCGAGCCGGGGTTTCGCCCGCAAGATTTATGACGGCTCCCAGGCCGATGCGCCGACCTTCCACGGTGCGCTGGTCGATCAGGCCTATGCGAAAAAATATCCGGAAATCGTCGTCGCTTACCTGCGGGCGAGTATCGAAGCCAACCAGCTGCTGGCGGCTGAGCCGGAGAAATACAGCGAGTTGATCGCCAAGGTCACCGGGGTCGACGCCGAGGTCAATTACCTGTTCCATGGCCCCCTCGGTGTGCAGACCCGCGACCTGAGCTGGAAGCCGGAATATCGCCAGGCCGTCGGCACCGCCATCGATACCCTCAAGTTGTTGAAGAAGGCCGATCGCGGTCTGGATCTCAACACCTTCATCGACGACCAATACATCCGCGCCGCGTTCAAGGCCTCGAACCTGGACTACAGCGCGCAACTTGCGAATTACCAGCAGACGCCGCTCAAGGCCGTCGATGCGGCAAGCGGCAAAGCCATCACGGACTTCAGCCACGTGGCGGAAATCTGGGTGCGTGGCGAGCCGAAGGTTCGTCAATACGCCTCGGCGCAAGCAGCGTTTGCCGCGCTGGCAGCCCTGAAGCAGGAAGGTAAAAACATCCGCGCGGTGTATGCCCAGGCCAGCGACAGCGGGATCAAGTTGCTGGCGGATCAGGCGTGGTTTGCCACTGATGCCAAGGGGCAATTCAATGCGTTCTTGCTCAAAGGCCAGGCCCAACAGTTCGCCACGGCGCAGGGCGGCAAAGTGTTCGACTTCGCCGATGCCACCACACAGGCCGTGGCCGCCCGCTAACAGTCATAACACCGCAATCCCCTGTGGGAGCGGGCTTGCCCGCGATGAGGCCAGACCAGTCGACATCGATGTCGTTTGACCCACCGCAATCGCGGGCAAGCCCGCTCCCACAGGGATCTCGGTTGAGAGGAATAGTTGTGTACCGATCCTATGCACGCTGGATTCCCAGAGCTGCGTCACTGCTGCTCTGCCTGCTGTTCTGGCAACTCGCGGCCAGCCACCACTGGAACCTCGGCCTGGTGACCTTCGCCAATGTCCCTACACCCGTGGCGGTCATTGAAGCCGCCGTCGGCCTCGGTGACTCGGGCAAGCTCGCGCAGCACCTGGGCAGCAGCCTCGGCCGGGTATTCGCCGGTTACCTCGCGGCACTGATCATCGGCGTGGCCCTGGGCCTGGCCGTCGGCCGCTCGAAATGGGCCGAAGACCTCCTGCTGCCGCCCCTGGAAGTGCTGCGCCCGATCCCGGCAGTGGCGTGGATTCCCCTGGCGATCCTGATGTTTCCCTCGTCGGAACTGTCGATGGTGTTCATCACCTTCACCGGCGCACTGTTCCCGATCCTGCTCAACACCGTGCACGGCGTCGAAGGCGTCGACCCACGACTGATCGCCTCGGCGAAAAGCCTTGGGGCAGGGCGCCGGGCAATCCTGCTGGAGGTCGTTCTTCCGGGCGCGGCGCCGAGCATCATCACCGGCCTGGCCATCGGCATGGGCACCTCGTGGTTCTGCCTGGTGACGGCGGAAATGATCTCCGGCCAATTCGGCATCGGCTATTACACCTGGGAGTCTTACACCATCCAGAACTACGCCGACATCGTGGTCGGCATGTTGCTGATCGGCGTGCTCGGGATGGGCAGCAGCCTGTTGATCAAACGCCTGGGCGGACTCTTCACGCCTTGGCATCGACCGCGAGGAAAAGCCTGATGAGCGTTTTTCAACACCTGGAAGGGCGTATCGATATACGCGGGCTGTCCATCAGCCTGGGCGAGGGCCACACGGCTTTCGAAGCGGTGCAGGGCCTTGATTGCCAGATTGAACCGGGCCAGTTCGTGTGCATTCTCGGGCCGTCCGGTTGCGGCAAGTCCACCTTGCTCGGCGCCCTGGCCGGCCACCTGCAACCGCGCACCGGCACGCTCAATGTCGATGGCGCCGCGGTGTCGGGCCCATCGCCACAACGGGGCATGGTGTTCCAACAGCACACGCTGTTTCCGTGGCGCACGGTGCGCGACAACGTGGCGTTCGGCTTGAAAATGCAAGGCATCGGCAAGGCCGAACGGCACAAGGCGGCGGATGAAATCCTCGCCCTGGTGGGCCTCGAAGGCTTTGCCGGGCGCTGGCCCGATCAGCTCTCCGGCGGCATGCAGCAACGGGTGGAAATTGCCCGGGTGCTGGTCAACCGTCCGCGCCTGCTGCTGATGGACGAGCCCTTCGGTGCCCTCGATGCCCTGACCCGACTGAACATGCAGGAACTGCTGCTGGACATCTGGACGCGCATCCGCACCACCGTAGTGTTTGTCACCCATGACATCGACGAAGCGCTGTTCCTCGCCGATCGCTTGCTGGTCATGAGCCCGCGCCCCGGGCGAATCATCGAAGACCTGCGCCTGGACTTCCCCCGGCCGCGCAGCACGGAGCTGGTGACCAGTCCTGAATTCTCGCACCTCAAGCGCCATTGCCTCGAACTCCTGCGCCACGAAGATGGCCGGCAACTGCCGCGCCTGAACCCGCTCGGACTTCCCCCTGAAAACAAACTGCCGCGATTTGCCCTATGACCTCACTATTCGATGTAACCGAGAACGACGACATTCTTGCCCTGCAACCGCGGCTGACCGATGACGACCCCGGCGTGCGCCGGATCGCGCTGATCGAACTGGCCGATCTCGAGGAGCCGGACGGCCTGCAGTGGTTGATCGATCGACTGACCGAAGACCCGATTGCAGAGGTTCGCGCCGAAGCAGCGCGGTTGCTGGAAGCCTGGGAAGACGAGCCCGTGGTCGAAGCGTTGTGCCAGGCCCTGACGGATCCATCCCCGGCGGTGCAGATGGCCGCAGCGCAAAGCCTCAGCCTGCTCAAGAGTGAAGCGGCGGGCCGGGTCATTCTGCCGTGGACCGGGCACGCCGACAGCGGCGTACGCATCGCCGCCTTCAGGGCGTTGCGCGAGTTACGTTGCCCCGATGCCGCCGACGCGGCTGCCCGGGCACTGGACGATGAAAGCGCCAGCGTGCGCCGCGAGGCGGTGGGCGTGCTCGGCTGGCTCAAGCAACTCGATGCCTTGCCGGCATTGGCGCGGTTGGCCAGCGCTGACCCGGACACCGACGTGCGGCGTGCCGCCACCGGGGCGCTGGGCCTGGCGTCTGACGCACAGGTGCTGCCGGCCTTGCGCCAGGCCTTGCGGGACGATGCCTGGCAAGTCCGCGAAGAAGCCGCCACCACCCTGGGCAAGGTCGGCCACCCCGACGCCGGCCCGGCCCTGATCGACGCCTTGGGCGACGATTACTGGCAGGTACGTCTGCGCGCCACCCGCAGCCTCGGCCGCTTGCGTTTTGTGCCTGCGCTCGATTCGCTGATCGACACCCTCGGCCACCGCATCAGCAACCTGCGCAAGGAAGCCGCGTTGGCCCTGGGCGAATTGAACGACCCACGGGCCATCGCGGCATTGCAGGCCACGCAAGACGACGGCGACCCTGAAGTGCGCAAGGCCGTGCGCATTGCCTTGAGTCAACTGCAATGAACCCGCTGGCGATTGGCAATTCCAGCAGCAAACAGCAGTTGCGACTGAACTGGCCCGATGGCCGCGAACAGGTATTGGACCACGCTGAACTGCGTCGCCAGTGCCCGTGTTCGCAGTGCCGGGCGTTTCGTATACGAGGGATGGCGCCGTTGGTGGATACCTGGGTGCGGGTAATCGAACTGAACCCGCAGGGCTATGGCCTGCAACTGGTCTTCAGCGATGGCCATGAACGGGGGATCTATCCGTGGGCGTATCTGGCTGGACTTACCGACTGAATCGAATTCCATTCCTCATCGGGAGTTGTCGCGATCTGCGGCAGCTCCCCCGTGCGCTTCCAGTGGTTTATGTTGCGAATACAGGTTCAGTAACGGCTCGGATAAACGCATCATCCACAGTCTTTACTCCATATTTTTGCATGAACTCACTGCCGTTGTTAAAGCGATTGAAGCGTTGCTGGCTAATCATATAAAAATAATCACAATGGTTAATTACCTCCTCAACATTGTGCGAGGAAACCAGAATGGCGGTGCCCTCCCTGGCAGCGCCGTGAAGACATTGCCAAATATAGTGACGAAATTCTGGATCTACACCGGCAGTAGGTTCATCGAGAATCACAAAGTCTGCAGATATTGAAAGAAGAGAAAGAGTAAAGAACCAGCGTGTCTCTCCGTAGCTGCATAACGATGATTTTTTGTTCCAAGTGTCTTGGTATCGGTCAACTATCGCAGGGCTCCACGCACTTAGTTTTTTCAGGGTTTTATCTTGTGTCATGGGCTCGGTTGATGACAGCGCAGATACCATTCTAAAAATGTCACGCATACGCAGCGGTGGGGGAGTGGAGATGATTTGAGAAAGGTATAAAAAGTGATTGAAGTCGTTTTTTATGAAGCCAGACCTTGCTTTTTTAAGGTCGCAGACGATATCGAAAAAAGTTGTTTTTCCAGATCCGTTGGGCCCCAGAATGCCGACAATGTCGCCTTGAGCAACCTCAAGAGATGCCTGGGTCAAGAGGGGAGTGTCTGTATAGGAGAAGTCAATGTTCTGCGCCGTGAATTTTTTCATCAGTACCGGCTCCATACGGGATTGATTCTTAGGTGTTTGAACGTTTTGTACAGTACAAAAATAAACAAAAGAACTATTGCAGCTGTGATGAGTTTGTTGGATTCAAGGCCTTGTTCCATTATTTGGCTTGCAAGTGTCAGTGGGTTTGCGAGGTTCAAAGCGTCGGTGATGGGGTTTGGTCTGCTGGCACTCATTACTCCGAGGATCAACATGCAGAACGAAAAAATGGAAAGCAAAGTGTTCGAGTTCTGAAAATTGATCGGTAGCAATGAGAAGGCAGCCCCGAGAGCGCAAAACATGATAAAGCAGATGTAGAAGCGTAGTGCGAGATTCAGTAGTTCATCGAGGGCGTAGTTTCCAAATGGAAGCTTGGTCGTTAAGTAAAAGGTTGCGCAATAAGATATTGATATTAGTGAGTAGGCAATGAAGTGCGATAAAAGAAAAATCAGTTTTGATTCCCTGGAATAAATAAATGATCGGGTGAATCCGCTTTCCCTTCTTCCGATTATGTAAAAGGCGAATCCGAATAATGCGACACTTGAAGATATGTAGGCATAAAACCATGCCGAAATCGTAATGTAATTGCTGGAGAAATAGTTTGGGTCTTGCCTGGTTGTTGCAAAAAAATAGAACATTGCACAAGGGGATATCATGATCCAGAAAAAGGCGATGGGTTCTTTTAGTTGTTCTTTGATGAATATGGAGGTTAGGGAGATAGCTCTGGGGCAAATATTCTTAGTCATGATTGATTTCTCTATGGGAATGGAACCATTGTTTCTTTTCTTTCATTGTATATTTCGAGGAGGAATGTGTTTGAATAGTCGTTGATCATATTTATATCTGCTGAGTTGTTCATGTGCATAAATAAAGATGGCGAGGTAAATTTGCAAAATGTGTAGTTAGCTCCATCTATTCGAGTTGTTTTTATGTAGAGGTATCCTTCGAGGTTCTTGTTTCTCAAGCTTTTAATCAAGTTTTCAGTGTCCAGTTTGCAAGTTTGGCTTTTTTTGCGTGAGGTGTGTGGGTAGTAGTTTGGTTGTGACGTGATTTCCTCAAATGTTTTATAATGGTTGCACTTTGCGAAGTGGCGGATATAAGGGTCCTTGAGAGAGTCTGGGTTGCCGTGAAAAACGCTAAATAAATTCATGAATCGAAATGTTTGCCATAACTCCAGGATTGACTTGTTCAATGCTTCCGCTCGATTTTCTGAATAAGACATTCCTGCGCAGTAGTGAACGTTTCTATTGGGGTCATTGTTTCCGTAAACTGTTAGTAGGCATACTCCTGGAAAATCATCATCAGAGATGTCTATTGTTAATAGTTGTCCTGATTTTGTCAGTGCGTTGAATAGGCCATATGAAGGGAGCGTTTTTATCGCAGTTGATATCTCGGCTGGTTTGATCGTTCCTATGCATTGCTTAGTTAGCCAGAATCGAGTGAGAAATTGACGCTCTAATGATTCTTTAATAGAGCCAAGAACGGCAAGTTCTGGATTCCAATGAAAGCTGCATCCACAAGTGTCACGACTCGGGTAGATATTGTCGTCGTCGCTGTTGTGGTGGGTCAGAGAGATACATACAGTAGGAATTGAGCAACATGAAAAATCAGAAATACGTATGGCGGAGTTCATGTTAAATTTGCGACTTGCCAGGTTATCTAGGTTTGTGTTTTTCGCAGCGGTTTGACTGAACGCTTTGATGAAGTTTTCTACCTCTTTTGGCGTAAGACCATTCTCTAGGGGCGAAAAGCTGTCGGGTAATATTTCTAAATAGAAGTGACGTCTCTCGAAGTATTCGCCCAAGGCGGTTTTTATTGATGTTGAGCTTGTGCCTATCCCTGAACCTATTGAGTTCCATTGATCGCCAATTTCCGAGCAAAAAGGGAAGTCGAAAATACATGGGGGCTGGCACCACATTTCCGCAGGTAGTGAGGGATCATTGCTGTAACTTGAAATTTTCAATTTAGCCTCCTATCAAGTGTACACATGCAGGAAAAAATAGAGTTGGATTTAATCCAATGGCCTTGCACAGCATGTTGTCGGTGTACCCAGACCATTGACGGCTTTTGATGTTTAATTGTTTGCACTGAAGATCAACTAACATATATATTGATCCGGTTTCCATTAGCGCTAATCTGTATCCGCGATAACGATATTTGAATAGCGTTTTTGGCATATACATTACATAAATTATAGCCAGACTAGGATTTCCAATTTTGCTTCCTGCGGGCAAAATAGCCTCTTTTATTACACTGGTGTCGTAACTTCCCTGGATTATTTCAAATTTTCTTGAGTGTGGTAGTAGGTGTAAAATTTTTTCCGGGCACGGCCATGTATTTTTTGGTGAAAGGGAGCAACAGAATATTTCTACTGAATATAGTGCTCCTGCACTAGGGTATCCTCTTTTATGAGTGTTTTCGCCAATGCTTAATAGTGGGCTGATTAATTGCTTTATCGACTCGAATGTTATGTCTCGATCGTCGAAAAATTCGCATGATTGATTTCGATGTAAAGGGCTTGTAGGCTCCAGTGCTTCGAGTTTTACCCCTTCCGTAGTGATATCCATGTCGGGATATAATTGCAGTTCATTACCTGTTAGGTCTGAAAGTAGCTGTGGTGGAAGGTCGTGCAGTAAGGAAATATTTTTAACGCAGTCATGGATGGTGAAGTTGCCTTTGTTGTGGAATTCCAAGGTGTCCTCGATGACTTTCTGGTCGAGAAATTTCAGATAGTAATCATGTGGGATATTTTTCATGTTTAGATCTCAGGCAGGTACAGGAATGCCAGTGGGGAGTCAACTCTTCCGTAATCAGTCCGTTGTTTAAATCTATAGTCATCGATGCAAGAGAGTTGTCTTGATATCTGAAGCCTTGATTATGCTCCGTATGAAGCTTGATTTTTTTTATCAGAGTACCTAATGCTAGGTTTCTCTGTAACAGGCTTAAGTTTTGCGCAGGCATAGTAATGTTTTGGTCAACGCAGAAATTCAACAAGGCAGACCAGGTATTTCGACTTTCGTTGATCTTTTCATAGTTCAATTGCCTCTCTACAAGGCAAAAATGACAGGCATTTCCAATGTTGGGAATGTATGGTTGACTTATGCGAAAAATATCCCCGCTTAAGTATGCTATTGAGATGGCACTGTTTGGAGACGAATCTGCTAAACAAAAGTATAGATTTTTAAGTTTCTAATAATTATATTGCATGCAGACTATTTTAATTAGAAATGCATTGTCTCGGGCTCGGTCAACTAAGGATTCCAAGTCGTTCACTATTTCGTGATCGAATTTTACCTCTTGATCAATGAGTGCTTTGAATTCTTCTCGGTTGCTCCAGTCATGTGCTATTAATACTTTTTTGAAGTATATCTCCGATGGTTGATTTTTTAGTCCTATGGCGAGGTTCAAGAATGTATAGGTTTCTTTTATAGGTAGTTTTTGGGCGGATACTATTTTGTCGAATAGCGCTTTTGGTATCCTAGATGGTTGTTGTTTTTTTAGTTCTTGCAGTACGATTAATAGTTTTTTTGAGTCGGTTTTTGATGCGCCATTGGTAGATATGATTAGTGATTCATTAGGTAGGCTTATAATGTCAAATTCTGAAAATATCAGTTGCATTTATCTCCTCCTAAAGGATCTTTCGCTTTGAAAGATCCTTTTAGCCTGGGAAGCTAGTAAGTAGTTTTATTATCGGTTTCAACTACATACTTCTACAGCCACCGGTGCCACCACCGCCAGTGCCTCCTGCTCCGCCACAGCCACCATTTCCTCCACCACTACCACCGCTGCATCCGCCACCCCCACCACATCCACCGCTGCCCCCGCAACCTCCTGCACCTCCAGAGCCACCAGCGACTTGCGGATTGGGGTTTGATCCAACACTATTTCTAAAATTGAATAGCACTTTTCCAAGTTCGTTGTTTTTCATTTTGTTTTTACTCGTTGTGTTTACCACTCGGTATTAAGTGGTGCTGCAAGAATTAGTTGATTTTATTGTTGGGTGCAAGCGAGAGAGTTTTGTGTTGTGGGGGAATTCCTGCATGTTTTAAAGATGCGTCCTACATGATGTTCGGAACCTTAGTGGTTTGGTTTGGTTTTGGTGAGGTTTATTTCTAGTGTGGATCTGTGGAATTCCTTTTTGAAACTGTGTTTTAGTTTTCGGAAAGCAGAAATGATCTTGCTGTGCTGAGTAAAATATTTCTGTAGGAGTAAATGTGCGTTTTGTACTTTTTTTATGGTTTTTTATTTACTTCGGAAGCTATTTTTTTTAAAAAATCGACGAACGGTAGGCCTTGTTTTTTGATCGTCCGTTTTGTTCGAGTAGGGAGCGCTGGGCTTTACGTCTGCGGGTTATCGAGTTGCACTCGCAGGGGATGGCCTGCAACTGGTCTTCAGCGATGGGCATACGGGGGATTTCCCCGTGACCCTATCTTGCCGGACTCCCTGGCTGAACCGGCCTCCTGTAGGAGCTGCCGCAGGCTGCGATCTTTTTGCTCTGCTCTCAGGAGATCGCAGCCTCGTTTCACTCGACAGCTCCTACAAGTCCTTGCCAGGAAAAAACCAAAAGAGTACAAATGTACTCCATGACGACTCTGACTCCCCGCCGTACCGCCATCCTGACCTTCATCCGCGATCGCATCGCCGAGCACGGTCAGCCTCCGAGCCTCGCTGAAATCAGCGAGGCGTTCGGTTTCGCCTCCCGCAGCGTGGCGCGCAAGCATGTGCTGGCGCTGACCGAGGCCGGGTTTATCGAGGTCAACCCGCATCAGGCCCGGGGCATACGCCTGCTCGGGCAGCCGCCGCGTCCCGAGTTGCTGGACATCCCGGTACTTGGCCGGGTGGCGGCCGGTGCGCCGATCGGTGCCGATGCCGAGGTGCACAGCCGTTTGCTGCTCGATCCGTCGATCTTCTCGCGGGTGCCGGACTACATGTTGCGGGTCCGGGGCGATTCGATGATCGAGGACGGCATTCTCGACGGCGATCTGGTGGGCGTGCACCGTAACCCCGAGGCGCTCAACGGCCAGATCGTCGTGGCGCGGCTCGACGGTGAAGTCACCATCAAGCGCTTCGAGCGGCTCGGCGATGTGGTTCGCCTGCTGCCGCGCAACCCGGCCTACCAGCCGATCATTGTGAACGCCGATCAGGACCTCGCCATCGAAGGCGTGTTCTGTGGCCTGGTGAGGCAAGGCTGATGGGTGCCGTCGTTGCGCTGGATACGCTGTTCAATGGCGGCCAGGTCTGGAAGGGCCGGCCTGCGCCACCGGCCGCCAGCCCGCAACCCACCGGGCATGCTGCACTGGACGCGGCATTGCCCAGCGGCGGCTGGCCTGAGGCGGCGCTGACGGAAATCCTGCTGGCCGGGCAGGGCGTGGGCGAGTTGCAACTGGTGTGGCCGACGCTGGCACGGCTGTCGGCGGCGGGCGAACGCATCGTGCTGGTGGCGCCGCCTTATGTGCCGTATCCCCAGGCGTGGCAGGGCGCCGGGGTCGATCTGCGTCAGCTGTCGATCATCCGGGCCAGCGAGCGCGATGCGCTGTGGGCCGCGGAGCAATGCCTGCGTTCGGGCAGTTGCGGCGCGGTGCTGTGCTGGCCGCACAAGGCCGATGACCGCGCCTTGCGCCGCTTGCAGGTGGCGGCGGAAACCGGCCAGACCCTGGCCTTCGCCTATCGCCCCCTCGGTGAAGCGATCAACCCTTCGCCGGCGGCCTTGCGCATTGCCATCGATGCCCGGCCGGCACAACTGCGCGTGCTCAAGTGCCGTGGCGGCCTGGTCCGTTCGGCACCGATTGCCTTCGCCGTGGGGCATTGAGGTTGCCATGCGCTGGGTCTGTATTCTTTTCCCGCAATTGGCGCTGGACGCGGTACTGCGTCAGCGCGCCGATCCCGATGAACCCCTGGCGTTGCTGACTGGCCCGGCCCAGCGCCGGGTGCTGCAGGCTGTCAACGGCGCGGCGCGGGCGCTGGGTTTGCGTCCCGGTCAGTCCATGAGCGCGGCACAGGCCTTGAGCAAAGGTTTTGTCACGGCCGAATACGACGCCGCTGAAATCGAACACTGGCAGCAGTTTCTCGCCGCCTGGGCCTATCGTTTCAGTTCCCAGGTCAGCGTGCATTACCCCCGGGCCGTGGTGTTCGAGATCGAATCCAGCCTCGGCCTCTTCGGCGCCTGGCCGCAATTCGAAGCGCTTTTGCGCCGTGAGCTCGGCGAACTGGGGTTTCGGCACCGCATCGTGGCCGCGCCCAATCCGGTGGCGGCGCGGGTGCTGGCCAACGCCTATGACGGCTTGGTGGTGCCGGACGATCAAGCCTTGCAGCATCATCTGGGGCAAATGCCCGTTGACCGGATCGGCTTGGAAGCACCGGTCGCCACGGCCTTGTCGCGCATGGGCCTGCGCACCTTGAGCCAGGTGCAGGCGCTGCCCCGGCATAGCCTGGCCCGGCGTTTCGAGGCCCAGGTGCTCAAGCATCTGGATGCCCTGTCGGGGTTGCGGCGGCTGGCGCTGGCGTTCTACCTGCCGCCGGACCGCTTCGATGTGCGCATCGAGCTCAATTTCGATGTGCAGTCCCATCAAGCCTTGCTGTTTCCGTTGCGCCGGTTGACGGGCGATCTGTCGGCGTTCCTGTGCGGTCGCGACAGCGGCGTACAGCGTTTCGACCTGCATCTGGAACACGCCGGGTTGCCGGACACGCTGATCAAGGTCGGCCTGCTCAGCGCCGAGCGGGATGCGGCGATGCTCTTCGAACTGGCCCGAGGGCGGCTGGAGCAGGTCCAGGTCGAGGCACCGGTGCGCGGCTTTCGCTTGCGCGCCGAGGATTTGCCGACCTTCGTGCCCCAGCATCAGGCACTGTTCGACGATCGCCCGCAGCAGTCCTTGCCCTGGGAGCAATTGCGCGAACGCCTGCGTGCACGGCTGGGGGATGACGCGGTGCATGGCTTGCGCTTCCAGGCCGATCACCGCCCCGAGTGTGCGTGGCAGGCCCGTGCCGACAGCCAGCCCTGCGCGGTGCCGGCCGCGGTGAAACGGCCGGGCTGGCTGCTGACTGAACCGCTGGCCGTGCATCAGGGCTCGGCGCGCATCCTCATGGGGCCGGAGCGTATCGAGTCCGGCTGGTGGGACGGCGACGACGTACGCCGCGACTATTACCTGATCGAAACCCGTGCCGGCCAACAGGGCTGGGCCTACCGGGCGGTCGGTGAGGACGGCCCGCTGTGGTTGCAGGGCTGGTTCGCATGAGCAGCGACTATGCCGAACTGCACTGCCTGTCGAACTTCAGTTTCCAGCGCGGTGCCTCCAGTGCCCTCGAGCTGTTCCAGCGCGCGAAAAAACAGGGTTACCAAGCTCTGGCGATCACCGACGAATGCACCCTGGCGGGCATCGTGCGTGCCTGGCAAGCGGCAAAGTCCGTGGAGTTGCCGCTGATCATCGGCAGTGAAATGCGCATCGAGAACGGTCCGAAACTGGTGCTGCTGGTGGAGAGCCTCGAGGGCTATCAGGCGCTGTGCCGATTGATCACCCGTGCCCGGCGCCGCACGCAAAAAGGCCAGTATCAGGTGCTGCGTGAAGACTTCAGCGAACCTTTGCCGGGATTGCTGGCGTTGTGGGTACCGGACGCTGTCGATGCCTTTGAACAGGGCCGGTGGCTCAAGCAGGTCTTCGCCGAGCGCCTGTGGCTGGCGGTGCAGTTGCATCGCGGTCAGGACGATGCCCAGCGTCTGGATGATCTGCTGAGCCTGGCCAGGGCGTTGCGCATTGCGGCCGTGGCCAGTGGCGATGTGCACATGCACGCTCGCGGCCGGCGCGCCTTGCAGGACACAATGACCGCGATCCGTCATCACCTGCCGGTGGCCGATGCCGGGTTGCGCCTGCATCCCAACGGCGAACGCCATCTGCGCGGCCTGGACGTGTTGCGGGCGCTTTATCCACCAGAGTTGCTGGCCGAAACGCTGAGCATCGCCCGGCGTTGCACCTTTGATCTTGGTCAGTTGCGTTACCAATACCCCCGCGAACTGGTGCCGCAAGGGCACTCGGCCACCTCGTGGCTGCGTCATTTGACCGAGGAAGGCATCGAGTGGCGCTGGCCAAAAGGGCCGAAAAGCGAAGTGCTGGTGCAGATCGACAAGGAGCTGCAACTGATCGCGGAACTGGGCTATGAAAGCTATTTCCTGACGGTCCACGACATCGTCCGCTTTGCCCGCCAGCAACAGATTCTTTGTCAGGGTCGTGGTTCTGCCGCTAACTCGGCCGTGTGTTTTGCCCTGGGGATCACCGAAATCGATCCGGATCGCACCACGTTGCTGTTCGAGCGCTTCCTGTCCAAAGAACGTAACGAACCGCCGGACATCGACGTCGATTTCGAACATGAACGCCGCGAAGAAGTCTTGCAGTACGTGTTCCAGCATTATGGCCGGGCCCGCGCTGCGCTGACGGCGGTGGTCAGCACCTATCATGCGGCCGGTGCGGTGCGTGATGTGGCCAAGGCCTTGGGCTTGCCGTCGGACCAGATCAACGCCCTGGCCGATTGCTGTGGTCACTGGAGCGATGAAATGCCGCCCGTTGAACGCCTGCGCGAGGGCGGTTTCGACCCCGAGAGTCCGGTGCTGCACCGGGTGCTGAGCCTGACGGGGCAGTTGATCGGCTTCCCCCGGCATTTGTCCCAGCACCCCGGCGGTTTCGTGATTTCCGAGCAGCCGCTGGACAGTCTGGTGCCGGTGGAAAATGCCGCCATGGCCGAGCGCACCATCATCCAGTGGGACAAGGATGACCTCGACGCGGTCGGTTTGCTCAAGGTCGATATCCTGGCGCTGGGCATGCTCAGCGCGATTCGCCGATGTTTCGATCTGCTGCGCCGGCACCGGGGTCTGGACCTGAGTCTGGCGACCATCCCGTCCGAGGATGCGGCCACCTACGAGATGATCGGCCGGGCCGACACCATCGGCGTGTTCCAGATCGAGTCCCGGGCGCAGATGTCGATGTTGCCGAGGCTCAGGCCCAAGACCTTTTACGATCTGGTGATCGAGGTCGCCATCGTTCGGCCGGGGCCGATCCAGGGCGGCATGGTGCACCCGTACCTGCGGCGACGGAACAAGGAAGAGCCGGAGGCGTATCCGTCGCCGGAACTGGAAGTGGTGCTCAAGCGCACCCTCGGCGTGCCGCTGTTTCAGGAACAGGTGATGCAGATTGCCATCGTCGCCGCCGACTACAGCCCCGGCGAGGCCGACCAGCTACGCCGCTCCATGGCCGCGTGGAAACGCCACGGCGGGCTAGAACCGCACAAGGAACGGCTGGCCGCCGGCATGAAAAAAAACGGCTACACCGCCGAATTCGCCGCGCAGATCTTCGAGCAGATCAAGGGCTTTGGCAGCTACGGTTTTCCCGAGTCCCACGCGGCCAGTTTTGCCTTGCTGACCTACGCCAGTTGCTGGTTGAAATGCCACGAGCCGGCGGCCTTCGCCTGTGCGCTGATCAACAGTTGGCCGATGGGGTTCTACAGCCCGGACCAGATTCTGCAGGACGTTCGGCGTCATCATTTGCAGGTTCGCCCGGTGGACGTGCGCGCCAGTGACTGGGATTGCAGCCTGGAGCCGATCGCCGGTGCGCAACCGGCGATTCGCATGGGGCTACGCATGATCAAGGGCTTTCGCGAGGACGAGGCCCGACGCATCGAAGCGGCACGCTCCAAAGGCGCGTTTGCCGACATCGCCGACCTGGGCGAACGGGCGCGACTCGATGCCCGCGCCCAGGAGCAACTGGCCGATGCCGGTGCGTTACGTGGCCTGGCCGGCGACCGGCATCGGGCACGTTGGGAAGTGGCCGGGGTACAAAAGCAGTTGGGTCTGTTCGCCGGCGTGCCGAGCCAGGAGGAGGACGCGGTGTCGTTGCCAACGCCCACCGTCGGTGAGGACCTGCAAGCCGATTACGCCAGCGTCGGCACCACCCTCGGGCCGCATCCGTTGGCCCTGTTGCGCGGTGAGTTGAAGGCCCGGCGCTGCCGCAGTTCGAAGGAGTTGCTGGACGTCGAGCATGGTCGGCCAGTCAGTGTTGCCGGGCTGGTCACCGGCCGACAACGCCCGGCCACCGCCAGCGGTGTGACCTTCGTCACCCTGGAAGACGAGTTCGGCAACGTCAACGTGGTGGTGTGGCGGGACCTGGCCGAGCGGCAGCGCCAGGTGCTGGTCGGCTCGCAGTTGCTCAAGGTCGATGGGCGTTGGGAGAAGGAGGGGGAGGTCCGGCATCTGATAGCCGGACGGTTGAGTGATCTGAGTTCGTTGTTGGATGGCATTACTGTGCGCAGCCGGGATTTTCACTAACGCTGCAACTCCTGTGGGAGCGAGCTTGCTCGCGATAGCGGTGTATCAGACACGTTAATATTGAATGTGCCGACGCCTTCGCGGGCAAGCCCGCTCCCACAGGTTTTGTGCAGCAGCGGCTTACTTGGTCAGCGGCCAGAACCGCTCGCCGCCCCCCGGCGCATCCGTCCAGGCTTGCAACGAGCGTGTCGGCAGATCGAAGTAATCCCGCGTGCGCGCATAGCCATGCCCGCCCATGCGTCCGATCGCATCCAGCCCCAACTGATCGATGTACAGGGTTTTCGGGTCGATCAGTTCGTCCCGCACGTGGGCCATCAGCACTTCGCCAAAGATGATCTCCCGGGATTGGCCGATGGACAGCGCCATCATCCGCCGGCACTCCAGCGCCACCGGGGCTTCGCCGATGCGCGGGCATTTGACCGTGGTGCCGGGGATGGCGGTGAGGCCAGCGGCGGTCAGCTCATCGAAGCCGGGGGCGAAGGGCACGGCGCAGACGTTCATGGCTTCCACCAGGGCATCGCTGACGATGTTCACGGTGAATTCCTGGTTGAGCTGAATGTTGCGGGTGGTGTCCTTGGGGCTTTGGTCGCCGTAGTTTTCCACGCCCAGGGCGAGGATGGGCGGGTCGGCCGACAGTGCATTGAAAAAGCTGAACGGCGCGGCGTTGATCCGGCCTTCGCCATCGACGGTGGTGACCAGCGCAATAGGGCGGGGCACCACACTGCCGATCAGAATCTTGTATTTGTCCCGCGGACTCAGTTGGCTGAAGTCGAAGCTTTGCATGGGCAGAAGTCTCTAAAGGAGAGGGTCAATGGCGCACAGTGGCGCTTGTGCGCTGTAGTCGTCGGCGAACGGGATGGCCGGTTGGAACAGACTTTTCCAGTCCGGTTGGCCAAAGGCACGGTCGCTGTGACTGCGCATCAGTTTTTCGAATTGGCGTTGGGCCTGGCGTTGCAGGGCGGGGTAGTCGATGCCCTCGACCTGTCCGTCCCGCATCACGCAACGGCCATCGATGTAACTGGCGATGCAATCGTCGCCGCGACCAGCCAGCACCAGATTCTTCAGCGGATCGAATAGCGGTCCCAGGTGCATCCCGCGCAGGTTGAACACGGTGATGTCGGCCTTGCACCCCGGTGCCAGCCGGCCGAGATCATCCCGGCCCAGTGCCTTGGCACCACCGAGGGTCGCGGCGTTGTACAGGTCCAGGGTGCTGGTCAGGTCGTTGCTGCCTTCCATCAATCGAGCGATGTTCAAGCCCTGGCGCATGTTGTCCAGCAAGTCCGCCGGCCAGGTGTCGGTGCCCAGGGCGAAGTTGATGCCTTTGGCCCGATAGCGCCCAAACGAATTCAGCGCCTCGCCGTCCCGGGCAAACACCACCGGGCAATGCACCAGGCTTGCGCCACCATCCACCATCCGTTGCAGATCGTCATCGCCTCGTGTGTAGATGCCATGGGGCAGCAGGCTGTGCGGGGTCAAAAGCCCAAGTTGCTGCAACCAGCCCAGAGGCGAGGTGCCGCGCAGTTGCTCGACCATCGCCACCTCGCCGAGGCCCTGGCAGCAGTGCAAACGCATTGGTGCGTTCAGTTCCCGGCTCAGCGCGGCGGTGCGTTGCAGCAGCGTCGGGGTACAAGTCTGGATGCGATCGGGCAGCAGCGCGCCGCGAATCAGGCCGTTATGTGCACCATCGAAATCCCGGAAAAACCGTTCGGCGGCATCGAGGCCGGCCATGCCCCGGGCTTCGTCCCAGTGGTGCGCCAGGGTTCCATCGGCCTGCCAGTAGCTCATGCCGCTCATGTAGCAGGGGCCGAGGTAAGTGCGCAGCCCCAGTTCGGCCGCCACGCCTGCCACTGCGGCAAATTCGTCGTAGGTCTCGGCCCACTCGCGGTAGTACATCGAGGTGATCGGCATGGCTGTGGTGATGCCGTTGCGGATCAGTTGGGTGAGGGCGTAGCGGTATTTGAAGACGTCTTCTTCGGGGCTGTAGCTTTCCCGCGATCCACGCGCCAGATACTGCGCCGACCACATCCGGCCCATGTCGCGCTCGTCGCCGTTGTCCAGGGTCAGCACCGTGGAGTCGAGATCGCCGAGGGCATCCAGATCGATGAAACCGGGGCCGATCAGCGCGTTACCGTAATCGACCCACTGATCCACCGGCCCCGGATAACCGCGCCCGACAAACTCGATGCGCGAGCCTGAGAACACCACTTCGCCATCGCGCCACAACACATGCCGCGTGCCGTCGAAGCCAACCACGCAACTGGCGCGCAAGCCGATGCGCTTCACAGACGGCTTTCCAGCAAACGACCGCCCGCAGCAATCAATTGACCCGCGCGATAGACCTGACGCAGCGGCCGCGAAACCACCGCCTCACCCAGTGTTTGTACCGGCATCAGCAGGAAGTCCGCCGACTGGCCGATCTCCAGGCGATTGGCTTCGCAACCCAGCGCCTGGGCGCCGTTGACAGTCGCCGCTTCGAACGCCGCCGCGAGTTCTTCGTCCTTGTTCAAATCGAAACGGAACGCCAGCAACATAGCGCGTTCGAGCATGTCGCCGTTGCCCATGGGCGACCAGGCATCACGAATGCCGTCGGAGCCCAGGCACACATTCACGCCGGTTTCACGCAGAGCCAGGAATGGCGGTACCGCACAATCGGCGGGGGCCGAACTCATCAGCGAAATTCCCAGCGCCGACAAGCGCTCGGCCACCGGCTTGACCTGGCTCCACGGCAACATCCCCAGGCAATACGCGTGGCTGATCATCACCCGGCCCTGGCGGCTGAAACGCTCGGTGTAGTCGGCGATCAGGGCGATCTGCCACAGGCCCAGTTCACCCTTGTCGTGCAGGTGAATGTCGACGCCACGGTCGAACTCGCTGGCCAGTTTGAAGATGAAATCCAGTTGCGCGACGGGATCGTTGTCGATGCCGCACGGGTCCAGCCCGCCGACGTTTTCCACACCCAGTGCCATGGCTTCGCGCATCAGCTCGGCGGTGCCGGGGCGGCTGATCAAACCAGTCTGCGGGAACACCACCAGTTGCAGGTCGATCAGGTCGCGGTAGTTTTCACGCAGTTGTTGCATGGCCTCGACATGCCGCAGGCCGAATTCCGGGTCGGTGTCGACGTGGCAGCGCATGGTCAGCGAGCCGCGGGCGATGCAGTTTTCCAGCAGGGCGCCGGCCCGTTGTGCAATGGGGGTGGTGACTTCGCGCAGGATGCGCCGCTCGTTGGCGATGTAGTCCTTGAGGGTCGGGCCGGCGCTGTTGGGGCGCCAGGGTTGGCCCCAGAGGGTTTTGTCCAGGTGCACATGGCTTTCCACCAGGGCGGGGGTGAGCAACTGGTTCTGGCCATCGATGTCGGTGGCGAGCAGTTCGGTGGTCGAGGCCGGGCGACGTTGGGTGAACCGGCCGTTTTCGATCAGCAGGTCTTCGGCGGGGGCGCCGTAGGGGCGCACGTTGCGCAGCCAGCGGGGTTGATTCATTGCAAACCTCAAATTCAGTGTTGTGTGAGAGGGCCTCATCGCTGGCAAGCCAGCTCCCACAGTGATTTGTGTTGGGCACAAAATTTGTGAACACCACCAAACCCTGTGGGAGCTGGCTTGCCAGCGATGGCCGCGACTCGGTTTCAAGTCAAACAATCAGCCCTTGAGCTTGGCCCAGATCCGGTCCTGCAGCTCCCGCGCCTTGTTGCTGCATTCCTTTTCCGGGCGCAGGCGCGAGGCGAATTCGTCGGGCATGTTGATGGCGTCCATCACCCGCCACTTGGCGTCGATCAGCTTGTCGCTCTGAATGCCGTTGTCGTAGGCGATGGCGTTGGACACGGCGGCGGCGTTTTCCGGTTTCATCATCCAGTCGATGAAGATCTTCGCGTTGCCGGGGTGCGGTGCGCTTTTCGGTACGGCGAAGTTGTCCTGGAACATCGCCAGGCCTTCCTTCGGATACACGTATTTGATGGTGCTCTTCTGCAAGGTGGCCCGCGCTGTAGAACCGTTCCAGTTCTGCATCATGATCACTTCACCGGAGGCCATGCGGTCGACGGTGTTGTCCGAGCTGTACATCTTCAGGAAGGGTTTCTGTTTTTGCAGCAGTTCGAGGATGCGCTTGGCGTCCTGCGGGTTTTCGCTGCATTCGTCGACATTCAGGTAATGACTGGCGGCGTTGATCACGCTGCTGGAGGTGTCGAGGGCGGCGAGTTGGCCTTGCAGTTCCTTGCGTGGCTCGAAGAACTCTTTCCACGAGTCGTCCAGTTTGCCGCCGGGCACCCGGGCACTGTCATAGGAGAACCCGGTGGTGCCCCACAGGTACGGTGCCGAGAACTTGCGGCCGGGGTCGAAGCCCGGGTCGCGGAACGCCGGTTTGACGTACTGGAAGTTGGGCAGGGTCGAGGCGTCGATTTCCAGCAGCAGGTCCTGGTTGATCAGGGTACGCATGATCGATTGCGACGGCACAATCACGTCATACGCGGCGCCGCCGGCCTGCAACTTGGCCAGCAGGGTTTCATTGCTGTCATAGCCATCCATGGTGACCTTGATCCCGGTCTCCTTTTCAAACTTGGCCAACAGGTCGACCGGGTAGTAGTCGGTCCAGTTGTAGAAGAACAGTTCCTTGGGTTCGGCGGCCTGGGCACTGAACGCGGTGACGCAACTCAGGGCCAGACCGGCTACAGCGAAACACATGCTTTTTGTTTTCATGCTTTGCTCCAGGATCATTGGTTTTTGCCGCGCTGTCCCAGCCAGAAGGCCAGCACCACCAGCACGATGGAAATCACCAGCATCAGGGTCGAAATCGCGTTGATCTCCGGCGTCACGCCGGCCTTGATCGCCGAGAAGATGTACACCGGCAAGGTCGTCGAACCGGGACCTGCGACGAAGAAGGTCATGATGAAGTCGTCGAGGCTGACCACGAACGCCAGCACCGAACCCGACAACACCGCCGGCCACAGCAGCGGCAAGGTCACCCGGCGAAACACCTGCCAGGGGTTGGCGTACAGGTCGTTCGCCGCCTCCAGCAGGCTCTTGTCCAGGTCGTTGAGCCGCGCGCGGATCGGCAGGTAAGCGAAGGGAATGCAGAAGCCGATGTGGGCGACGATCACCGTCAGCAGACCGAGCTTGATCCCCAGCGCCATGAACAGCAGCAGGGTGGCCACGGCTGTGACGATCTCCGGCAGGATCAGCGGCAGGTTGATCCCGCCCTCGACCATTTTCTGCCCGTAGAACGGCCGGTAGGTCGCCAGCGCCGCGAGCAGTGCAATCGCCGTGGCGCAAACCGTGGCGATGCTGGCGACGATAATCGAGTTCAGCGCCGCGGTCTGGATCGACGGGTTGGCCAGGATTCGCCCGTACCAGTCGAACGAGAACTCGGTCCATACCGTCGCCGAGCGGTTGGCGTTGAAGCTGTAGGCGATCAGCACGAATATCGGCAGGTACAGATAGGCCAGCATCAACAGGCTGACTTCGCGGGTCAGGGGCAGTTTCTTCAGGTGCAGGGCAATCATGCTTGGGCTCCCCGACGCAGGGTCTTGGCGGCATTGCGGCTATAGAGGGCGTAGAGCACCAGGGACAGCAGCATGATCCCCAGCAACAGGAACGACAGCGAACTGCCCAGGGGCCAGTTGCGCGCGGTGCCGAACTGCTGCTGGATCAGGTTACCGATCATCAGTGTCTTGCCGCCGCCGAGGATCGCCGGGGTGATGAAGGCGCCCAGGCTTGGCACGAACACCAGCAAGGCACCTGCGATCACCCCCGGCATCGACAGCGGCAGGATGATCCGCCGCAACGCGTGCCAGCGGTTGGCGCCCAGGTCGTAGGCGGCTTCCACCAGGCGCCAGTCGAGTTTTTCCAGGGTCGAGTAGATCGGCAAAATCATGAACGGCAGGAAGCTGTAGACCAGGCCAACGCTGACCGCGAAGTCGTTGTAGAGCAGGGTGATGCCACCGGCCTGGGGGAACAGGGCGTTGAGGCTCTGGGCGACCCAGCCGTGTTCACGCAGGATGATCAGCCACGCGTAGTTGCGGATCAGCAGGTTGGTCCAGAACGGGATGGTGATCAGCAACACCATCAGGTTGCGCCGACGGGGTGTCAGGCTCGACATCCACAGCGCCACCGGGAAACCGAACAGGAAGCACAGGACCGTGGTGCCACCGGCCTGGAACACCGAACGCAGCAGCGCCTGGGCGTAGACCCAGTTCAGCTCCAGTTCGCCGTCGAAACCTTCCTGGAAAAACAGTTGTACGTAGCTTTGCAATTGCCAGTCGGCCTGCCAGTCGACGCCGCCATAGACGTTGCGCGGCAGCAGGCTGATGTAGCCCATGATGCCCAGCGGAATGGCGATCAGGGCCAGCAAGGTCAGAACCACCGGGCTGAGCAACAGCGCGCGGTTGAGGGCCGGGGAAGTGCTGCTGACGCTCATCTCAGGCCTCCATCAGCAGGCAGGCGTGGGGCGGCAGGTTGACCGCGACGCGATCACCCACCACCCGCCCGTGGTTCAGGCCTTCGTTGTTCTCGCGCAGCATGACCTTGATGTCGTTGTTCAGGCGGCATTGATAGAGCGTGGCGGTGCCGACATACAGCACAGCCTCGATCACGCCACGCAGGTGATGCGGCTGCGTCGGCTCGACCAGTTGCGAACGCTCGGGACGGAACGCCAGTTGCACTTTGCTGCCGTCGAAGCCTTGGGCCGGGCAGGGGATTTCCACTGGCATACCGGTGGGCACGAAGAGCTTTTCGTTCTGCTGGCCGCGCTTGAGGTGGCCGGGGAGGAAGTTGATGTCGCCGATGAATTGTGCGACGAATTGATGCTGCGGACGTTCGTAGATTTCATTGGGCGTGCCGATTTGCAGGATCTTGCCGGCGGACATCACGGCAATGCGATCGGACAGGGTCAGGGCTTCTTCCTGATCGTGGGTGACGAAAATGAAGGTGATCCCGGCTTCTTTCTGTACTCGCTTGAGTTCGACCTGCATTTCCTTGCGCAGCTTGAGGTCCAGGGCCGACAGCGGTTCGTCCAGCAACAGCACTTTCGGTTTTGGCGCCAGGGCCCGGGCCAGAGCCACCCGTTGCTGTTGACCGCCGGACAGTTCGGCCGGTTTGCGCTTGGCCAGGTGCTGCATTTGCACCAGCGCGAGCATCTCATCGACCCGCTGGGGGATCAGTTTGCGATCAAGGCCCTGCATCTCGAGGCCGAAGGCGATATTCTGCGCAACACTCATGTGCGGAAACAGCGCGTAACTCTGGAACACCGTGTTGACCCGGCGCTTGAACGGCGGCAAATCGTTGACCGGCTCGCCCGCGAGGCGGATCTCACCGTCGCTGACATGCTCGAAGCCGGCAATGGTGCGCAGCAGGGTGGTTTTGCCGCAGCCGGAAGGGCCGAGCAGGGTGAAGAATTCGTTGTCGGCAATGTCCACCGAGACGTTATCGAGGGCGGGTGCCAGCCCTGGATCGTCGGAGTATCGTTTTGAGACGTTTCGCACTTCGATTGCTGTTGGATGACCCATTATGGTGCATTCCTCTAATTATTGTATGCAAAATCTGGATGCAATTTAGAAATACCCGGATTAATCTGCCCGTGCAAGCCCCTTTTTCAATGGCTGTTCATTCGCCGGGGTTGCTTGCACAGGGCGCCAGGAGTTGATGAATGACGGAAAAGAAACTGGAAACTACGGTCGACCGCGTCTACCAAGGGGTTTACGAGGCGATCAGCAAACGCTCGCTGCGTCCGGGAATGAAGCTTGGCGAAGCCTCTTTGGCCGAACTGTTCAATGTCAGCCGCACGTCCGTTCGAGCCGCGCTCAAGCAATTGGAGGCAGACGGACTGGTCACCACCGAGCCCAACAAAGGTGCGTCGGTGTCGTTGCCCAGTGACGAAGAGATCCGCTCGCTGTTCGAAACCCGCCGCCTGGTCGAGATCGGTATCGTCAGTGAACTGTGCCGTCGGCGTGATACAGCGGTGACTCAGGACCTGCGCGATCACCTGCTGCTCGAAGATGAAGCGCACCAGAGCGGTGATCACGAACGGCTAATTCACCTGCTCGGCGAGTTTCACATCAAACTGGCCCGCAGCCTGAACAATCCGGTGTTGCTCGACTGGTTCCAGAAGCTGATTTCCCGGGCGTCGCTGTATGCCGCCGCACTGGATGACGACAGCCACGAAGCCTGCCGCGACGACGAACACCTGCGGTTGATCGAGTACATCGAAGCGGGCAACCAGAGCGCGGCCATCGAGCTGACCTGCATGCATTTGAATGGGATCGAGAAGGCCATTCTGGATGTCGCGGCCACCCTGAAAAGCAGCTACAACCCGCTCAAGCACTTGATTGAGGTGTAGTTCACGGTCTTTCGGTTACTGAGGACCAAATTGTGGGAGCGGGCTTGCTCCCACAGGGATCTTTGGCGGCCACAGATTCTCTTTCAAAGAGGCACATACAGAGGCCCGCGAGAATCAGCTATACCTCTATGAAACGAATAATGTGCAGGATGCTCGAAACAAACGGGTGCAACTTACCGGGATAGAGCCAAGCCATGCAGTTTCTAGAGGATAGCCACGGATGCTCCGGGTGGAACGGCGAAATGGCCGGGCGCATTCGTGCGTTCGACTGGAGCCTGACCGAACTCGGCCCGCTCGACTCCTGGTCCAGGAGCCTGAGCAGCGCGGTGCGGTTGATGCTTGCGTCTCCGCTGCCGATGGTGATGCTCTGGGGCCAGTCCGGGTACATGATCTATAACGATGCTTATTCGAAGTTTGCCGGTGGGCGTCATCCATATCTGCTCGGCTCCTCTGTAGAACTGGGTTGGCCGGAAGTCGCCGAATTCAATCGCCACGTGGTCGACACCTGCCTGGCGGGCGGCACCTTGTCCTATCGCAACAAAGAACTGGTGCTGCTGCGCGACGGGGTTCCGGAAGATGTCTGGATGGACCTCTACTACAGCCCGGTGGCCGACGATGACGGACGTCCGGCCGGGGTCATGTCCATGGTGGTGGAAACCACGGAGCGGGTAATCTCCGAGCAACGGCGACAAGTGGCGGAAGACGCCTATCGCGCCGACAACGAACGGGTACGCCTGGCGCTGAACGCTGGCGCCTTGCTCGGTTCCTTTGTCTGGGACATCAAGGCCAACGTGCTGTCGGGTGACGAGCGCTACGCCCGTACGTTCTCTTATCCACCCGGGCAAGACCTGCAAAACCTGTCCCAGGAAATCGCAGAAAGCCGGATCCATCCGGATGACCGCGGTTGGGTTCAAGAACGAGTCACACTGTCGGTCGAGACGGGCGAGCCCTACAACGTCGAATACCGGATCCAGCGCCCCGACGGCAGCTACCTCTGGGTACTCGCCAGTGGCTGTTGCGAGTTCAATGAGCAGGGCGAGGCGTTTCGCTTCCCCGGCGTGCTGATCGATATTCACGAACGCAAAAACGCCGAAGAGTCCCTGCTCAAGTTCACCCGCAACCTGGAGCAACGGGTGGCCGATGAAGTCGAGGCGCGGCTGGCGGCGGAAGAACAACTGCGCCAGTCACAGAAGCTGGAAGCCATCGGCGGCCTCACCGGCGGTGTGGCCCATGACTTCAACAACCTGCTGCAAGTGATCGCCGGCAACCTGCACCTGCTGGCGCGCCATGAGCCGGGTAACGCCAATGTACAGCGACGGGTCTCGGCGTCGATCGCCGCTGTCGAGCGCGGTGCCAAGCTGTCCTCGCAATTGCTTGCATTCGCCCGTCGCCAACCGTTGTCGCCCGCGGTCTTCACGTTGCGGCAGATTTTCGATGGCTTGGCGGAGCTGTTGCTGCGTGCCCTGGGTGAGACCCTTCAGGTTCACATGACGGCACCCGAAGACGCCTGGAATGTGTTTGTCGATCGCAATCAACTGGAAAACGCCATTCTCAATCTGGCGATCAATGCCCGTGACGCCCTTCAAGGCGAGGGCAGGATTGACCTGTGCGCAGAAAACATCGTCCTCGACCACAAATTTTGCGCCGCAAAGGGCATTCTCCCCGGGGACTACGTGCGGGTGTCCGTCACGGATACCGGTGTCGGCATGCCGCCGCAGGTGCTGGCCCAGGCATTCGAGCCGTTCTTCACCACCAAGGCCGACGGGCAGGGTACCGGCCTGGGCCTGAGCATGGTGTTTGGCTTCGTCAAGCAGAGTGGCGGTCATATCGAAATCGCCAGTGACGTGGGGCAGGGAACCCGGGTGCAGCTGTATTTTCCGCGCACCTTGCGCTCGGCACCCAGCGAAACACCGAACCCTGATGTGCCGCAACGGGGTGGTCACGAATGCATCCTGGTGGTCGAGGACAATGAGGCCGTACGGGTGTCGGCGGTGGAGTTGTTGCGCGAAGAGGGCTATCAAGTCCTCACGGCCACCAACGGTGACGTGGCCATGCAAATGTTGCTGGAAGGGCTGGCGGTGGACCTGATATTCACCGATGTGGTCATGCCCGGCCTGATCAAGAGTTCGGACCTTGCGGCCTGGGCGAAAGTGCAGGACCCACCGGTGGCCGTGCTGTTCACCTCGGGGCATACCCGCGACATCATCTCGCGCAATCACCAGCTCAGCCCTGACACCCACCTGTTGAGCAAACCCTACAATCCCGAAGCACTCAGGCAAATGGTGCGCATGGTGCTCAACGGCTGAAACCGCTGGCGCAGGCAAAGGTTTTTATCACCTGTGGGACCGGACGACGAACGGACGCCGCTGGTCTGACAGGTGGTCGACAGAACGGCCAAACCGAGGCCATTCTGATAGTTGGTGAACGCAATTGATCGCGTTTCGCTGCCGATCAACTAACGGAGGTGTTCCATGCCGGTGCCCCATGACCTTTATCAGGATCTGAAACGCTCAAAGGAAGAAATCCAGCAGAAACGCACCAAGGATCCGTTACTGGATTCACTGCTTAACAAGTATTCCCAGGCGGATGCCGAAGTGGTGAAAGCAGAGGAGGCCAAGTCCAACGATGACACCGTAAGGAAGCTCAAGGAGACACGTTTGCTGGTCAAGGACAAGATCGTCAAGCAACTTGGCGCGTCGTCCTGACCCAGCATGCTGCCACCGTCGACCGGTGGCGGGAAAGTTGGAACGGCAACCAGAACCGGCACCTCGAATGTTCAGAGTCCGCTGTTACGGCTCTCAATGAGGTGCCTCATGACCCAGCCAAAATATCCCGGTGAACTGAACACTGTCCCTGTGAGAGCGGGCTTGCTCGCGAATTGGGCCTGCCAGTCAATGTCGATGTTGAATGTGCTGACGTCTTCGCGAGCAAGCCTGCTCCCACATGGGTTCTACGGTGAGTTCAGACAGGTGTACTGCTCATTGCAATGCCTTGCTTAACGGCAATCGCACCATGTTCTGCGCTTTCAGCGAACCGAAATACAACCAGTCCCCATACTCGCGCACCGTGGTGATGGGTGAGTAGTTGTCGCTGCTGCCGTCCTGCAGGTTGGCGATCACTTTGCCCTCAAGGTCCAGGCCCAGGGCAAATCCGCGTTTTTCCACGGGCTTGGGCAAGACGGTCATGGCCCGCACGATCATCTTGCGCACGAACGGATGCGCCGCCGTGCCGTCGAGCAAGGCGTTCCGGGGGGCATACAGGGCCACCCAGAACCGGTCGTGGCCGTTGAACGACAGGTTGTCCGGCAGGCCCGGCAGGTTGTCGATGAACAGGTCGTGGGTACCGGCCTTCGGACCGCTGAGCCAATAACGGCTGATGCGGTAGGCCCCGGTTTCGTTGACCAGTACATAGGCATCGTCCGGTCCCATGGCCACGCCGTTGGCAAACTCCAGCTTATCCAGCACAACCGACGTCTTGCCGGTCTGGAAGTCGTAGCGCAGCAGTCGACCGTCGCCGCCGTGTTCGATCACGGCCTCACCGTCGTGACCATAGCCGAAGCGACTCGAAGCGTCGCTGAAATAAGCGTAGTGACCAGGTTTGTCGATGACCACATCGTCGGTGAAACCGAAGGGAACGCCGCCGGCCTCCGTGGTCAAGGCCACAAGACGCGCCTGGGCATCGAGGGACAACAAGCCTTTGACGGCGTCGGCGATCACCAGCAGGCCATTGGGATGCCGCGCCAGGCCCAGTGGCCGGCCACCGGTAACGGCCAGGACTTTGGTGGTCTTGCCGTCCAGGCTCGTGCGGATCAGGCGACCGTCGTGCAGGCCGGTGATGAGCGTGTCGTTTTCCAGCAACAAGGCTTCCGGCCCGTCGATGTTGGCGGCACCCACGCGCTCCACGGCCTTGAGCCGCTGATTGTCGGCGTAGATGCCACTGGTGAGGGACGGCGCAGGTTGTGGCGTCCAGGCCACCGGTCGCACTTTGGTCGGCATCAGCAGCAGGAAGGCGCCGATGGCGACGATGACCAGTAACAGACATTTGAAAGTTCTGCTCACACGCCAACCCCCGTCGCCGCCCGATACTTCTGTGCCATGTCGCGCAACGCCAGCATCGACGCCGCCGATTCCCGATCAATGCGCCGCTTGAGCAACAAGCGGTTGGCAATGCGCATCGCCAGGCCGCTGAATTGATACTCCAGGGTGCGGACGAAGCATGTGTCCTCGCCCGTGGCCTCGCATTCATAGGTCAGCACCAGCGACAGACCGTGATCACCCCGGGCCTCGGCGCTCCAGCGCCGTCCGGGCAGATACTCCGCCACCTCCCAGCGCAAGTGCCCGTCGCGGCCGCCGGCGCGGATGTCCTCCTCGAAACGTGCGCCGGCATGCAACGGACCTATTGGCCCATCGATGTGCAGCGACGACGGATGCCATTGCGGCCAAAGGGTCACGGTACTGGCGTAGGCAAGTACCTGGATCGGGTTTGCGGCAATGACAACCTGATGCTGCATGCGGGTCATGGGTGTTCTCGTCGGGTTGAGCGGCTCGGGTTCCGGTTCCCAGTAGAGGGTGCCGAACAGGTAGTCCATCAGCGGGAAAACGATGTTGAAATTACGTTCCTGCATCAGTTCGCGACGGTGGTGCAGTTCGTGCAGCCGGCGCATCTGGCGGATCCACGGCAGCCGTGTGAGCGGGTTGCGCGGCGGCAGGTGCTCGCAGGCATGAAACACTTCGTAAGTCAGGTAACCGAGGACAAGAAGGCCGCCGACCAGTCCGGCGACGTTGGTATTGATGTGCTTGAGCAGCCACCAGAGAGGCAGGGCGACGGCGAGGGTGTGCAGCACGATCAGCCACGCCGGAAACAGAATCACCCGCCAGTCGCGGGCGCTGTCGTAGGTCATGTGGCCGGGGGTGAAAAAGCTGTGGTGGTCGACTGCATGACGGGCATAAAACAGCCGGGCGAAGCTCTTTTTATGATGCCCCAGGTGGCGATGCACCATGTACACGCCGAGGTTGAACAACAGCAGCGTGACCGGCATCGCCAGCCATTGCGCTGGCTGCACCTGATGCACGTCGCTCCAGAAAGCGCTGATCGCCACTGCCCCGAACACCAGGACAAACGCGCCGTGCAGCCAGGGGTTGTAGAGCGGATGAATGTCGGCGCGGTAACGGCTGCGAAATCCTTCGGTGGTCTGCCTCACTGCAATCACCTGTCGTTTTTGTTATCTCTTTCAGATTAGCCGATCCCGGTGATCTGACGGGCCGAACCTTGAGGACACAACGGCCATGATCCGGTGCAAACCGGTCTCAGGTCAGCGGATCCCAGCGCTGCGACCAGTCTTCGTCGGAATCGATGACCTTGCGCAGCAGGTCGAAGGCCCGTTGCAGCGTCGGCGAGTCACGATCGCGGGAGTAGACCAGATAGGTCGGGTAGTTGAATTCCGGCGCCTTGGGCACCCGTTCCAGGGTGCCACTTTGCAGATAGCTCTGTACGACGCGGGTGCGGAAGTAGCCACTGCCGCCGTTTTCAAGAAGGTACTGCAAGCCCAGCGGACCGAGATTGAAACTCAGCGCGGCCTTGGCTTTTTCCGGCAGCGCGGCGTCGTGCTGGCGCCGGAAATCAGTGCCCCAATCGATGTACACATAAGGATCGGGCTTGTCGGCCTGGCGCACGAGAATCAGCTTTTCTTCGAGAATCTGCTCGACCTGCAAACGCGGCCAATACTCGGGCTGATACACCAACGCAGCATCCAGAACGCCCAACTCCAGTTGCCGCAGCAGGTTCTCGCCATCGCGGATTTCCATGCGCAGGGCGTGGCTGGGGATATTTTTGCGGATTTCACCGGCCCAGCCGAGCATCAGCGGGTTGCACAGACTCACCTCACCCCCGATGTGCAACACGTCGTGAAAACCTTCGGGCAACGGCAAATCACGCCGCGCGGCTTCCCAGGTTTGTACCAGCTGATTGGCGTACACCACGAACGCTTCGCCGTTGGGCGTCAGGCGGGCACCGGCACGATTACGCACGAACAGGGTGCTGCCCAGCTGGCTCTCGAGTTTTTGCACCCGTGCGGTGATCGCGGTCTGGGTGACATGGAGTTTTTCCGCGGCGGCAGCAAGGCTGCCATGGCGGACGATTTCGAGGAAGGTGCGGGCGAGGTCGATGTCCATGGGGTGGCCGGTGTGGGAGGTTCAGGCATTGTATGCCGCCTTGGCACAAGGTTCAGCGGCGGGCAGGCAAAAACGACGAATCCCGCCACTAAGGGCGGGATTCGTTTGCAGCAGGCACGCTCCCAAAGTTCGGGAGCCAGGTGCTTACGACGGGAACAGCTCGGACAGTTTCATCGCCAGCATCATGTCGCCTTCAGCGCGCAGTTTGCCGCCCATGAACGCTTGCATGCCGTCAGTCGAACCGTCGACGATGCCTTCCAGGGTTTCGCCGTCCATCACCAGAGTCACCTGGGCGTCCGGGTTCTCGCCTTCCTGCAGTTCGCAGGTGCTGTTCTTGACGATCAGCGAGAAGTTCTTGGTGTCGTCGATGCGGAAACCGAAGATCAGGTCCAGACCGGCAGCAGCGGCTGGGTTGAACTTGGCTTTCATTGCTTGTACGGCATCAGCTACGGAGGTCATGGTTCGATCCTTTCTTGGGTAATAAGAGCTGGGTGATTACAGCCAGGGTCACAATAGTCCGGACTCAGCGAAACGTGATGAGTTCCGGGGCCTTCAACAGTTGCAGGTGCGCATGTCCGTTGAAGGAAGCCAGGGCCACCTCGCGACCACGAAACTTAAGCTGGTTGAGCGAGGTGTTGACGATTTGCCAGTTCAATTCAAAGGCCTGCCGGGCAGGCATTTGCGTAATCAGGTGGAGCAGGGCGGTGATGGTGCCGCCGGAGGTGAACACGGCGATCTTGTGGGAGTTGTCGGCCTGGTCGAGGATGCGATGCAAGCCGGCCCGCACCCGCTCGACAAACCCCAGCCAGCTTTCCAGGCCCGGTGTGTCATAGGTGCCGGCCAGCCAGCGCTCGATGATCAGGGCGAAGATGCGCTGGAACTCACCACGGTTTTGCGCGGCGTTGCGCAGAATGTCCAGGGCTTCGGGTTCGTCCGGCAGCATGGCCGGCAACAGGGCGCGGATCACCGCATCGGCGTCGAATTCGTTGAAGGCGGAGTCGGTTTCCAGCAGCGGCACCGTCAGGCCCGCCGCGGCGAATTGCTCCAGCGCGCTGTTGGCCGTGTGCTGCTGGCGGCGCAGGTCTCCCGCCAGGCAGCGGTCGAAGCTGATCCCGAGTTCAGCCAGGTGCCGGCCAAGGATTTCTGCCTGACGAATACCGGTCGGCGACAGGACGTCGTAGTCGTCTGCACCAAAGGAGGCCTGGCCATGTCGAATCAAGTAGATGCTGCCCACGTCCGCGTCTTCCCGGTACGTTGAAGGTTTGGCGAGGTTATGAGGATGGCGGTGTGCTGTCAATGAAAAAACATACGCTTGTTTGAAATGCCCGTTACAGGCCTGTTGCCAGAGGTTACACGGCTGGTCGCAAGGTCGGCGCATGGGTATGCTGGAGGTATCCCGCGCGCGTTCATGCCGCGTATCGTTTGAGGAGTCCCTGTGGAGTTTTTTTCCGAGTACGCCATTTTTCTGGCCAAGACCGTGACCCTGGTGATCGCCATTCTGGTGGTCCTGGCCAGTTTTGCGGCCTTGCGCAGCAAGGGACGGCGCAAGTCGTCCGGCCAGTTGCAGGTCAGCAAGCTCAATGATTTCTACAAAGGGCTGCGCGAACGCCTGGAGCAGACCTTGCTCGACAAGGACCAGCTCAAGGCCCTGCGCAAGACCCAGGCTAAAACCGACAAGAAACAGAAGAAAAAACCCGAGGTCAAACCCCGGGTGTTCGTGCTGGATTTCAACGGCGATATCAAGGCTTCGGCCACCGAAAGCCTGCGCCACGAAATCACCGCCTTGCTGACCCTCGCCACACCGAAGGACGAAGTGGTGTTGCGCCTGGAAAGCGGCGGCGGCATGGTTCACAGTTACGGCCTGGCCTCCTCGCAACTGGCGCGTATTCGTGAGGCCGGCGTGCCCCTGACCGTGTGCATCGACAAGGTCGCGGCCAGCGGCGGCTACATGATGGCGTGCATCGGCCAGAAGATCATCAGCGCACCGTTTGCGATCCTTGGCTCGATTGGCGTGGTGGCGCAGTTGCCCAACGTCAATCGCCTGCTGAAAAAGCACGACATCGACTTCGAAGTGCTGACCGCCGGTGAATACAAACGCACCCTGACCGTGTTTGGCGAGAACACCGAGAAGGGCCGGGAGAAGTTCCAGCAAGACCTGGACATCACCCACCAACTGTTCAAGAACTTCGTGTCGCGCTATCGCCCGCAACTGGCGATCGATGAAGTGGCCACCGGCGAAATCTGGCTGGGCGTCGCGGCGCTGGACAAACATCTGGTCGACGAACTCAAGACCAGTGATGAATACCTCGCCGAACGGGCCAGGCAGTCCGAGCTCTATCACCTGCATTACTCCGAACGCAAAAGCCTGCCGGAGCGCATCGGCATGGCCGCCAGCGGTTCGGTCGATCGCGTGCTGCTGAGCTGGTGGAGCCGCTTGACCCAGCAACGCTTCTGGTAAGGCTTTTGTTGCCTTCGAAAAAATGAAACCGCAGCGCCTGCTGCGGTTTTTGAAGTTGAAACGGTCCTTTGTAACAGCTGTCGAGTTTACGAGGCTGCGTTCGGCTGCGAAGCAGTCGCAAAACCGTGCAGCTCGGTGTATCAGACAAACCGCGTACACCAGCCTGCGAGGACTTTGTCCTCGAACGCAGCCTCGCAGGCTCGGCAGCTGCTACATCCTTCACGCATCAGCGAAATTTCCCAGACGCGCTGACGAGCCCTTCCTACTGCCGACCCAGACACCGCCCGCTATGTTGCAATTCCTCCAATGTCTGCAACGGAATGCACATGAACGACTATTCGCACGGCCACTACGCCCCGCCACATCCACCTGTCACGCCCTTGCGTGATGAACTGAAAACGGCGGTAGCGACAGCGCTGCCGCAATCCCCCGAGCAATTCGGCGCAGCACTGATAACGGAAAAATGGGGACAGGCCATTGATCCGCAAACGGCTCTGTTGGTAACGCTGGACTACGACACTGACGCAAGCGCCGCGCATGACGCAATCCACCAGGGAAAGGTGAACAATTCACGCACCCTGGTGCAGGCATTGCTGTCGAATTATCAGATGGTGGGTGACGGTCGTTTCGGTGAAACGGCGTTCGGCTTGTACACGCCACCGGACATCGGTCCCGAGATACGCATTGTTGATCCCGTCGATGACGTTTCTGCCAAAGCCGTGGATTATTATCGGGACTATGAGGGTATTTACCGGTGCACAACACCGCAGACCTACGGTCCCTCCACGCAAATCGCCCTCCGGCCGGCCGATTTCAAACAATGGGTATGGGAACTGGATCTGCAAACCCGCTATCAGGCTTATCTTGACCACGCCTGGCCTTCCGATAAGCGCATCGTCCAGACAGAGCCTTACGACCTGAGAACCTCGACCAAGGCCGCCTTTATCATGAGCGCCTGCCTGCAGCATCAGGAGGGCAGTTTGAGTCAGGAAGGCCTGGCCCTGGCAATGCAGGCCGCCGGATTGCCAGCGGAGCAGACCTGGAATGCGCTGAGCATCGGCCAGGTGCAGGCACCAACCCGCGTCAGCGCGCCGATCGAGGTCGGCCGGCTGACGATCTATCGCTACACCTCGAACGATATCTGGTGTTATCGCCACCGTCACAGTGGCAGGGTCTTGCTGAATATCCCGGGCAATTCCTCACCCTTGCATGAATTCACCGACTTCCAGCACCTGCGCCAATGGATCGTGGCCCAAGGCCGGGTGGACGCTACACGGCAAGCGTTGGCTGCGCACTTTGCCGAGGACGATCGTGAAGACGGCACCTTCCATGCGGGGGTGTGGACGGCGTTGGAGGGCATGGCGGTTTACCCGAAGGAACACTGGCTGCAAAAGAACGCCGGGTTCTTCAACAACGACGGATTCTGGGACCCGCAGGACTACATCGACCTTGCGCGTGCGCCGACCGACACCGATCCGTTCGCACAACTGGTGCTGACCATGAAGCAAGCCTCCATGGCCAGTGTCAAAACCATCCGCGACGATGCCCAAGTCAATCGCGACAACCTGAGCGCGGTGGTGGAACCGCTTGTGCAGTGGATCAATCGGCTGGGTCCATTGGCGTTGTTCATTCCAGGAGGCGAGGGTGTGCTGGTGCTGGCCGGCCTGATCGACGCCGGTTACGGCCTCGATCAGGCCATCAACGGCAAAACGCCCGAGCAGCGCTCCGAAGGCGTGACGCGCACCGTGTTCGGCTTGCTCAATGCGCTTGCGCTGGCCGGGGCGGTGGCGGCACTCAAGGGTGAAGAAAAAATCGCCGGAACGCTGCACGAACCCCGGGAACCCGGGAGCGAGCCGCATCCCGACACGCCTCGCGAAACGCCGGTCGAGCCCACACCCGGATCGGCTCCGGCGCC
Organism: Pseudomonas sp. GM74; assembly: GCF_000282455.1. GTDB lineage: Bacteria > Pseudomonadota > Gammaproteobacteria > Pseudomonadales > Pseudomonadaceae > Aquipseudomonas. The sequence goes on from NZ_AKJG01000073.1 coordinate 79,219, forward strand.
CGTGTCGACACGTGTGGAGCTGATGCGTGGCGTTTGCGCGCCACTTGCTTCCTTCAGTGATGAGGTGTTGGCGCAGATCGCGCGGGTGAGTACGGTCGACGACGATATGCTGCGCCTGATGCATGCCGGACGTCCGCCGACGCCGTTGCTCGCCGACACCATCACGCGCTTCAAGCTCGACCAGGAACTCGACACCGTCGCCGATTCGCAGGCGCGGGCTGAATTGTTCAACGCCCGCTATCAGGCGCTCCAGCACTCGGACCAGCAATGGATTCGCCTGTTTCAGGGCGAATACCCCGGGTTGCCGAAAAGTGCCGTGGAGCAAATCCTCGACCGTTCGGGAGTCGACATCGATCGGCCCTTCGATGCTGACGAGGCACTGCAACTGTTCAAGCGCCTGGACAGCAAGGCGCGGGAGTATCAACAACACGTACGACTCAACCGGGCCTATGAAGGCCTGTACTTGCGCTCGGTCATCCATCGCGAAACCGATGCCCTGGCGTTGCATTCCCTGCAACGCCTGCCCGATTGGCCGAACGGCTTGCGCATCGAAGTGCTCGACGGATCAATCAGCGGCCGGGTCCTGGACCGCTGCGGTCCGCTCGATTCAGCGGATTGTCGGCGTTTGATCAAGGTGGGTGATCGTTATCGGTATTCTGCAGTGGCCGCTACCGTCGGCGAGGGTTCGGATCTGTTTACCGCGCTGGTCGACCTATTGTCCGTGGAGGAGCGCACGGCGATGTCGCTGCGCATGCCGGACCTTGCCAGTGAATTGCGCTTGCGCATTGGCGGGCACGCTTTGTCCCGCTCCGAACTGACGCATGGCTTGGGTCGAATGGATTCGGGGTTACCCTTCGAGGCACCGGGATTGCGCGGCGGCGGCTTTCCGAATACGCCACAGGCCGCTGTGCTGACCCACGAAATCAAGCGTTTGCAGGTCAAGAGTCTGTACCCGGACTTCACCGATGCCCAGGCGGACGAGTTACTCCTGACGGCAGGTGATGGTGCACAAGCACTGGTGGATCGGCTGACTCTCGAGATGCAACAGTTGCATGCCGACCTGCGTCAGTGGGTCGACCAGGCCGTGCTGGATGTCGATGACATGGACGTGGATTTTCTGGCAGTGGACGATGATGACGCCGCGGGCATGAATCCTCAGCAGGTCGCAGCGCACAACGCCGAACTGCTGCAAACCGTGATTGATTACGAGCGTGAAACGCGTATTGAACTGGGCGATGAGCTGATGAGCATCTGGCAAAAATGCCCGCCCCAGATCAATAGAGTGCTGTCCGGTGAAGTGTTTTCCGGCTACAGGCTGGATCTGGGTTTCGAGGACTACCATCGGTTGCCGACGATGAACGTGCGTTTCAATGAGGTCGTCGAGCTATCGATGCAGGGCCTGCACCTGGTCGAGCGCGAGGGTCTGAACTTCTTTCTCGAAAGTTTTCCGAACCTGCGTTCCCTGAACCTGGAACGTGTCGACCTGCGGCGGCTCAACGCGGATGGCGTGCTGGAAGGTGTGTTGCCGCCGCCGATTCGGCAAATGACCCGCCTCACGACGCTGAACCTGAGTTCCACTTTGCTGCAGCTTCAGGAGAACACGGCTTCACAGTTTTGTGATCTGGTGAGCCTGCAAACGCTGGATCTGAGCGACAACCCTTTGGCAGTCCCGCCCGTTGTACTGGGGTTGAATGAGTTGCGCGTGTTGAACTTGAGAAACACCGGAATTCGCTTTTGCCCGATTGGCATCGCCGATCAGCCGTACCTCACCTCGCTTGACTTGCGCGGCAACCGGATCGGCCGGGTTCCCTACGCGATACTGAATCAGGCGGTCTCCCGGGACCGGGTGAAACTGTGGGGTAACCCGCTGACGGATGAAAACACGTTGTTGCGCCTGGTCGATCATCGTGAGCGCACCGGTATCAATCTGTGGCTGAGTGAGCCGGGTGCCGATTACGGCAGTGTGACGCCCTGGCTGGAGGAGGGCGACGAAAGCGTGCGCGAGGCGCGGCAACAGATCTGGCAACGATTGGCCGGCAAGCCATCGGGCAGTACGTTGCTGCGGGTCATGGATGGTTTGAGCCTGACGGCGGATTTCCAGGTCGGTTATCTGTCGCTACAGGCGCGAGTGTGGCGCTTGCTGCACGAAGCGGATGCTTCAGAGGAGTTGTGGGGCTGGTTGCGTCAGTGTGTCGAAACGCGGATGGCCGATGCGGACAATCCGTTCAGGTTGTTCGTGGTGCTGGAAGATCGAGCCCGGCTGTACCGCGATTGGGTCGCCACGGGGCGGCCGATTCCGCTGGCGGATCATCCGGAGTTTTAGCGGGAAGGGTAAAACGCCTTGAACCCCGGGCCGGGGTTCAAGGCGTGACGGTCAGCGGCGACGGAACAGCGGCAGCGGTTCGTCGGTAGCGGCCTGATAGGTCACCGAGAAGTCCTTGAGGCCTTCAAGGGCTTCGTACGGGTCTTTGTCGGGGCGTACAGCAAAGGCATCGAAACCGCAGCGATGCATGTAGAACAGCTGGTCGCGCAGCACGTCGCCAATGGCCCGCAATTCGCCCTTGAAACCGTAACGGTCACGCAGCAGGCGGGCGTTGGAGTAGTTGCGGCCATCGGTGAATGCCGGGAAGTTCAGGGCGATGACCTGGAACTGCGCCACGTCTTCACCGATTTCCTCGGCTTCTTCATCGGCGTCCAGCCAGATGCCCAGGCCGCCGTCGCGGGCCAGGAGCATGCGGCTGTGTTCGCGCCACAGCTGCAACGGCACGATGAGGTCGTCGCAGTTGCTGATCCCGTCGATGTTGAAATCCTTGGGCAGCAGGTGCCAGGTCTCGTCGACGACCTCGTTGTTCTTAATGATTCGCTGCATAGACACGCTCCTTGAAGAGGTCGATACCAATACGCTGATAGGTGTCGATGAAGCGTTCGTCTTCGGTACGTTGTTCGATGTACACGTCGATCAGCTTTTCGATCACGTCAGGCATGGCTTCCTGGGCAAAGGACGGGCCGAGGATCTTGCCCAGGCTGGCGTCGCGGCTGGCGCTGCCGCCGAGGGAAACCTGATAGAACTCTTCGCCTTTCTTGTCCACCCCCAGGATGCCGATGTGGCCCACGTGGTGGTGACCACAGGCGTTCATGCAGCCGGAGATGTTCAGGTCCAGCTCGCCGATGTCGAACAGGTAGTCCAGGTCGTCGAAACGGCGCTGGATCGATTCGGCGATCGGGATCGACTTGGCGTTGGCCAGGGAGCAGAAGTCGCCGCCCGGGCAGCAGATGATGTCGGTCAGCAGGCCGATGTTCGGCGTGGCGAAGCCTTGCTCGCGCAACTCGCCCCACATGGCGAACAGCTTGTCCTGCTCGACGTCGGCCAGGATGATGTTCTGCTCATGGGAGGTGCGCAGTTGACCGAAGCTGTAGCGGTCGGCCAGGTCGGCCACGGCGTCGAGCTGTTTGTCGGTGATGTCGCCCGGTGCAACGCCGGTCGGCTTCAGGGACAGGGTCACGGCCACATAACCCGGCTTCTTGTGGGCCAGGGTGTTGCGCACGCGCCAGCGGGCGAAGCCCGGGTGCTGCTGGTCGAGTTCGGCCAGTGCGGCTGCCTGGTTTTCCAGGGCCTTGTAGTCCGGGTCGACGAAATGCTTGGCGACGCGCTGCACTTCAGCTTCGGTAAGCGTGGTCTGGCCACCGCGCAGGTGCTCCATCTCCGCATCGACTTTTTGCGCGAAGACTTCAGGCGTCAGCGCTTTGACCAGGATCTTGATCCGCGCCTTGTACTTGTTGTCGCGACGGCCATAGCGGTTGTAGACCCGCAGGATGGCATCGAGGTAGCTCAACAGGTCTTGCCACGGCAGGAATTCATTGATGAATGCACCCACCACCGGCGTACGGCCCAGGCCACCGCCAACCAGCACGCGGAAGCCCAGTTCGCCAGCGGCGTTGTGCACCGGCTCAAGGCCGATGTCATGGACTTCGATAGCGGCACGGTCGGAAGTCGAACCGTTGACGGCGATCTTGAACTTGCGCGGAAGGTAGGCGAATTCCGGGTGGAAAGTCGTCCACTGGCGCACGATCTCGCACCATGGGCGCGGGTCGATCAGTTCGTCGGCGGCGACACCGGCAAACTGGTCGGTGGTGACGTTGCGCAGGCAGTTGCCGCTGGTCTGGATCGCGTGCATCTGCACGGTGGCCAGTTCTGCAAGAATGTCCGGAATGTCTTCCACGGCCGGCCAGTTGAACTGCACGTTCTGCCGGGTACTGATGTGGGCGTAGCCCTTGTCGTAGTCACGGGCGATTTTGGCCATCATTCGCATTTGGCGCGAAGTCAGTTGGCCGTAAGGCACGGCGACTCGCAACATCGGCGCGAAACGCTGGATATAAAGGCCATTTTGCAGGCGCAGGGGGCGGAATTCTTCTTCGCTCAGCTCGCCTGCCAGATAGCGTCGGGTCTGATCACGGAACTGCTTGACGCGGTCCTCGATGATCCGCTGATCGTATTCGTCGTATACGTACATATAAGTCCTGTTCTCAGGCTTGGGCCGGTCGGAAACAGCGGCGTATGTTGGCTTGCTGGCGTCCGATAAAACCTCGGCAATTCTGCGCGCACGGCCGCGCACTCCCTACGGAGCCGGGGCAAGATACCAGTTTGCAGTTATGCGTAAAAGTGATGTTTGAGCATATGTAAAGAACCAAATCGCCTAATGAGAATCGTTGTTGCAAAGACCCTGTTTGTGATGCGGGCAATCGTCGTCTTTACTCTGCTCGTGTCTTTATGCAATCACCGATAAAACCGACAAGAGGCGATGCAATGAGCAACCCAACCAAAGCACGGAAAAGCGATAGCACCGTTGATGCCTGGGCAATTTTGTTCCTGATCATGCTGGTCGTGGGGACGGCTGTTTTCTGGGTCAGTCATCAGTAAGCGACCCCGTCCGGGCCCGGTACCGACGATTGTCTGACAAAAACCGGAAAAATCGCCGTTTTACGGAGGTTCGCTGGCTATAATGCGCGGCGAATTTCCGGGGGCTCGGACGACCAATGTTGAAGTTTTTGTGTGGCGTATTACTGACGCTGGGCATGGTCGCGGGACATTGTGCCCAGGCGGCGTCGGTGCTGTTCCTGAACCCGGGAACCCCCACGGAAGCTTTTTGGATGAGTTACTCGCAGTTCATGCAGGCCGCGGCGACCGACCTGGGGATGGACTTGCGCATCCAGTATTCCGACCGCGTCTCGGAAAACACTATCCGGCAGGCTCGCGAAGCCCTTCAGGGCTCCCATCGTCCCGACTATCTGGTCTTCGTCAACGAGCAATACATCGCCCCCGAAATCCTGCGGCTGGCCAAAGGCAGCGGTGTGAAGCTGTTCATGGTCAACAACGCCTTGACTGCGGATCAGATGAAACTGATCGGCGCCCGACCTGACAAGTATCCCGATTTGCTCGGTAGCCTGGTGCCCAATGACGAGGAGGGCGGCTACCTGATGCTCAAGGAGCTGATTCGACAGCGCGGCCCGGTGGCCCCTGGCCAGACGATCGAGCTGCTGGCGTTTTCCGGTTTGAAGATCACCCCGTCCGCGCAGTTTCGCGAGAAGGGCCTGCGGCGTGCCTTGGCCGAACACCCCGAAGTACGTTTGCGCCAGTTGGTGTACGGCGGCTGGACCCGGCAACGCGCCTACGAGCAGGCCAGGTTGTTGTTCAAGCGCTACCCGCAGACGTCGCTGGTCTGGGCCGCGAATGACGAGATGGCGTTCGGTGTGATGCAGGCTTATGCCGAAGCCGGCGGTGTGCCAGGCCAAGGCGTATTGTTCGGCGCGATCAACAATTCACCGGCGGCGTTGCAGGCACTGCTGGACCGTCGCCTGAGCGTCTTGCTGGGCGGGCACTTCACACTGGGGGGCTGGGCGCTGGTGCAATTGCATGACTACGATGACGGCGTGGACATCAGCCAGTACGGCGGCCGTGACC
>NZ_AKJG01000074.1 GCF_000282455.1 Pseudomonas sp. GM74
CATTGCGGTACGTCAGGCAGGCCGCGTCAGCTGGACTCACGACTGCTATGCAGCCGAACGCAAGCTGCTACAGATCGCATTACCGCTTAACTGACTGGCATTAGCTAATCACGCCGGTTTTTTCTGAAACGTTTAGCGATGACTCTTACCAAAAGTGGAATAGAGCGGAACCTGTCAGGCGATGTAATGTAGCTACCCGATTGTCGGCTTCGGCCAGAACAACGCACCGACAGGAGAACGCAATGAGTTGGTCCGCCAAACAGTACGTCGCTTTTGAAGATGAACGCACCCGTCCCGCCCGTGACCTGCTGGCGGCCATCCCCCCTGGGGACGTGCGCTCGGCCATCGATATCGGTTGTGGGCCCGGCAACTCCACCGAGTTGCTGGTGGAGCGCTTTGCCAACGCAACGGTGCGTGGGCTGGACAGTTCGACCGACATGATCGATGCCGCACGTAAACGCCTGCCTCAGGTGCAGTTCGATGTTGCCGACATCGACACCTGGAATGACAACGGCCCGTTCGACGTGATTTTTGCTAACGCGGTGTTGCAATGGGTGCCTGATCACGCGACGTTGTTGCCTTCATTGGTTAGCAAACTCTCGGCGGGTGGCAGCCTGGCCGTCCAGATGCCTGACAACCTGAATGAACACTCGCACCGTTTGATGCGTGAAGTCGCCGCTGATGGCCCATGGGTCAGCAAACTGGCGGGCGCCGCTGGGCAACGGACGGAAATGGCCGATGCCAGTGGCTACTATTCGATATTGAAAGCCTGTTGCACCCGCGTCGATGTGTGGCGCACCACCTACCATCATCCGCTCGCGGGCGGTGCGTCTGGCGTGGTGGAGTGGTTCAAGGGCAGTGGCTTGCGGCCGTTTCTCGATCCGCTGGACGAGGCGGAACGGGCGCAGTATCTGAAGCAATATCAGGCTGCTATCGAGCGGGCGTATCCGGCCTTGGCCGATGGGTCGGTGCTGCTGCCGTTTCCGCGACTGTTTATCGTTGCGACCCGCTGATGCAAAACAGGGACAGTTGATGAGCGTCATCTGCCCCTTTTTACGGTTTGGAAAAATCACTGTGGCTTGTTCTTTTTTGAGCGCCGGGCACTCAAGTACTCAAAGGCAAACGAGGCAAAGCCGAACAACCCGATCATTGAAATGATCATGATTCCCAACTCTGAATTGTGCATGTTGATCTCGGGACGAAGGGTGAGCCGGGAGAATAAGGGAACTGTTGCCGGGCTTAACGCAGCTCTACGGCTTCTTTACTCGCTTGCGGTGATCTATACGCAAAAGATATGAGCGTGGCTCAGCGCTGAACGCCGACCAACATCATCATCGGCCGCTCCCGCTCTTCGGCAAGCGCCGGTTGCGCCGCCACCTCGGCATCGCTCGGCCCCCATTCATTGACATGGCGGATGCAGAAGCCCGCTGCAATCAGCATGTTGAGCAACGTGCCAATGGTGCGATGCTGCTTGATCACACCGTCGGCCAGCCAGTGGGTCACACGCTCACCTTCACGCTGATAACCGTCCACCGGCCAACTCTTGCGGCCTTCGGCATCAATGATCCAGCCAGGGTTACGCGGTGCCATGAAGATCGGATGTTCGATGGAAAACACGAAATGCGCGCCGGGTTTTAGCGCCGCATGGACATTGGCGAACAACCCCGGCAAGTCCTTGATGTAATGCAGCGCCAAGGAGCTGTAGGCGAGATCGAAACCGCCGCCCGGCAGATCGAGGGCTTCCAGGTCGGCGCGCTCATAACGGATGTTTGATGCGGCGGTGGTTTTGCACGCCTGCTCCAGCATCTTTTTCGAAACGTCGAGCCCGAGTACGCTCTTTCGAAAAATGATGACGCGAGTTCGCTGATAGCCGTGCAGTGAAGAGGGGGGGGTGAAGGTGAGGGAAATGCTAGCGGGGCGGGCGATGAGGGGAAACGGGTTGTACGTTGTGGATTTGTAAGCGCAGTCATTGTGGGAGCGAGCTTGGTCCGGGCGGCGTTCCGACGATGACGGTTTCACATTCAACTTCCATGTTGTCTGCCAGTCCGCTATCGCGAGCAAGCTCGCTCCCACAGATTACGTCAGGACGGTTCTGCATCCATGCGTCGAGCGATGACATCCAGTACATCGCAACCATCGCGCAAGGGGATGCAGCACAATAATGCGAAGTCGCTGAGGATCACGGAGTCAGTGCTGATTTCACCTCGCATCGCGAGATTTTCGAGAACCTGCGTCACGGCACCGATTCGGTAACGGGCACTGCTGAGCAGTGAATGCAACGGTTGTGTGGTGTTGACGTAAAAGGAGGGTAGATCGTCGGCTTGCTAGTTAAAGCCATAAATTCGTTCATGAGTGATTGCCTTGATAGTGAGGTTATCTACCACTCATTGTCGCCAAACAAGGGGTGGCAGCTGTACGCGGGTTGGCGAACCGGGGCAAGGCTAAACCGGCAGACCCTAGAGTCTCCCACGCACAGCCACCAAAAAAAACAGGCAGCCAAGTGCGTTCAGAAACGCTCCGAGATAGCTCGGAGGTTTCTGGGCCTTTACCATCGAGTCGCCAAACCCGATACGCCATTTGGGCGTGCTCGGACTATAGGTCTCATGACAAAGGCACAGCAATGCGCAAGTGTACGGACAATTCCCAGACTAATGTAGGACGTTGCTGTTTCTGAAAAATGGCCCGAGCAGGCGCCCGGAGAGAAGCACGATTTCACCAAATCCCACCCCCCCAAAAAAACCGGTCACTGGGGGCTAATGCCAGTCAGTTAAGCGGTAATGCGATCTGTAGCAGCTGCCGAGCCCGCGAGGCTGCGTTCGGCTGCATGGCAGTCGTGAGTCCAGCTGATGCGGCCTGCCTGACATACCGCAATGACTGATTTTACGACTGCTTCGCAGCCGTACGCAGCCTCGCGGGCTCGGCAGCTGCTACAAAGGGGGGCGCGGCTGAAATTGCTTAACTGACTGGCATTAGCCACTCGGACCGGTCTCCTTTTTAGCTGCAGTTGCACGCTATCCAGTTCTACCGAAGATCACTCTTTACCAGCTCCCATCACTTGATCCTCAAACGCGGAGCGCACTGCATCCACAACACGTTGCGCCATGCCTTCATCTTCAAGCTGCGGGTATCCTTTCTTCAGCTTTCCGGACACCACCCAGCCGTTCTCCTTGATCGAACGGATGATGCGGTTGGCATCCTGATCCGGCATTTCGAGCACTTCTTTGAGTTGTTCCTGCGCACGCTGAAAGATAACCAAGACTCGGGCTTCATCCGCCATCTCCGTACGAATCGTGTGCTCGACGACGCGGGCTGTGTACAGGACATGTTCGGTGAGATCGGGGTATCGCCACGCAAAGCTTGCGTCTACGTATTCATCGAAGATGAAATTGCTGGGAGTTCCGTCCTCATAGGTCACGAGTTCACTAAATCGATAAGCTGCCGCGTAACGGCGCATAAACGGTCGTGAAAACACCTCGAGCGTACGGTCGTAGCCTGCCCTGAAATCGATCGAACTGGTGATAGTGGCTGACACGGGCAGGATCACTCCGTCGGGCACTGCCTTGTCCCTGATCAAGGTGTCGTTGATCAGGAAGCGATGAATCCGGCCGTTGCCGTCACGCATGGGATGGATGTACACGAAGCCGAATGCAAGCACTGCGGCGCGTGCCACTGACTCGGCACCCCGCGTTGCGATCTCGAACTCGTTGAGGCCTTCCAGTAGAGGGGCAAGTTCTTCAAAGTGCGGGGCAATGTAATGCACGATGTCCTCGCGCATTGTGGCCTGACCTACAAATACCGGGGAGCGCCGCAAGCCGAGCCCAATGGCATCTCGACCCAGAATACCGGCTTGCAGGGAACGTAGGCTGTCATTGCTTAATGGGGCTTCGATATGGCCGCAGTGCTGGGCAATGACATGCGCAAAACGCTGGATGCGATCAGCCTGGTCGGCCTCTTTTTCGATGAGAAAGCTGGCTCGTGACTCCTTGAACGTCAACCAACTGGCCGTACGCATCAAGATATCGGCACCAAAGGTTCGATCCAACTCTTTCAACTCCGCGCCGAGATCGAATTGCAGAGCCTCTTTGACTGCCGTCGTACGACGAACTAAAGGGCAAAAACCGGGTGTACCGGGCAGGTTGTTTTTGACTCGCCAACGTCGAACTCGTGGTGGTTCACTACGGGTGAGGTAGTCCTGCGCAGAAAGTGCATCGACATAGCCACCGTTGGTTACGTCTGGCACATCCAGACTTTGCCCTGTCAGCCATTCATAGAGAAACCCCGTGCGGCGAGCATATTGGCCAAAAGGCTCTCGCCGGCACCAGGCTTCGATAGGGTCGGGTCCGGTCTTTGCAAACAAGCGAGCAAAGAATTCGAGATGGATCTCTTCGTATTTGAGGCCGAATTCGAAATGCCCTGAGAAATCGTCGGCAGGCCGGTAGCTCGGGGGATACTGATTCTGCGTATGCCCGCTGCTTTCGCGACTGACACGTGTCGTGCCAATCGTCGATTCGACGCGCAATGGCTGTGCCAGAACGATGTCGTACTGGTTTGCGAGTGCCTTTAAACCGACCTGCATTAACGAAATCCTTTACTGAGGCGATAAAAACGCTAACAAATAACTGATCCTACGCGAAAACGTTAATTTCGCGTGGGGGGTGAAAGGGTTAACGGTCACCGAAATTCGCTAACAAATCACCATCATGCGAAAAAAACGCTAACGGGACTTTTATAGTAGCCGCTTCTGCACAGGAGCGCTTTGCGTATGGGGGGCGCCAGGTAAGCCTTCTAAACGAAAAAAGTTGCGCAAGGTTCGGATGAGGAGGAGTCCCTATACCAGCGAGTCCCCCCCAAATCCCACCCACAAAAAAACCGGCCACTTGGACCGGTTTTTTCTGTCTCTACATCCCCCGTCAAAACCACCCTGACGTGAGATCAAAATTCGATTGGAGCGGGTGAAGGGAATCGAACCCTCGTTATCAGCTTGGGAAGCTGGAGTAATGCCATTATACGACACCCGCTCAGAGCGCTGACTTTGTACCAGATACGGCCGCGGATTTGAAGTTTTTCTTTACGTGGAGCGGGCTTAACGCAGATGTGACAAAAAAGCCCGGACCGTTTGACGGTCGATCGCGGGCAAGCCTCGCGCCTGCAGAATGCGTTTAACGCAGCAGGGCGGTGCTTGCTCGCGATGACGCTACTTCAGCCTGCCAATGCATGGTGTTCCTGGACGTTGTGGTAACGCGGTCGGCTTTCGTGTTGCGCTGGTTTCAGGAAGCCCATCAGTGCGTTGCGGCTGTCTCGGCAGGCGGCTTTGTGCTCCATGTCGAGAAAGTGGCCGGTAGCCTGAATGGTGCTGAACGTGCTGTGTTGCACATGGCCGGCGAACAACCGGGCGTCGTCGGCGGCGGTGTATTCGTCCCATTCGCCGTTGAGGAACAGCACCGGCACGTCGATTTTCTTCGCCGCGTGCAGGTAGCACTGGCGGTCGCTGTGCAGCACGTCATTGATGTGGAAGTGCATCTGCCCGTACTCATGTTCGGCCAGGGAGCTGACGTGGCGATAGTTGAAGCGCTTGAACAGCGACGGCAGGTGTTTGCCGATGGTGTCGTTCACCAGGTGTCCGACCCGGTCGCGGTCCAGGTTGCCGAGGTGTTCGACGCCGCGCTCGAGGTAGTCGAGCATGTGCGCGTTGATCACCGGGGAGAACGAGCTGATCACGGCTTTTTCGATGCGCCGTGGCCGTTGCGACAACGCCATCATGGTCGCCGCACCGCCCCAGGAGAACGACAGCACGTGTTCGGCGGCGAAGTGGTCGATCAGCTCAAGAAGGATCTGCCCTTCGATTTCCTTGGTGAGCATTTTTTCATGCAGGTTGTGGGCTTTTGACCGGCCCGCGTAGGGCTGGTCGTAGCAGACGACGTTGAACTGCGGATGGAGGTTTTTCACGGTTTGTGCAAACGACGCAGTCGTGGCCATCGAGCCGTTGACCAAGATAATGGTCTTCTCTGCGGCGTCTGCGCGATAGAACTCCGTGTAAACCCGATACTGACCCTGTATATCCAGCACAGCGATTTCTGGCCTCATGTCATAAGACTCCTGGCAAGCGGGTATGCGCGCAAATAGAGATTGCACGAGCTTTGTGACAGGTAGGCATACGCCTGGAATTTGAGAGGCCCATGTCGATCCATTGCAGTCCGGTCGACGGGTATTGTTATTGGCGGGCAGTCTGCCGGATGAGGCCGGAACCCAAGGGTTCCTACCGGCAAAAAGTTTCTTAGAAGTATGTGGTGACTCGTCGGTCACATTTCGGCCGACGTCCTGATTCAAGCAGGGGTCACGTCATCGCGCAAGTGCCGTTGGTAAATTGTTCGACAACTTTCTGCTCGGCGGTCGCCTGCTTAGATCGATCCGATCTCTTCAGCGCTCAGTGGCCGGTATTCGCCCGGTTTCAACGCGTCGTCGAGCACCAGCGGCCCCATGCGTTCGCGGTGCAGGCGCATCACCTTGTTGTTGAAGTGGCCGAACATGCGCTTGACCTGGTGATAACGGCCCTCAACGATGCTCAGGCGTGCGCATTTTGGCCCGAGCAGCTCTAGCCCGGCCGGTTGCGTGGTGAGGTCTTCGAAGGCGAAGTACAGCCCTTGGCTGAACGTGATCGCGTATTCGGGGCCGATGTCCTGCTCGGTCTCGACGTAATAGACCTTGGGCAGTTTGGTCTGCGGTTGGGTCAGGCGCCGCGACCAGCTGCCGTCGTTGGTGATCAGCATCAGGCCGGTGGTGTTGAAGTCCAGGCGTCCGGCGATGTGCAGTTCGTCCTTGTCCGGTTCCTGGATCAGATCGAGCACGGTCGGGTGCTGCGGATCCCGGGTGGCGCTGACGCATCCGGCGGGCTTGTGCAACATGAAGTGGCGCAGGGGTTTGCCGAGTTGCAGTACTTCGTTGTCGACTTCGACTCGGCTGAATTCGCGGACTTCGCTGTGCGGGTCGCTGACGACTTTTGCGTCAACCCTGACGCGTTTTTCCACCAGCAACAGGCGCACCTGCTTACGGTTGAAGCACGGCAGGTTGCTGAGGAAACGGTCGACACGCATGACTTAAGGATCGGTAGGGAAAGGGGCGCGCATCTTACTTGATCGACCCGGACGCTGCTTGCAACTGCGCCTCGACCTCGGCACAGCGCGGGCACAGACACGAGGCGTCGCGCAGTTCCGCCGGCAGCGCCTGGAGCACGGCCGGGTCGATGCTGACGCCGTAGCACCAGCAGGCGCGGTCAGCGGTTCGCGGGTCGGCCAGGGTGCAGTCGTTGGGGGCGCCGCAGGCGGGGCAGAGGTCAGGCTGGTTCATAGCTGGAGTGAGGTTTTTCCACGCAGGTGCGGTTACGGCCGGTTTGCTTGGCACGATACATCGCATGATCCGCCCGTGACAGCAGGCTGTGCAAGGTGTCATCGGGCTGCAGGGTGGTGAGGCCGATGCTCACTGTCAGTTGCAAGGCTTTGTCGTTGTAGGCATAGAGCTGTTGTTCCACGTGCTGACGAATTTTCTCGGCAATCATCAGACCGGTCTTACCGTCGGTGTCCTTGAGCAGCACGATGAACTCTTCACCGCCCCAGCGGCAGACGATGTCGGAGTGCCGCAGGCAACTTTCCAGATCCCGGGCGAAACCGGTCAGTACCTGGTCGCCGGCCAGGTGGCCGTAGGTGTCGTTCAACGCCTTGAAATGGTCGAGGTCCAGCAGCAAGGCGGTCAGGGGCCTGGGCTCGCGCCGGGCTTCGTGCATGGCTTGCGCGGCCAGCAGGTCGAAGCCACGACGGTTGGGCAGTTCGGTCAGGCTGTCGAGGATGGCCTGGGCCTGGATCTTGTCCTGATAGCGTTTGATCACCCGGTTGAGCAAGGCCAGCACGATCAAGGTCACCAGCAGGCAGATCAACAGGTTGAGGTACAGCGACTGGCGGATTTCACCAAGGGCGCTGTCTTCGCGTTTGTCGACGAACAGGTACCAGTTCAGCTCCGGGATAAACCGCACGTTGAGGAAATGCCCCTGGCCCTGCACGGAGTATTCGTAACTGCCGCTGTGGGGTTTGGGCAGCCGGCTGACCAGGTCTTTCATGCTGTCGAGTTCGCTGAGTTTCTGCCCGATGTGCGCACCCTGCGGCCCCCCTTCGGCGCCGGTGAGCACCAGGCGCCCGAAGTTGTCGACGAAATACACACTGCGTTGATAACGTTGCTGGTACTTGTCGATCAACTTGATCACGGCGTCGACGGTCAGGCCAACCCCGGCCGCGCCGATGAATCGGCTGTTGTAGTCGTAGACCTTGTAGTTGATGAAGAAGGTCAGGTTGTCCTTGTTGGCGAGGTCCGGGTCGACGTTGATCTCGTACGGATCCTTCATGTCCCGCACGCGAAAGTACCAGGCATCGCGGGGCTCGGTGGTCTTGACCTGCTTGAACACACCCTTGGCATGGTAGTAGGTCAGGCTGGTGTTGGAGACGAAGAACGCGGTGTAGGCGCCGTAGTGGGTCATGACCTCGTTGAGGTAACGGGTCATCTGGTCAGAGTCTTTCTCACCGTTGACCACCCAGTCGCGCATGAAGGTGTCGCGGGCCATCATCGAGGAAATCAGGATCGGCCTGACAAGGTCTTTCTGGATTTCCGAGTAGACCGTGTCCGACGTCAGCGGCAGTTCGGTGTTGACGATGTTGTCGCGGATCGAGGCCCGGGAGGCGTAGTAACTGAGGAAGGAGGTGGCGAGGAAACCTGCGCCCAGCAACGCGACCAGCGTGAGTACCAACGAACGTTGAGAGTACAGCGGCGAGCGAAGCGGCATGGCAGTTCCGTTGGCAGTGGTCCGATGGCAGGCATTCTAATGGCACTGCAGGGGAAAAACTGCGGCATTTGCAGAATGAATCGGCAAGCATCAAGGGCTGTGGTGCCTGAGCCGACGCCTTCGCGGGCAAGCCCGCTCCCACAGGTACAGCGCGGTCCTTGTGGGAGCGGGCTTGCCCGCGAATCGAGAGATCAACGCAGATTTTTCAGGTAGGCCCGCCACCCGCCCAAATGGCTGATGTTCACCGCGCCCTCCAGCCCATAGGCCTCGCAGATAAACCCGCTCTCCCAGCGACCATCCGCCAGTTGTACCTTGCCCAACCCCAATGGCGCCGGAATCCCGGTCAGGAACGACCCCAACTCGCTGCTCGGCAACTCCCAGACCTCCACCGCAATCGCCACGCCGCCATCCTTCACGCGGACCATGCCCGGACGAAACGGCGGGCCGCCGGCCAGGGCATGGAGTTGATAATCCGGCGAGCTGAATGTCGTTTCCATCAAACGGGCACCGCGCTGCTTGAGCTGCCAGTTCAACGCCAACCCGTCCAGGTGCGCACCGCAGACCACCAGCCGCGCCCGATCATGGCGGGCAATCGTCGCCGGTGCAGGCGCGGCCAGGCCCTGCTGGCGCTGCAGGGCATCCGCCACGCTCAACAGATACTGATCGGTGAAGGCGCGGCCAAACAGCGTCACGCCCCAGGGCATGCCGTTGTCCATGAATGCGCTGGGCACGGCGACGGCGGCGAAGTCGAGCAGGTTCATGAAGTTGGTGTAGTAGCCCAGTTGCGAATTGCGCAGCACCGGTTCGACCTCGAGTTCCGCCAGCGTCACCGGACGGCCGATGGTCGGTGTGACGACGCAATCCAGGCCTTCCAGCGCTGTGTCACACAGGGCTTTGAGCGCTTGCAGCCGGTATTGGGCGCGGAAAGTTTGTACGCCATCGACAGCGGGTGCCTTGGCCAAAACGGCGCGAATCACCGGCAACACGGCCTCGGGTTTTTGCGCCATCAACTCCCCGGTCACGCTGTAGCGTTCGGCCACCCACGGGCCTTCATAGAGCAAGCGTGCGGCCTCCAGGAACGGCGACAGGTCCAGTTCCACCGCTTCGCCGCCCAGGGCCTTGAGGCGGTCGATGGCATCACCGAACAACAGCGGGCCTTCAGGGCAACCGAAGAATTGCAGGTCCTGTGCACGGGGTACGCCGAAACGGAAGGGGCGTGGTGTACCGAACGCCGAGCCGTCGTTCCACAGTGGATTGCTGCGGCTGTATTCGTCCCGTGGGTCGAGGCGTGCGGTGAGCGCCAGCAACTGACTGGCCTCCCGCGCCGTGGCGGTGAAAGTGGTGACACAATCCAGCGTACGACAGGCCGGAACCACGCCGGCCGTCGAGATCAGGCCCTTGGTGGCTTTCAGGCCGACCAGGTTGTTCAACGCCGCCGGCACCCGCCCGGAGCCGGCGGTGTCGGTGCCCAGCGCAAAACTCGCGACCCCGAGCGCCACCGCCAGCGACGATCCGGCGCTGGAACCGCCCGAGGGATACTCCGGCAATATGCTGTTGGGGCACACGCCGTACGGTGAGCGGCTGCCGTTGAGCCCCGTGGCGAACTGGTCGAGGTTGGTCTTGCCCAACGGGATCGCACCAAGGGCCAGCAATTGTTCGACGATGGTCGCCGAACGCTCCGGCACGTAGGCGAATGCCGGGCACGCCGCGGTGGTCGGAATGCCCGCCAGGTCGATGTTGTCCTTGATCGCAAACGGCACGCCGTACAGCGGCAGGCTGTCGAAGTCGCGACCGTCGAGGGCAGCGAGGTAGGGCTCCAGTTCATCGACACTGAGCAAGTGGATGAACAGGTGATAGTCCGGGTTCAGCGCGGCGGCTTTGTCCCGCAGTTGCAGCAGCAATTGCCGTGGCGTGGTGCGGCCGTCGCGATAAGCGTCGCGCAGGGCGTCGAGTTGCAGATTGATGTTCATGGCATGAGTCCTTTTCAGAATGGGTTCAGTCGAGTTCCAGCACCACGACACGCTGCCCGGCGCGCACCGCCGAACCCGGTTGCACGCGAATCTCGCGCACCACGCCGGCCATTGGCGCGAGCAAGGGAATTTCCATCTTCATCGACTCCAGGATCACCAGCACATCGCCGGCCTCGACGCGGTTGCCGGCTTCGACCTGGACCTGCCAGAGGTTGCCGGCGATGTGGCTGTCGATGCTCTGTTGGCCGTTTGCCAGCGGTGCATCTTCGGTGGCCTCCGGAGCCGGTTCTTCACTGTCGAAATGCGCCTGGCCACTGGCGATCCAGCGTTCGCGCTCGGCATTGAATGCGCCTTTTTGCTGATCGCGAAACGCGTCGATGGTCTCGGCTTCCCGGGCCAGGAACGCCTGGTAATCCGCCAGGTTCAACTGACTGTGCTCGATGTTCAGGTCGAAGCGCCCGAGGGGGAAATCCCGGCGGATGCGCAGCAGTTCATCGGCGCTGACCGGGTAGAAACGGATCTGGTCGAAAAACCGCAGCAACCAGGGTTTGCCATCGAACGCGGTAACTTCGCGGTAGCGGTTCCACATCTGCAACGTGCGCCCGACAAACTGATAGCCGCCGGGGCCTTCCATACCGTAGACGCACATGTAGGCGCCACCGATGCCCACAGAGTTTTCCGCGGTCCAGGTGCGCGCCGGGTTGTACTTGGTGGTTACCAGGCGATGGCGCGGGTCGAGCGGGGTGGCGACCGGTGCGCCGAGGTAGACGTCGCCCAGGCCCATCACCAGGTAACTGGCGTCGAACACCGTGCGCTGCACTTCGTCGAGGTTCGGCAGGTCGTTGATGCGGCGGATGAACTCCAGGTTGCTCGGGCACCACGGCGCGTCCTTGCGCACCGTGGTCATATATTTCTCGATGGCCAACTGGCACGCAGGGTCGTCCCAGGATAGTGGTAGATGCACGATGCGCGAGGGCACTTGCAGGTCCTTGGCGGCGCACACGGCGTCCCATTCGCCAGCGACGATGCCGAGCAGGTCGGACAGCGGCAGTTGCTCGGGCTGATAGTGGATTTGCAGCGAACGGATGCCCGGCGTCAGGTCGATCACGCCGTGCAGGACTTTGCTTTCCAGCGCCTGCATCAGAGCGTGGGCGCGGAAGCGCAGGACCAGGTCCAGTTCCGGGGCGCCGATTTCGAGCAGTAGGTGAGTATCGCCCGACAGCCTCGCGACCAGTTGCGTGTCTCCCTGACCCAACTCCAAAACAACAGGCGACTTAATACCCTGTGGGAGCTGGCTTGCCAGCGATGAAGTTGATGCGGTGTCGGGTCGGGCCTCATCGCTGGCAAGCCAGCTCCCACAGGTATCCCATTTGCGGGCCAGTGATCGGGCAGTCTGCAAATCTACCGGCACAAACTGCACCTTGTCCCCGGCCTTGAGCTGCCCAAGTTGCCAAAGATCCGCCTCGATCACCGTCACCGGGCACACGAACCCGCCAAGGCTCGGGCCATCCGGGCCGAGGATGACCGGCATGTCACCGGTAAAATCCACCGCGCCGATCGCATAAGGATTGTCGTGGATGTTCGACGGATGCAAACCGGCTTCACCGCCGTCGGCGCGCACCCACTCAGGCTTCGGTCCGATCAAGCGAATGCCGGTACGGCTGGAGTTGAAATGCACTTCCCACTGCGTGGCGAAGAAGGTGCCGATGTAGTTTTCCGTGAAGTATTCCGGGGCACCGTGAGGGCCGTAGATCACGCGAATCTGCCGAATCGCCGGCAGGTCGGTGACCTGCTCGTCAGCCAGTTGCTGACCGGCACTGCGGTCATTGAGGGCTGGCAGGTGCAACACATCACCGGCGCGCAACGCGCGACCGCCGTGACCACCAAACTGACCCAGGGTGAAGGTGCTTTTGCTGCCCAGATAATCCGGTACCTGCAGGCCGCCACGCAGGCACAGATAGCTGCGGGCGCCTGCGCCTGCGATGGTGCCAAGGCTCAACGCCGCGCCCGCTGGAATCAGCAGTGCCGTGTTCATCGGTACGCGTTCACCGTTGAGCAACAATGGAATCACCGCGCCAGTCACCGCCACCACCGCCTCGCAATTGAAGCGCAACAACGGCCCGCTCATGGTGACTTCCAGCGCCGCCGCGCCTTCGTCATTGCCCAGCAAACGGTTACCCAGACGCAGCGCCCGGTTGTCCATCGGCCCCGATGGCGGCACGCCAACCGCCCAGTAACCGAGACGGCCGGGATAGTCCTGAACGCTGGTTTGCGTACCGGCGCTGAGCACTTCAAAGGTGTTGGCTTGATACACCAGGCCTTCCAGGCAACGGGTCCACGGCTGGCCACTGGCGAAAGGTGCATCGAGCAGAATCTGCCGCAGGTAATCGCGGTTGGTTTCCACGCCGTAGAGCAGGCTGGCCCCCAGCGCCTGATGCAGGTCAGCGGTGGCCTCTTCGCGAGTCGGGGCCCAACTGATGACCTTGGCGATCATCGGGTCGAAGTAGGGCGCAATCTCGCAGCCAGCTTCGACCCAGGTGTCGATACGCAGTTCAATGCCATTGGCCACCGGGAAATCCACGGCAGTAAGCAAGCCTGGACTCGGTTGAAAGTCGCGGCCCGGATCTTCGGCATACAACCGCGCCTGGATCGCATGGCCCACCGGTTTCAAACCTTGCATCAGTTCGCTCAGGGGCGGCAGATCACCGGCCGCCAGTTGCACCATCCAGCGCACCAGGTCGACACCCCACACCTGTTCGGTGACACCGTGTTCCACCTGCAAACGGGTGTTCACTTCCAGGAAGTAAAAGCGCCGGGCCTCGCTGTCGAACACAAACTCCACGGTGCCGGCGCTGCGGTAATTCACTGCCTTGGCCAATTTGATCGCCGCTGTGCACAGCTCTTCGACCATGCCGTCGGGCAGGTTCGGCGCCGGGGTTTCTTCGAGGACTTTCTGGTTGCGTCGTTGCACCGAGCAATCACGCACGCCGAGGGCGATCACGTCACCGTGACCGTCGCCGAACACCTGCACTTCCAGGTGCCGGGCGCGCTGGATGTACTTCTCGATGAACACTCCGGCGTCGCTGAAATTGTTCTGGCCCAGGCGCTTGACCGCTTCGAAGGATTCGCTCAACTCGGCCGCGCTGCGGCATACGCGCATGCCGATGCCGCCACCGCCAGCGGTGCTCTTGAGCATCACCGGGTAGCCGACCTGTTCACCAGCCAGCAGCGCGGCATCGAGGCTGTCGAGCAGTTCGGTGCCTTCGAGCATCGGCACGCCGTGTTGTTTGGCCAGGGCGCGTGCGGTGTGCTTGAGGCCGAACACCCGCAGTTGTTCGGGTGTCGGTCCGATAAAGGCAATGTTGACGGCCTCGCAGGCTTCGGCGAACGCGGCGTTTTCCGAGAGAAAGCCGTAGCCGGGATGGATCGCGGTGGCGCCGGTGGACTTGGCGATGGCGAGGATCTTGTTGACCGCCAGGTAAGTTCCGGCCGCTGCACCCTCACCGAGGCTGTGGGCCTCATCGGCTTGCAGGATGTGCAGGCTGGCGGCATCGGCTTCGGAGTACACGGCAACGCCCGGCACTTGCAGCTCCCGCAAGGTCCGCAGGATGCGGCAGGCAATGGCGCCACGGTTGGCAATCAGGACTTTTTCGAACATGGCATAACCCCCGGAGGCGATAGCGCATCAGCCTCGACTGGGATGCGGGCCGTCCCGCAGTTTTTCGAAAGGCACCGGGGTCGTCCCCGGTGGCAGAATCAGATTTCTTCAATTCACCGCCGAACCCCTGTGGGAGCGAGCTCGCTCGCGATGACGTCAGCACTTTCAACATTGATGGTGACTGACACACCGCTATCGCGAGCAAGCTCGCTCCCACAGGGTTACTCAGTGTTTTTACTTTTTCAGGCACTGCCCCGAACGGGCCTGGCACAAGGCAAACAACCAACGGCGCAGTCTCGGGAGTTTCAGTTCCATACCAGCAGCTCCGCAGGAGTGGGGTTGTAGGCGTTGCACGGGTTGTTCAGTTGCGGGCAGTTGGAGATCAGCACGATCACGTCCATCTCGGCCCGCAGGTCGACGTACTTGCCCGGCGCGGAAATTCCGTCTTCGAACGTCAGCCCGCCGTCGGCAGTGACCGGTACGTTCATGAAGAAGTTGATGTTCGGCCCGATGTCGCCCTTGCCCAGCCGGCCATCGTGAGCACAGGCGCGCAGGTAGTTGTCGCGGCAGCTGTGCATGTAGCGTTTTTCCAGGGCGTAGCGCACGGTGTTGCTCTCTTGTGCGCAGGCGCCGCCCAGGGTGTCGTGACGCCCGCAAGTGTCGGCGACGATGGTCAGCATCGGCTTGCCGAGGTTGGAATAGAGCACGCTGCCGGTGCTCAGGTACACGCTGTTTTGCCGACGCAGGGTGCGCTGCACGTCGTAGCGCTCCCTGGGATTGGCGACGCTGTAGAACAAGGTGTCGACAGCCTGGTTGCCTTCCAGGTCGAGGATGCGCAGGGTCTGTCCGGCCTTGACCTCCATCAGCCAGGGTTCGCCGGCGGGGATGGTGGTGCGGTAGACGGCCGTTTCAGGCGACTGTGGAACGGTGGCGATTGCGAGTGACATGGCAGCGATCCTCAGGCAAACAAACGGTCGGTGTTGATGAAGCCGCGCTCGTTTTCCGGGCGCGAGGTACGGCAGTGTTCGGCGATGCTGGCGTCGGCGTTCATCCAGCTGAGCTTCAGCGGTTTCGGTGCATATTCCGGCGACGGATCCATCGGGTGCTGCAGGGCGGTGAGCACCACCAGGGTGTCCATCGGCGCGTACAACTCGATGTAGTCGCCAGCCTTGGAATTGCCCTCGGCGAAATGGAAGCGCCCGGCGTCATCGACGTTCACGCGACTGAACAGGTTGAGGGTCATCAGCAGGTCGGACAGGCCCAGCCCCCACTTGCCCAGCTCCACCAACAGGTTGTCGGTGCCGTTGCGGAAGAATCCGTTGCGCCGTTCCTGATAGCGGCCCGCACCGTATTTTTCGGCGACCTCTTCCGCGCAGAGCACGCCGCCGAGGCTGTCGCTCCAGCCGCAGGTGTCAGCTGTGATGGCGGCCAGCACGCGGCCCATGTCCGAGTACAGGCAGTGGCCGGCGGTGAGCTTGGCGGTGTGTTGGCATTTGAGGCTGTCGGGCAGGTTCAGGCGCTCGGTTTTTTCGTTGGCGTTGAGCAGCGTCAGACTGACGTTGGCGCCACCGCGAATGTCGGTCAGGCGCAACAGTTGGCCACGTTTCAAGACGAAGGAACGATGGCCGCCGCCGGGGAGCATTTCTTCGGCGAAGGGCGGGAACATTTGGGTCGAATCAGTCATGGGCAAAACCCTCTCAAGCGGTTCGAAGTGAGCCCGCCAGTTGCACTGGCAGGGCGTCGACGGCGGCACGGTGGGTGCGGCGGTCGCTGTTCAAAGGGATGTCGTAGGTGATGCGTGCGCCATAGCGGCCGGGCGCATGCGGGTCGAGACGGACCTTGTCGAACACCAGCAGGCGTGTGCCGAGGCTGAAGCCTTCGGACAGGTCATGGGTAACCATGAACACTGTCAGCCGGGTCTCGCGCCACAGCTCCAGGAGCAAGGCGTGCATGTCTTTGCGGATCCCCGGGTCGAGGGCGCCGAACGGTTCGTCGAGCAGCAATACCCGCGGCTTCATGATCAGCGCCTGGGCGATGGCCAGCCGTTGTTGCATGCCGCCGGAGAGTTGCGCCGGGTACTTGTCCAGCGAGTGGCCGAGACCGACTTTGTGCAGCAGCACCGAAGCCTGTTCGCGGGCCTCTTTTTTCGCTGTGCCGAACAGGCGTCCAAGCAAACGCGAGCGTGGCAGTTCAAGGCCGAGGGCGACGTTGTCCAGCACGCTCAAATGCGGGAACACCGAGTAGCGCTGGAACACCACGCCACGGCTGGCATCCGGCTCACCGGCCAGCGGTTGGCCGTCGAGCAGGATTTCGCCGCGACTGGCTTGTTCCTGGCCGAGCAGCAGGCGCAGGAAGGTCGATTTGCCGCAACCGGAGGCACCCACCAGGGTGCAGAACTCACCTTCGTTGACGTTCAGGTTGAGACCTTCGAGCACCACTTGATCAGCGTATTGCTGCCAGACGTTTTTAACGGTGATGAAGCTCATTTGGCGGCCCCCTCATACCAGGGGAACGCACGCCGGGTCAGGCGTTTGAGCCCCCAATCCATCAGCCAGGCGAGCAAAGTGATCCACACCACGTAGGGCAAGATCACGTCCATCGCCAGGTAGCGGCGCACCAGGAAAATCCGGTAGCCGAGGCCATCGGTGGAGGCGATGGCTTCGGCGGCAATCAGGAACAGCCACGCCGAGCCGAGCATCAGTCGCAGCGAGATCAACAGCCGTGGCAACAGTTGCGGCAACACCACCCGCAGCATCAGGGTCCAGGTGGAGGCGCCAAGGGTCTGGGCCTTGATCAGCAGCTCCACGGGAATTTCCCGGGCACGCTGTTCCAGGTCCCGGGCCAGCGCCGGGGTGATGCCGATGACGATCAGCATCACTTTCGACAACTCACCCAAGCCGAAGACGATGAACAGGATCGGCAGGATCGCCAGTGGTGGCACCATCGACAGCACGGTCAGCAAGGGTGACAACGGCGCACCGAACAATGGCAGGGTACCGGCGGCGATGCCCAGACACAGCCCGGCCAGGGCGCTGATGCCCAGGCCAATGGCCAGACGCTGCAGGCTGGACGCCGTGTCCTGCCAGAGCAGGAATTCGCCGGTGCGGCTGTCGGCGACGAACGCCAGGCGTTTCACCGCATCGGTCATCTGCACGGCGCTGGGCAGCAGCTTGTCGTTGGGGTTTTCCGCCAGTCGCTCGGCCGAGCCCATGAAGTAGGCGAACAGCACCAGGGCGAACGGCAGGATCACCAGCAGCAGGCGACTAGGGCGGTCCGGGTGACGGTTGATCAGGCGCATGGCCGGTTCTCCTGATTACAGCTTGGCGTCGGCGGCCATCTGCACGTAGCTCGGGTCGAAGCGCAGCTTGAGGTTGCCCTTGTCGCCGCTGGTCACGCCGTTGGCGAAGGCCATGCCGACCGCGCTGGTGTCCTTGGCGCCTTCACCCAGCAAGCCATGCTGGAAGGAGAACTCGGCGACCTTGCGCATGGTTTCCGGCAGTTGCTTGCTGGTACTGAACGCCAGGGCTTCTTTCGGGGTGGCGAACAATTTGGTGGTGTCCAGTTGCGCCTGGAAACCCGCCAGGTCAGTGCCCGAGGCTTTGGCCATGTGCTCCAGGGCGGCTTTGCCGGCGGCGTTTTTCGCGCTCATCAACTCGACCACTTCAAACCAGGCGCCGGTCAGTGCCTTGCCGAGGGCCGGGTTGTCTTTGAGGGTCTGGGAGTTGACCACCATCATGTCCATGATTTCACCGGGGATCTGGCTGGAGTTGAAGACTTCGGTCACCGCAGGCTTGGCCTTGATGTCCGAGAGCATCGGGTTCCAGGTGGTGACGGCGTTGACCTGATCGGTGTTGAAGGCGGCCGAGATATCGGCGTCGGAGGTGTTGACCACTTTCAGGTCTTTCTCGGTGAGGTCCACCGAATCCAGGGCCCGGGCCAGCAGGTAGTGAGAGACCGAGAGTTCGACCAGATTGACGTCCATGCCCTTGAGGTCGGCGACTTTCCTGCCTTCGCCCTTGAGTACGATGCCGTCGTTGCCGTTGGAGAAATCGCTGACGATCAACGCAGTGCTGTCGACGCCACCGGCGGCCGGAATGGTCAGCGCGTCCATGTTGGTCATAGTGCAACCGTCGAACTGGCCGGCGGTGTACTGGTTGATGGATTCGACGTAGTCATTGAGTTGCACCACATCGATCTTGATGCCGTACTTCTTTGCCCATTTGTCGACGATGCCCTGGCTGCCGGCATATTCCCAGGGCATCCAGCCGGCGTAGATCGTCCAGCACACGCTGAAGTGGTCTTTCTGGGCGGCCTGGGACGAGAAGCTCACGAGGGCGGCGAACGCAGCGGCGAGCAGGGAGGGTAAACGAAGCTGGGACATGGTGGTTCTCCAGTTGATCAAGGACGGACAGGAAGGCAGCGGCACCGCTAACGGTGGCTTGTCTCCCGGGCTTTTGTCCCGCCGTGTAACCTCAACTGGAGGTCGCCAACTCTCGGACCAGTCACTCGCGATTGCGAGCCGGAACCCTAGTCAGCCATTGCAAATTGTGGTGCCGCGAACCTGTAGTGACTCCTGCACGGTCTTACTAAAGCGAGAGGCGTGCCAAGTTGGCCCGAGCGCTCTAGCGTGGGGGGCAGGCAGGTCGACGGTGTTAATGGGAAAGACACACTGCCTTGTGATGGTGCGCTGGTGCACCGCATTGGAACCTGTCCGCCGCTGATCAGGAGGTGGGTGCACCGTCGCACTTGGCAGGGGATTGCCAGTCAAAACAGGTGTAAGTCGGTGTGTGCCGACTGCTGTCACAGGTCTTTACGGAGGCCGCCATGTTACGTCGATTGTTGTTGGGTGCAGTGCTCGGTCTCGGATTGTCTGGCTGCTACTACTACGGTCCTGCCGACGTCTACGGGGGACCTTATTACTACCCCGGCTACTACTCGCCCTATTACTACGGTTACTACGGGCCGCGTTACTACGGTGGCTATCGCGCCTATTACTACGGTGGGCATGGTTACTACCGTGGCCACGGCTATCACGGCGGTGGCCATCGCGGTGGTCACCATTAATCAGGGCGTGAATGGATGAAAAACCTTTCATCGGCCAGATGTTTCTACTTGTTTCAATGACGCACCAGATTCCGAATTCGGTGTCTGATATTTCGACAGTCATTGAACATTTGACTGTCGCCTGCCAGCATCGCTGGTGTGGCTTGCCCGCGGTCCAGGAGGCCGCCATGCTCTGTCAAAAAAAGCTGCGCCGAATTCTTCTGCTTGCTGTGTTGGGATTATCCCTTGGTGGGTGCGTGCCTTATTACGATGAAGGAGGCAGCTACTACAGTTCCGAAGTCTATACCTCGCCGGCGCCGACCCATTACGCCGGGGGGAGTTCCTACTACTACAATGGTGGCGGTTACTACACACCGCCGCCCCGGTACTACGTGCCGCCAGCGCGGTATTACCAGCCGACACCGCGCTATTACTCACAGCCGCGAATCTATCAACCGTCGCGCTATTACTCGCAGCCGCGAATCTATCAACCGTCGCGCTATTACTCGCAGCCGCGGATGTATCAACCCTCGCGCCATTACCAGTCGGCCCCTCGTTACTATCAGCCGTCGCGGGGCGACTACCGCATGCATCAGAACCATGGCTGGGACGGCCGTAACCGCGGGACCTGGAACAACGACTATCGCGGTAACGGTCGCGGCTATCGCAGCGGGCGGGGTGGCCACCGATAGCTCTGTATAAAACTCAACTCTGAATGTGGTGTGCAGTTTTCAGTATTCGGACAAATCCGCCAGCGGATGCCGACCCTCCCACGCTTTGTGAAAATGCGCCTCTACCACCGCGTCCGGCACGTTGTTGATGTCCGGCCAGTGCCAGTGCGGTTTCTGGTCCTTGTCGATCAACCGGGCACGTACGCCTTCGCTGAATTCCGGATGACGACAGCAGTTGAGGCTCAGGGTGTATTCCATCTGGAAGACTTCGGCCAGCGACAGGTGCCGGGCGCGGATGATCTGCTCCCACACCAGATGAGCGGTCAGCGGCGCGCCTTCGCTCAGGGTTCTGGCTGCGCGGCTCAGCAACAGGTCGGTGTGATCGCGCAAGGCGCTGATGGCCTTCCAGGCGCAACGCACGTCGCTGACATCCAGCAGTTCGTCGATCTGCTGGCGCCGCGGCAGCCACTGAGCTTCGGGCATCTGTGCCACGGCTTCCTGCTGCAAGGCCTTGAGCAGGCTGTTGAGCTGCATGGGTGTCTGTTCCTGCCAGTTCAATTGCAATAGGCCTTCGATCAATTCCGGCTGCTGCTCATCGAGCAGGAAGCGATCGGCCAGGTCCAGGTCGATGGCATCGCGGCCGTTCATGTGCGCACCGGTCAGGCCCAGGAACAATCCGAGCTTGCCGGGCAGGCGCGACAGAAACCAACTGGCGCCAACGTCCGGGTACAGGCCGATGCTGATCTCGGGCATGGCCAACCGGCTGCTCGGCGTGACAACGCGGATGCTTGCCCCTTGCAACAACCCCATGCCCCCGCCCAGTACATAGCCGTGGCCCCAGCAGACCAACGGCTTCGGGTAGGTATGAAGTTTGAAGTCCAGGCGATATTCCGCCGCAAAAAACTGCGCGGCCAGTGGCGGTACTTCACCCGGATGGACGCGACAGGCCTCCACCAGGCTGCGCACTTCGCCGCCGGCGCAAAAGGCCTTGGCGCCGTTGCCGCGCAGCAGGACGCAGACGATCTGCGGATCCTTGGCCCAGGCTTCCAGGCGGTCGCGCAGGGCGTTGATCATCGGCAGGGACAGGGCGTTCAGGGATTTTTCGGCATCCAGGCTGGCGATGCCGATGCGCGCGCCGTCGGTGCCGGTGAGTTCTTCGAAGTGCAGATTCATCGTGACCTCGATCGGGAATTTGAGGATTAAGTATGATCGCTGTGTGGGAAAGTGCTGGATCTGCGTCAGATCAATTGACAAGCGTGATGCGCTTTCCTAGGGTTCGCCCCATTGTTTTTGCCGGATGTAAACATGACTGCTGACGACCGTATCAAACTCGAACCGGGCTGGAAGGAGGCACTGCGTGCCGAATTTGACCAGCCCTACATGGCAGAGTTGCGAAACTTCCTGCAACAGGAGCGGGCGGCCGGCAAGGAGATCTATCCGCCGGGGCCGATGATTTTCAACGCGCTCAATTCCACGCCGCTGGACAAGGTCAAGGTGGTGATCCTCGGTCAGGACCCTTATCACGGTCCGGGCCAGGCCCATGGCCTGTGCTTCTCGGTGCAACCGGGCGTACCGGCACCGCCGTCGCTGGTGAACATTTACAAAGAACTCAAGCGCGACCTGAACATTGACATCCCCAACCATGGCTACTTGCAGAGCTGGGCCGATCAGGGGGTGCTGATGCTCAACACCACCATGACAGTCGAGCGCGCCAACGCCAATGCGCACAAGGACAAGGGCTGGCAGTTTTTCACTGATCGAGTCATTGAAGTGGTCAGCCAACAGCAACCGCACCTGGTGTTCATGCTGTGGGGCGCCCATGCCCAGAGCAAGCAGAAGCTGATCGATGCCACCAAGCATCTGGTGTTGACCTCGGTGCACCCGTCACCGCTTTCGGCCTATCGCGGCTTCCTTGGTTGCGGGCACTTCAGCCGGACCAACAAGTTTCTGGAGCAGAATGGCGAGACGCCGATCGAGTGGCGGTTGCCGCCGGTTTGAGTACCTGGGTTCAACGGCTTTCAAGGCAGATTGCCCGAACTTTATGCATCAGGCGGTTAGTGGTTGATTTGCCGTTAATGCCGTGATGATGAGCTTTGCCATCGCTTCTGCCGTTGGATAGTCCGTTTTGGTGAGTTCAAGAAAGGCTGATACGCAGGAACTGAAAGGACTTTGCGGACTGCACATCAACGCGATTGTGTCTTCGTATAGTTGTTTGTCTTGCGGATTGATTTTAGCCAACTGTAGTGCGAACCAAAGCGTCCTGATTTCTACGGCTCTGCGTGATGTGAGGTCTTCATGATTGAGTTGAAAAAACTCGATAGTCGTGACTGCGCGTTCGTTTGCGGGGCCATCACTGTGTCGCGGAACCGCCAGTACTCCATTGAACGTAATGAGTTCTTGCGGGTCATCGGGATCGACCGATGAGATTGGGTAGAGCAGCAAGGCAGACTCTTTTTGCATGTTCGCCGGGTCACTATTCTGAATGTCGCGTTTGCCACGAATTGGAAAGTAACTCGACTTGAGCGTCGAATTGCAGCGGGTGCAGGCGATGGCATAGTTCAGATGATGATACGCGAGCTTGTAATAACCCACCTTGCTGCCTGCTCCTGTGGGCCAGGCAGGCTTGAAGTCTTTCCAGTGAACAACCTTGTGATTGGGCCACGGTTTGACTTCACTTTTGGGGCGATAGTGCTCGACTTCATGGACTTTGCTCGCCAATACGGCTCCCTGAAGCTTGGTTTCGCAATACGCGCATTTTTCATGCTGCAGCGAAATGTAGACGTGTTTGATTTCCCCCCAAAAGTCCGAGTCATCGGTATAGCCACCGGCAGCAATGTAGTGCTGGATTCGCGTTTGAGCACGGCCTATCCAGTTCGGTTGTACTCCGTTGATCAACGCAATTAGCTCAGCTTCCGAGATTGGATAGCGGATCATTCTTTCGACTCTGACGGCGTCACACGCGGGCGTCGGACACGAGTAGCGGTAGTTTTGGTTTTTTGAGGTTTTGCCATTTCTTCGAAGGTCATACCCTCGGCGAGGACTCTCAGATAGTCGACAGAAGCTTTGGCATCTCCGGAAACTGCACTGCGCGCCAAGCTGATCAGGGTGTCCGCAGTTGGAGTCGCTCGTGTGCTTTCAAGGCCGAAGTAGGGGGAAAGCAAAATCTGCTCGGCGCTCTTACCCCGTACATGTTCGGGTAGGCGCTTGACAACGGTTGAGCCATTTTCATCTGCCAGTACGAACAGGTTTTGCGAAGTCAATGAGCCTACAACCAATGGGCTGTGAGTCGTCAGGATGAACTGAACATTGGGAAGAGCTTTGGCTAGTGTAGGGACCACACTGCGTTGCCACTCGGGATGAAGATGCAGATCAATCTCGTCAACCATGATGACGCCACGCATCTCTCGTAGTTTCAAACCACTGGAGACACCTTGGCAAACATGGAACAACATATCGCCAATCCAGCCGATATAGGCCCTGAATCCGTCAGATAAGGCGCGAAACGGCAGTACTGTTCCGTTCATTTCGAATAGGTGCTCTCGATCCGTGGGCACACTTTGAATCTGGCAGACGGGGGGAAGCAGATCGTTGATCAGGTTGATGACTTGCGTGTATCGACCCTTGTTCTCTTCGGCGAAGGCTGGCAGCCAATAAGACAGTGGCATGAGCGTCAAGTGATCTTCGAAGAGGCCGGCGACACGTTCATAACGACGCAAGCGAGAGCGGGTTCGGGCGCTTTCGTCAACTCGGGCTGCCGCTTCTACGCGACGGGTGGCGCCGTAGCCGACAATGAAAAAGGCAGGGCTCTTTTCATCCAGTTGCATTGCTTCGATGGCTTCATCGTAGTCTTGCGGCGACATACTCCAACTCATCCTCTCAACCAGGCTGACGGTGCGGATTTCTGTGCTTACCGAAAACTCTTCGGGCATGGTCAATGCGCTTTTTTTAAGTGGTGGTCTTTCTTCCACTGTCGAGAGGATTTGCGCAGTCAGTCGTGCCTTGTTTTTGTTGAGGTTGATTTTGCCAGCGACTTTTCCCGGTGCGCGCCGGATAAGACCTTCAGGTACAAAGCCGGAACTGCCACTCAGGAGGGGCCCCAATACCGCAAGGGCAACGGCCCTTAGAACGCTGGTTTTGCCGAGGCCATTGTCCCCCAGCAACACATTAACGTTGGGGTATTGCAGATCTTTGGCCCCCGGCAGATTGAACTCAAGGGTGGCACTCTCGAAAGACCGCAATTTTTCTATCTGTAGATCTTTGATGTGCATCAGTTCACCTCTCCCGAAGCCAGAGATGGTAGCAAACTATGCTTCATTGGATACCGCCCGTCTCACGGCAATTGTTCGTTACGAAGTTGGATCGCGGTCCCAGTACTTGAACAACGGCTCCGCCAGAAACAACACAAACAATAGCCGCATCACCTGCATCGCCGTCACCAGAGGCACCGACAGTTGCAGGGTTTCCGCCGTCAGGCTCATCTCGGCAATCCCGCCGGGCATCATGCCCAATGTCAGTGAACGCAGATCCAGATGGGTCAGCGCACTCAAACCCAAGGCCGCCGCCGTGGCGATCAACATGGTAAGCACCGTGCCGATCAAGGTACGCCCCATGAACGATGGTGCACGCCGGAAAAACTGCCGGTTGAAGTGACAGCCCAGACCGCTACCGATCAACCATTGGCCAATCTGGCTACCGCCATTGGGCAGACCGATGTGCAGATCCCAGCCGATGCTGACTGCCGCGCTGACCAGCAACGGCCCGAACAGCCAGGGGTTGGGTTGACGCAGGCGTTCCCAGATCCAGGCCGCCAGCGCGCCAGCAGGAAACAGCACCGCCAGCCAGCGCCAATCGATGCTGGCGGCGTGGGAAATCGGCGCTCCGTCGCCCAACAAGTACTTGAAGGCTGCCGGTACGCAGAGCACCACCACCAACACCCGCAAACTCTGCCCCGCCGCCACACGGCTGAGCACCGCACCATTGCGGGCGCCAAGGTTGACCATCTCCCCGGAACCACCGGGCATGCTGGAAAAGAACGCCGTGGCGCGATCTTCACCGGTACGGCGCATCAGCCACACGCCGACGACCGCCGACAGGCTGGTAACCAACGCACCGAAGAAGATCAGACCGAAATGACTGAGTACCTGCTCCATCACCACAGGAGTGAAATGCAGGCCGATACCGATACCGACGATCCACTGACCGCACTTGCGGCCGCCAGGGATTTCGGCCAATTGCCAGGGTGTCAGGCAGCGCACGAGGATGATCGCCAGCAACGAGCCGACCATCCACGGCAAAGGCCAGCCGACCTGGCTGGCGAGGTAACCGCCCAGCAGGCCGACCAGCGGGGTTCCCCACCAGGCTTTGAAAGGTGTTCGGTCAGACATCGGCGATGACGCGCCGGGTAACCGAACGTTTACGCCAGATGCGCACAATGGGCACCAGCAACATGACCACGATCAACCCCCAGACACCGACGGTGATACCGCTCGACCAGAGAATATCCAGCGAACCGTTGGAAATCGACAGCGCCCGACGCAGGTTCTGTTCCATCAAGCCACCGAGGATGAAACCCAGCAAAACCGGGGACAACGGGAAGTCCAGCTTGCGCAGGATGTAACCGAAGATACCGATGCCGATCATCAGGAACAGGTCGAAGGTCGTGGCATGCACGGCGTACACACCAATGGCGGTGATGATTGCGATCATCGGCACCAGCGCCCAGTTCGGTACGGCAAGGATTTTGGTGAAGATCCGGATCATCGGAATGTTGAGGATCACCAGCATGATGTTGGCGATGAACAACGAAGCGATCAGGCCCCAGACGATGTCCGGTTGCTGTTGAAACAGCAGTGGGCCCGGCGTGATGTTGTACAGCGACAACGCGCCGATCATCACGGCCGTGGTGCCTGAGCCTGGAACGCCAAGGGTCAGCATCGGCACCAGTGCACCGCACGCTTCTGCGCCAATGGCGGTTTCCGGTGCAGCCAGGCCACGCTTGTCGCCTTGTCCGAATTTTCCGCTTGGGCCGGCGATACGTTTCTCGGTCATGTAGGCCACGGCGCTGGCCAGTGTTGCGCCCGCACCCGGCAACACGCCCATGATGAAACCGAGCACGCCGCAACGCATGTTCACCCAGAACACCGAAGCGGCTTCCTTGAAGTTGAACAGCATCCGGCCGGTGGCCTGGAAAGCTTCCTGGCCACGGTGGGTTTTTTCCAGCAGCAGGAGGATTTCACTGATGGAAAACAGGCCCAGCACCAGCACCACGAATTGAATGCCGTCGGTGAGGTGGATGTTGTCCCCGGTGAAACGGTAAACGCCACTGTTGGCATCAATGCCGACGGTCGACAGGAACAGGCCGATCAGCGCCGCGATGAAGGTCTTGAGCGGCCGGTCACCCGCCATGCCGCCGAGGCAGACAATGGCGAAGACCATCAGTACGAAATACTCCGCCGGACCGAAGGCAATCGCCCATTTCGCCAGCATCGGCGCGAACACGACCATCCCGCAGGTCGCAATGAAGGCGCCGATGAACGAACTCCACGCCGACAACGACAACGCCACACCGGCCAGACCCTGGCGGGCCATCGGGTAGCCATCGAGGGTGGTCATGACGGTGGAAGCTTCGCCCGGGATGTTCAGCAGGATCGAACTGATACGACCGCCGTACTCGCAACCCAGGTAAACCGCGGCCAGCAGGATCAGCGCCGACTCCGGTGGCAGGCCGAGGGCGAAAGCGATCGGGATCAACAACGCCACGCCATTGATCGGACCCAGCCCCGGAAGCAGGCCGACGACTGTACCGATCAGCGTGCCGCTGAGTGCGGTCACCAGGTTGTAAGGGGTGAGTGCGACGCCGAAGCCGTGACTCAAGTAACCAAGCGTATCCATATCAGTTCTCCAGAACGTCGAGCAGGCCCAGAGGCAGTGGCACGTCCATGACTTTGTCGAACAGCAGGTACAGGCCGACGCTCATCAGGCTGATGATGATCGCGCCCGGCAGCCAGCGCCCGCCGTACAGGCGAGCCATTGGAATGCCAATCAGCATGCTGCTGAGGATGAAACCCAGCGGTTCGAACAGCCCGGCGAAGACCAGCAGCAACAGCACGCAAACACCAATTTTGCGCAATGTCTCGCGATCCATCGGCGGATCTTCATCGGTGTGCTTGATCGGCGAGGGGCGATACACCATGTAAACCAGCGCCAGGCCCATCAGCCCCAGCATCAACAGGGGGAATGCGCGTGGGCCGATCGGTTCGTAGGAAAAAGGTGCCTGGTAGGGCCAGGCCATCGCCACCAGGCTGAGGCAGGCCAGCAACAGCACCGAAGCAAAAATGCGTTGTAAGAGCATGAGGAACTCCTGTGCCGCGACTCCGCCAAACGGAGTCGCGGCCGCTAGACAGAGGCGATCACTGGATCAGGCCGAACTCTTTGGCCAGCACTTTGTAGTCCGCGACCTGCTTCTTCACATAGGTGTCCAGCTCCGGGCCGGTCATGGCGAACGGGAACAGTTCACGCTGATCACGCAGCTTGGCGAACTCGGGAGAGGCCAGCAGTTTGTCGAAGGAGTCTTTCCACCAGGCGTAGTCCTCATCGCTGACTTTTGGCCCGAGATAGAAGCCGCGCACCACCGGCCAGACGATGTCATAGCCTTGCTCGCGGGCGGTCGGAATGTCCTTCATTTCCGGCTCGTCCAGACGCTTGTCGGAGAACACCGCCAGCAGGCGCATGTCGCCACTCTGGATGTGCGGCATGGAGTCGGAGATGTCGGTGCTGCCGACCTGGATGTGGCCGCCGAGCAGGGCGGTGGCAATCTCGCCGCCACCTTCGAGGGCTACGTAACGCAGGTCACGGGGGTTGATCCCGGCAGCCTTGGCGATCAGCGCGGTTTGCATCCAGTCCTGGCTGCCGACGGTGCCGCCGGAACCAATCACCACTTTGCTCGGATCTTTCTTCAGTGCCTGCACGAGGTCGTCGAGGGTCTTATAGGGCGAATCGCTCTTCACCGCGATGGCGCCGTAGCTGGTGCCGACTGCAGCGAGCCAGCGCACGTTGGTTTCATCGAAACGACCGAACTTGCCCTGGGCCAGGTTCAACAGCGAACCGCTGGACCAGGCCACCAACGTACCGGCATCGGCCGGACGCTGGGCGACCACCGCGTTGTACGCCACCGCGCCGACACCGCCTGGCATGTAGGTGACGCGCATCGGTTTGGTCAGCAGTTTTTCGTTGACCAGCGCGCTTTGCGCCAGTTTGCAGGTCAGGTCAAAACCACCGCCGGGCGAGGCCGGGGCGATGCATTCCGGGCGTTTTGGCTCGGCCATGAGTTGGCCGGCGAACAGCACGCAGCTGGCGGCGAGGGCGAAACGGCGCATTGAGCGGTTCATTTTTTTCTCCACTGGAGTTTTTGTTTTTCGGGATGATTCAGGTGCGACGATTTCGCACGGTGCTGGCGCGTTCGAATCCGTACAGACTGAACGACGAGCAGCCGGCTTCGGCGCTGGCAAGCGTA
The DNA here is from genome assembly GCF_000282455.1 of Pseudomonas sp. GM74. Classification (GTDB taxonomy): domain Bacteria; phylum Pseudomonadota; class Gammaproteobacteria; order Pseudomonadales; family Pseudomonadaceae; genus Aquipseudomonas. The sequence continues at coordinate 28,679 of NZ_AKJG01000074.1, forward strand.
AACATCGGGGAGCGAGAGAAGGGGCGGGACGGGTAGGCCTGGAGCTGTGTGGACAGCATGATGCAGTACCTCGGTTATTGTTCTTATTGACGAAAACGCTTCGAGGCGTTTTTCGGTAGTTACATGTCAAAGCACGCTTTCAAACTACGATTCGATGGTTGGCAGTCGAAACCATCCGTGGGCCGACTCTAACGCCCCAACCTTTCGCTAACCTTTCATCGGGCTTTCACGATTTTTCGGGCTTCACAGCGGCGGTTGCGGCTGTAAACTTCGCGCCAGAGAATGGCGTCGACCATCCCGGAATGAGGTAAAGATCCATGCGTGTCCTGCTCGTCGAAGACCATTTGCAGCTCGCCGAAAGTGTCGCCCAGGCGCTCAAGAGCACCGGGCTGACCGTGGACGTTCTGCACGATGGCGTGGCAGCCGACCTGGCGCTGGGCAGCGAGGAATACGCCATGGCGATCCTCGACGTCGGCTTGCCGCGCATGGATGGTTTCGAAGTGCTGGCGCGTTTGCGGGCGCGGGGCAAGAACCTGCCGGTGTTGATGCTGACCGCCCGCAGCGACGTCAAGGACAGGGTCCACGGCCTGAACCTCGGCGCCGACGACTACCTGGCCAAACCGTTCGAACTGACCGAACTCGAAGCCCGGGTCAAAGCCTTGTTACGCCGCAGTGTGCTGGGCGGTGAGCGCATTCAGCGTTGCGGTGTGCTGGCCTACGACCTGGAAACCCGGCGTTTTACCCTCGGCGAAGAGTTGCTGACCCTGACTTCCCGCGAGCAAGCCGTACTCGAAGCCCTGATCGCGCGCCCCGGTCGGGTGATGAGCAAGGAGCAACTGGCATCGCAAGTGTTCGGTCTTGATGAAGAGGCCAGCCCCGATGCGATCGAAATCTACGTGCACCGCCTGCGCAAGAAACTCGATGGCCAGCCGGTCGCCATCGTGACCTTCCGCGGCCTCGGTTACTTGCTGGAAAGCCGCGATGCATAAGCCCAGCAGCCTGCGCTGGCGGTTGCTGTGGAACCTGGCGCTGCTGCTGGTGGTGTTGATGCTGGCCAGTGGGTTGAGCGCCTACTGGAACGGTCGTGAAGCGGCCGACACGGCCTATGACCGGACCCTGTTGGCCTCGGCGCGAACCATTGCCGCCGGCGTCTCCCAGCGCGACGGCACCCTGAGTGCCGACGTGCCCTACGTGGCCCTCGATACGTTTGCCTACGACAGTGCCGGGCGAATTTTCTACCTGGTCAACGACATCAATCAGAAGCTGATTTCCGGTTACGAAAACCTGCCGGCGCCACCGCCGGGAACGCCGCGCACCGATGACTATCCGGCGCTGGCACGCTTCTACAACGCCCAATATCGCGGGCAGAACGTGCGCGTAGTGAGCCTGCTCAAACCGGTGAGCGAGCCGAACATGAACGGCATGGCGGAAATCCGCGTAGCGGAAACCGATGAGGCGCGGGTGAGCATGGCCCGCAGCCTGGCGACAGATACTTTGCTGCGCCTGGGCATGCTGGCGGGTGGTGCCTTGATGTTGGTGTGGTTCGCGGTGAGTGCCGCGTTGCGTCCGCTGGAACGCTTGCGCACGGCGGTGGAAGAGCGCCAGCCGGACGATCTGCGGCCCTTGCCGTTGGTGGAAGTGCAGCGCGAATTGTGGCCGCTGGTGCGCGCACTCAATCACTTTACCGAGCGCTTGCGCGGGCAGTTCGAGAAGCAGGCGCAATTCATCGCCGATGCCGCCCACGAACTGCGCACGCCGCTGGCGGCGCTCAAGGCACGCCTGGAACTGGGCATGCGCTCAGCCGAGCCCGAAACCTGGCGCAGCACGCTGGAGACCGCCGCCCAGGGCACTGATCGCTTGACCCATCTGGCCAATCAGCTGCTTTCCCTGGCACGGGTCGAAAACGGCGCCCGGGCGATTGCCGAAGGCGGCGCGCAGTTACTCGACCTGAGTCAATTGGCCCGGGAACTGGGCATGGCCATGGCGCCGTTGGCTCATAAGCGTGGTATCGCGCTGGCGCTGGAGGCGGATGAGCCGGTATGGCTGGGGGGCGAGCCGACGCTATTGAACGAACTACTGAGCAATCTGGTGGATAACGCGCTGGCTCACACGCCGCCGGGTGGCAACGTGATTCTGCGGGTCTCGGCGCCTGCCGTGCTGGAAGTCGAAGATGATGGCCCCGGCATTCCGCTTGAAGAACGCGATCGGGTATTCGAGCGCTTTTACCGACGCAATCAGCAAGTGGCAGGTTCCGGATTGGGTCTGGCGATTGTCGGTGAGATCTGCCGCGCGCATCTGGCGCAGATCAGCCTGCACGATGGTGAGCGGGCGGGGTTGAAGGTGCGGGTGAGCTTTGTTGCAGGGGATTGATGCGGCGTCTGTTCTGGCCTATTCGTCGGAACGCCGCCCGGAGCAAGCCCGCTCCCACATTGGATCTATGCAGCACCACAAATCCCTGTGGGAGCGGGCTTGCTCCGGGCGGCGTTCCGACGAAGGGGACGACGCGGTCTTTGATCAGTAAAACATCGACCGTGTTTCTTCCAGGTCGGCGCACATCGCCTCATCGTCGATGTCGATGCCAAGAGCATTGAAGGCCGGCACGCTCAACGGATCAATACGAGCGAACGGATGGTCGGTGTCCTTGTGGCAATACAGGCTGGCCACCTGCACCAGATCCACATAGTCGACCTGCGCCGACTGGCGTTTGAAATTCAGGTAGAGCTGCGGCACTTGCACCAGCATGTCGGGAAATTCCCAGACCTTGAGCAGTTTTTCGCCGATCAGCGGATGAATCCGGTCGATCACATGGTTGAGGCTGACCGGGTCGGACAGCAGTTCATAGTGATCTTCGGCGTAGGTCAGGATCGGCAGCACGCCGATCTGATGTACCAGCCCGCCAAGGGCAGCCTGGTCGGGCTTGAGCCGGGTGTAGCTGCGGCACAGGGCATAGCTGACGCCGGCGATTTCCAGGCTTTTGCGCCAGACTTCGCGCATTTTCTGTTCCACCACGTCGGAGCGGGCGTGGAAAATCTGCTCCATGACCAGGCCGATCGCCAGGTTACAGCTGTAGTTGATGCCCAGGCGGGTGATCGCGGTATGCAGGTCGGTCACTTCCTGGGCCGCGCGCAACAGCGGGCTGTTGACCACTTTGATCAGGCGTGCCGACAGCGCGGCATCACGGCCGATCACTTTGCTCAGGGTGCTGACGCTGACTTCCGGGTTTTCCGCGGCCTTGCGAATCTGCAGGGCCACTTCCGGTAACGTTGGCAGAACCAGGTCATCGTTATTGATGGCCTCAACCAAATCCTGTTGGACCTTTTCCGCCAGCTTGCTCATTTAATCTCTCTAGGTGTTGCGCCAAGTGCTGCCTTTATTGCTGGATTTCGCGATCGCGGTCCAGTTCATAAGGCAGGTCGAGCAGCTGCAAGGACGGCCCTTCGAGCGCGCCCAGGTGGATATCTCCACTTTCTGCTGCTTCGGCTTGCAACACAGCCAGGAGTTCAATGGTCTGTCCGGTGCGGGCAGCCAGCACCACTTCGCCGATGGAGCTGCCATGGGTCGGGGAAAACAGCGGGGTACCCGGTTCAGGCAGTTCGCCGGCAGCCAGTTGCAGGCGATACAGGCGGCGCTTGAGTTTGCCCAGGTACTGCATCCGCGCGACGATCTCCTGCCCGGTGTAGCAACCTTTCTTGAAGCTCACGCCACCGATCGCTTGCAGGTTGAGCATCTGCGGGATGAACAACTCGCGGGTGCCGGGCATGACCTGACCGATCCCTGCGCGGACCTGGCCCAGCAGCCATTGATTCAGATCGCCTTCGCTCAGTACTGCCGAAAGCTTGCCTTTGACCGCGTCGGCAAGAGCTGCGGCGACCCACAGTTCGGCGCGCTCAGGCGAGACACGGATGGCAATCAGCCCATCGTTGCGCACGACGCTGTCGGTTTCTGCCGGCAGGTCCAGGCCGATGCTGATCAGTGCGGCATCACCATGGTCAACGCCGAAGCGGACCCAGGCGGCACTTTCGTCGGTCAGTTTCGACTTGGAAAACACCGCGTATTTTTTCAGGTCCGCCAGTTGCGGTTCGAGCAATTCGCCGGCCATGGCCAGGACCACGCCGTCACCTTCGAGCAGGATGCGGAAACTCGATTGCATCCGGCCTTTTTGCGTGCAGCGCGCACCGAGGCTGGCCCGGGTATCGCTCAAGTAATTGAGGTTGCAGGTCAGTTGGCCTTGCAGGAATTTGCTGGCGTCCGCGCCGCGGACCGCGAGAACGCCTTCATGAGAAAGAGTGCAGAAAAAAGCAGAATCGGCCATGGGTCATCGCAGGGTAAAAAGTCTGGAGGACATCATAAGGGGCTACCTTGGAAATGGGTAGTTAACAAAGGTTCGTCGGTGCCCGACCAAAGCCGACTGTTCGACGGTGCGCGGGCCTGTATACTTGCGGCCTATTTGAGGAGCGCTCCATGGTCGAAGATGTTGAACTGAACCGCCTCTTTTGGCACAGCCGCCGTGGCATGCTTGAGCTTGACGTGTTGCTGGTGCCGTTCACGAAAGAGGTTTACGCAACGCTCAACGAAGTGGATCGCGCGTTGTACGTCCGACTGCTGACGTGTGAGGATCAGGACATGTTCGGCTGGTTCATGGAACGCAGCGAATCGGAAGATCCCGAGCTGCAACGCATGGTTCGCATGATCCTGGACCGTGTCCAGCCCAAGTAACGGATTCGAATGCCGCTGGCATGCCTCGCGGCAGTTGCTGGCGGCGTATCTCCTGGCCCAGCTGTTCGCGTTGGGTTCGTTGTTTTTGCTGTCAATTCCGGTCTGGGCCAGTTTGCTCGGTGTTTTTGGCTGTCTGCTGCATGGCTTTTGGGTGCTACCGCGTCAGATTTTGCTGACGCACCCACAGGCATTCTGCGGCTTGCGGCGTGATGCCGATGGCTGGCAGTTGTGGAGTCGGGCCGGGGGTTGGCAGCCCGTGCAACTGAGACCGGACAGCCTGGCGCTGCCATTGGTGGTGGTGCTGCGTTTTCGACTGCGTGACGAGCGCCGGGGCCGGGCCATTTGCGTACCCCGGGATGCGCAGGCGGCGGATGTGCACCGACGCCTGCGGGTCCGGCTCAAATTCAGCCGACGTAGGTGGGCGGCACCAGAATAGTGTCCAGAGCGACCGGCAACATGTCCGGGTAGTCGAGGGTGTAATGCAGGCCACGGCTTTCCTTGCGCTCCATGGCTGACAGAATCATCAGCTCGGCCACCTGGGCCAGGTTGCGCAACTCGATCAAATCCCGGCTGACCTTGTAGTTGCTGTAGAACTCGTCGATTTCATCCAGCAACAGTTGCACGCGGTGTTGCGCCCGTTGCAGACGCTTGTTGGTGCGCACGATGCCAACGTAGTCCCACATGAATCGCCGCAGTTCATCCCAGTTGTGCGCAATGATCACGTCTTCATCGGAATCGGTGACCTGGCTCGCATCCCAGACGGGAAGGGGGGCCGGCATCGGCACCCGGGGCAACTGTTCGAGAATGTCCGCGGCCGCCGAGCGGGCATAGACGAAACATTCCAGCAGCGAGTTGCTGGCCATGCGGTTGGCGCCATGCAGGCCGGTGAAACTGGTTTCGCCAATGGCGTACAGCCCCGGCACATCGGTACGACCCTGTTGATCGACCATCACGCCGCCACAGGTGTAGTGCGCTGCCGGGACCACCGGAATCGGTTGTTTGGTGATGTCGATGGAAAATTCCAGGCAGCGTTCGTACACCGTCGGGAAGTGCGCCTTGATGAAGGCTTCGGGCTTGTGGCTGATGTCCAGGTAGACGCAATCGACACCCAGTCGCTTCATTTCATGGTCGATGGCCCGGGCGACGATGTCCCGTGGCGCCAACTCGGCCCGTGGGTCGAAGCGTGGCATGAAGCGCTCGCCGTTGGGCAGTTTCAGGTGGGCGCCTTCGCCACGCAGGGCCTCGGTGACCAGGAAGCTCTTGGCTTGCGGGTGATACAGGCAAGTAGGGTGGAACTGGTTGAATTCCAGGTTCGCCACCCGGCAGCCCGAGCGCCAGGCCATGGCAATGCCATCGCCACAGGCGCCGTCAGGGTTACTGGTGTAGAGGTAAACCTTGGCCGCACCACCGGAGGCGAGGATCACAAAGCGGGCGCCGTAGGTGTCGACTTCGCCGGTGCCGCGATTGAGCACATAGGCGCCGAGGCAGCGATCACCTTCGAGTCCCAGGCGTTTCTCGGTGATCAGGTCAACCGCCACCCGCTGCTCCAGCAGTTCGATGTTCGGTCGTTTCCGGGCCTGGTCGAGCAGGGTGGTGAAAATGGCGGCGCCGGTGGCATCGGCGGCATGGATGATGCGCCGATGGCTGTGGCCGCCTTCGCGGGTGAGGTGGAACTCGAACCCGCCATCTTCGTTACTCGAGTGTTCATCGCGGGTAAAGGGCACGCCCTGGTCGATCAGCCATTGAATCGCTTCCCTGCTGTGCTCGACGGTAAAACGCACGGCGTCCTCATGGCACAGGCCGCCGCCTGCATTGAGGGTGTCATCGACATGGGATTCAACGGTGTCGGTGTCGTCCAGCACGGCCGCAACGCCGCCCTGGGCCCAGAACGTCGAGCCATTGGCGAGGTTGCCCTTGCTCAGAACGGCAATGCGCAAATGACCGGGCAAGGTCAGCGCAAGGCTCAAGCCGGCAGCACCGCTGCCAATTACCAGAACATCGTGTTGAAACTGTTGGCTCATTTCAGGATTCCGCTCAAAGCGACCCGGGTCGGGGTTGGCGCAGCTGGACTGTCGAGTCAATGCAAGCCGCACAGCCCACTAGTATATAGAGGGGGGGAGCGGCACAATACCCGAGCTGGCATGGCATTGTGAAACTACCGTGACGCAAAACACCGGTCGCTTCGTCGGATGTTTTTCTGCCCGTTGGGCGCGAGAATGACTGTATCGCCGATTTAACAGTCTTTTTCCCTTCACGGTTGCACAATGTCGGGTTGGCACGGCTATAAATATTTGGAACTTTTGCCAAAGGGCCAAGATCAATAGACGGATGCCTGAAACAAGGGACAGTGTCGGTTTCAGTGGGGATTGCAGTTCTGTCCTTGCTGAAGAATCCGATGACAAGATTATCCGCGCAGCCGGGTCAACTCGTGCTGCGCTTTTCGTGCGTGCCAAATCAGAGCCCGCAGGAAACTTGCCTGGAGGGGGAGAACTTTTGCGAAAAGCACGAGTCTATGTTTGCAAGTCTGGTGGTTTACTTCTGCAAGCCTCCTCCGAGCTCATCGAGGAGTGTTCATGCTAACCCAGGAAGAGGATCAGCAACTGGTCGAACGCGTTCAGCGCGGCGACAAGCGTGCTTTCGATCTGCTAGTGCTGAAATACCAGCACAAAATTCTCGGGTTGATCGTGCGTTTCGTGCACGACACCCATGAAGCCCAGGATGTGGCACAAGAAGCCTTTATCAAGGCATACCGTGCACTTGGAAATTTTCGCGGAGACAGCGCGTTTTATACGTGGCTTTACCGCATCGCCATCAACACGGCGAAAAACTATCTGGTTTCACGCGGCCGTCGGCCGCCGGATAGCGATGTCAGTTCCGAGGATGCAGAGTTCTACGATGGCGATCATGGCCTCAAGGATCTCGAGTCGCCAGAGCGGGCCTTGCTGCGGGATGAGATCGAAGGCACCGTCCATCGAACCATTCAGCAACTGCCGGAAGATTTGCGTACGGCTTTAACTTTACGTGAGTTTGATGGTCTGAGTTACGAGGACATTGCGAGTGTCATGCAATGTCCGGTAGGCACCGTGCGCTCCCGGATCTTCCGCGCCCGGGAGGCCATCGACAAAGCCCTGCAGCCGTTGTTGCAGGAAAACTAAAGACAGCGGCGACAGCCAAGAGAGGAACGCCATGAGTCGTGAAGCCCTGCAGGAATCGCTGTCCGCAGTGATGGATAACGAAGCGGACGAATTGGAATTGCGTCGGGTATTGAATGCCTGTGACGATGTTGAAACCCGTGAAACCTGGGCTCGTTACCAGATCGCTCGGGCAGTGATGCACAAGGATCTGCTGCTTCCACGCCTGGACATCGCCGCGGCTGTTTCTGCTGCCCTGGCTGACGAAGCCGTACCGGCAAAACCTTCCCGTGGTCCGTGGCGCAGCCTGGGTCGTCTGGCGGTCGCAGCTTCCGTGACCCTGGCGGTGCTGGCCGGTGTGCGTCTGTACAACCAGGATGAGATCGCCGGCGTCGAATTGGCCCAGCAATCCACTCAACCCGCGCTGGCCGCTCCTCAAGTAAAAGGCCCAGCCGTTCTGGCAGGCTACAATGAGAGTTCGGATGCTACCGGCCCAATGGCCAACGGCGTATTGCAAGGTCAGCCAGGCTGGCACGATCAGCGTCTGCCAGGTTACTTGCGCCAACACGCACAACAGGCTGCACTGAAAGGCACTGAGAGCGCTCTACCGTACGCTCGTGCCGCAAGTCTGGAAAACCGTTAAGGAGGATCATGCGCGCCATACCTCTACTTTCGCTTCTGCTCAGCGGCTGGTTCATCGTTCCAGCCCAAGCTGATGATGCCCAGGACTGGTTGACCCGCCTGGGCCAGGCAGAGCAGCAGCAAAGCTTTCAGGGTACTTTCGTCTACGAGCGTAACGGTAGTTTTTCTACCCATAACATCTGGCACCTGGTCCAGGATGGAAAGGTCCGAGAGCGATTGATCCAGCTCGACGGCTCCGCTCAGGAAGTCGTTCGCATTGATGGGCAAACCCAATGTGTCAGCGGCACACTGATCGCCGGGCTTGGGGACTCCCCGAACTCCGCTGCCCGTGCACTCGATCCTCAAAAGCTCAAGAATTGGTATGACCTCGCCGTCATCGGCAAGTCGCGTGTGGCCGGGCGTCCGGCGGTGATCGTATCGCTCAAACCCCGCGATCAGCACCGCTACGGCTTTGAACTGCATCTGGATAAAGAGACCGGCCTGCCTCTGAAGTCCTTGCTACTGGACGACAAGGGGCGGTTGCTGGAGCGCTTTCAGTTCACGCAACTGGATACCGCTGACGTTCCTTCCGAAAAAGACCTGCAGGCCAGTAATGATTGCAAGCCGGTCAACCTCGAGAGTGACAAGGCTTCTGCCGTCAAGTCTGCCCAGGTCTGGCGTTCCGACTGGTTGCCGCCCGGCTTCGAGTTGACCAGCAGCACCGCTCGCAAGGATCCGCAGACCAAGACCCAGGTCAACAGCCTGATGTATGACGATGGTCTGACGCGCTTTTCGGTATTCCTCGAGCCGTTGAATGGCGCAACAGTCACCGACACCCGTACTCAGTTGGGGCCGACCGTTGCGGTTTCCCGGCGCCTGGCCACGGCACAGGGCGACATGATGGTGACGGTCGTCGGCGAGATACCGGTCGGTACCGCTGAACGGATAGCGCTTTCGATGCGCACCGACACCACTGCAACCAAGCAGTGAGCTGAATTCGAAATGTTTCGTGAGCATTTCAATTTGCAAAAATCCCGGAAATTTCTTATAGGTCAGAGCCCCTCGGCTCTGGCCTTGTTTGTTGTTCCCGGAACAAAAATACCGGCGTATTGTTCCCGGTGTTCCTTGCTCCATATCGCTTAACCATGCTCGTCGTAACGGGAGCCGTATGTCGATACCTCGCTTGAAGTCCTACCTCTCCATTATTGCCACCGTGCTGGTGCTCGGTCAGGCGGTCACCGTCCAGGCGGTCGAATTGCCTGACTTTACGCAACTGGTCGAACAGGCCTCGCCTGCGGTCGTGAACATCAGTACCACGCAAAAGCTGCCGGACCGCAAAGTCAGCCAGCAAATGCCCGACCTCGAAGGCTTGCCGCCAATGCTGCGCGAATTCTTCGAACGGGGCATGCCGCCACAATCGCGCTCACCTCGTGACCGTCAGCGCGAGGCAACCTCCCTGGGCTCGGGTTTCATCATCTCTTCCGATGGCTATATCCTGACCAACAACCACGTGATCGCCGATGCTGACGAAATCCTCGTCCGCCTGGCCGATCGCAGCGAAATGAAAGCCAAGCTGATCGGTACCGATCCGCGTTCCGACGTGGCGCTGCTGAAAATCGAAGGCAAGGATCTACCGGTACTGAAGCTCGGTAAATCCCAGGACCTGAAGGCTGGCCAATGGGTTGTCGCGATCGGCTCGCCATTCGGCTTTGACCACACAGTGACCCAGGGCATCGTCAGTGCCGTTGGTCGCAGCCTGCCGAACGAAAACTATGTGCCGTTCATCCAGACCGACGTGCCGATCAATCCGGGTAACTCCGGTGGCCCGCTGTTCAACCTCAACGGGGAAGTGGTCGGGATCAACTCGCAGATCTATACCCGCTCCGGTGGCTTCATGGGCGTGTCGTTTGCAATCCCGATCGATGTGGCCATGGATGTTTCCAATCAGCTGAAATCCGGTGGCAAGGTCAGTCGTGGCTGGCTGGGCGTCGTGATTCAGGAAGTGAGCAAGGACCTGGCCGAGTCGTTCGGTCTGGAGAAACCGGCCGGTGCGCTGGTGGCCCAGATCCAGGATGATGGTCCGGCTGCCAAGGGTGGCCTGCAAGTGGGCGACGTGATCCTGAGCATGAACGGTCAGCCAATCGTGATGTCGGCCGACCTGCCACACCTTGTTGGCGCGTTGAAGGCTGGCACCAAGGCCGATCTGGAAGTGATTCGTGACGGCAAGCGCAAGAATGTCGAATTGACGGTCGGAGCGATTCCGGAAGAAGGCAAGGAGCTGGACGCGCTGCCAAAATCCGGCATCGAGCGCAGCAGCAATCGCCTCGGGGTTTCCGTGGTCGAGCTGACTGACGAGCAGAAGAAAACCTACGACCTCAAAGGTGGTGTGTTGATCAAGGAGGTGCAGGACGGTCCTGCCGCTCTGATCGGCTTGCAGCCGGGTGATGTGATCACCCACCTGAACAACCAGGCCATCGGTTCCACCAAGGAGTTCGCGGACATCGCCAAGGCGCTGCCAAAGAACCGCTCGGTGTCGATGCGGGTACTGCGTCAGGGGCGTGCCAGCTTCATCACCTTCAAGCTGGCTGAATAATCCGGTTGTTGGTTGAATAAAAAACCGCCTCGAAAGAGGCGGTTTTTTTGTGTCCGGACTTTTTGTCGTCGGGGCGTCAGCCCATCATGTCCTTGATCATGCGCTCCTGCTCCATCAGCTCGCGTTGTCGCGCGTCGATCCGCGAAGACAGCGGGAAGTTGCTGCCAGCCCTGCGTTTGGCGAAGTCCAGTTGCTGAATGGCCTGTTTGTAGTCGCCGACCAGTGCAAAGTATTCGGCGCGAGCCTGATGCAGGCCGATGATATTGCCCGACAGGCCGCGCGTTTCGGCAACCTGATACCACACGTCCGGATCATCCGGGCGCGACTTGAGCAGGCCTTCGAGGGCTTTCTCCGCATCCGCGGTACGGTTTTGCTTGAGCAGCAGGTCGACGCGCATCTGGTTCAGCGGGTAGTTGCCAGAGTATTGGCCCATCAACCGGTCAACCCGGGACTGGGCGTCCGCCAGGCGATTGTTGGTGATGTCCAGATCGACCTGAGCCAGGTTGTAGATAATTTCGTTGGGTGACTTGGCCAGCAACTGCTTGAGGTTTTCCCGTGCTTCGTTCAGTTGGCCGCCCTTGATCTGGGCGATCGCCAGGCCGTAGCGAGCCACGTCGTTTTTCGGGTTCTCGTCGAGCTGTGCGCGAAAGCGCTTGGCGCCAAGACCCGGGGTTTCTTCATAGATCAGCTGTACGCGTGCGCGGATCAGTTGGTAGCGCATGCTGTCTTCGATACCGCCCGCTGGAAACTGTTCGGCGCGGTTGCGGGTGTCGGCGATACGCGATTCGGTGACCGGGTGAGTCAGCAGAAATTCCGGTGGCTTGGCATCGTAGCGGTACTGACGCCCCAGACGCTCGAACATCGTTGGCATCGAGCGGGGATCGTAACCGGCCTTTTCCAGATTGAGGATGCCGATACGGTCGGCTTCCTGCTCGTTCTGGCGGGAGAATCGCCGCTGTTCCTGGATGGCTGCGGCCTGTGTGCCGGCAATGGCTGCAATCCCGGCGTCACCGCCACCTGCGGCTGCCAACACGATACCCGCCAGCAATGCAGCCATCATGGGTACTTGCATGCGTTGCTGTGCTTCGACGCCTCGGGCAAAGTGGCGTTGCGACAAGTGAGCCAATTCGTGCGCCAGTACTGAAGCGTATTCGCCTTCGGTCTGGGCGTAGAGGAACAAGCCGCCGTTCACCCCGACGATCCCGCCGGGTGCCGCAAAGGCGTTGAGCTGCGGGCTGTTGATCAGGATGAATTCCAGGCGCCGGTCTGTGACCTGGCTGGTCTCGACCAGTCGGTAAACGCTGGATTCCACGTAATTCTTGAGTTGCGGATCGTTGAGCTGCGAAACCTGACTGCGCAACATGGCCAGCCAGGCACGGCCGAGCTGGTATTCCTGTTGCGGTGAGACAATGGCAGAACTGGCGTCACCGAGTGACGGCAGGTCGTCGGCGAAGCCCGGTGAGGCGAGCAGGCAAGCGAGCGTCAGCAGGGTAGGGCGCAAAAATGTCATGCACAAAGCCTTAGTCGACAAAGACCTTACTGTAGCCGGACACCGACGTTGCGACCAGATATTCTAGGCAACTCAACCACCTGACCCGGAGTGATGCAATGACCGACGCTGTAGAGCATGACGTTGAACTGGACGCCAGTGGCCTGAATTGTCCGTTGCCGTTGCTCAAGGCCAAGATGGAGCTCAACCGGCTGGCCAGTGGTGCGGTACTCAAGGTCATCGCCACCGATGCGGGTTCGCAGCGCGACTTTCGCACCTTTGCCCGATTGGCCGGTCATACCCTGCTTCGTGAAGAAGATGATGCGGGTGTTTACCGCTACTGGTTGAAAAAAGCCTGAAATCGGCTGCGTTTGCTCCTAAGGATTATTGATGTTCAAAGTGTTACGCGACTGGATTCAGCGCTATTTTTCCGATGAAGAAGCGGTGGTGCTGGCTGTCCTGCTGTTTCTGGCATTCACCGTCGTACTGACCCTGGGCGGTATGCTGGCGCCGGTGCTCGCCGGCATGGTGCTGGCGTACCTGATGCAGGGGCTGGTGGTGGCCCTTGAGCGCCTGCGCGTGCCGGGCTGGGCAGCGGTGGGGCTGGTTTTTGCGTTGTTCATGGGGTTGTTGCTGGTATTCATCGTGGTTGTCGTGCCGTTGCTGTGGCACCAACTGATCACGTTGTTCAACGAGTTGCCCGGCATGCTTGCCAAGTGGCAGTCGATATTGCTGTTGCTGCCCGAGCGCTATCCTCACCTGGTATCGGATGAGCAAGTACTGCGGGCCATCGAAGTGGCGCGGGGCGAAATCGGCAAGTTTGGTCAGTGGGCGCTCACGTTCTCGCTGTCGAGCCTGCCATTGCTGGTGAACATCATGATCTACCTGGTGCTGGTGCCGATCCTGGTGTTCTTCTTTCTCAAGGATCGGGCCATGATCGGCCAGTGGGTGCGTGGATACCTGCCCCGTGAGCGGGCGTTGATCACTCGGGTCGCCCATGACATGAACCGGCAGATCGCCAACTATATTCGCGGCAAAGTCATCGAAATCTTCATTTGCGGAGGCGTGACCTACATCGCCTTCGTTGTCCTTGAGCTCAACTATGCGGCGCTGCTGGCCCTGCTGGTGGGGATTTCGGTGGTGGTGCCTTATGTCGGCGCCGTGGTGGTGACCGTGCCTGTGTTTCTGATTGCGCTGTTCCAGTGGGGCTGGAGCGATCAGTTCATATACTTGATGGCGGTCTACGGGATCATTCAGACGCTGGATGGCAATGTGCTGGTGCCATTGCTGTTCTCGGAGGCGGTGAACCTGCACCCGGTGGTTATCATCTGCGCAGTGCTGTTGTTTGGCGGGTTGTGGGGATTCTGGGGGGTGTTCTTCGCGATTCCCCTGGCGACGCTGTTCAAGGCCGTGCTGGACGCCTGGCCGCGCAAGGAGCCGGAGGTGGCGCCGCTGCTTTAATTCTTCGGTGAGGCTGATGGCCTCTTCGCCGGCAAGCCCGCTCCCACAGTTGACCGAGTTGTTCAGGCGAACAAGGTCCAATGTGGGAGCGGGCTCGCCCGCGAAAACGTCCGGATAGGCGCTATATGAATCAGGCTTTGTCGAGGGCCTGAGCCGCCGCCAAAACGGCATCGACATGCCCTGGCACCTTCACACCACGCCACTCCTGGCGCAGCACGCCATTCTTGTCGATCAGGAAGGTGCTGCGATCCACGCCCATGTATTCCTTGCCATAGAGCTTTTTCAGCTTGATCACGTCGAACAGTTGGCAGATGGCTTCGTCCTTGTCGCTGATCAGCTCAAAGGGGAATTCCTGTTTGCACTTGAAGTTCTCGTGGGATTTCAGGCTGTCGCGAGACACGCCGAACACTTCGGTGTTGGCGGCTTTGAACGCAGCGTACTGATCACGAAAGCCTTGCCCCTCGGTGGTGCAGCCCGGGGTGCTGTCCTTGGGGTAGAAGTAGATCACCACTTGCTTGCCCTTCAGGCCCGCCAGGCTGACGGTCTGCCCGCTGGTGGCGGGGGCTTGGAAATCGGCAACCGGTTGGTCGATGGCAACGGCCATGAAAGCTTCCTTACATTGGGTTCTGTGGGCGCCAGGGTTCGATCAGGGCATCGAGGTTCAGCGCGTCGGCAAAATCCAGGAACTGATCGCGCAGCCAGCTGATTTGCACGCCGGCCGGCAAGGTCACGGTAAACGTGGCGTTGAGCATGGTGCCGCCGGTCTGCGGAGCCTGGTAGGTGTCGCAGGTCAGGTTTTCCAGCTCGACATTGTGGTCCATGAAGAACTGGCACAGCTCGTTGATGATGTCCGAGCGGTAGGCCGAGCTGACATAAGCGACGTACGGCAGGGCCTGGGGGCGGTTTTCCAGGGCTGCGCTGCGCACCACGTTGACCGTGAACGCATGCCGCTTGGCCAAAACCGGCAGGCTGCCTTCCAGGCGTGCCAGGGCATCCCAGCTACCGGAGATTTCCAGTACCAGGGCACTGCATTCGCCATGGCGGGTCAGGCGAGAGGTGACAACGGCGCAGCGGTTTTCATGGCTGGCGCGGCACAGGACGTTGGTCAGCTCCATGGGGTTGGCGCCGAGGGCACTGATAACAAGGAATTGTTCGCGAACTGTGGGGGTGGACATGCAGCATTCCTAAAGCGATGAGCGGTCGGTACGTCCAGAAGGCGTTTTGCCGGGAGCGAGCCTGCGGATGCGAATTCAGAAAACCCCGGAAGGCAGGTTGCGACGTGCTCCAGCAGGGCGGGAGCGAGAGGCGGCAACGCTGGATCAGGGCTTGTGATGCCGAAAATGGAGGCTGAAACCCGACGCACGAGCTTGTCTGTACCGATCAAAGTCTGAAGGGTAGCGAAAACCGGCGCCAAGGGGAATGGCGGCAGCACAGTACTTCGCTTGTGCAAGCATCTTGGCGCCAGTACCATTACGGCTCTCTTTTTCCGGCAGGAGCGGTTTCATGATTGCGGGCAGTATGGTGGCACTGGTCACACCCATGGATGCACAGGGGCGTCTTGACTGGGACAGCCTCAGCAAACTCGTGGACTTCCACCTTGAAAACGGCACCCATGCCATTGTCGCCGTCGGCACCACCGGCGAATCGGCAACCCTCGACGTCAACGAGCACATCGCAGTCATCCGTGCCGTGGTCAAGCAGGTCAACGGTCGTATTCCGGTGATCGCCGGTACCGGGGCCAATTCGACCCGCGAAGCCGTCGAACTGACCCGTAATGCCAAGGAAGCCGGCGCCGATGCCTGCCTGCTGGTAGTGCCGTACTACAACAAGCCGACCCAGGAAGGCCTGTACCTGCACTTCAAGCACATCGCCGAATCGGTCGACATCCCGCAGATTCTCTATAACGTTCCCGGCCGCACCTCCTGCGACATGCAGGCCGAAACCGTGATCCGCCTGTCCACCGTGCCGAACATCATCGGTATCAAGGAAGCGACCGGCGACCTCAAGCGCGCCAAGGCCATCCTCGACGGCGTAAGCAAGGACTTCATCGTCCTTTCCGGCGATGATCCGACCGCGGTCGAGCTGATCCTGATGGGCGGCAAGGGCAACATCTCCGTCACCGCCAACGTCGCGCCGCGTGAAATGGCCGATCTGTGCGAGGCCGCCCTCAAGGGTGATGCCGAGACTGCACGGGCAATCAACGAAAAACTGATGCCGCTGCACAAGGACCTGTTCATCGAAGCCAACCCGATTCCGGTTAAGTGGGCTTTGGTTGAAATGGGCCTGATGCACGAAGGCATTCGCCTGCCGTTGACCTGGCTGAGCACACCTTGTCACGAAACGCTGCGCACGGCCCTGCGCCAGTGCGGCGTCCTGGTTTAATTGAGGAAGTACAACGCATGAAGCGAATGGCCGGACTTTCCGCACTTGCCTTGATTATCTCCAGCACCAGTGGCTGTGGATGGATCTGGGGCCCGGAAGGTTATTTCCGTGACCGTGGTAGCGATTACCTGGAAGCGCAACAGACTGCACCGATGCAAATACCGCAGGATATCCATACCGCCAAGCGTCTGGATCCGCTGTTGCCGATCCCGCGCAACGTGGCCGATGACACCGCCAAGGGCGAATACATCGTTCCTCGGCCGCAACCGCTGACCGCGGGTGCCGACGCCAGTGCCTACTCCCTGCAGAAGAGCGGCGGCACCAGCTCCATCCTGGCGCAGAATCCGCCGGCTGAAATCTGGCCCGTGGCCGTTCAGTTCTTCCAGGACAACGGTTTCCGTCTGGATGAGCAGCGTCCGCAAACCGGCGAGTTCACTACGACCTGGCAGCATTCCGACGAACTGTCCGCGGCCATGGCCAAGCGCCTGGGCGCGGCCGGCGTCAGCACGGACAGCGAAACCCGCGTGCGGGTGCGCATCGAGCCGGGCGTGCAGCGCAACACCAGTGAAGTCTACGTGGTCAGCGCCGAGCGTCCTGCCGGCAGCACCGCCGACGTGGCCTTCACCAACCGTTCGGTCAACACTGGCCTGGACGCGGCACTGGTCGACGACATGCTCGCGAGCATGAGCCGTATCTCCGAGAAGGGCGGTTCGGTCTCCATGCTGGCTTCCCGTGATTTCGACGCGCCAAGTCGTGTCAGCCTCAGTGAGGACGGCAGCGGCAACCCTGTGCTGAACGTCGGCACCGACCTGGATCGTGCATGGTCGAGCGTTGGTCGTGCACTGGAGCAAGGCGAATGGCGTGTTGAAGACATCAACCGCAGCCTGGGCCTGTACTACATCAACCTGGCCGAAAAAGCCGAGAGCAAAGACGACAAGCCAGGCTTCTTCAGCAGCCTGTTCGGCAGCGCGCCGAGCAAGGAAGAGCGTGAAGCCCGTGCCGAGCGTTATCAGGTTCGCCTGAGCAAGGTTGGCGAGAACGTCCAGGTTACGGTCGAGAAAAACATCAACACCGTGGCGCCGGCAGATGTGGCGCGTAAAGTGTTGAGCGTGATTCAGGACAACCTGGGCTGATCACATGCGTTTTGCCGTTCTCGGCAGCGGTAGCCAAGGGAACGGCACGCTGATAGCCAGCGCTGATACGTACGTATTGGTGGATTGTGGTTTTTCCCTGCGGGAAACCGAAAAACGCCTGCTGCGCCTGGGTGTGAGCCCTGCGCAGCTGAGCGCGATACTCGTGACCCACGAACATGCCGACCACGTGCATGGCGTGGGTTTGCTGTCTCGGCGCTACAATCTGCCTGTCTACCTCAGTCGCGGGACCTTGCGCGGGATGCGCAAACCGATTGAACCCGCAGGCTTTCTGGCCGGCGGCGAGCAGTTGCAAATCGGCGACTTGAGCATCGGTGTCATTGCCGTGGCCCACGATGCACAGGAACCGACGCAATATGTGTTCAGTGACGGTTTGCGGCGCTTCGGCCTGTTGACCGACCTGGGTTCGTATTGTGACAAGGTGCTGGACGGCTATCGGGATCTCGATGCGTTGATGATCGAGTCCAATCACTGCCGTGACATGCTGGCTCGCGGTCATTACCCGTACTTTCTCAAGCAACGGGTGGGCGGTGAACTGGGACATCTGAATAACCACCAGGCGGCATTCCTGGTGGCCGAGCTGGGCTGGAAAGACCTGCAGCACCTGGTCCTGGCCCATCTGAGCAGCAAGAACAACCTGCCGCGGCTGGCCCGGCAATGTTTTGTCGACACCCTCGGGTGCGACCCGGACTGGCTGCAACTGGCCGATCAAGATTCAGGGCTCGACTGGCGTCACATCGCCTAGCCCATCTACTTAGCAAGCGGAGCCCATCATGGAAAAACGTGAAGAACTCTACCGCGGCAAAGCCAAGTCGGTTTACAAGACCGACGACGCTAACCGTTTGATCCTGCTGTTTCGCAACGACACCTCGGCGTTCGATGGCAAGCGTATCGAACAGCTCGACCGCAAAGGCATGGTGAACAACAAGTTCAACGCCTTCATCATGCAGAAGCTCGAAGCGGCTGGCGTGCCGACCCAATTCGACAAATTGCTGGGCGACAACGAATGCCTGGTGAAGAAGCTCGACATGATCCCGGTCGAGTGCGTCGTGCGTAACTACGCCGCCGGCAGCCTGGTCAAGCGTCTGGGTGTCGAAGAGGGCATGAAACTCAACCCTTACACCTTCGAACTGTTCCTGAAAGACGACGCCAAGGGCGACCCGTTCATCAACGAATCCCACGTCGTGGCCTTTGGTTGGGGCACCGCCGAGCAACTGGTTCGCATGAAAGAGCTGTCGCTCAAGGTCAACGAAGTCCTGAGCAAGCTGTTCGACGACGCTGGCCTGCTGCTGGTCGACTTCAAGCTGGAGTTCGGCGTGTTCCACGATGGCTCCATCGTGCTGGGCGATGAATTCAGTCCGGATGGCTGCCGTCTGTGGGACAAGGCCACCGGCAAGAAAATGGACAAGGACCGCTTCCGTCAGGGCCTCGGTGACGTCATCGAAGCCTACGAAGAAGTCGCCAATCGTCTGGGCGTACCGCTTTAACCGACGCAAGCATCTGATAGCACAGAAATATTTCGCTTAGGGGGTTCGCTTCCTGCGAAAGTGTTGTTATGATGCGCGCCGTTGGAGAGATGCCAGAGTGGCCGAATGGGACGGATTCGAAATCCGTTGTACCTTCACCGGTACCTAGGGTTCGAATCCCTATCTCTCCGCCATTATTGAACAAGACTAAGCCCCTGAAACGGTTAAACGTTTCAGGGGCTTTTTCGTTTCTGTCGTATTGATCGAGGGCATTTCGTGCTCCGGCATTTTTGGCGCGATACCCGTCATGCTCTTGGGGGCCCTGAGTATCCATTTGCCGTAGGGCTTTCTCATCATTGTTGTATCTATATATCCAGGTGACGTGGTTTGGGTTCGCTGCTGTCCCGGTGCTTTATATAGATGCTGGAGGTTCTCGTGGTGGCAACCCGGGCGCTTTGGTGAGGGAGAAGAATTTTCAGGTGGGGGGTTGACCACGGTTTTTAATGCTGTACTATTCGCCTCCCGCTAACGAGCAGTTTGATGTGGCTCTTGGTTTAAGTAATTGATTTTGTTGAGAAATCAGAAACTTTTAAGGTTGCAAATTGAAAAGATGCGCTGTAGAATGCGCGCCTCGGTTGAGACGAAAGATCTTAACCAACCGCTCTTTAACAACTGAATCAAGCAATTCGTGTGGGTGCTTGTGGAGTCAGACTGCTAGTCAACAGATTATCAGCATC
>NZ_AKJG01000075.1 GCF_000282455.1 Pseudomonas sp. GM74
GCTGCTACAAAGGGTGTCGCGGCTGAAATTGCTTAACTGACTGGCAATAGGCGTCAGGCCTGAAATCAGGCCTGACGTGGTAGGGCGTATTACTCAGTGACGGTCGGAATCTTGCGCGGTGCCATGAAGTACATCCAGGTCAGTGCAATGAAGTACATCGCTGGAATCATGGTGAACAGCACGGTGTAGTTGTTGTTGGTGATGGTCAGGATGTGGCCGACCAGTTGGGTCATGAACATTCCGCCAATCGCCGCGCACATGCCGCCGAAGCCGAACACCGTACTCATCATGTGCTTGGGCGTGTAGTCCATCACCAGGCTCCAGATGTTCGCGGTCCAGGCCTGGTGTGCGCCGATGGCCAGGGAGATGGCGGCTACCGCGACCCACAGGTTGCTGGAACCGGCCGCCATGATCACGCCGATGATGCAGCAGGCGAACAGGAACATGGACATCAGTCGCGCCTTGATCGGGTTGACGCCGCGACCGATCAGGAACGAGGAGAGGATGCCGCCGCCAACGCTACCGAAGTCGGCAGTGAGGTAGATGATGATCAGCGGGATACCCATCTGGGTGACGTTGATGCCCAGGTTGTATTGCTGATTGAGGAACGGCGGCAGCCAGTACAGGTAGAACCAGAACACTGGCGCAGTGATCGAGTAGGCGAGGGCGAAGGCCCAGGTGCCGCGCATGCGCAGGATTTTCGAGAACGGCACGCGGGTTTGTTCCGGTTCGACTTCTTTCTGGATGTAGTCCAGCTCCGATTGTTTGACGCTCGGGTGGTCTTCCGGGTTGAAGTACTTCAAGCCCCAGAACAGCAGCCAGATCCCGCCCAGTGATGCCATGCACAGGAACGCGGCTTGCCAGCCCCAGACGTGCAGGATCAGTGGCAGCAGCATCGGCGTGAACATCGCGCCGACGTTGGTCCCGGCATTGAAAATACCGGTGGCTACCGCACGTTCACCGGCCGGGAACCACAGGCGCGTGGTTTTCACGCAGGCCGGGTAGTTGGCCGCTTCGGTCAGGCCGAGGATGAATCGGCAAACCATGAAACCGACCGCCGAAGTGGCCAGGCCGTGGGCTCCGGTCGCCAGGCTCCAGAGCAGCACCGCGCAGAAGAACACGCGCTTGACGCCGACCCGGTCGATCAAGCGGCCTTGCAGCACGAAACCGATGGCGTAACCAACCTGGAACCAGAAGTTGATGTTGGCGTAGTCCATCGCCGTCCAGCTCATTTCCTTGGCCAGGATTGGCTGCATCACGCCCAGGGCGGCGCGGTCGATGTAGTTCAGGGTGGTGGCGAAAAACACCAGTGCCAGCATGCCCCAACGGGTTTTGCCGACAGCCATGGCGCCGCGAATCTTGTCGCCGATGCCACCGGCAGTGACGTTCATGGCCGGAGCCATGCGTGAGCTTTGGGAAGGAATCATGTGTACCACCCGTTTTTTTGAATTTGTTATTTGGTGTTTTGGACATCGCGACCGGTGTTGCGTGTCCGGACTTAATGTGAGGACGATGTTGGGCAGTGGACAAAAAATCGTCAATTCGCTAATTACCATTTTGTTCGATAATCGAACACAAAACTAACTGGGTAGTACACTTTAAATTGCCCAAAGGCCAACCCGGCTCAATAATCCCCTCACTCTTTTAAAAGCGGCGCAAATTCCCTGTAGCCGAAGCCTCCACCGGGAGCCGAAAACATGCAGCGTTCCATTGCCACCGTATCCTTGAGCGGTACCCTGCCGGAAAAACTCGAAGCCATTGCCGCCGCCGGTTTCGACGGCGTCGAGATTTTCGAGAACGACCTCCTCTACTACGACGGTAGTCCACGGGAAATTAAACAGATGTGCGCCGATCTCGGGATCGCCATCACGCTGTTTCAACCGTTCCGCGATTTCGAAGGTTGCCGCCGCGATCGCCTGCCGCGCAACCTGGAACGCGCCGAGCGCAAGTTCGACCTGATGCAGGAACTGGGCACTGACCTGGTACTGGTATGCAGCAACGCCTCGACCGAGTCCATCGGTGATGAGCAGATTCTGGTCGACGACTTGCGACTGCTGGCTGAGCACGCCGGGGCACGTGGCCTGCGCATCGGTTACGAAGCGCTGGCCTGGGGCCGGCATGTGAACACCTGGCAACAGGTGTGGAACATCGTGCGTCAGGCCGATCACCCAAGTCTCGGCGTGTTGCTGGACAGTTTTCACACGTTGTCGCTCAAGGGCGATCCGAGCGCTATCGCCGAGATTTCCGGGGACAAGATTTTCTTCGTGCAAATGGCTGACGCGCCGATCCTGGCCATGGACGTGCTGGAGTGGAGCCGGCATTTTCGCTGCTTCCCGGGCCAGGGTGAGTTCGACTTGCCGGGGTTCCTCGCGCCGATCATCAAGAGCGGGTACACCGGGCCGCTGTCGCTGGAGATCTTCAACGACGGTTTCCGCGCCGCGCCGCCACGGGCCAACGCCGCCGACGGTTTGCGTTCGTTGCTGTACCTGGAAGAGAAAACCCGCGAGCGTCTGGTGCAGGAAACCAAGCCAGCGGTCAACTCCGGGATTCTGTTCGAAACGCCCAAGGCCAGTGAGTACAACGGCATCGAGTTTCTGGAGTTTGCCGTAGACGAAAGCCTCGGCGCCAAGCTCGCCCATTGGCTGGAGCGACTGGGTTTCGTCAAGGCCGGGCAGCATCGTTCCAAGAGCGTCAGCCTGATGCGCCAGGGCGATATCAATCTGATTCTCAACTCTGAACCTTACTCCTTCGGTCACAGTTTCTTTGAGGCCCATGGCCCTTCGCTGTGCGCGACCGCCGTGCGGGTCAAGGACAGCGCCAGCGCGCTGGCCCGAGCCGTGGCATACAAGGGCCAGCCCTATCGCGGGCTGGTCGGCCCCAATGAACTGGAGTTGGCGGCGGTGCGTGCGCCGGATGGTAGCCTGATCTATCTGGTGGACCAGGATGCCGACGTCTACGGCACCGACTTCAATCTGCTGGCGGATGCGCCGGTTAGCGGTGGTCTCAAGCGCATCGACCACATGGCCATGGCGCTGCCGGCCGACAGCCTCGACAGTTGGGTGCTGTTCTATAAGAGTCTGCTGGATTTCGAGGCGGACGATGAAGTCGTGCTGCCGGATCCTTATGGTCTGGTGAAGAGCCGTGCCTTGCGCAGCCGGGACAGTTCGATCCGTCTGCCACTGAACATTTCCGAAAACCGCAACACCGCGATCTCACACGCGCTGTCGAGTTATCGCGGCTCCGGCGTGCATCACATCGCGTTTGATTGTGATGACATCTTTGCCCAGGTCAGTCGTGCAAAAGAGGCGGGCGTGCCGCTGCTGGATATCCCGCTCAACTACTACGATGACCTGGCGGCACGGTTCGATTTCGACGACGAGTTCCTCAGCGAACTGGCCTACTACAATGTGTTGTACGACCGCGACGCCCAGGGCGGTGAGCTGTTTCATGTGTACACCGAGCCGTTCGAGGGGCGATTCTTCTTCGAGATCATCCAGCGTAAAAACGGTTATGCCGGCTACGGCGCGGCCAACGTCGCGGTGCGCCTGGCGGCCATGGCCAAATCCCGTAGCGGCGCATTGCGCCAGGCGAAGTTGTAGGTAATTCGTAAACGCGGGATTAAACGTGGGCCGCGCGGCTTCCTTCACCGTGCCGCGCGGCCCATAATCGCCAGCCTGTGCAGTGATGGCCGTGAGCCCGCAATGACAATGACTTCAGAACTCCCCGCAGCCTCCGTAGAACCTGGTGCCGAGCCGCGCAAGAGTCGCAAGAACAACCCGGAAAAGACCCGCGAAAACATCCTGCAGGAGGCGATTGTCGAATTCGTCCAGCAGGGGCTTTCCGGGGCTCGCGTCGATGCCATCGCCGAGCGCATCCACACCTCCAAGCGCATGATCTATTACTACTTCGGCAGTAAGGAACAGCTCTACGTCGAGGTGCTGGAGAAACTCTACGGCGATATCCGCAGCACCGAAAATCGCCTGCACCTGGCGGAACTGGCGCCGGTCGAAGCCATTCGGCGGTTGGTGGAGTTCACCTTCGATCACCATGATCGCAACGTCGATTTCGTGCGTATCGTCAGTATCGAGAACATTCACAACGCCGAGTACGTGAAGCGCTCCGATGCGATCAAGGCGATGAACAACACCATCCTCGATTCACTGGGCGAGATTCTGCGTCGCGGCGCCGAGCAAGGGCTGTTCCGTACCGGTCTTGATCCGCTGGATGTGCATCTGCTGATCAGTTCGTTCTGCTTCTATCGCGTCTCGAACCGCCACACCTTTGGTGAGATTTTTCAGATCGACCTGCCGGACGAACGCATCAAGCAGCGTCATCGGGAGATGATTTGCGAGTCGGTTCTGCGGTACCTGCAAGCCTGAATCCATCGCGGGCAAACACCGATCCTGTGGGAGGGTGGCTTGCCCGCGAAGCTTTTCAGTCATTCATGCTCTGGAAATGCTCAAGCATCCGCTGGGCATCCGGCACCACGCCACTGAACAACTCGAACGCCTTCACCGCCTGGAACACCGCCATGTTGCCGCCGTCCAGCGTGCGGCAACCGAGGGCGCGGGCGTTGCGCAGCAGTTCGGTTTCCAGTGGGAAGTAAACGATCTCCGCTACCCACAATTCGGCCCGCAGCAGTTCGACCGGCACCGGCATGCCCGGCAGCTTTTTCATGCCCATCGGCGTGGTGTTCACCAGACCGTCAGCCTGGGCCATGGCGCCGGGCAGGTCATACCCGGCCACCGCTCGAGCGACGCCGAAATGCTGATTGAGATTGTCAGCCAGATCCTGGGCGCGGCGGATGTCCACGTCAAAAATGCTCAGCTGTTGTACGCCTTCGCTCAACAATGCGTGGGCCACCGCCGCGCCTGCGCCGCCGGCGCCCATCTGTACGACACGTTCAACGGCAACGCCTTTCAGACCCCGGCGAAAACCTTCGGCAAAGCCCAGGCAGTCGGTGTTGTGGCCGATGCGTTTGCCATCCTTGAGTACCACCGTGTTGACCGCACCGATACTGCGGGCCTGCGACGAGAGTTCGTCGAGCAGCGGGATGATCGCCTGCTTGCAGGGAAAGGTGATGTTCAGTCCGGTGTAGTTCATGCGCTCGGCAGCCATCAACAGGTCGGGCAGGGCGTTGCTGTCGAGTTTCAACTGATCAAGATCAATCAGGCGATAGAGGTAGCGCAGCCCCAGGGCATCGCCTTCATGCTCGTGCATGGCCGGTGTGCGGGACGCCTGGATGCCGGCGCCAATCAGCCCGGCCAGTATCACGTGGTTTTGAGTCACGGCGATCACCCCTTCAAACGATGGCTGAAGTGTTCCAGCGCCAGGCGATAGCCATGGCTGCCAAAACCGGCCATCACCGCCGTTGCAATGGCGGATACGAACGAGTGGTGGCGGAAGGGCTCGCGGGCGTGGACGTTGGACAGATGGACTTCGATCACCGGCAGTTCGCTGGCAACCAAGGCGTCGCGGATGGCGACCGAGGTGTGGGTCCACGCGGCAGGGTTGATGACGATCCCGGCGCAGCGAGCACGGGCGGCATGAATCCAGTCGAGCAGTTCGCCTTCATGGTTGGTCTGGCGAAACTCCACTGCCAGGCCGAATTCTTCGGCGGTACGTGCGCACAGGGCCGAAATGTCTGCCAGGGTTTCGTGGCCGTAAGTCGCCGGTTCACGGGTGCCGAGCAAGTTCAGGTTCGGGCCGTTGAGCACCAGAACGATAGGGGACATCGGAATCTCTCCACTTATTATTTTTGGAACCGGCCGAAGATCCCGGCCTGTGGAGATAAATTGTACTAACTAGTTAATTCGGTCAATTGAAGTGAAGGCACGCTAGCGGTTTGTGTGCGGTGATCGGACACTTTCGGTGTTCAGCGCGGCAAATGTTCCACCAGAAAATCAATGAACGCCCTCAAGCGCAGCGGTACATGGCGACTTTGCGGGTACAGCAAGGTGAACGGCCGCGACCGCCCGCCATAGGGCTTGAGCACTTCCACCAGCGAGCCGTCGGCCAGTTCCTTTTCCACGATAAAACGATAGGTCTGAAACAACCCCGCCCCGTGTTTGGCCAAGGTGACACCGCCCAGTACATCGTCGGAACAACTGAGGCCGCCCTCGGCCAGAATCTCCCGGGATACGCCTTCATCGTTGAACAACCAGGCAATGCGCCGGCCACTGCTGGGCAATTCATACTGAATGCATTCGTGTTTTTCGAGGTCGTCGAGGGTTTGTGGAGTGCCGGCCCGTTTCAGGTAATCAGGGCTGGCGATCATCACCAGGGCGGCATCTTCCAGCTGCCGGGCGATCAGGCCGGAGTCAGGGATGGCTCGCACGCGAATCGCCATGTCGTAGCCTTCGCCGACGAAATCGATGTTGCGATTGCTGATGTGCGACTCGACCTTCACCGCCGGATAGCGCGCCCGAAATTCGGGCAACAAAGGCAGGATCCGATGATGCGCGTAGGTGGTCGGAATACTGATGCGCAAGGTACCGGATGGCACTTGCTGCTGGCCCATCACCTCGCGCTGTGCCTCGATCAGTTGCGCCAGGGCCAGGCGGCACTCCTCGTAATAGCGGCGGCCACTGTCGGTCAGCTTCACACTGCGGGTAGTACGCGCGAACAGGCGCACGCCCAGGCGTTCCTCCATGCGCGACACTGAACGGCTCACGGCAGCGGGGGTGACACCCGCCACCAGCGCCGCGGCAGTAAAACTGCCGGCCTCGGCGGCCAGGCAAAACAGCTCAATGCTGCCCAACTGAAGATCGTCGAATTGTCGCTGCATGATTGATTACACCGGGGATCAGATGAAGTACCCGACCCAGTATTTATCAGTCTCCCGCACACGAATACAAAGAAACCGTCACGAGGACGGCTTTTTTGTGGGGGCGTTTGCAATCAACGCCGGGTCAGCATCACCCCGGATTCCATGTGATGGGTCCACGGGAACTGGTCGAACATCGCGCATCGGGTGATGCGGTGGGTGTCGTGCAGTTGGGCGATGTTGGCTGCCAGGGTCTCCGGGTTGCAGGAGATGTACAGGATATTGTCGAAGCGCCGGGTCAGCTCGCAGGTGTCCGGGTCCATGCCGGCGCGGGGCGGGTCGACGAACACGCTGCCGAACTCGTAGCTCTTGAGGTCGATGCCGTGCAGGCGGCGAAACGGGCGCACTTCGTTCAGGGCTTCGGTCAGCTCTTCGGCGGACAAACGCACCAGGGTGACGTTATCCACGGCATTTTCGCTGAGGTTGCTCAATGCCGCGTTGACCGAGGTCTTGCTGATTTCGGTGGCCAGCACTTTGCGCACGCGGGTGGCGAGGGGCAGGGTGAAGTTGCCGTTGCCGCAATACAGCTCCAGCAAATCGTCACTGCGATCGCCAAGCGCGTCGTATGCCCAGTTGAGCATCTTCTGGTTCACCGTGCCATTGGGCTGGGTGAACGCGCCTTCGGGCTGGCGATAGCTGAAGGTGCGGCTGCCGACTTCCAGCTTCTCGACCACGTAATCGTGACCGATGACTTCGCGTTTGCCCTTGGAGCGGCCGATGATGCTGACGTTCAGGTCCGCTGCCAGTTTCGCCGCCGCCGCATGCCAGTGCTCGTCCAGAGGGCGGTGATAGCACAGGGTGATCATCGCGTCGCCGGCCAGAGTGGTCAGGAACTCCACCTGGAACAGCTTGTGGCTCAGGGGCGCGCTCGCTTGCCACGCTGCCTTCAGCTGCGGCATCAACTGGTTGATGCGCAGGCTGGCAATCGGGAACTCTTCGATCAGGATTGGCGTGCGTTTGTCTTCCTGGGAAAACATCGCGTAATGACGCTCGCCGGCCTCACGCCACAGGCGGAACTCGGCGCGCAGGCGGAAGTTTTTCAGCGGCGAATCGAAAACGGCTGGCTCCGGTGCATCGAATGGGGCCAGCAGGTCACGCAAACGCGTGACCTTTTCTTCGAGCTGAACGGCGTAGGCCTGGGAATCAAAAGTCATGCGTTGAACCAACCCAGCTTGATCACGAACAGAATCGACAGGATCACCAGCGCCGGGTTCAGCTCACGGCCACGACCGGACATCAGCTTGATGGCGGTCCAGGAAATGAAACCGAAGGCGATGCCATTGGCGATGGAGTAAGTGAACGGCATTGCCAGCGCGGTGATCACCACCGGCGCGGCGACGGTAATGTCGTCCCAGTCTATTTCGGCCAGGCCGGATGTCATCAGCACGGCGACGAACAGCAGTGCCGGCGCGGTGGCGAAGGCCGGAACGCTGGCGGCCAGTGGCGAGAAGAACAGCGCCAGCAGGAACAGGAACGCCACCACGATGGCGGTCAGGCCGGTGCGGCCACCGGCACTCACGCCGGCGGCGGATTCGATGTAGCTGGTGGTGGTCGAAGTGCCCAGCAGGGAACCTGCCATGGCGGCGGTGCTGTCGGCGATCAGGGCACGGCCCATTTTCGGCATGTGACCGTCTTTGCGCATCAGACCGGCGCGCTTGGCCACACCGATCAGGGTGCCGGAGTTGTCGAATAGATCGACGAACAGGAAGGCGAAGATCACGCTGACCAGACCGATGTCCAGTGCACCCTTGATATCCAGTTGCAGGAAGGTCGGAGCCAGGGACGGCGGCATCGACATCACGCCGCCGAACGGGGTGAAGCCCATCACGATGGAAATGATGGTCACCACCAGAATGCCGATCAGCACCGCACCGCGCACGGCAAGGGCTTCGAGGGCAACGATCAGGGCAAAGCCGAGGGTGGCAAGGATCGGGGCCGGTTGTTTCAGGTCACCGAGGCCGACCATGGTCGCCGGGTTGCTGACCACGATGCCGGCGTTGTGCAGGGCGATCAGTGCCAGGAACAGGCCGATACCGGCAGCAATCGCCGAGCGCAGCGGCAGCGGGATGCTGTTGATGATCCATTCACGGATGCGGAAGATCGACAGCAGGAAGAAGCACACCGCCGAGATGAACACCGCACCCAGCGCCACTTGCCAGGTGTGGCCCATGTGCAGGACCACGGTGTAGGTGAAGAAGGCGTTCAGGCCCATGCCCGGCGCGAGGGCGATCGGGTAGTTGGCGATCAGGCCCATGGTCGTCGAGCCGATGGCGGCGGCCAGGCAGGTGGCGACGAACACCGCGCCCTTGTCCATGCCGGTTTCGCCGAGGATGCTCGGGTTGACGAA
This sequence comes from Pseudomonas sp. GM74, assembly GCF_000282455.1. Taxonomy (GTDB): domain Bacteria; phylum Pseudomonadota; class Gammaproteobacteria; order Pseudomonadales; family Pseudomonadaceae; genus Aquipseudomonas. Next base: position 9,174 of record NZ_AKJG01000075.1, read on the forward strand.
CAGAATGTAGGCCATGGCCAAGAAGGTCGTGACGCCCGCCAGAATCTCGGTCCGCACGTTGGTGTTGTGTGCCTTGAGTTGAAACAGCCTTTCCAGCATGTCTGCTCCCCGTGGCGCGCCGGGCGCCGTGAATGTATCGACCTCAACAGCAAAGCACAGGCAGCAGAACGCGCCTGGAAATTACTGTGGGCCGGAAAAAGCCGCGCATCATACCAGTAGCTTGGGAATATGGCTGCTTATGGCGGTGATCGTCGTCGATGTTTTGCGACAAAGCCAAGTGCGCCATACTGCGCGCTGGTTTTTTGGGGTAGGTGGGTCCTGCATGAAAAAGCGTCTGGTTGCTGCCTTCGGAGTAGGGTTGGCGTTGTTTCTCGGGGCTCAAGCGGCCATGGCGGCCTCGGCTCCGCCGCTGACGCAATTGAAGGTGCTCAAGGTCGCGTCGCCGTCCTGTGGTGTCGAGAACATCGACGAAGGGCAAACCCGGACGCGCTGCGATCACAACGGCCCGAACATCATGGTGTACGTGCTGGAAGTGGGGTACGGGCGTGAGGCCCATGTCGCCCTCGACGGTTTTGAAGTGAATGGCACACGGACACCGGTTTGCGCGTTCAAGAACGGCAACCTGACCAGTTGCACCCCCGGGGAAAAAACCGTCGGCTATTTGTATGCCCTCGATCTGGCGGGCAAACAGGAAGGCACGCTGACCTTCAGCAATACCTCGATCAACGCGCCCGGCAACACGATGTCGACGCAGCTTTACATCAAGTAAACACACGCCCCGAACAAGGGGCGGGAAAGCTGACTACGCTTAAAAGATCATTCCGTGGACAATACCCGATGACCTTTAGAGCCTTGATTGCCCTTGCCGAGGGCACAGACGACCTGCAAACCGTGACCCTGATCGACGTACTGCGCCGCGCCAAAGTGGAAGTGGTGGTGGCCAGTATCGAAGGGCGACGCATGCTCACATGCGCCCGCGGCACTCGCCTGACGTCCGATGCGATGCTGGTGGACTTGCTGGCGCAACCCTTCGACCTGATTGCCTTGCCCGGTGGTGCGGTGGGTTCGCAGCACCTGGCAGCCCACCAACCCCTGCAACAATTGATCAAGGATCAGGCGGCGGCCGGTCGCCTGTTCGCCGGCATCGCCGAAGCGCCCGCTGTGGCACTGCAAGCCTTTGGCGTTTTGCGTCAACGGCGCATGACCTGTCTGCCATCGGCCAGCCATCAACTGTTGGGCTGTAACTTCGTCGATCAACCGGTGGTAGTCGATGGCAATTGCATCACCGCCCAGGGCTCGGCTGGTGCATTGGCATTTGCCCTGGCGCTGGTGGAGCAACTCTGCGGAAAAGCCACACGTGCAGCGGTGGCGGGGGAGTTGTTGGTTTAGCCTGTTTAGACTTTCGCCTCTTCCTTTTCTTCATCTTTAGCCACGTGCATGCGATCGCGGCTGGCCAGTGTCGGGAACAGTTTGACCCACACCCCGGTCACCACCAGCGTGCCGATCCCGCCCATGACCACGGCGGGCACGGTGCCGAACCAGTGGGCAGTCAGGCCCGATTCGAATTCGCCCAACTGGTTCGAGGCACCGATGAACAGGCCATTGACGGCGCTGACCCGGCCACGCATTTCGTCCGGGGTTTCCAGTTGAACGAACGAGGCGCGGATCACCATGCTGATCATGTCTGCCGCGCCCAACACCACCAACACCGCCAGGGAAAACCAGAACGAGGTCGACAGGCCGAAGGCGATGGTTGCCACGCCGAAGATGCCCACGGCGGTGAACATCACCCGCCCGACGTTGCGCTCCACGGCAAACCGCGCCAGGAACAGCGACATCAGCAGCGCGCCCACCGCCGGCGCCGAGCGCAGCAGGCCAAGCCCCCACGGGCCGGTCAGCAGAATGTCCTTGGCGAACACCGGCAGCAGCGCCGTGGCGCCACCCAATAGCACCGCAAACAGATCGAGGGAAATCGCCCCGAGAATGTCCGGACGACTGCGGATGAAGCGAATACCCGCCAGCAGCGAATCCAGAGTGGCCTTGCCCTTGTTCAGCGGGGTTTGCCGGGCCGGCAGGTTGAGCATCAGCGAACAGGCGATGACATACAAAAGCACCGTCGGGCCATACACCCAGACGCTGCCGAAGGCGTAGAGCAAACCGCCGAGGGCCGGGGCGACGATGGTGGCCGATTGCTGAGCCGATTGCGCGGCGGCGACCGCACGGGGAAACAGCGCGCTGGGCACGATGCTTGGCAGCAGGGCCTGGGTGGTGGGCATTTCAAAGGAGCGAGCGGCACCGAGCAGGAAGGCCAGGATAAAGATCATTTCCCGGGTGACATGATCGGTGGCGCTACCGATGGCCAACGACAGGGCGATCAATGCCTGCAAGGACTGGCAGATCGCCGCGACCTTGCGCCGGTCATAGCGGTCGGCGACGTGCCCGGTGTGCAGCATGAACAGCACGCGCGGGGCGAACTCGACCAAGCCGACCAGACCCAGGTCGAGCACGTTGCCGGTCAATTGGTACAGGTTCCAGCCGATGGCCACGGTGAGCATCTGGAAGCCGCTGGCGGTAAATACCCGGGCCAGCCAGAACGCGAGAAAAGGGCGATGGTGACGTAACAGCAAGGGCTCTTGGCTGGGCATCTGCGGGAAGATCTGGGGGAGAGGGGGAACAACGAGATTATCACCAACCTGTAACAAGAAGTTGCCATGACAAAAAATTTAGTTAGCCAGACATCGATATCGAGAACACTGCCATTAACTGTGGGAGCGGGCTTGCCCGCGAATAGGGCGGTACATTCGACATAAGATATCGACTGACACTCCGCTTTCGCGAGCAAGTCGAATCGTCGCACCGCCGCTCCCACAGGGAATGTGTTGCAGTCGATGACAAAAGCCATGAGGCAACTTGTCACGCGGCAATAGACCACGCGGTTCATCCCCGAAATTGGGACTACTCTTTCAACGTTGATTGATCCAGATCAAAACCCACAAAAGGAATTGATCCGGCGGCCGCAAGGCCAGACTCCCTGCGTTGTGATGCGTGCAAAAAAAGAACAAACAGAGATTCGCCACACTCCATATCCGTGGGGGCCGTGGGTGCAGGCTTCCAGCCAGCAGCCGTACTACCTGACAGAGGAAGACTTATGTTCGGTTTAGAGGCACTTGATCTCGCCCGAATTCAGTTCGCGTTCACCATCTCGTTCCACATCCTGTTTCCGGCCATCACCATCGGCCTGGCGAGTTACCTGGCGGTACTCGAAGGCCTGTGGCTGAAAACCCATAACGACACTTACCGTGACCTCTACCATTTCTGGTCGAAGATCTTTGCCGTCAACTTCGGCATGGGGGTGGTTTCCGGCCTGGTAATGGCCTACCAGTTCGGCACCAACTGGAGCCGCTTCTCGGACTTCGCCGGTTCCGTGACCGGGCCGTTGCTGACCTATGAGGTACTTACGGCATTCTTCCTCGAAGCCGGGTTCCTGGGCGTCATGCTGTTTGGCTGGAACAAGGTCGGGCGTGGGCTGCACTTTTTCGCCACCGTGATGGTGGCCATCGGTACGTTGATCTCGACCTTCTGGATTCTCGCGTCCAACAGCTGGATGCAGACCCCGCAGGGCTTCGAGATCGTCAACGGTCAGGTCATCCCCACCGACTGGTTGGCGGTTATCTTCAACCCCTCGTTCCCGTATCGCCTGATGCACATGGCCACCGCAGCCTTCGTCGCCACGGCCTTCTTCGTCGGCTCCTCCGCGGCCTGGCATTTGCTGCGCGGCAAGGACAACCCGGCGATCCGCAAAATGCTCTCGATGGCCATGTGGATGGCATTGATAGTTGCGCCGATCCAGGCGGTCATCGGTGATTTCCATGGTCTGAACACGCTCAAGCATCAGCCGGCGAAAATCGCCGCGATCGAGGGCCACTGGGAAAACAAGGGCGACGAGGCGACTCCGCTGATTCTGTTCGGCTGGCCGGACATGAAGGAGGAAAAAACCAGGTTTGCCGTCGAGATCCCGTATCTGGGCAGTCTGATCCTCACGCACTCCCTGGACAAGCAGGTGCCGGCGCTCAAGGAGTTCCCGCCTGAAGACCGGCCGAATTCGACCATCGTGTTCTGGTCGTTCCGGATCATGGTCGGCCTGGGCATGCTGATGATCTTCACCGGTTTGTGGAGTTTGTGGCTGCGCAAGCGTGACACCCTCTACACCTCGCGGCCTTTCCTGTACCTGGCGCTGTGGATGGGGCCGTCCGGTCTGATCGCGATCCTCGCCGGCTGGTTCACTACGGAAATCGGCCGTCAGCCGTGGGTGGTCTATGGCCTGATGCGTACGGCGGATGCGTCGTCCAACCATAGTTTCATGCAGATGAGCATCACCCTGATTCTGTTTGTCGTAGTGTATTTCGCGCTGTTTGGCGCCGGTCTTGGCTACATGATGCGCCTGGTGCGCAAGGGGCCGAAGATCGACGAAGGCAAGGAAACCAACGACGGTGGCCCCGGCCAGAAACGCACACCGGCCCGGCCGTTGTCCGCAGCCGACGACGATCACGCCGATGCCGGCCACAGCCTGACCAAGGAGATTTGAATCATGGGTATTGATCTTCCGCTGATCTGGGCTGTGATCATCATCTTCGGCATCATGATGTACGTGGTCATGGACGGTTTCGACCTGGGCATCGGCATTCTCTTCCCGTTCATTCCGGGCAAGACCGATCGCGATGTGATGATGAACACCGTCGCCCCGGTCTGGGACGGCAACGAGACCTGGCTGGTGTTGGGGGGCGCGGCGTTGTTCGGTGCCTTTCCGCTGGCCTATTCGGTGGTGCTCTCGGCGTTGTACCTGCCGCTGATCCTGATGTTGATCGGGTTGATCTTTCGCGGCGTGGCCTTCGAGTTCCGCTTCAAGGCCAGGGACGACAAGCGCCACCTGTGGGACAAGGCGTTCATCGGTGGCTCGCTCACTGCGACTTTCTTCCAGGGCGTTGCGCTCGGCGCGTTCATCGACGGGCTGCCTGTGGTCAATCGGCAGTTCGCCGGTGGTTCACTGGACTGGCTGACACCGTTCACGATGTTCTGTGGTGCGGCGCTGGTGGTGGCCTATGCCCTGCTCGGTTGCACCTGGCTGATCATGAAGACCGAAGGCAAATTGCAGGAACAGATGCATGACCTGGCACGGCCATTGGCCTTCGTGCTGCTGGCGGTGATCGGCATCGTCAGCATCTGGACCCCGTTGGCCCACACGGATATCGCCGCACGCTGGTTCACCATGCCAAACCTGTTCTGGTTCATGCCGGTGCCGATTCTGGTGCTGGTGACGATGTACGGCCTGATCCGTGCCGTGGCCCGCAACGCGCACTACACGCCGTTCCTGCTGACCCTGGTGCTGATCTTCCTCGGTTACAGCGGGCTGGGCATCAGCCTGTGGCCGAACATCATCCCGCCGTCGATCTCGATCTGGGACGCCGCCGCGCCGCCGCAAAGCCAGGGCTTCATGCTGGTGGGTACGCTGTTCATCATCCCGTTCATCCTGGGCTATACCTTCTGGAGCTACTACGTGTTCCGCGGCAAGGTCACCCATGAAGACGGTTACCACTAGCCTTATAGAAAACCTGTAGGAGCGAGCTTGATCCGGGCGGCGCTCCGACGATGGCGTCGGATGCGACGCCATCGATCTTGAAGAGGATTGACGTTATGGCTGCCAAACATTCCCTGCACGACATTGAAGAAGCCGAAAAAAAGCCGCTGTGGCAGCGGCTCGGCTGGTTGGCCCTGATCTGGGTCGGCAGCGTGGGTGCCTTGTTCATCGTCGCCAGCCTGATGCGTCTGTTCATGAACGCTGCCGGCCTGACCACGCACTGACATCTCTCCCGTGGCCTCAGGACACGGATTTACAACCCTCCGACCGGAGGGTTTTTTTTGCCTGTTACTTGCGCGCCTTGAGGATCACGAATTTCGGATTGGCCGCCACTTGCTCTACGCCACGGAACAATCGCGCCAGCTTGCTGTGATAGCCCAGGTGACGATTGCCGACGATGTACAGCGCGCCGCCCACGACCAGTGCTTCGCGGGCCTGCTGGAACATCCGCCAGGCCAGGAAGTCGCCCACCACCTGTTGCTGGTGAAACGGTGGATTGCACAGCACGACGTCAAGCGATTGCGGTTCCTGGCCGGCCAGGCCATCACCGGCGCGCACGATCACCTCCCGTTCACCCAAGGCTGCGCGCCAGTTCTCGGACGCCGATTGCACCGCCATGAACGACTCGTCCACCAGCGTGTAGTGGGCCTCGGGGTTTTGCAAGGCGCTGGCGATGGCCAGGACGCCGTTGCCGCAACCGAGATCGGCGACCCGCGCCGAACCGAGGTTTTTCGGCAGGTGTGGCAAAAATGCCCGGGTGCCGATGTCGAGGCCTTCGCGGCAAAACACATTGGCGTGGTTGAGCAGTTCGATAGCCGGTTCGTCGAGTCTGTATCGCGTTGGGTAAGGCGACACCGCTGGCGTTTTGTCCTGAGCCGTGGCAATCAACAGCCGCGCCTTCTTCACCGCCAACGAGGCTTGCACGGGGCCGATGTAACGCTCCAGCAAGTCGCCCGCCGCTCGGGGCAGATGCTTGATCATGGCGGCGGCAACCACTTGGGCGCCGGGTGCCAGTTGGCCTTGCAGGCGGATCAGTTGTTCTTCCAGCAGGGCCAGGGTTTTCGGTACACGGATGAGTACGCAGTCGAACGGCCCGGCTGGGGTTTCGCTGGCGGGTACGCTCGGCACTGCATCAAAGGCCAGGCCGTTGCGCACCAGGTTCTTTTCCAGACCCTGCAAAGCCAGGAACGAATCACCGCTGCTGACCACCCGCACCTTGCCTGCCAGGCTGGCCGCCAATGCGCCGAAACTGTCATTGAGCACCAACACCCGGGTGTCCGACGCTGGCTGTTGTTCGGCCAGATGATTGAGCAGGTATTCATCGGCTGCATCGAAAGCTTGCAGTGGTTCGTTCTGCTGTTCGGGCTGGCGGATCAGGTCGAGGCTGGCGAAGGGTGTTTCGAGCAAAGGCATGGGGCGGGGCTCTGGGTAATCAACGGATGTCCCGCTGCCCGAAGGCGTTGGAGCGGGCGGAGCTGTCCGAGTGTACTGCGTCGTGCAGGTCTACACGCCATCACTCAGGAAGGACCGCAAATGGTACGTTTTTTTTGACTGGATTACCCGCAGGTTTTCCCGCAATCGGGCGTTTTCAGATGGCTCCGGACCGGGCCGCGGCGATGACTGCCGCAATCTTGTTATTGACGCCGAACTTCTCGATAGTCCTATGCACATGAAAGTTGACGGTGCGTTCACTCAAACTGAGGATCCTGGAAATTTCATAGGCCGTCTTGCCATCGGCCGACAGTTTCAATACTTCGAGTTCCCGCCGTGACAAGGGGGGAGCCTGGGGGCAAGCCGGTTTTCTCGCTTGCATTCCGATCGCCAGAGCGTGCAAATGGCGACTGATGAACACCGAGAATCCAAGATGCTCATAGAGCTCAAAGGCTGAAATCGGGCAATGACTTCTGGCCAGGCTGAGGATACTGCGCAGACCGCTTTCCTCATCGTGGATCGCCTGGGACCAGCCATGCTGCAAGCCTTGTTGCTGCAGCAACTGCCATAGCCATGGCGTCCTGGAAAAAAGCTCTTCACTCCAGAGAACAGGCAACATTGAGTGATTGCAGTGCGCCACTATTGGGTCTATTTGTGCGGTGCTGTTTTTTTTATATTGAAAATTCCACTCATGGGGGAAATTGTTCAGGTTTACCGTACTGGCTTCGGCCCCGACTGAGTTCGAAGTAATTGAAAAACCACAAAATTTATATCCAAGGTTTCTAACGAAGTTGAGTGCGATTCGATAGGCCGTATTGATCTCTTGCGTGTGCGCCAAATGATTGAGCTGTGACTCCTTCCAGATCTCCATACAGTGATCTCCATGTCTGTTGTCCAGGTGCAATATCGGATCCGAAATACGGCACGTCACGGAGTGTAGGACAGTTCTTACGGAAGCGGTTCGACAATTTTGCTCTTTTGACTGTTGAAAAAGTGTGGTTCAGGTTCTTAGGCGATAGATGAGTTATGAAATGCCATATGTCATTTTATAATCATGGTTGTACGCCGCATCTAATAAACGATCAGTAGTGCTTGTTAATACCACTACAAATTGTCGGTGGTTACGCTGCTTTCTTTGCGGGACACTGGGGTATCTTTCGATTGGAGCCTTCCATGTCCGTCAGTGAAGAAAAGTTTACCCGACAGACCTTGTTCGAGGTTCATCCCCTGACCCCGAGCCTGTTTACCTTGCGTGCCACCCGCAATGCCGGGTTTCGGTTTCGGGCGGGGCAGTTTGCCCGATTGGGTGCCACCAAGGCTGACGGCAGCACGGTGTGGCGCGCCTACTCCATGGTGTCCTCGCCCTATGACGAGTTCCTCGAGTTCTTTTCCATTGTCGTACCGGGCGGTGAGTTCACCAGCGAACTGAGCCGGCTGGGGGTTGGCGATGCATTGCTGGTCGACCGCCAGGCCTTCGGTTACCTGACGCTGGACCGGTTCGTCGATGGGCGTGATCTGTGGTTGTTATCCACAGGCACGGGCATCGCGCCGTTCCTGTCGATACTTCAGGATTTCGAAGTCTGGGAGCGATTCGAGCGGATCATCCTGGTCTACAGCGTTCGCGAAGCCCGGGAACTGGCTTATCAGGAACTGATCGCAGGGCTGGCCAAGCGTGAGTATCTGGCGGAGTACGCCCATAAACTGCAGTTGATCACCACGGTCACTCGTGAGCGGCATCCCGGGTCATTGAACGGGCGGATCACCACGCTGATCGAAAACGGCGAACTGGAGCGCGCCGCGGGTGTTGCGCTGACCCCTGAGCATTCTCGGGTCATGCTGTGTGGCAATCCGCAGATGATCGATGACACGCGCAAGCTGCTTAAACAGCGGGACATGCACTTGAGCCTCAGCCGGCGGCCCGGCCAGGTGGCGGTGGAAAACTTCTGGTAAAAAAAACGGCGCCTCGTAGGCGCCGTTTTTTATGCTAATGCCGTCAAGGCCGGTTGTTCTGGACCTTGAGCAAGTCGCGAATCTCACCCAGCAACTCTTCTTCCTTGGTTGGAACCGGCGGCAGGCTAGGGGCCACGGCCTCTTCGCGCTTCAGGCGGTTGATGGCCTTGACGCCCATGAAGATCGCGAGGGCGACGATGATGAAGTCGATGATGGTCTGGATGAATTTGCCATAGGCCAGCACCACCGCCGGCGTCGCACCCTCTGCTGCCTTGAGCGTTATGGCCAGATCACTGAAGTCCACGCCACCAATCAGCATCCCGATTGGCGGCATGACCAGGTCACCGACAAACGATGTGACGATCTTGCCGAAGGCCGCACCGATGATGATGCCGACGGCCATGTCGACCACGTTGCCTTTGACCGCGAAGGCCTTGAACTCGTTTAGCACGCCCATAGGTTATTTCCTTGTTACAGATGAGGTTGATGAACGCAGTGTAAATCAGCCAATCGCATTCTGCTCGAATCAACGGCCTGCCGTGCTTGCCGGCAATCGATCCGGGTGCTCATGGAAAACTCACCGATTGATTTCATCTGTGGACCAGCCAGCCCGTCTGCGGCGGTTCACCTACGGCTCTTTTTTCAGCGATATGACTTGGCTTGTGTGAGCGAATCAGGTTGAAGGACCATCCTTGAGTTGCGATGTTGAAATGGTTCGGGTAATTGTTAAACAAAAAATCGGTATTGAAAATTGATTGCGGCTGCAACGCTGTTAACTGTTTCGTTAGTTTGGGGCGTGCTTTGTGTGAGTTTTTTTGAAGTTATGCATTGGGTGTGTAAATGATTAAAGCTTGTACAGGTTTTTAAGGGGCAGTAAGGCGTGTCTCAAGTGTTTGTTGAGCGTGTTGGATAAAAACTTATACAAGGTTTTTGTATAGCGGTCGTATTTCAATAAAAGCACGAATGTAATAAGGCAATTTGTAATCATCAAAGAGGTTACAAAATATCTGGCCGCACTCGCATGCCTCAGCTGAGCTATCATCGCGTTTTTTTCCGGGGGTTCCGATGGCCAAGGCCAAGCGCATGTACGGCTGCACCGAGTGCGGCTCAACCTTCCCCAAATGGGCCGGCCAGTGCGGTGAGTGCGGGGCCTGGAACACGCTTACCGAAACCATGGTGGAAAGTGGTGGGGCAGCCGCCCCCAGCGGTCGTACCGGCTGGGCCGGCCAGCAGGCGCAGATCAAGACCCTGGCCGAAGTCAGTGTCGAAGAAATTCCGCGTTTCTCCACCGCTTCCAGCGAGCTCGACCGGGTTCTGGGGGGCGGTCTGGTGGATGGCTCGGTGGTGCTGATCGGTGGCGACCCTGGCATTGGCAAGTCGACCATTCTGTTGCAAACCTTGTGCAACCTCGCCAAGAGCATGCCGGCACTGTACGTCACCGGTGAAGAGTCCCAGCAGCAAGTGGCCATGCGTGCACGACGCCTGGGGTTGCCTCAGGATCAACTGCGGGTCATGACCGAAACCTGCATCGAAGCCATCATTGCCACGGCCCGTCAGGAAAAGCCCAAGGTGATGGTGATCGACTCGATCCAGACGATCTTTACCGAGCAACTGCAATCGGCACCGGGCGGTGTATCCCAGGTGCGTGAAAGCGCGGCGTTGCTGGTGCGTTATGCGAAACAGAGCGGTACGGCGATTTTCCTGGTGGGCCACGTCACCAAGGAAGGCGCGCTGGCTGGCCCTCGGGTGCTGGAACACATGGTCGACACCGTGCTGTATTTCGAAGGCGAGTCCGACGGGCGCCTGCGTCTGCTGCGGGCGGTGAAGAACCGTTTCGGAGCAGTCAATGAACTGGGCGTGTTCGGCATGACCGACAAGGGCCTGAAAGAAGTCTCCAACCCTTCGGCGATTTTTCTGACCCGTGCCCAGGAAGAAGTTCCGGGTAGCGTGGTGATGGCAACCTGGGAAGGCACGCGGCCGATGCTGGTGGAGGTACAGGCGCTGGTGGACGACAGTCACCTGGCCAACCCGCGTCGGGTCACGCTGGGGCTGGATCAGAACCGGCTGGCGATGTTGCTGGCGGTACTGCACCGTCACGGTGGCATTCCGACCCACGACCAGGACGTGTTTCTCAACGTGGTCGGCGGGGTCAAGGTGCTGGAAACGGCGTCCGACCTGGCACTGATGGCGGCGGTGATGTCCAGCTTGCGCAACCGGCCGTTGCCCCACGATCTGCTGGTGTTCGGAGAAGTCGGGCTTTCTGGTGAGGTGCGTCCGGTGCCGAGCGGTCAGGAGCGATTGAAGGAGGCCGCCAAGCACGGCTTCAAGCGGGCCATCGTGCCCAAGGGCAATGCGCCGAAGGAGGCGCCGGCCGGGTTGCAGATCATTGCCGTGACCCGGCTGGAACAGGCCCTCGACGCACTCTTCGAATAACGCCTGTCTCCCTGTAGGAGCTGCCGCAGGCTGCGATCTTTTGATCTTGAAAATGCAAGATCAAAAGATCGCAGCCTGCGGCAGCTCCTACACAGAAGTACGTTCAGATCTCGATCAGGGCACCGAGTTCTCGCTCCAGCTCCTGCGGATCAGCGAGGTTGAGCTCGATCAATCGCCGCAGGCGCTCGATGGACTCCAGGCTGATGTGCAGGCAGACAAAGCCGAGCTGGCCATGGTCATCGTGGGCCAATTGCACATCCATGGTGATGTCGGCCTCTTCGCTCAGATGAATGTCGACCAGAAAATCCTGCTCTGGATTGCCCAGCCACGGATCGGGTCGTTCGATCAGCAAGCCCTTGAGCGACAGGTCGATCAACTTCACCGGCCACGTGGACTCACCCTGGCTCAGCTCGGTTCGGGCATCGAACGCAATACGTTTGAAACGGCGACGTTCGGCAGGGTGCTCGCTCATGGCACGATCCTCGGAAATGTACGCTGACTATAGACCCGCATGATCAAAGGCTGCCAGCGCGTGCAGGTGTCTAGACCAATGTCGGGGTATGGTCTTTGCCGTCAGGAACGCTAAACTCGGGGTGGCTTTCTTTCTTGTCCACTCTGGCTGGAATAATAAAATGAAAAATAATAATAGCCCGCTACGCCATTTGCCTTGGCTGGTGCTGGCAATCGTAGGTGCGTGCGCCCTGGGTGTAGTGGCATTGCGCCGAGGCGAGGCAATCAACGCCTTGTGGATTGTGGTCGCTGCCGTGGCCATCTATCTGGTCGCCTACCGCTACTACAGTCTGTTCATCGCTAACAATGTCATGCAACTCGATGCGCGACGGGCCACTCCCGCTGTGCTCAACAATGACGGTCTGGACTACGTTCCAACCAACAAGCACATTCTTTTCGGTCACCACTTCGCGGCCATTGCCGGCGCGGGGCCTTTGGTCGGTCCGGTATTGGCGGCGCAGATGGGCTACCTGCCCGGCACGCTGTGGCTGATTGCCGGTGTGGTGCTGGCCGGTGCCGTTCAGGACTTCATGGTCCTGTTCATGTCCACCCGCCGCAACGG
>NZ_AKJG01000076.1 GCF_000282455.1 Pseudomonas sp. GM74
GCGGCGTTCCGACGATGGCGTCCGGCCAAACAGCAAAAATCTCAATGCTTGTCGGCAATTTCCTCAAGATGATCCGCCACTTCCATCGGCTTGAGCACCAGCACGTCGCTCTCGACCGAATCGAGCACCACTTCCGCCGTATTGCCGATCAAGGCCCCTGACAACCCGGTGCGCGCCACGGTGCCGATGACGGTCACGGCTGCCTGCAGCTTGTGGGCCATGAACGGAATCAGCACGTCCGCCGGGCCTTCCTCGATGTGCAGGTGATCATCGTCAATGTCGAATTCCGCCTGGAACGCCTTGCATTGTTCGCGATAGCGCGCCTGGATGGTTTCGCTGAGTTGAAACGTCGGGTCGGCCGCCGACAGCATCGGCGACGGGTGGGCGCTGATCACATGCAGGTGGGCCTTGGCCAGGCCGGCGATGTCATAGCCATGATCGATGATGGTGTTGTGCAGGTGGCGATGTTCGTCGTCGGCGTTGCCCACGTCGATGGCCGCCAGGATCACTTTGTCTTGCCAGGAACCGGAGGTCTTGACCAGCAGTACCGGCGCCGGACAGCTGCGCAGCAGTTTCCAGTCATCCGGGGTTAGCAGGGCTTTTTTCAGCGCGCTGTCGGGAAAGTGCTGCTTGACCACCAGCCCACAGCCTTCAGCCTGCTGCACGTCGACGATGGTGTCATGCAGGGTGTCGCGCCACGCCTGCTCGGTGGTGACGCTGTAGCCGACTTCCAGCAGCTCGTCCTTGAGCGCCCTGAGGTGATCGGAGTGATCATGCTTCTTGTCACAGACCAGCAGGTGCAAGTGCGCCTGGGTCTTGCAGGCGATCAATTTGGCGCGGGCCAGGGCCAGGCTCTCATCCGGTGAGGGTTCGATGACCACCAGAATGCTGCGAACGGCTTGCATGTGCGGGATCTCCTGAAATTAAAAAGCACGGCGTTGCACAACTATAGTTGCTGTCTGCGATTCGGGGACTTGATGCATATCAACGGTTGGCGACTGGTGGTCTGCGGGCAGGCCGGTATAATCGGCGCCCTTCGTTTTGAACCTATTTTCCGTGAGCCCCATGATCCTTCCCGAAATTCACGAGTTCCTTGGCTGCCGCACCCCCGACGGCTGGATCCAGGCCGCGCTGGCCGATCAGGAAACCCTGCTGATCGACCACAAGAACTGCGAATTCAAGGCGGCGAGCACCGCGTTGAGCCTGATCGCCAAGTATCACTCCCACGTCGATCTGATCAACATGATGTCGCGCCTGGCACGGGAAGAGCTGGTGCACCATGAACAGGTCATGCGCTTGATGAAGCGGCGCAAGATCGAATTGCGCCAACTGTCCGCCGGGCGCTATGCGTCGGGGCTGCGCAAGGTGGTACGCAGTCACGAGCCGGTGAAACTGGTGGACACATTGGTGGTAGGGGCGTTCATCGAGGCCCGCAGTTGCGAGCGTTTCGAAGCACTGGTGCCGCATCTGGACGAAGAGCTGGGCAAGTTCTATTTCGGTCTGCTCAAGAGCGAGGCCCGGCATTTCCAGGGTTACCTGAAACTGGCGTACCAGTACGGCGATGCCAAGGACATCGCCTTGGTGATCGACAAGGTCCGCGCCGCCGAACAGGAACTGATCGAGTCGCCGGATGTGGAATTTCGTTTTCACAGCGGTGTGCCTGCGGCGGCCTGATTATTCGGTGTTGTTTTGCGGACGCCTTCGCGAGCAAGTCGAAGGGGCCATCAGCAACACAAAAGCTAACGGTTCAAACCCAGGCGTTCATGCCATTGCGCGATGGACTCTTCGGGGTACACATCAAACTGTTTATCCCTTGGCTGCGCCTGGACCTCAACCCACGGCGCCTTCGAACCCAGCATCAGGTGCGTGTGCTCCGGCGGCACCGGCAGCGGCGTGTCGATGGCCGAGGCAAACGGGTGAATCAATTCCGGCCACTGCGGGCTGAACAGCCATAAACCCGAGCCGCAGACCGAGCAGAAATGCCGCTCGGCCGTGCTGCTGTGGGCGCGTTTGTCACCTTCGTCCTTGAGCCGTGCGTGGTAGATCGCAATGTGCTTGCGCCCGCGCACCTTCAGGCTGGCGGCATCACCACCGAGGTTGATCGCATAGCCGCCGCCACCCTGGGTCTTGCGGCAGATCGAGCAGTAGCAACGCTGGTAAGGGTAGGGGTGGGCGCTGGTCAAACTGAACGACACCGCACCGCAATGGCAGGAACCTTCGAGTTGCATGGGGGCCTCCGGCTGTCTTGAGCGTACCCGGAACAGCCTAGACCGTCGGGGTTACCCTGGCTCTGTGTCTGGCGGTGATCCCTGTAGGAGCGAGCTTGCTCGCGATGAACGATAACGCGGTCCCACTGGACGCCCACCAACGGCCAAGTCAGCATGTCCACCTCGAAACGGGGACATGACCTGATGCGACGATTACCTTCCCTGGCAGCCCTGCGAACCTTCGAATGCGCTGCCCGCCACGCCCATTTCGGTCGGGCAGCGGCCGAGCTGTGTGTCACCGACAGCGCAGTCAGCCACCAGATCCGTCAGCTCGAAGAGCAGCTCGGCGTGCCGCTGTTCGTGCGCGAGGGCCGGCAGATTCGCCCGACCCTGGCCGCCGGGCGCCTGATGCAGAGCTTGCAGCAGGCTTTCGAACTGATTGGCGATGCCTGCGATGAACTGCGTGATCCGTCATCCCTGGCGGTGTTGCGTCTGGCGGTGACCGCCGAGCTGGCGCAAAAGTGGTTGATGAGCCGGCTCACCGATTTCTACGCGCGCTATCCGCACATCACCTTGCACCTGTACGAACAGCCGATCGACGCCACGGCGCCCGGGGAGGACATCGACCTGGCAATCACCTACGGCACCGGCCCGGTGGACAGCAGCGCGTATTTCGTCCGGCCTCTGCCGGCGTTGCAGTTCTTCCCGGTGTGCAGTCCCGGCCTGTTCAACCAGGGCACGCTGAAAACCCCGAAGGATCTGGCACGTCACTGCCTGCTGCACGACGACCAGGACGGCAAGACCTGGACCGCGTGGCTCACCAGCCATGCCGGCGATCAGCGCCCCGACCGGCAGCTGTATTTTGCTCATGCCGGACTGGCACTCGAAGCGGCCGCGCAAGGGCAGGGTGTGGCCATGGGCGACAACTTGACGGCCCAGGAAGATTTGCTCAGCGGTCGGCTGGTACGGCCATTTACGTCGAGCATGACCGCTTTGGGCCAATATGCGCTGGTGTGCGAACGGGTGCGGCTGGAGCGTCCGGCAGTGGCGCAGATGCTGGAATGGTTCAATGATCAGTTGCTCGATTGATGAGTTAGATTCAAGTATTCCGAAATAATCATCGTTGGCGAGCCAGTCGCCAACGCCCTTAGCCTGTGGTCATTCCAATCCCCGCTGAAGAGGTTTGACCATGGCCCGCTTGCTCGACACCACCCCCAAACAGGACGGTTTCCGTCTGCCCGGCGAATTCGAAGCCAAGTCCGGTTGCTGGCTCGGCTGGCCGGAGCGCACCGACGTCTGGCGCAACGGGGCCAAGCCGGCGCAGAAAGTCTGGGTGCAGATCGTCACTGCCATTTCCATGAGCGAGCCGGTCACCGTGTGCGCTTCGGCGGCACAGTTCGCCACCGCCCGACGTCAGTTGCCGCCGCAGGTGCGTGTGGTGGAAATGACCTGCAACGACACCTGGTTCCGCGACAGCGGCCCGTGTTTTGTGGTCAACGATCGGAGCGGCGAGGTGCGCGGCGTCGACTTCGAATTCAACGCTTATGGCGGGCTCGACGGTGGCCTGTACTACCCGTGGGACAAGGACGACCAGATCGCCAGCAAAATCCTCGAAATCGAAGGCTTCGACCGCTATCGCGCGCCGTTGATTGCCGAACTGGGCGGCATCCAGAGTGATGGCCAGGGCAGCATCCTGACCACCGAACAGTGCTTGCTCAACCGCAACCGCAACCAGCATCTGGGCAAGGACGAAGTCACCCGCCGCCTGACCGACTACCTCGGCGCCGAGCAAGTGATCTGGCTGCCACGGGGCTGCAAGTTCGACGAAACCGATGGTCATGTCGACGACCTCGCGTGCTTCGTACGTCCTGGCGAAGTGGTGTTGCAATGGACCGACAATCGCGATGACCCGCAGTGGGAAATCTATCAGGAGGCCTACGACATCCTGCGCAGCACCCGCGACAGTCGGGGCCGCGAATTGATCGTGCACAAGCTGCCGCAACCGGATGTGCTGGAGTGGACGGCCGAAGAAGCCGAAGGCCTGGACCAGCAGGACAGCACCCATACCCGCCAGGCCGGGACGAAGATCTGCGCGTCGTACATCAACTACTACGCCGGCAACAGCTCCATCGTGGTGCCGTTGTTCGGTGATCGCAACGACAAGGTGGCGCTGGCGACCCTGGCCGAATTGTTCCCGAAACACAGCATCGTCGGCATCGAAAACTCCCGGGAAATCCTCCTCGGTGGCGGCAACGTCGCGTGCATCACCATGCCGCAGTACGCCGGCAAAGGAGTGTGATCATGGGCCTGCACAAACTGACTCAAGCAATACTGCTGGTGCTTGCACCCCTGTGTGTGCAGGCCGCCGATACCGCCAGACCGGTGGTCAACCTGTACATCTGGGGCGAGTACCTGGCCCCGGACACCCTGAAGAATTTTGAAGCGAAAACCGGCATCCATGTGGTGGCCGACCACTTCGATTCCCTGGAAACCGTCGAGACCAAGCTGCTCACTGGCCGCAGTGGCTACGATCTGGTGCTGACGGCGGGGCAGCATCTGTCCCGGGCCATCGAGAGTGGCGCGGTGCAGACGATCGACAAACAGCAACTGCCGCATTTCGCCGAGGTCGGCGAGGAGTTCCGCCAGCACATGGCGGCGTTCGATCCGGGCAACCGCCATGCCGGGATCTACGCCTGGGGCACCACGGGCGTGGGCTATCAGGAACAGGCGGTCAAAAAACGCCTGCCCGACGCGCCGACAGACAGTTGGGCGATGCTGTTCGACCCGGCCGTCGTCTCGAAATTCGCCGATTGCGGGGTCAGCCTGCTCAACGATCCCAATGAAGTGTTTGCGGCGGTCATGAAGTACATGGGCCTGGACATCAACCGCCAGAACCTCGATGACCTGAAGCTGGCCGAGCAGCAACTGGCGAAGATTCGGCCCTACATTCGCTACTTCGACAATGACCTGAACATCAGCGACCTGGCCAACGGCAATACCTGCGTGGCGATGTCGTGGAACGGTAACGTGGCCATCGCGGCGGGCCAGTCAGAGGCGGCGGGCAAGCCGTATTCGCTCAAGTACCGGATTCCGAAGGAGGGCACGTTGATCTGGTTCGATGCCATGGTCATTCCCAAGGACGCACCGCACCCGAAGGCCGGCCTGGCGCTGATGGATTACTTGATGACTCCGGAAGTGATCGCGCCGATCACCGACACCATCCATTACGCCAATGCGATCACGGCGGCGGACGACTTGATCGACCCGGCGATTCGCAATGATCCGGGGACGTACCCGACGGCGGCGGTCAGGGCTTCGCTGTACAGCAAGAATGACAATGGCAAGGCGTTCAACCGGGCTTTGATTCGGGCGTTCAGTCGGTTGAAGTCGGGGTTGTGATCAGTTTCGGGTGATGTATTGACTGGGCTGACGCCTTCGCGAGCAAGCCCGCTCCCACAGTTGGAATGCGATCGAATGTGGGAGCGGGCTTGCTCGCGAAGAACGATAACGCGGTTTATTTGTTGGGCACCCGCCACAAATACCAGGAGGCTACCGTCCGGTAGGGGCTCCACGCCAACCCGATCTCGATCATCTGCTTGCGCGTCGGCTGCACCTGGAGCCCCTTGAGCCGTCGATAGCCCTCACGCACGCCAAAGTCATCGGCCGGCAGGATATCCGGGCGTTCCAGGCTGTAGATCAGCAGCATCTCCACGGTCCAGCGACCCACGCCACGCAAGGTGATCAAGCGTTCGATCAGCGCTTGATCATCCATGGCCAGCGCCGTGGCATAATCCGGCACCACGCCGTCCAGCGACGCCTGGGCGATGCCTTGAATGGTGGTGATCTTGTTCGCGGAAAACCCGCAACTGCGCAGTCGGTCGAAATCCGTGGCGACGATCTGTTCAGGCCTGGGAAACGAGCCTGAACCGAACAGCGCCAGCAGCCGGCCGACGATCGCATCGCCGGCCTTGGCGTGCAGTTGCTGATAGGCAATCGCCCGCACCAGCGACTCATACGGGTCACGGGCCGCATGGGGCTGGTGCAGGCACGGGCCGATGGCGTCGATGTGGTGGCGCCAGTCTTCATCGATGGAGGCCAGGAACGCACTGGCCGCCCGATAGCCGTCGGCCATGGGTTCAGGCATTCCCGGACGGTTTCAACAGGGCGTTCACTTCGCCATAGGTCAAGGCCTTCAGGTCGTGGGTATCGAACCGGCCGGTCTGCAGAAAACTTTTGGCGATGCCGGCCATGGCGCCGTAGAGAAATTCGGCGATGCCTGAACCGGCGGTCAGACGGCGTACGCCCAGTGCCTCAAGCGCTTCGGGCGACGGCAGGCCGGGGAACCCCAGCACATTCAGTGGCAGCGAGGTGCCGTGGCACAGCGCCTTGATCTCGTACTCGGCGGTTACGCCCGCCGCAAACAGGCCATTGGCACCAGCCGCCTGATACAGCGCAGCGCGCCTGAGGGTTTCGGCGACGCGATCTTCGGCGGGCACCAGACCCCGCAGGTAGACATCGGTACGTGCATTGATAAACAGGTTCACGTTGCGTCGGTCAGCCACCTGGCGCGCGATCTCAATCTTGCGTACCAGCAACTCCGGCGGTGAGGAACCGTCTTCGATATTGATCCCGACAGCGCCGGCGGCGATCACCGCATCAACCACCTGGGCCACCCGTTCCAGGTCATCGGAATAACCGGCTTCGATGTCCACAGTCAGTGGCACCGAAATGACCCGGGCAATCGATTCGACCGTCGAGACCAGGCGCTCAAGGGGCAGGGTGTTGCCGTCCGGATAGCCATGCACCCAGGCCACCGCCGCGCTGCTGGTGGCCACGGCCTTGTTGCCCAGTTGCTCCACCAGCCGCGCCCCGGCGGCATCGGCGACGTTGGTGAGGATCAGCAAACCCTCGTGATGCAGTTGGTGCAGTTGATTGTCGAGCCTGTCCATCGAGTTTCCTTCCTTATGAAAAATCTGTGGGGGGATCAGAACGCCAGTTGCTCCGTGAACTGCACCGCGGCGTTTTCCAGCCTGAGCAGAAACGCCTTGCGCGGCTGGCCTCCAGCGTAGCCGGTCAACGAACCGTCGGCACCGATCACCCGGTGGCAGGGCACGACAATCGATAAGCGGTTATGCCCGTTGGCCAGGCCCACCGCCCGACTGGCACCGGGCTTGCCCAGGCTCGCCGCGATGGCGCCGTAGGTGGTGGTCCGGCCGTAGGGGATCTTCGCCAGTTCAGCCCAGACCCGGCGGGAGAACTCGCTACCGGGCATGTGCAAGGCCACGCTGAACTCAGTGAGCGTGCCGGCGAAGTACGCGGACAATTGCGCTTCGATCTGCTGCAAATGCGCGTTGTGCCCCGGCGCCACGGCATAACCGAAACGGTTTTGCAGCGCTTGGACCGCAGGGTTCAGCGATGCCTGGTCGAGAAACTCCAGCAGCACCAGCCCGCGCCGTTCGGCCATGGCGATCATCGGCCCCAGCGGCGTGGTCAGGCGCGTGAACAGCAGCGGCTCGCTGTTGGCCGACCTGCCCGGGGTGATATGAAATGATTTCTGAAAGGCGTCGCGAAATCCGCTCAGGGACTCGTAGCCGGAATCGAAGGCGACGTCATCAATGGAGTCGCCCTGTTTGATCCCGCCCAACGCCATGCCCAGGCGCCGGGCGCGCAGCCAGGCGTGGAAGGTCATGCCGAAATGCTGCTTGAACCAGCGGCGCAGTTTCAGTGGTTCGATGCCAGCGGCCATCAGCTGGGCGTCAGTCCAGCGCTGCTCCGGGTCGGCGTCTACCGATTTGAACAGTGCCTGCACCCAGTCCGGCGCGCTGGCGGCGGTGTCCAGCGGTTTGCAGCGCAGACAGGCGCGATAACCCGCCGCCAGACACTGTTCGGCGTTGGCAAAGAACTCGACATTCTCAGGCTTCGGGCTGCGGGCAGTGCAACCGGGGCGGCAGAAGATGCCTGTGGTCTTGACCGCCGTGAAGAACACCCCCTCGTAGGAGGTGTCTCGCTCGAGCATGGCGCGAACCATCTCGGCACGGGGCGGAAGCAGCGTTTTTTGTAGGTTCATGGGCGCAGCATAGATCGCGTCATGGGCGACCTCCACCGGAAAATCGACAGCGAATTCCGGACTGGAAATTGATTTCACCCTTCGCGAGCAAGCCCGCTCCCACATTGAGCAAGTGCAAAGCCTTCAGGCGCGTCGCGCCATCAGCAACACCGATGCCGCCGCCGACAGCAACCCGGCGCAGCAACGGTTGAACATCCGCTTGCCCGACGGCCGGGCGAACCAGCGGCGCATGTGTAGGCCCATGTAGGCGTAAGCGCCGATGGCGATCCATTCCAGCACCAGAAACAGCGCCCCCAACACCACGAACTGCGGTGCAATGGCGTGGGTCGAGTCGACGAATTGTGGCAGGAACGCGGTGAAAATCAGGATCGCCTTGGGGTTGCCGGCCGCGACCAGGAATTCCTGCCGAGCCAGTGCCAGCGTGCCCACGGGGGCTGTGGTGACCAGATTTTCGACGCCAGGATCGGCGCGCCACAATTGCCAGGCGAGATAGAACAGGTAGGCAGCGCCGAGGATCTTGATGGCGTAGAACAGCAGTTCAGAGGTTTGCAGCACCACCGCCAACCCCGCCGAGGCCAGGGCAATCATCCCGGCGAACGCCAGCAACCGGCCGATGCCGGCCACACACGCGGTGCGGTAGCCATAGCGGGTCGAATTGCTGACCGACAGCAGGTTGTTGGGGCCGGGTGCCATGTTGAGGGCGAAGCAGGCCGGCAGGAACAGTGTGAGGGTGGCGAGGTCCATGGTGGGCTCCTGTAGCAAGAACGCTATTTTTATCACGGCTCAGCGGTGGCCAGACCCATACAGTCATGGGCGCAAACCACCGTACAGGGGGCTATCTGGCGAATTTCTTCGCCCCGGCCACGCAAAGGATCACGGCGACAGTGACACCCAGCATGCCTACGCTGACATGTTCATGCAGCAGGGTGGCGGCCAGGGTCAGCCCGAAGAAAGGCTGAAGCAACTGTAATTGCCCGACGGCGGCGATGCCCCCTTGGGCCAGCCCGCGATACCAGAACACGAAACCGATCAGCATGCTGAACAGCGAGACGTAAGCCAGGCTGAACCAGGCCGGCGTGCTGATGCCGCTGAACGAGGCCGGCATGCGCATCCAGCTGAGCGCCACCACGACCGGCAGCGACAGCACCAGCGCCCAGCTGATCACCTGCCAGCCACCCAGCGTGCGCGACAGCTTCGCGCCTTCGGCATAACCCAGGCCGCAGGCAAGGATGGCCAGCAGCATCAGGATGTCGCCTTGGGGGGACGCGGTCAGCCCTTGGGACAGAGCAAACCCGACCACCAGCAAACTGCCCAGCACCGAGAAGATCCAGAATGCCGCCCGTGGTCGTTCGCCGCCGCGCAGGACGCCGAACACTGCTGTCGCCAGGGGCAACAGGCCGACGAAGACGATCGAGTGCGCGGACGTCACGTATTGCAGCGCCAGTGCGGTCAACAGAGGGAAGCCGATGACTACGCCCAGGGCGACGATGGCCAGTGGTATCAGTTGCTGGGGCGCGGGACGTTTTTCCTTGAACAACCCCAGCAGGCACAGCGCCAGGACAGCCGCGATGGTCGCGCGGGCGACCGTCAGGAACACCGGGTCAAACTCCAGCACCGCCACCCGTGTCGCCGGCAGTGAGCCGCTGAAGATCACCACGCCGATCAGGCCGTTGATCCAGCCGCTGGTGCTGTTTTCCAGCGTCCGGTGTTGCAGGTTCGAGGTCCGTTCCATTTGGCTCACGCTCATTGTCTGATTGCTTGAAACTCATCCTATGAGCGACTATCGATACAATCAAAAAATTGTCATGGATACATCTCGACATGCCTCGATCCCGCTACAAAACACTGGTGGATGCCTTTGCCGCGGACATCCGTTGCGGGCGTTTGCCGCCTGGAACGCGTCTGCCGACTCACCGGCAACTGGCCACGGAGCACGGTCTGGCGCTGGTCACCGCCAGCCGGGTGTATGCCGAGTTGGAGGGCATGGGCCTTGTCAGCGGCGAAACCGGACGCGGGACCTTTGTCAGGGAAACCTCGCTGCCGCCGGGGCAGGGCATCTCGCAGCACGTGGTGGCGGCGGGGATGATCGACCTGAATTTCAACTACCCGTCATTGCCCGGTCAGGCCGACCTGTTGCGCACGGCCTTGCGTCAACTGGCGCTGTCCGGTGACCTGGAGTCCCTCCTGCGCTATCAGCCCCACGCGGGGCGCCTGCACGAGCGGGCCTCGGTCGCGCGCCATCTGCTTGAGCGCGGGCTGAGCGTGCCGGCCGAACAGGTGTTGATCGTCAGCGGTGCCCAGCATGGCCTGGCGGTGGCGATGATGACGTTGCTCAAGCCCGGTGATGTGATTGCCGCCGATGCGCTGACCTATCCCGGTTTCAAGACCCTGGCCGAAACATTGCACCTGGAAGTCTTGCCGATTCCGGTCACCGATACCGGGCCTGATCTGCCTGCCCTGGAAAAACTCTGCCGCAGCCGTTCGGTACGTGCCGTCTACTCGATGCCGACCTTGCATAACCCGCTGGGTTGGGTGATGAACCTCGACCAGCGCGGGCAGTTGGTGGCGATTGCGCGTCGGCATGACCTGACGATCGTCGAGGACGCCGCCTACGCGTTCCTGGCCGAAAACGTACCGCCACCGTTGGCCGAGCTGGCGCCGGAGAGGACGGTGTACGTGTCCGGCCTGTCGAAGAATGTCGCCACCGGGTTGCGTGTCGGTTTTATCGCCGCGCCCGCGCAATGGGTCGCCGCCTTCGAACGCACCATCATGGCGACCACCTGGAACACCCCGGGCGTGATGACTGCCATCGCCACCGCCTGGCTCGACGACGGTACTGTCAGCCAACTGGAGGAGCAAAAGCGCGCGGACGCCCGGGCTCGGCAAGCCTTGGCCCGCGAGGTGCTGGCAGGGCTCAGGACCATCAGTCACCCGAATTCCTACTTCATCTGGTTGCCGTTGGCGGAAGACGCCCGTGCCGACCGGATCGCCATGGCGTTGATGCGCGAGCAGGTGTCAGTGTCGCCGGCCGAGCCCTTCGCTATTTCGGCCCATGTGCCGCATGCGATACGCCTGGCGCTGGGTTCGGTGGACATGGATTCACTGCGGATAGCCCTGGGCAAGGTTAAAAACGTCGTTGGCTATTACTCGTAGCGGTGCAGGGCAGTTTTCTTCAATACGCGAGCCGTTCGGCTCTTTACCTTGAGGGCCTTGTTCAATTCGATGGAAGAAGGTGTGCAATGAGTCTGATGATGTCCATGGCAGCGTTTGCGCTGGTCGCTTCCATCACGCCGGGGCCGGTCAATATTGTGGCGTTGAGCTCCGGCGCACGCTTTGGTTTCCGGGCCAGCCAGCGTCACGTGGCCGGGGCCACCCTGGGGTTTGTCTTGTTGTTGGTGTTGATGGGGTTGGGCCTGCATGAGTTGTTGCAACAGTGGCCGGCGCTGACCCGGGTGGTGCAATGGGCGGGGGTGGCCTTTGTGTTGTACATGGCCTTCAAGCTGGCGGCCGACAATGGGCAGGTGCAGGCCAGTGAGTCGGCCCAGGCGCCGTCGATGCTGTATGGCGCCGTCATGCAATGGCTCAACCCCAAGGCCTGGCTGGCCTGCGTGGCCGGCATGGGCGCGTTTGTCGCCGATGGCGAGGCGCGCCTGGTCTGGCAGTTCGCCGCGATTTATCTGGTGATTTGCTATGTGTCAGTCGGTTGCTGGGCCTATGCCGGGACGTTTTTGCGCGGTTTTCTGAACAACGCAGCGGGTATGCGCCTGTTCAATCGCGCCATGGCGTTGTTGCTGGTGGTGAGTGCGGTGTATCTGTTGCTGCCGTAATGGCAGGCAC
>NZ_AKJG01000077.1 GCF_000282455.1 Pseudomonas sp. GM74
CGAACGCAGCCTCGCAGGCTCGGCAGCTGCTACAGATCGCATTCCCGCTTAACTGACTGGCATTAGCCCCTAAAGCCCCAACCCTTGTTGCACCACCACAAGCAGATCGGTTTCCGTCAGCGCCACGGCGTCCAGCTGCGCGGTGGCCTGTTCGATCGTCTGTAGCCACCAGTGTGTTTCACCGTGTTCGTCTACGGTACGCAACAGGGCGAGTTCGTTGTCTGTGGTATGGATCTCGACCCGCCCCTCGCCATCGGCGGTGAAGCGTGCAACCGGGTCAAGGGTAATGCTGTGCTCGTTGCCTGAGATGACCAACTGGTCGATGGCGTAGTCGTAAGCGTCGCCATCGGGGTGACTCTCGAACACATGGGTGGGGTTGCGCCGCAGGACCAGGCCCGCTTCGGTCAAGGGCAGCAGCCAGGTCTCTATCCGTTGATACAGTTCGTAGACCTGGCTCGGCCAGCCATCGATCGCCTGATCCGCGCTGGTCAGTCGTGTCTGTTTCAATCTTGCGGCGAGTTCGTCTGCCTTGCTCATGTCGATTCCCTGTATTGAGGTTTGTCTAATCGTAGCTCGTTGACGCACAGGTAGCGCTTGCCCTGGGTCATGTTTGCAGCTCAGGCAGGGCCGGTGTGATACCGCTGGGCAAGTGGCCACCCATTTGTCCTGGATATCCCCGTAAACTACGCCCCCCGAAGACTGAGGGCGTTGGATCGTTGCCCATGCCTTGCCCCCCGACAGGATGAATTTTGCCCACGCGCTTTAACGACCCGGACCACGCCCCTGGCGTCGCATTGAAACGCATACCGCTGCGCAAGGCCGCGGTATTGTTCATTGCCACGGTGTGCCTGTGCCTGTGCGGTTTGCTCTACCTGCAACTGGAACAGTCCCGTCGCCATGACCTGAGCCTGGCGCAAGTGGCATCTTCGAACCTGACGCGGGCCATGGCGCAACAAGCCGAAGACACCTTCATGAAGGCCGACCTGGTGCTGACCAGTCTGGTGGACTGGATTCAGGTCGACGGTTTCGGCCCGGACCAGCGGCCACGATTGCAGCAGACCTTCGCCCGGCGAGTGTTGGCGCTGGATCAGTTGCACGGCATCCTGCTGTTCGACCAGAAGGGCCAGTGGGTGGTGACCTCGTTTGAAAACCTGCCCCGGGGGCCCGGCGTCGCCGATCGCGAGTACTTCAAGTATCACCAGCAGAACGTATCGTCGGTGGCGCATATCGGCCCGGCCATTCGCAGCCGGGAAAACGGCGAGTGGATCATTCCGGTTTCCAAACGGGTCAACGACAGGAACGGGCACTTCCAGGGCGTGTTGCTGGCCGGCATCAAGATGTCGTACTTCGACCAGTTCTTCAAAAGCTTCAGCCTCGACGACAACGGCTCGATGTTTCTCGGCCTGACCGATGGCACGTTGTTGGCGCGTCGACCTTTTGTAGAGGCGCAGATCGGCATGTCGCTGGCCCAGAGCGAGATTTTCCAGAAGTTCCTGCCACTGGCCACCTCCGGCAATGCGATGTTCACCTCCATCATCGATGGTGTGACACGCATGTACGGTTACCGACAGCTGGAGGGGTATCCGCTGGTGGTCGCCGCTGCGTCGTCCACGGAGTCCATTCTCGCGGGCTGGTACGACACGGCGTTTCGTTCCAGTCTCATCGTTGCCCTGGTGCTGGTGGGCGTAGGGCTGTTCGGGTGGGTGTTCCTGCATCAGGTGCGTGTCGGCGAGCGGGTCGAGTCGGATTTGCGCAGGGCCCAGCAGGCGCTGGAACTGATCGCCACCCACGACAGCCTGACCGGGCTGGCCAACCGACGATTGTTCGAGCGGGCGCTGGACATCGAGTTCGGGCGCGGCGCCCGGCAGGCCAGCCCGTTGAGCCTGATCATGCTCGATATCGATTACTTCAAGCGCTACAACGACACCTACGGCCACGTGGTGGGCGATCACTGCCTGGCCGAAGTGGCGCGCGCGCTGAAGGGTTGCTGCCACCGCAAGGCCGATCTGGCGGTGCGTTACGGCGGCGAAGAGTTTGCAGTGCTGCTGCCGGACACCGACATCCACGGTGCCATGACGATTGCCGAACAGATCCGCCGCAGTGTCATCGACAGGCACATCAGTCACACCGGCTCGCCCAATGGCTACGTGACGGTCAGTCTGGGTTGCTATGCGTTTGTGCCGTCGGGGCGTGACAGCATGGACGTGTTTGTCGAGCGGGCGGACGCGGCGTTGTATCAGGCCAAGCATTCGGGGCGAAACCGCGTGGCAACGTTGTCGATGGCCGGTGGCGTCGAGGCGTTGATGCGTTCCGATCGTTGAAGTGTTTTTCCTGTCGGCGGTCATGCCGATGTAAGCCCCAGGCGACAACAAGCAGCCAATGACTGCGCGTCATCGGCTGCTTTTGCCTGTCCAGCTACCCGTCCCGCCGCCAGCGCCACCGGTTCCACCTCCGGGGGCGCCGGTGCCACCGCCCGCGCCACTGCCCGGACCATTGACGCCAGTACTCCCGATTGATGAGCCGGGGCCACGACCGCTGGTGTTGGCGCCCGAGGGTACGCTGGGTCTGTTGTTGTCTGGCAGCATGGTCGAGTTGCGGGTTGCTCCCGATGTCGTACCGGTTGCGTTAATGCCATCGCCGGACGCCGCAAACGTGGCCAGGGGCATCGCCGACAACAATCCAGCCAGGAGCAGCGGAGTCATTCTGATGTTCATCATGGTCGTCTCCAGGAATGAGTCGTCACCTGATGTTGGTGTGAAGGGTCGCGCGGTGGGTGCCGGACGGTTGAAAAGTGGCACGGATTTGACCGTGACCGTGACCGGCACTGGGCCGCAGAGGACCACCGATCCATGTTCAAACGAGAACCCGGTGAGAGCAACTGTCTTTACCGTGCCACTCGTCAGCGCCACTCGGTGCCATCGCACAATATGGCATTCAGCCTGATCAGCAGGACCCGCACTGGGCGATTGGCGAAATCAATTGTCGGCCGTACCGGTTCATCCCTTATACATAACGGCCATCGGCGGAGTGATCCGCAGCGAACGTGCAAAAGGATTGAACGATGAGCGAGCCACGCCTGACCGACCGTGCTTTGTACCTGCAACGCCTGGGCTTCGATGCACCTGCGGCACCGACCCTGGAAACCTTGCGCCAACTGCAATTGCGCCATACCAGCGTTTTCCCGTTTGAAAACCTCACCACGTTATCCGGCGAGCCGGTGCTGATCGACTTGCCGTCCATCGAGCGCAAGGTCTTGCACGATGGTCGTGGCGGTTACTGCTACGAACTCAACAACCTGTTCCTGGCCTTGCTTCAGGATTTGGGTTTCGACGCCCGTGCCATCAGCGGCCGGGTGGTGATGGGCCAGCCGGAGGGCGCCTGGACTGCCCGGACCCATCGCCTGAGCCTGGTCATCATCGATGACGTGCGCTACATCACCGACGTCGGCTTCGGCGGCATGGTGCCGACCGCGCCCCTGTTGCTCGATACCCGCGCCGAACAACTCACCCCTCACGAGCCGTATCGCATCGACCTGCACGTCGACGGTTTTACCCTGCGCGCCAACGTTGCCGGTGAATGGCGAGCGATGTACATCTTCGACCTGCAGCGCCAGGAAGATATCGATTTTGCTGTGGGCAACTGGTACGTCTCGACTCACCCCGAGTCGTCTTTCGTCAAGCAGTTGATGGTGGCGCGCACCGGGGAGGGGTGGCGGCGCACGCTCAACAATGGCAGTTTCGCGATTCACCGGATTGGCCAGGACAGCGAGCGGCGGGAGGTGACGGATGTGCAGGAACTGATTGGCCTGCTGGGCAGCGAGTTCGGCATTCGTGTGCCGGAACAAGCGCAATTGGCGCGGACGCTGGAGCGATTGATCGCAGCGCCGCAATAGCTGGCTGATCGCAGGCATCACAATGGGCTGATCCGATTGATCGGCCCTTTGTGTTTCAGGGCCGGACACCCGGCGCCATCACTCGTTGGATTTCGCGCAAGGCCTCTGCCAGTTTCTGCTCCAGGCCCTTGAGCTCGGCAGGGGTGAGGGTCTGTTTCAGTTGTGCGGTCTTGCCTTCGTTGAGCAGGGCCCGGCGCAACGTATTGTTGATCGCCGTCTGGTAGCCGTACCCCTCGTGTTCCGCGAGTGCCCGGGCGGCTTCGATGACCGCGTCATCGAGCATGATGGTAATGCGGGTCTTGCCTTTGGCGGGGCCAAGGGGGAGTGGCAGGCGGAAATGGACAGGTATCCATTTTGTGACTGATAAGTTGTATACAACTCTATAGACATTTGTCCTGACTATTGCATACAGTGTGCGAATAACAAAAACCAGGGAACCCCCTACCATGAAAACGCCCCATGTTTCACACCAACGGCCCGAGGACGAAAACCTAGGGATCGGCGCGAATATGGCTTATGGCCTGCAACATGTTCTGACCATGTATGGCGGTATCGTCGCGGTACCATTGATCATCGGCCAGGCGGCCGGGCTCTCGCCGGCGGACATCGGTTTGTTGATTGCTGCTTCATTGTTTGCGGGGGGGCTGGCAACGCTGCTGCAAACCCTGGGTCTACCGTTTTTTGGTTGTCAGTTGCCGCTGGTGCAGGGCGTATCCTTCTCTGGCGTCGCGACCATGGTGGCGATTGTCAGCAGTGGCGGGGAGGGCGGGTTTCAGTCGGTGCTGGGGGCGGTGATAGCGGCGTCCCTGATCGGGTTACTGATAACCCCGGTGTTCTCGCGTATCACCAAGTTCTTCCCGCCGCTGGTGACCGGCATCGTGATTACCACCATCGGCCTGACGCTGATGCCGGTAGCCGCACGCTGGGCAATGGGCGGCAACAGCCATGCGCCGGACTTCGGCAGCATGGCGAACATCGGTCTGGCGGCGGTAACGCTGGTGCTAGTGCTGCTGCTGAGCAAAATCGGCAGTGCGACCATCTCCCGCCTGTCGATTCTGCTGGCCATGGTCGTCGGTACGGTGATCGCGGTGTTCCTCGGCATGGCGGACTTCTCGTCCGTGACCCAGGGTCCGATGTTCGGCTTCCCGACGCCGTTCCACTTCGGCATGCCGACCTTCCACTTCGCTGCGATCCTGTCGATGTGCATCGTGGTGATGGTGACGCTGGTGGAAACCTCGGCCGACATTCTGGCGGTCGGTGAGATCATCGGCACCAAGGTTGACTCCAAGCGCCTGGGCAACGGCCTGCGCGCCGACATGCTGTCGAGCATGTTCGCGCCGATCTTCGGATCCTTCACCCAGAGCGCCTTCGCCCAGAACGTCGGTCTGGTGGCGGTCACCGGCATCAAGAGCCGCTACGTGGTGGCTACTGGCGGTCTGTTCCTGGTGCTCCTCGGCCTGCTGCCGTTCATGGGCCGGGTCATCGCGGCGGTACCGACCTCTGTACTGGGCGGCGCCGGCATCGTGCTGTTCGGCACCGTCGCGGCCAGCGGCATTCGGACCTTGTCCAAGGTCGATTACCGCAACAACGTCAACCTGATCATCGTTGCCACCTCGATCGGCTTCGGCATGATCCCGATCGCGGCACCGAGCTTCTACGATCAATTCCCGAGTTGGTTCGCGACCATTTTCCATTCGGGCATCAGCTCCTCGGCGATCATGGCCATCGTGCTGAACCTGACCTTCAACCACCTCACCGCCGGTAACTCCGACCAGCAATCGGTGTTTGCGGCCGGTACCGAGCGGGTACTGCGTTATCAGGATCTGGCGGCGTTGCGTGAAGGGGATTACTTCAGCGACGGTAAACTGCACGATTGCGACGGCAAGGAGATTCCGGTGCTGGAATCGGAACACGGCGTGGCGGAACCACGAGCGGCGCACGCGAAAAGCAGTGAGCATGTCTGACGCTCACGGCGACTGAAAAGGGCCGATCTGTCGAATAGACAGATCGGCTTTTTGCTTTTCAGCAGTTGGCTTTTCAATCGGCCACAAAAAAGCCCCTGGACCTTTCGATTCAGGGGCTTTTCGATGTTGCTGTCTGGCTCCACGACCTGGACTCGAACCAGGGACCCAGTGATTAACAGTCACTTGCTCTACCAACTGAGCTATCGCGGAATGGCGCGTATCTTACTGATTCAAAAAGAGAAGTCAAGCATAGAATAACAAATGGAGTGAATCAGCGGGACGGGCGGTGGTTTAGCGGCGATTGGCGGTTACCAGGATCGTCCCAGAGGTCTACCATGGCCACCCGGAAGTGGTGACACGCGCTGCCGGCCATTCGCCGAAAAGGTACGCGCCATGAATCATTTGACCCTCACACCTCGACACCAGGGGGGGCGCCCATGAGCATCTCTCAGATCAGCCTGCCCAAGGGTGTCGGCCCCCACGCCGAAAAGTTGTTCGACGCCATCACTCAGGCCGGCACCGCTGAAGCATTGAACCGTGCTGGCGGCAAGGCCGAAGGTTTTGTCCTGGGCCTGGAAAGCACTAAAGCGATCAAGAGCCAGGTCGCTGAATCGCTGTATGTCGCCTACGACGACGCTGCCAGCCAGCGCGCGACCGAACTGGCTTAACCGCCGAAGGTAATCGTGGCAAGCATCAGTTTGGCGTAGAGCGCCGTGGCCCCCAATTGCACCAGCCACAGGGCCAGGCCGCCGAGAAACACACCGGCGGCCACTTGCATCACCAGGTTGTTGCCGCGTTTGGCCGGGGCGCGGGGGGGGAAGTGATCCAGGTCATCCAGGTCATCGCGGTCGGCGCGCAGGTCATCGTTTTTCATGTGGGATCTCGTAGGTCATTCAGGTGTACGCAAACCTGTGGGAGCGGGCTTGCTCGCGAATGCGATCTGACTGAGACATCGGTGCTGGAGCTGCTGGCCTTTTCGCGAGCAAGCCCGCTCCCACACCTCGATCTGATTCAGTCTAGGGGAATATCGATGGTCCATAAAAAACGGGAAGCCACATGGCTTCCCGTTTTTCATTTCAAGGCGTAATCAGATGACCTGGACGATAGCGTCCGTCACCACCTTGATGTTGCTCTGGTTCAGCGCGGCCACGCAGATGCGGCCGGTGTCCAGGGCGTAGATGCCGAACTCGTTGCGCAGGCGGTGAACTTGTTCAACCGTCAGGCCGGAGTAGGAGAACATGCCGCACTGACGACCGACGAAGCTGAAATCGCGCTGAGGCGCTTTTTGTGCCAGCAGGTCGACCATCTGGGTACGCATGCCACGAATGCGCAGACGCATTTCGGCCAATTCGGCTTCCCACTGGGCGCGCAGTTCCGGGCTGTTCAGTACGGCAGCAACAACGCTGGCACCGTGGGTCGGCGGGTTGGAGTAGTTGGTGCGGATCACGCGTTTGACTTGCGACAACACGCGCGCGCTTTCTTCTTTCGATTCGCTGACAATCGACAGGGCACCCACGCGCTCGCCGTACAGCGAGAACGACTTGGAGAACGAGCTGGAGGCGAAGAAGGTCAGGCCCGACTCGGCGAACAGGCGCACGGCAGCGGCATCTTCGTCGATGCCATCGCCAAAGCCCTGATACGCCATGTCGAGGAACGGCACGTGGCCTTTGGCTTTAACGACTTCCAGGACGTTTTTCCAGTCCGCCGGGCTCAGGTCCACGCCGGTCGGGTTGTGGCAGCAGGCGTGCAGCACAATGATCGAGCCGTTTGGCAGCGCGTTCAGGTCTTCCAGCATGCCGGTACGGTTCACGTCGTGGGTCGCGGCGTCGTAGTAACGGTAGTTCTGCACCGGGAAACCGGCGGTTTCGAACAGGGCGCGGTGGTTTTCCCAGCTCGGGTCGCTGATCGCCACGACGGCGTTCGGCAGCAGTTGCTTGAGGAAGTCGGCACCGATTTTCAGTGCGCCAGTACCGCCAACGGCCTGGGTGGTGATTACACGGCCGGCAGCGATCAGTGGCGAATCATTGCCGAACAGCAATTTCTGCACAGCCTGGTCGTAGGCGGCGATGCCGTCGATTGGCAGGTAGCCACGGGAAACGTGTTGAGCGGCGCGAATGGTTTCGGCTTCGACAACGGCGCGCAGGAGTGGAATTCGCCCCTCCTCGTTGCAGTAAACACCGACCCCCAGGTTGACTTTGTTGGTCCGGGTATCGGCGTTGAATGCTTCGTTGAGGCCCAGGATTGGATCGCGTGGTGCCATTTCGACAGCGGAGAACAGG
The DNA here is from genome assembly GCF_000282455.1 of Pseudomonas sp. GM74. Lineage (GTDB taxonomy): Bacteria > Pseudomonadota > Gammaproteobacteria > Pseudomonadales > Pseudomonadaceae > Aquipseudomonas. Next base: position 8,136 of record NZ_AKJG01000077.1, read on the forward strand.
CTCATTATTGCGGCGGCTCTGAATGGAGAGTGGAGGGACGTGTCGCGCTCCAGCCGAATGCACTAGAGCGGTGCACAAACGGGGAGCTAGTATAGAGGCCATCGGCGATGGCTGGCGACAGGCGAATCAGCATTTCGGGTAAGTTTTTCCTATTATTTCTCGACCGGTAGTCGATTGGCGTCGGCAAAGGTTTTGCGCGATGCAGGACGTTTGCCTTGAAAGCGCTGGCAATCGGCTCCACATTGAGCACAATCCAGTTTTTTCTTCGGGCGACATCGGTCGTTTGCGGTCTTTCTCGTTCGTGCCGGTTTTGCCGGCAAGCGTGATTCCAGAGGTATTTCATGTCTGAATTCCAGCTAGTCACCCGTTTCGAGCCCGCCGGCGATCAGCCGGAAGCCATCCGCCTGATGGTCGAGGGCATCGAGGCCGGGCTGGCGCACCAGACGTTGCTCGGTGTGACCGGCTCGGGCAAGACCTTCAGCATCGCCAACGTGATCGCCCAGGTGCAGCGTCCGACCCTGGTGCTGGCGCCGAACAAGACCCTGGCGGCGCAGTTGTACGGGGAGTTCAAGGCGTTTTTCCCGAACAACGCGGTGGAGTATTTCGTTTCCTATTACGACTACTACCAGCCCGAAGCCTACGTGCCGTCCTCGGACACCTTTATCGAGAAAGATGCCTCGATCAACGACCACATCGAGCAGATGCGTCTGTCGGCGACCAAGGCATTGCTCGAGCGCAAGGACGCGATCATCGTCACCACGGTGTCGTGCATCTATGGTCTGGGAAGCCCGGAAACCTACTTGAAGATGGTGCTGCACGTGGATCGCGGCGACCGGCTCGACCAGCGCGAATTGCTGCGGCGCCTGGCCGACCTGCAATACACCCGCAACGACATGGATTTTGCCCGGGCGACCTTCCGCGTGCGCGGCGACGTGATCGATATCCACCCGGCGGAATCGGATTTCGAAGCGATCCGCATCGAGCTGTTCGACGATGAGGTGGAAAGCCTGTCGGCATTCGATCCGCTGACCGGCGAAGTCATTCGCAAGCTGCCGCGCTTCACCTTCTACCCGAAGAGCCACTACGTCACGCCCCGGGAAACCCTGATGGGCGCGGTCGAAGGCATCAAGGTCGAGTTGCAGGAGCGCCTGGAATACCTGCGCTCCAACAACAAGCTGGTGGAAGCCCAGCGCCTGGAGCAGCGCACCCGTTTCGATCTGGAGATGATCCTCGAACTGGGTTACTGCAACGGCATCGAAAACTACTCGCGCTATCTGTCCGGTCGTGAAGCCGGCGCGGCGCCACCAACCCTTTACGATTACCTGCCGGCCGATGCCTTGCTGGTGATCGACGAATCCCACGTCAGCGTTCCGCAGGTGGGCGCCATGTACAAGGGTGACCGCTCGCGCAAGGAAACCCTGGTGGAATACGGTTTCCGCCTGCCTTCGGCCCTGGACAACCGGCCGATGCGTTTCGATGAGTGGGAAAGCATCAGCCCGCAGACGATCTTCGTCTCGGCGACCCCGGGCAACTACGAAGCCGAACACGCTGGCCGCGTCATTGACATGGTGGTGCGCCCGACCGGGCTGGTGGACCCGCAAATCGAGATCCGCCCGGCACTGACCCAGGTCGACGACTTGCTGTCGGAAATCACCAAGCGCGTCGCTCTGGAAGAGCGGGTGCTGGTCACCACGTTGACCAAACGCATGGCCGAGGATTTGACCGATTACCTGGCCGACCACGGCGTGCGCGTGCGTTACCTGCACTCGGACATCGACACCGTGGAGCGGGTCGAGATCATCCGCGACCTGCGCCTGGGCACCTTCGATGTGTTGGTGGGGATCAACCTGCTGCGCGAAGGCCTGGACATGCCGGAAGTTTCGCTGGTGGCGATCCTCGATGCCGACAAGGAAGGTTTCCTGCGTTCCGAGCGCTCGCTGATCCAGACCATCGGCCGGGCTGCACGTAACCTCAATGGCCGGGCGATTCTCTATGCCGACCGGATCACAGGCTCCATGGAGCGCGCGATCGGCGAAACCGAACGTCGTCGCGACAAGCAGATCGCCTTCAACCTGGCCAATGGCATCACCCCCAAAGGCGTGTTCAAGGACGTCGCCGACATCATGGAAGGCGCCACCGTGCCCGGTTCGCGCAGCAAGAAGCGCAAGGGCATGGCCAAGGCGGCCGAAGAGAACGCCAGATACGAAGCCGAATTGCGCTCGCCGGGCGAGATCGCCAAGCGTATCAAGGCCCTGGAAGAGAAGATGTATGCGTTGGCGCGTGATCTGGAGTTTGAAGCAGCGGCGCAGATGCGCGATGAGATTGGCAAATTGCGCGAGCGGTTGATCACTGTTTGAGATTTGCGGTGCTTGAACTGGCCTCATCGCGAGCAAGCTCGCTCCCACAGTTGACCGAGTTGGCCCAGCGAACGCGATCCAATGTGGGAGCGAGCTTGCTCGCGATGAGGCCGGTCAGGGCACTGCAAGTATCAATTAGTGTGCTTCCCCAGCCTTCAACCCCGCCGGCAACTTCTTGGTCAGCAATACCGCCAGCATGCTGATCCCCAGCGCAATCCCGACAAAATGGAACGCATCGTTATAGGCCATGATCGACGCCTGTTGGTGGGCGATCTCGCTGAGTTTGCCCAGTGCCGCCGTTTCGTTGCCCAGCCGGTCAGTCAGCGAGGCCATCCGCTCGGCCACCTGCGGATTGCTCGGTACGATGGATTCACGCAGGTAGTCAAAGTAAACCTTGGTCCGCGCATCCAGCAGCGTAGCGAGCAGGGCGATGCCAATCGCGCCGCCGAGGTTGCGCAGGATGTTGAACAGGCTCGAGGCCGATCCCGCATCCTGGGGCAGGATGTAGGCGGTGGCGATCAGCGAGATGGTGACCATGATCAGCGGTTGGCCCAAGGCGCGGATGATCTGGATCTGATTGAACTGCGGCCCGGCAAAGTCCGGATTCAGCACGCCCGAAGAGAAACTCGCCAACCCGAACAACCCGAAACCCAGGGTGCACAGCCATTTCGGCGAGACGAACTTCATCAGCTTCGGCACCAGCGGAATCAGGAACAGCTGCGGCACGCCCATCCACATGATCACTTCGCCAATCTGCAGGGCGTTGTAGTTCTGGATCTGCGCCAGGTACAGCGGCAACAGGTAGATCGAGCCGTACAGTCCGACCCCCATCCCGACGCTGGAAATACTGGATAAGCCGAAGTTGCGGTTGCCGAGGATACCGAGATTGATCAGCGGATTGGGTTTGGAGAACTGCACGATCACAAAGCTGATCAGGCTGACCAGCGCGATGCTGCCCAGGGTCACGATCAGGCTCGATTCCAGCCAGTCCTTGCGATGGCCTTCCTCCAGGAACACCTGCAAGCAACCAAGCCCGACGCCGAGGGTGAGAATGCCGGCGTAGTCGGTGCTTTTCAGCAATTCCCAATGGGCTTCTTTCTTCTCCAGGCCGTACATCAGGCCGGCGATCATGATCAGGCCGGGCGGGATGTTGATGTAGAAGATGTATTCCCAGCCCCAGTTCTCCGTCAGCCAGCCGCCGAGGGTCGGGCCGATGGATGGCGCGAAGGTGGCGGTCATGGCGAACATGGCCATGCCTTTGGCGCGGTGGTGTTCCGGGAGTTTGATCAGGGTCAGGGTGAACGCCAGCGGAATCAGCGCGCCGCCGGTAAATCCCTGTAGCGCTCGGAAGACGATCATGCTTTCCAGGCTCCACGCCATGGAGCAGAGCAGGGAGGCTGCGAGAAACCCGAGTGACACCCAGACCGCCAGGCGTCGCGCCGACAGTAACTGCACGAGCCAGGCAGTGAGCGGGATCATTATGATTTCCGCCACCAGGTACGAGGTGGAAATCCACGAGCCTTCTTCAAGCGTGGCTGACAGCGCGCCCTGGATATCCTTGAGCGATGAGTTGGTGATCTGGATGTCCAGCACCGCCATGAAAGCACCGAGCATCACGCTCATCACCGCAATCCAGTCCCGCCGGGTCGGTTCGCCGTTCGGGCGGATCAGTTGATCACCGGCCATCGTCAGGGGCGTCTTTATGGCTCACTTTGGGGGTGGTTTCTTCTGGGGCGTCCTTGATGTTCACCTTGGCGGTCACCGACATGCCCGGACGAATCTTGCCGCGCAACGGGTTGTCCGCGGCGAAGGTCAGTTTTACCGGAATCCGTTGTACGACTTTGGTGAAGTTGCCTGTGGCATTGTCCGGCGGCAACAGGCTGAACTGCGCCCCCGAGGCGGCGAACAGGCTGTCGACCCGGGCTTTGATCGGGGTGTCGCTGTAGGCGTCGAAGGTCAGTTCGGCTTCCTGGCCGGGCTGCATGTGGCCAATCTGGGTTTCCTTGAAATTGGCCTGAATCCAGATGTCTTCGTCCGGCACGATCGACAGCAGGTAAGCGCCGGCCTGCACATACTGGCCTTCGCGGGCTGCACGCTGGCCGATCAGGCCGCTGATGGGCGCGTGGATTTCGCTGCGGGTCAGGTTCAGTTCGGCCTGGGCCAGGTCGGTTTTGGCATTGGCGATCTGCGCGTCGAGGCGTTTGATTTCCGCGTTCAGCGCATTGACCTGCTGGCGTTGGCTTTGCGCATCGGCCTGGGCCTTGGCCACTTGCGAGCGGGCAATGTGGGATTCGGCGGAGAGGGTGGTCACCCGCTCTTCCGAGACATAACCGGGTTTGCGCAAGGTCTCGGCGCGGGTCAGGTCGATCTGCGAGCGGCCCAGGCTGGCCTGGCTGGACGCAACTTGCGCTTCGCTGGCGGCAATCAGGCTGGCCTGCTGGGTCAGTTTGCTCTGGGCTTGCAGGCGCTCGGCCTGGCGGGTGGCCAGGGCGGCATTGGCGCGGTCGACAGCGAGGCGGAAGTCGTCACCTTCGAGTTTGACCAGCAACTGGCCTTTCTCGACATGCTGGTTGTCCTGCACCAGCACCTGATCGATGCGCGCCCCCAATTGGCTCGACACGCGGGTGATCTCGCCCTGGACATAAGCGTTGTCGGTGCTTTCATAAAAGCGCCCCTTGAAGAACCAATGGGCAAACAGGCCCCCGGCTATCAGCAGGACAATCAGCAGGAACGTGAAGAGGCGACGCTTGAGTTGGGCAGGCATGAGGCAAACTGTAGTCGAGAAATTGTAAGGGAAGTTATCAGCAGGCAAATCTGGCATACAGCCGATAAGCGGTAAATGCCGTCGGCTGATATTCGGCCATTCACCTCGCCATACGGGCGTTACAGCCGCAACCTTGGCTTAAATGCCCTGTTCGCTGGAGCCGGGCGGGTGTCGCCTGTTACCATTCGCGCCTTGTTTGAACTTTGCTTTTTTTCTTTTCGAGACATGCCATGACCACCGTCCGCACTCGCATCGCGCCATCGCCTACCGGGGATCCCCACGTAGGTACCGCTTACATCGCCTTGTTCAACTACTGTTTTGCCAAGCAGCACGGCGGTGAGTTCATCCTGCGGATCGAAGACACCGACCAACTGCGTTCGACCCGCGAGTCCGAACAGCAGATTTTCGACGCCTTGCGCTGGCTGGGGATCGACTGGAGCGAAGGCCCGGACGTCGGCGGCCCGCATGGTCCGTATCGCCAAAGCGAGCGCGGCGATATTTATCAGAAGTATTGCCAGCAACTGGTCGACATGGGCCATGCCTTCCCGTGCTTCTGCACCGCCGAAGAGCTGGACCAGATGCGCGCCGAGCAAATGGCTCGCGGTGAAACCCCGCGTTACGACGGCCGCGCGCTGCTGCTGTCCAAGGAAGAAGTCGCCCGTCGCCTGGCCGCTGGCGAACCCCATGTGATCCGCATGAAGGTGCCGAGCGAAGGCGTCTGCGTGGTGCCGGACATGCTGCGTGGCGACGTTGAAATCCCGTGGGACCGCATGGACATGCAAGTCCTGATGAAGACCGACGGCCTGCCGACGTACTTCCTGGCCAACGTGGTCGACGACCACCTGATGGGCATCACCCACGTATTGCGTGGCGAAGAATGGCTGCCATCGGCACCGAAGCTGATCCTGCTTTACGAATACTTCGGCTGGGAACAACCGGAGCTGTGCTACATGCCGCTGCTGCGTAACCCGGACAAGAGCAAGTTGTCCAAGCGCAAGAACCCGACCTCGGTGACCTTCTACGAGCGCATGGGCTTCATGCCCGAAGCGATGCTCAACTACCTGGGCCGCATGGGCTGGTCGATGCCGGACGAGCGCGAGAAGTTCTCGCTGCAGGAAATGGTCGACAACTTCGACCTCAAGCGCGTATCCCTCGGCGGGCCAATCTTCGACATCGAGAAGCTGTCGTGGCTCAACGGCCAGTGGCTGCGTGACCTGCCGGTGGAGGAGTTCGCCGCGCGGGTGCAGAAGTGGGCGTTCAATTGCGAATACATGATGAAGATCGCGCCGCACGTGCAGGGCCGGGTCGAGACCTTCAGCCAGGTGGCACCCCTGGCCGGGTTCTTCTTTGCCGGTGGCGTGAACCCCGATGCCAGGCTGTTCGAATCCAAGAAGCTGTCGGGCGATCAGGTTCGCCAGTTGATGCAGTTGATCCTGTGGAAACTCGAAAGCCTGCGCCAGTGGGAGAAGGACAGCATCACCGCCACCATTCAGGCGGTGGTCGAGTCCCTGGAGCTGAAGCTGCGTGATGCCATGCCGCTGATGTTCGCCGCGATCACCGGCCAGGCCAGCTCGGTGTCGGTGCTCGATGCGATGGAAATCCTCGGGCCGGACCTGACCCGTTTCCGTCTGCGCCAGGCCATTGACCTGCTGGGCGGCGTGTCGAAGAAAGAAAACAAAGAGTGGGAAAAGCTGCTGGGCGCTATCGCCTGATTCCCACCGTTACCCTGTAGCAGCTGCCGCAGGCTGCGTTGGGCTGCGAAGCGGCCCCGATGGCCTTGACGCAATCTGTCTGAAAGGACGGAGTGTCCGAATCACGAGCACTGCGCGCTCGAACGCAGCCTGCGGCAGCTGCTACAGGGGCGAATATGCCCCGGATTTACGGGGGGAGGGCGGTAAGTGATTGTTATGCCGACAAAAAATTTTGAAATTTTTCAAAAATAAGTTTGACAGGCTTTCGATACGCCCTTAAGATTCGCCCCGTCCTCAGCGATGACATCAACGATGAGGGGCTATAGCTCAGCTGGGAGAGCGCTTGCATGGCATGCAAGAGGTCGACGGTTCGATCCCGTCTAGCTCCACCAATTTACACTTCAGGGCCTGGCCACACCGGCCTTGAAGCGATCAACACTCAGCGTTGGTCAGTTGTATAGAAGGGTTTGCGTCCCCTTCGTCTAGTGGCCTAGGACACCGCCCTTTCACGGCGGTAACAGGGGTTCGAGTCCCCTAGGGGACGCCAGTTTTACAGAAGCGATGTTGCAAGATGTCGCTCCGCCGCGAGGCGAAAAATCCGGGGCTATAGCTCAGCTGGGAGAGCGCCTGCATGGCATGCAGGAGGTCAGCGGTTCGATCCCGCTTAGCTCCACCAATTTTACAGTTCAAGGTCTGGCCACACCGGCCTTGAATCGATCAGCACTCAGCACTGATCAGTTGTATAGAAGGGTTTGTGTCCCCTTCGTCTAGTGGCCTAGGACACCGCCCTTTCACGGCGGTAACAGGGGTTCGAGTCCCCTAGGGGACGCCACGATTACCCGCTCTGCGGGATTTTATAAGGGTCATTCAATTATTGAATGGCCCTTTTGTTTGTCTGGCGTTTGGCCAAATTCCTCCATATCCAAAAAAACTGTTCTTCAGACCAGCGGTCACCCCCATGACTTGCTAAAATTTATTATGAGAATAATATTTCAATCGTAATATTCGGAGGCGACGATGAACGATAAAAAAGCTCAAACCCGCGAACGCATCCTCAAGGCTGCCAGCGCAGCGCTGATTCAGCGCGGCCCGGCCGAGCCAAGTGTGGGCGAAGTGATGGGGGCGGCGGGCCTGACGGTCGGTGGCTTCTACGCACACTTCGAAAGCAAGGACGCGATGATGCTCGAGGCGTTCAGGCAATTGCTCGGTCACCGCCGCGACCTGATTGCCGACATGGATGCGCAGTTGACGGGTGAAGAACGCCGCGCGCTGGTGGCAGCGTTCTATCTTTCGCGCAAGCACCGTGATTCCTCCGAATCGGCCTGCCCGATCCCCGCATCGGTCGGCGAACTGGGGCGGCTGCCGGAAGCGTTTCGTGTCGCGCTCAATGAGCATGTGGAATTGATGGTCGCGCAGTTGGCGGCCAGCCCTGAAGAAACCGAAAAAGCCCTGGCCGACATGGCCTTGATGGTGGGTGGGTTGGCTCTGGCGCGGGCGCTGGGGCCGGGAGAGTTGTCCGATCGATTACTGCGCGCCGCCAAATCGGCAGTGCGTTGACCTGAAGGCTGCGGCCTGAGGAGAATGCGATGAGCGCGTTAAAGTGGGTTCGTGGCGTTAATGGCACCTTGGGCTGGTTTGCCCCGAAACTGGTCGCAAGCAAAATGCGACAGGCGTTCATGACGCCGCGGGATCTACCGCTGCGTGACTGGGAGCTGCCACTGTTGGCCAAGTCCGAGCGGATCACCCTGCGTTTCGGCCTCTCGGCCCTGCGTTGGGGCCAGGGCCCGGCAGTCTTGCTGATGCATGGTTGGGAAGGGCGGCCGACGCAGTTTGCCAGCCTCATCACCGCGCTGGTCGATGCCGGTTACTCGGTCGTGGCCCTGGATGGTCCGGCCCACGGTCGCTCGCCGGGCAGCGAAGCGAATGTGGTGCTGTTCGCCCGCGCCATGCTTGAAGCGGCTGCCGAACTGCCCCCCCTGCAAGCGGTCATCGGCCACTCCATGGGGGGCGCCAGTGCCATGCTCGCGGTTCAGTTGGGCCTGCGCACCGAAACCCTGGTCACCATTGCCGCTCCGGCGCGGATTCTTGGCGTGTTGCGTGGTTTTGCCCGCTATGTCGGGCTGCCACCGAAAGCGCGCTCGGCATTCATTCGCCAGGTCGAACAAGACGTCGGCATGCGAGCCGCGACGCTGGATGTCGCGCACTATCAACTCGACATGCCCGGCCTGATTGTCCATGCCGAAGACGACAACCTGGTCCCTGTGAAGGAATCCCGGCTGATTCACGAAGCCTGGTTCGACAGCCGCTTGTTGCGTTTGAAAGACGGTGGTCATCAGCGGGTGTTGGCCGACCCCAGGGTGATTGATGGCGTGTTATCACTGCTGGCCGGGCGCAGTCTGCAATCGCGCCAATCCGCCTGAGCTTCCGTTACACTGCCTCGGTCGAAATTATCTGACCAGGGAGTCGGGCATGGGCTGGGATCGGGAAACGCCGTTCATCATTGATCTGCAAGTGAGCGCCGAGGACATTGACGGGTTGGGGCACGCGAACAACGCGGTCTACGTGACCTGGCTCGAACGCTGTGCCTGGCGCCACTCCCAGTGCCTGGGCCTGGACCTGGTCGAATACCGGCGGCTGGACCGGGCGATGGCGGTGGTGCGGCACGAGATCGATTACCTGGCGGCAGCCTATGAGGACGATGAGTTGCAATTGGCGACCTGGATCGTCGATTGGGACCAGCGCCTGAAAATGACCCGGCACTTCCAGTTGATCCGCCCCAGCGACAACACCACGCTATTGCGTGCGCAGACCACGTTCGTCTGCATTGAGCTGTCCACCGGCAAGCCCAAGCGCATGCCGGTAGAGTTCATCGAGGGCTATGGCCCGGCGATCCGGGCGCAGGAGTTGGTACAGCCCTGATCTCATGTGGGAGCGGGCTTGCTCCCACAATGGATCTGCGATGTTCTGCAGATTTTCTCTGAACCCAGTAAACTGCCGCACGTTTTTCCTCGAGTGTGTTTTTCATGCAAATTGCTTTGGCGCCCATGGAGGGATTGGTCGACGACATCCTGCGCGATGTGCTGACCCGCGTGGGTGGTATTGACTGGTGCGTGACCGAGTTCATTCGGGTCAACGACCAGTTGCTCACACCTGCCTATTTCCATAAGTTCGGCCCGGAGTTGCTCAACGGTGCCCGGACGGCCTCCGGCGTGCCGCTGCGTGTGCAACTGCTCGGTTCCGATCCGGTGTGCCTGGCGGAAAATGCCGCGCTGGCCTGCGAGTTGGGTTCCGAAGTGATCGACCTGAACTTCGGCTGTCCGGCCAAAACCGTCAACAAATCCCGTGGTGGCGCGGTATTGCTCAAGGAGCCCGAGCTGCTCAACCAGATCGTCGAGCATGTCCGTCGTGCCGTCCCCGCGCACATTCCTGTCACCGCCAAGATGCGCCTGGGCTTCGACAGCCCGGACGGTTCGCTGGTGTGTGCCACGGCCCTGGCCGAAGGCGGTGCCGAGCACATCGTGGTGCATGCGCGGACCAAGGTCGACGGCTACAAGCCGCCGGCGCACTGGGAATGGATCCCGCGCGTACAGGACGTGGTCAAGGTGCCGGTGTTCGCCAACGGCGATATCTGGAGCGTCGAAGACTGGCGTCGCTGCCGCGAGATCAGCGGCGTGGAAGACATCATGCTCGGTCGTGGCCTGGTTTCACGTCCGGATCTCGCCCGGCAGATCGCTGCGGCGCGGGCTGGTGAAGAAGTGGTCGAGATGACCTGGGCCGAGCTGCTGCCGTTGATCCAGGACTTCTGGCTGCAAGCCAAGGCGCAGATGACGCCACGCCAGTCGCCGGGTCGCCTGAAGCAATGGCTGGCGATGCTGACCCGCAATTATCCCGAGGCGGTGGAGCTGTTCACCGTGCTGCGTCGTGAGACCGAACTGGATAACGTCTCGCGTTTGCTGGGGCTGCCGGTGGCGGAAGCGGCCTGAAACTTTTTATAAAAAAGCAGAAAATAATCTCTTGAAATGCAATCAGCGGTCCCTATCTAAGGATTACGCGATGCCGAATTCGGGTCGCGGAGACAAAAACCTTGCTGATTGTTTTCAGGAGATTTGAATCATGGCTACTACATTTTCCCTGGCCCCACTGTTCCGTTCCTCGGTAGGTTTCGACCGTTTCAACGACCTGTTCGAGACCGCTTTACGCAACGAGCCAGGCAGCAGCTATCCACCCTATAACGTGGAGAAACACGGCGACGATCAATACCGCATCGTCATTGCCGCGGCGGGTTTCCAGGAAGAAGATCTGGAACTCGAAGTGGAGAAGGGTGTGCTGACCATCAGTGGCGGCAAACGTGACGCGAACGAAGACGTCACTTATCTGTATCAGGGCATTGCGCAACGTGCCTTCAAACTGTCCTTCCGTCTGGCGGACCACATCGAGATCAAGGCTGCCGGCCTGAGCAACGGTCTGTTGAGCATCGACCTGCTGCGGGTGATTCCGGAAGAGGCGAAAGCCAAGCGCATCCCGATCAACGGGACGCAGAAGCCGGCTCTGCAACACTGAGTCGAGCCTGATGCCGGGTGTTGTGATTGATCAAACGGCCGGCTAAAACAAAAAGACCCCGACTTGTCGGGGTCTTTTTTTGCGCTCAGGTTCAGCTGTAGCGCACCAGGTGAAAGAAGTTCGGTGCTGCAAAGCACACTGTGTCGCCAGCCTGCTCGATGCCCTGGGTCAAGGGTTCGTCCATGGCGTGGCCAGTGACAGCTTGATGAGATAACGTTCCTCGGAGGGATGTCTGTAATCCTTGAAGCGATTAACCACCAGCATCACTTGATACTGGTTGCCCGCATGCCAATAAGTTTTGCCGCCTTTGTTCACATCCCGTAATTGGGCTCGCCATTGCGGCGTGTCGGCGAGCGATGGGAACTCGTTGACTCGAATGGGTACCCAGCCGGCTTTACGCCATTGCTCTTGCAGATCCAGTACGACCTTGAGGGTGTCATTGAGTAACAGCGGCTCGATTTGTGGGGACATGCGGACGCTGATGATTATCTCTTTGTTATAAACAATCACAAAAAACCGGGCCGGCGGAGTTACAAAACCATACTGGGGATCTATAAATCGCAGTCGGGCATCAGACTTCGGAATGTTGAACGATACCTGTCCGGGAATGGCCGGATCTATGGCAGCACTAGAGCGTTGGCGCATATCTTCCCAAGGCTCGTCAATCATCAGAGCGATTTCCGGTTCATCCGATAACGCTTGAATTGCCGACAGCGTCAGGAGGGATACGACCGACAGTGCCAACATGCCATGCCGCCAGCCTACGCGGTGCATGAGGCTCATCGGATGCCCCCGCCTAGGGCGATATCCCGAATCGATTGC
>NZ_AKJG01000078.1 GCF_000282455.1 Pseudomonas sp. GM74
AGGGTTTTTTTCCTTTGTAGGACCAGCCGGTCGACGCTCGATTGCTCGCGAAAAACCCGAGAGCGCCGCGGGGCGTCAGGTTTACAGCGTCATCGTTGAAGACCATCGCGAGCAATCGAGCGTCGACCGGCTGCTCCTACAAAGGAAAAAAACCCTGTCGCGAGCACTGGACATGCCGCGCAAGTAAGCTCACCTTAGGGGCGCTGTCGTCCAATTCCTAGAAAGTCTGGAGTCCTTATGTCGCTTACCCCTGAGTTGGTTGCCGAACTGGAAGTCCTCGCACTCTTCAACCTGGACAGTTCCCAGGAAGGTCTGAAAATTCATCAGACCGCTGCCCCGAAACACATTGCCGCCGCCAAACGCCTCTTTGAAAAAGAACTGACCGACCAGCCTGACGGCGGTTACCTGACCAGCCTGGGTCGTGACGCCGCGCAAAATGTGCAGGCCGTGCTGACAATTCTTAACGCCGAAGTAACAGCCTGAATTCTGCCGCATCGCCCACGGAGATCCCGATCCAGGGATTTCCGCGGGCACATTCCCCTGATTTCCGTTCCCAGCCGTTATAAATCTGACGCCAGAAAAACAAAATCAGCTTAAAAGTCCTCGCTTCAAGGCGCTAAACTGCCCCTCATCCGAAGAGCCCCACGTCCGAGCCCTGCGAGCCGGTTTGAGCTGACATGACGCGCACCCATGAAATCCGCCCCGATCTGGACGAGGGAATCGACCGCAAGGTTCTCAACCAGCTGCGCGCACGCTTTCTGAAACTCAACGAAGGACGCATGGCTCGCGCCATGGAAGGGTTGTCGACCCGCCAGCAAGGGGTCCTGACCTTGCTGCCGTTGTTTTTCCACGTTAACCATCCGCTGTTGCCCGGCTACGTTTCCGGCAGTACGCCGGCCGGCCTGTCGAATTTCGAACCGGATGCCAATGTCCTTGCCGAAACCCAGCGCCTGACCCGCTCGTTTTCCTATAAGCCGCGCCACGGCAGCAACCCGCCAAGGCCGATTCACGGACTGTTCCTGATGGGCAGCCTCGGCACCCTGGCGCAGGCCGACCAGAGCGACATGGATGTGTGGGTCTGCCATGGGCCGGACCTGACCGAAAACGAACTCGCCGAGCTGCGCAAGAAATGCCAGTTGCTGGAAGCCTGGGCCGCCAGCCAGGGCGCCGAAGCGCATTTTTTCCTGATCGATCCGAGCCGTTTCGTCCGCGGCGAGCGTGATACCCAACTGAGCTCGGAGGATTGCGGTACTACCCAGCACTACCTGTTGCTGGACGAGTTTTACCGCACCGCGATCTGGCTCGCCGGTCGCACACCGATCTGGTGGCTGGTGCCGGTCTACGAAGAATCGAGCTACGACCGCTACACCCATGCCTTGATCTCCAAACGCTTCATCCGTGCCGATGAAACCCTCGACCTCGGCAACCTGGCCTACATCCCACCCGGCGAATTTATCGGCGCCGGGCTCTGGCAGTTGTTCAAGGGCATCGAGTCGCCCTACAAGTCGGTACTCAAGCTGCTGCTGACAGAGGTTTACGCCAGTGAACACCCCAGGGTCCATTGCCTGAGCCTGCGCTTCAAGCAAGCGGTGTTCGCCAACCAACTCGACCTCGACGAACTGGATCCGTACGTCGTAGTGTACCGGTGCATCGAGGAATACCTGATCGCCCGTAACGAACCGGAACGGCTGGAACTGGTGCGTCGCGCGCTGTACCTGAAGGTTAATCGCAAGCTCACCGGCAACAGCCGCACCCAGAGCTGGCAGCGCTCTTTACTCGAACGCCTGGCCCATGAATGGCACTGGGACCAGCGCCAACTGACCCTGCTCGACAGCCGTAGCCAGTGGAAAGTCCGCCAGGTCAGCTCCGAGCGGCGGGCACTGGTCAACGAGCTGAATTACAGCTACCGCTTCCTCACCCAGTTTGCCCGTCACGAACAAACGGTCAGCCGCATCAACAAGCGCGACCTGAGCGTCCTCGGCCGTCGCCTGTACGCCGCTTTCGAGCGCAAGGCCGGCAAAGTCGAATTCATCAACCCCGGTATCGCCCCGGACCTGGCCGAAGACACCCTGACGCTGGTGCACGCACCGAACAAGAAAGAACCGGGGCAAAGCCAGTGGGGCTTGTACAACGGCAGCCTGACGGCACTGGAGTGGGAACATTTCGCGCCGATCAAACGCAGCCGTCACTTGCTCGAACTGCTGACCTGGTGCCACCGCAATGGCGTGATCGACAGCAGTACCCGCCTGGCCTTGCACCCCGGCACCAGCGACTTGAGCGAATTCGAACTGTTCAACCTGCTCGGCAGCCTGCAACAGACCATCGCCCTGCCCTTGCCCACCGTAGCCGAGGAGCCTCTGTTGCGCGCCAGCGTGCCGAGCGAAGTGCTGATTCTGGTGAATGTCGGCATTGATCCGCTCAAGCACCATCGCGAACTGAACATCCTCATGACCACCGAGCGCACCGACTCCCTGAGCTACGCCGGTGTCCGGGAAAATCTGGTGCTGACCCTGGACCAGGTCACGCTCAATAGCTGGAACGAAGTGTTGGTCGGCCGCTACGACGGCCCCCATGCCCTGCTCGACTGCATCCGCGACTACCTCAACAACCTGCCCGCCGGGCCGCAACAGCCGAAGCTGCGGGTGCGTTGCTTCTGTCATAACCGCGCGCAGTTCATCGCCCAACGGGTCGAGGAAATCCTCGATACCGCGCAGAACCTGCTGCTGAGCCGGCTCAACCATCGCTACCTGATCCAGGTCCAGCAGCACTACCACGTACTGGAGTTGGTGCCGGGCCAGGTCCAGCACATCGCACTGGCTACTCTGCCGGCGCTGATCGATTACCTGGGCGAGGAAATGGCGAGCTACAGCCCACTGCACCTCGATCCGAAGGCACTGGAAGACCACGACCTCGCGCTGTTCCTGCCCACGGGTCAGCCGGACTGCATCCAAGTGTTCTACCGGGTCCACGAAGATCAGGCTGATCTGTACGTGCTCGATGAGTTCAACGCCCTGTGGCAGCAACGCCTGCCCTGGCACGATGAGCAAAGCCTGCTGGTACCGCTGCAGCGTTTCCTGCAATCGATCCAGTACCGTCGCGATGCCCTGATACCAATGGACGCGGCCCACCGCCTGAACCTCGACACTCTGTATTGCCAGTTGCTGCCGTCAGGCCCTGGCCGGGCGCGCCGCATCGAAGCCCGGCCGGTGCCGCAGACGCCGGTGAACAAGCCGTTCTACGACGTGCAGGCGATCGTCGGCAAAGCCGCGCCGGGTCAGGTGCAGGTGACGTTGTATTGCAATCAACGGGAGTTTTCCGAGCTGGAACATGGCGACCAGTTGTTCCGCGTGGTCGCCCGGGAAATCGTCGGGCAGCGCCGGGAAACCGAACGCTACCGCTGCTACATCACCGACCTCGACCTGTCAGGCCTGCTGGGTGAAAGGCAGAGTTCCACCCATCTGTACCTGCGCTACAAGGCAGACCTGGAGCACGCGTTGAACGAGGCGCTCGATCAGGTCTGAGGGATGTCACTCCGGGAACGCGCCGCCATTGGCCGGCTGCGATTCAACCTCCAGCAGCGTCAGCTTCAGGGTCTTGCCGCCCGGAGCCGGCCAATCGATGTGCTGGCCAACCTTCAGGCCGAGCAGCGCGCTGCCCACCGGCGCCAGGATCGAGACCTTGCCTTCGTCGGCGTTCGCATCCTTGGGGTACACCAGTGTCAGGTGGTAGTCCTTGCCACTGCCTTCTTCGCGGCAATGCACACGGGAATTCATGGTCACGACATCCGCCGGCACTTCATCGTGGCCGACCAGGGTATCGGCGCGATCCAGTTCGGTTTGCAGCGCAATAACGCCCGGCAGCGTGTCGTCCAGGCTGTCGATCAGACGCTCCAGACGCTGGACGTCCAGACGGGTAAGGGTGATGGAAGGTGCGGTCATGATCTGGGCAGACTCCTTTCTTCTGCACGAAAAAAGCAAAACCCCGCCAGAAAAAGGCGGGGTTTTCATAAGCCTCGATGGGTTGAGGCGTTTCTGGACACTATCACAGCTCAAAAAATATACAAGTCAGGTCCGACCATGCACCTTGTAGCAGCTGGCGAAGCCTGCGTTCGGCTGCGCAGCAGTCGTAGAACCTGAATGCTCGGTATTCCTGGTACACCTTATTGTCTGATCTCACGACTGCTGCGCAGCCGAACGCAGGCTTCGCCAGCTGCTACGGATCGCGTTACGGCGTTAAATGGCGGCTTTGCGTTGCGCTGCCTGGGCGCAGATGACGCGCCGGCGATCATCGTCCGCCGAACGCCATTCGCGGATGTCTTCGACATGACGAAAGCAGCCCAGGCAGACTTTCTGCTCGTCCAGCCGGCACACACCGCTGCACGGCGATGGCACCGCAGGGCTGACATTGCTGTAGAGCGGCTTGGGCGCACGGACAGGCGCAGGCTGGGTCACGATCTCACAGGCCTTCGAAATCGAGCTCGACACCGGCCTGTTGCTGGACGATACGCTCAAGCATTTCGCCCAACTGCTCTTCGCTCTTGTCGCACATCCAGCGCTCGCTTTCTTCGTCGTAGTCGAAGTGGAAACCACCGGACACCGCCGCCAGCCACAGCTGACGCAGCGGCTCCTGGCGACTGAAGATCAACTGGCTGCCGTTCTCGAACTTGACGGTCAGCACACCGGCCGAGCTTTCGAGGTCGATATCCAGGTCGCTCTCGTCAAAGATGTCCTCCAGGGTTTGCTGGGTGGCATCGACCAGGTCGTGGAAACGCGCTTCGGACAAACTCATTACGGCAACCTCAAAAAGTGTCTGATCAGGCTCAAGCGCCGCAAGATACGACCGAGCCCCGTCGATTGCAAAGGATAATGACCAAGCGACCGATACCGGTAAATTAAACGCGGTCTCTGTGGGAGCGGGCTTGCCCGCGAAAGCGGTGGTTCAGTCAACAAAGAGGTTGAATGTGCTGGCCCCTTCGCGGGCAAGCCCGCTCCCACAGGGATTGCGTGATACCAACCGGCATCGGGCCAACCCCCGCCGGACGGGCGGTCCGTTGCATAGGCAAGCTGCCGGGTGGCCGGTATACTCCGGCGCAATTAATGCATTTTCAAGGATTTCGCCATGAAGCGCCTGATCTCTTCCCTTGCTGCGCTCCTCGCGGTTGCCTGCCTTGTGTCGGCCTGCGGTCAAAAAGGCCCGCTGTACCTGCCCGATGAAGACCAGGACCCTGTCGAGCAAGCCAAGTCGTCGCAGCAGCAGCCTGCCTCCAAAGCACACAAGCACGACGTCTACCAATAATAAGGGAACCTCATGGACGCTTTTAACTACCGTGACGGTGAACTGTTCGCGGAAGGTGTTGCCCTGTCTGCCATCGCCGAGCGCTTTGGCACACCGACCTACGTTTACTCGCGCGCGCACATCGAAGCCCAATACCTGGCTTACGCCGATGCACTGGCCGGCATGCCGCACCTGGTGTGCTTTGCTGTGAAGGCCAACTCCAACCTGGGCGTACTGAATGTCCTGGCGCGTCTGGGCGCCGGTTTCGACATCGTCTCCCGTGGCGAGCTGGAACGTGTACTGGCCGCTGGCGGTACCCCCGACAAGATCGTGTTCTCCGGCGTCGGCAAGACCCGTGACGACATGCGTCGCGCCCTGGAAGTCGGCGTGCACTGCTTCAACGTCGAATCCACCGACGAGCTGGAGCGCCTGCAAGTGGTCGCCGCCGAACTGGGCGTTCGCGCGCCGATTTCGCTGCGCGTGAACCCGGACGTCGATGCCGGCACCCACCCATACATTTCCACCGGTCTCAAAGAGAACAAGTTCGGTATCGCCATCGCCGACGCCGAAGACGTGTACGTGCGTGCAGCTCAGCTGCCCAACCTGGAAGTGGTCGGCGTCGATTGCCACATCGGCTCGCAACTGACCACCCTGCCGCCGTTCATCGACGCCCTCGACCGCCTGCTGGGCCTGGTCGATCGCCTCGGTGATTGCGGCATCTACCTGCGCCACATCGACCTCGGTGGTGGCCTGGGCGTGCGATACAAGGACGAGGAGCCGCCACTGGCTGCCGACTACATCAAGGCTGTGCGCGAGCGTCTCGACGGTCGTGACCTGGCGCTGGTGTTCGAGCCGGGCCGCTTCATCGTGGCCAACGCCGGTGTATTGCTGACCCAGGTCGAATACCTCAAGCACACTGAGCACAAAGACTTCGCCATCGTCGACGCCGCCATGAACGACCTGATCCGCCCGGCGCTGTACCAGGCCTGGATGGACGTCACTGCCGTGCGTCCGCGTCAATCCGCCGCCCGCGCCTACGACATCGTCGGCCCGATCTGCGAGACCGGCGACTTCCTGGCCAAGGACCGTCAACTGGCGCTGGAGGAAGGCGACCTGCTGGCCGTGCATTCGGCCGGTGCCTACGGGTTTGTCATGAGTTCCAACTACAACACCCGCGGCCGTACCGCTGAAGTGTTGGTGGACGGTGATCAGGCATTTGAAGTGCGTCGCCGTGAGACGGTAGCCGAGTTGTTTGCTGGCGAAAGCCTGCTGCCGGAGTAAAACCATGCTGCTGCGTTTTACCAAAATGCACGGCCTGGGCAATGACTTCATGGTCCTCGACCTGGTCAGCCAGCACGCGCACATTCTGCCCAAGCACGCCAAACAATGGGGCGACCGGCACACCGGCGTCGGTTTCGACCAATTACTGATCGTCGAGGCACCGAGCAACCCGGACGTGGACTTCCGCTACCGGATCTTCAACGCTGACGGCTCCGAAGTGGAACAGTGCGGCAACGGTGCGCGCTGCTTCGCCCGCTTCGTGCTCGACAAGCGCTTGACCGCCAAGCGGCAGATTCGCGTCGAGACCAAAAGCGGCATCATCGAACTGGACATCCGCAACGACGGCCAGATCAGCGTCAACATGGGCGCCCCGCGCCTGGTGCCGGCGGATATTCCGTTCCAGGCACCAGAGCAGGCCAAGAGTTATCAGGTCGACGTCGACGGCACCCCGGTCGAACTGGCTGCGGTATCCATGGGCAACCCCCATGCCGTGGTGCGGGTCAGCGATATCAACAATGCGCCGGTGCATGAACTGGGGCCGAAAATCGAAAATCACCCGCGCTTCCCGGCTCGGGTCAATGTCGGTTTTCTCCAGGTCATCGACCGGAGCCGCGCACAGTTGCGCGTTTGGGAACGCGGAACCGGGGAAACCCAGGCTTGCGGAACCGGCGCCTGTGCCGCCGCAGTGGCCGCGATCAGCCAGGGGTGGATGGATTCGCCGCTATTGATCGACCTGCCTGGCGGGCGCTTGTCCATCGAATGGGCAGGCCCTGGCCAACCGGTGATGATGACCGGCCCGGCAGTGCGCGTATATGAAGGACAAGTGCGTCTTTGAGTGAGCGAAATCCATGACCGACAAGCCCCAGGTACCCGCACGACAAGCTGACGAATCACCGTCCGAAAGCCTGGAGGCGGCGGCTGTAGCCGCGTACCTGGAGGCTCATCCGGACTTCTTCGTCGAGTACGAAGAACTGCTCCCGTCCCTGCGTATTCCCCATCGGCGCGGCGATACCGTGTCGCTGGTGGAGCGTCAGATGACCATACTGCGCGACCGCAACATTGAACTGCGTCATCGTCTGTCGCATTTGATGGACGTGGCCCGGGACAACGACCGACTGTTCGAAAAGACCCGTCGCCTGATCCTGGCGCTGATGGATGCCGCCAGCCTGGAAGACGTGGTGATGTGCGTCGAAGACAGCCTGCGCCAGGAATTCCAGGTGCCCTTCGTAAGTCTCATCCTGCTCGGCGACAACGCCATGCCGGTGGGCCGCTGGGTCACCCACGCCGAAGCTCAAGTGGCCATCGGCGGTTTGCTCTCGGAAGACAAAAGCGTCAGCGGCAGCCTGCGCGAACATGAACTGGACTTTCTGTTCGGCGAAGAACAGCGCAAGCAGATCGGCTCCACCGCGGTCGTCGCCATCAGCCACCAAGGCATTCACGGCATCCTGGCCATCGCCAGCCGTGATCCGCAGCACTACAAAAGCTCGGTGGGCACCTTGTTCCTGAGCTACATCGCTGAAGTCATGGGTCGCGTGCTGCCACGGGTCAACAATTCCCTGCGCTCGGTACGCTGAACATGGAACGACAACTGGACGCTTACTGCGAACACCTGCGCAGTGAGCGGCAGGTGTCGCCGCACACGCTGTCGGCCTACCGCCGCGACCTCGATAAAGTGCTGGGCTGGTGCGTCAAACAGAATATCGGCAGTTGGGCGGCGCTGGACATCCAGCGCCTGCGCAGCCTGATTGCTCGTCTGCACGCTCAGGGGCAATCGTCCCGCAGCCTCGCGCGATTGCTGTCGGCCGTTCGCGGGCTCTATCACTACCTGAACCGCGAAGGCCTGTGCGACCACGATCCGGCCAATGGTCTCGCGCCGCCCAAAGGCGAACGCCGCCTGCCGAAAACCCTCGACACCGACCGCGCCCTGCAATTGCTTGAAGGGGGCGTCGAGGATGACTTTCTCGCTCGCCGGGATCAGGCGATTCTGGAGTTGTTCTATTCCTCCGGGCTGCGGCTGTCGGAGCTGACGGGGCTCAATCTCGATCAGCTCGACCTGGCCGACGGCATGGTCCAGGTACTCGGTAAAGGCAGCAAGACCCGCCTGCTGCCGATAGGAAAAAAGGCCCGCGAAGCGCTGGAGCAGTGGCTGCCACTGCGGGCCATGGCCAACCCCGCGGACGATGCGGTTTTCGTCAGCCAGCAAGGCCGCCGTCTCGGCCCCCGGGCGATCCAGGTGCGGGTCAAGGCTGCCGGCGAGCGTGAACTGGGACAGAACCTGCATCCGCACATGCTGCGGCACTCCTTCGCCAGCCATTTGCTGGAATCCTCCCAGGACCTGCGCGCAGTGCAGGAACTGCTCGGCCACTCGGACATCAAGACCACCCAGATCTACACCCACCTGGACTTCCAGCACCTGGCCACGGTCTACGACAGCGCCCACCCACGGGCCAAACGCATGAAAGGCGACGATTCATGAGTATTCAATTGATCACCTTCGACCTCGACGACACCCTGTGGGACACCGCCCCGGTGATCGTCAGCGCCGAAGCCGTATTGCGTGCATGGCTGACCGAACACGCGCCCAACCTGGGTGCCGTGCCGGTGGAACATTTGTGGGCCATACGCGAACGCATCCTGAGCATCGAGCCGAACCTCAAGCACCGCATCAGCGCCTTGCGCCGGCGCGTGTTGTTCCAGGCCCTGGAAGAGGCCGGATATCCCCATGCCGAAGCGTCGGACCTGGCCGACCAAAGTTTCGAAGTGTTCCTGCATGCCCGGCATCAGCTGGAAATATTCCCGGAGGTGCAGCCGACCCTGGAGTTGCTGGCCAACCATTACGCCCTCGGCGTGGTCACCAATGGCAACGCCGATGTGCGCCGGCTGGGGCTGGCGGACTACTTCAAGTTTGCGTTGTGCGCCGAAGACATCGGCATCGCCAAACCCGATGCGCGATTGTTCCGGGAGGCTTTGCAGCGCGGTGGCGCGACCGCTGAAACGGCGGTGCATATTGGCGATCATCCGGGTGATGACATTGCCGGTGCGCAGCAGGCGGGGTTGCGGGCGATCTGGTTCAATCCGGCGGGCAAGGCCTGGGAAGCGGACCGGCTGCCGGATGCCGAAATTTGCAGCCTGACCGAATTGCCGGCGTTGTTGGCTCGCTGGAATTCTGTGTCGGCCTGACACAAAAACCTGTGGGAGCGGGCTTGCCCGCGAAGGGGCCGTGTCAGTCAGCATTGATATCGACTGACACACCGCTTTCGCGGGCAAGCCCGCTCCCACAGGGATCACCACAGGTTTCAAATTTTTGCTTCAGGCATGAAAAAGCCCGCAGCGACGGCGGGCTTTTTCAGCAAGCAGGTAGCAGGCTCAGATAGGCCGGCTGCCGTACTTGTTGTCCGGCTTCTTGGGCGGATCGGCGACCACATTGGCCTCCACTTCCTGCACTTTGCCGCCCTTGGCCAAAAACTCCTCCATGGCCCGCGCGAGAGCATCGCGTTCCTTGTTCTTGGCTTCGACACTCGGCAGCTCATCGACCGATACCGCTGCCTTGGCCTTGCCTTTGGCGGTCGGAACCGGCGCATCACCGCCGTCGTCTTCAGCGACGTCTTCCGCCGCTGCTTCCAGACCTTCTTCGGTTTCGTCGTCGTCGCCTACTTCGAGGTCGTCGTTTTCCAGATCATCGTCGCTCATGTTCTACCTCATGACTTGCGAAAAGCAGATTAGTTATAGCCCAGCTTTGCCCTCTGTCGAAGGCTGCAGGAAAAAATTCAACAGCCGCTGCTGACCAGCGGCTATGCCTCTTCACCGTGCACGGTGGCGAGGACTTTACGGGCACCGCCATGATCACGGTGCTCGCCCAGATAAACGCCTTGCCAGGTCCCCAACGCCAGCCGGCCTGCCGAAATCGGCAAACTGAGCTGACAGCCAAGCACGCTGGCCTTGAAGTGCGCCGGGAGGTCGTCCAGGCCTTCGTCGTTATGCTCATAGCCGTCTGTTCCTTGTGGGATCAGACGATTGAAAAATCGTTCGAAGTCGCGACGTACCGCCGGATCGGCGTTCTCGTTGATGGTCAACGACGCCGAGGTATGCTGCAGCCACAGATGCAACAGACCGACCCGACACGCCTTGAGTTCAGGCAAGCCGGCGAGTAACTCATCCGTTACCAGGTGAAAGCCCCGGGGCCTCGCCCGCAAGGTAATCAGAGTCTGTTGCCACATACAGTTCTCCGCACGTTCGGGGCGCATTCTAGCGCGCTCTGGGAAAAAACAAAGGCCCTAATATTCCTTCAATCCTGTAAGCCTTTGGCTGCACAAAAACACCCGACGTAAACATCGTAAAACCTGTAGGAAAAAACCTTTCAGCCCAGCCTTCAACGACAAATTCCAGACAAAAAAATGCCCGGCAAGCCGGGCAGTTTTTTACGCGCCTGCTTACAAGTTGTAGCCGCGTTCGTTGTGAAGCGCCAGATCGATGCCGACCGCCTCTTCTTCTTCGTTGATGCGCAGGCCCATGACCACATCCAGCACTTTGAGGATGATGTATGTGGCGATCGCTGTGTAGATCACCGTGAAGCCCACGCCTTTGCACTGAATCCACACTTGTGCGGCAATGTCGGTCACGGTGCCGAAGCCACCCAGGGAAGGAGCTGCGAACACACCCGTCAGGATTGCGCCGAGGATACCGCCGATACCGTGCACGCCAAAGGCGTCCAGGGAATCGTCATAGCCGAGCTTGCGCTTGAGGGTGGTGGCGCAGAAGAAGCACACCACGCCAGCCGCCAGACCGATTACCAGCGCGCCCATCGGACCAACGGTGCCGGCAGCCGGAGTAATTGCCACCAGACCGGCAACCACGCCCGAAGCGATGCCCAGTGCGCTAGGTTTGCCGTGGGTGAGCCACTCGGCAAACATCCAGCCCAGTGCGGCAGCAGCGGTAGCAATCTGAGTGACCAGCATCGCCATGCCGGCGGTGCCGTTGGCCGCAGCGGCTGAACCCGCGTTAAAACCGAACCAACCGACCCACAGCATGGCCGCGCCCATCAAGGTGTAACCGAGGTTGTGCGGTGCCATCGGCGTGGTCGGGAAGCCCTTGCGCTTGCCCAGCACCAGGCAGGCAACCAGACCAGCCACACCGGCGTTGATATGCACCACGGTGCCGCCAGCGAAATCCAGCACGCCCCAGTCCCACATCAGGCCGCCGTTACCGGACCAGACCATGTGCGCGATCGGCGCATACACCAGGGTGAACCAGATGCCCATGAACACCAGCATCGCGGAGAACTTCATCCGCTCGGCGAACGCACCGACGATCAGCGCCGGGGTGATGATCGCGAAGGTCATCTGGAAGGTGACGAATACCGCCTCGGGGAACAGCGCCGCAGGGCCGGTCAGGCTGGCTGGCGTGATGCCGGCGAGGAACGCCTTGCCCATGCCGCCGAAGAACGAGTTGAAGTTGACGACGCCCTGCTCCATGCCCGTGGTGTCGAACGCGATGCTGTAGCCATAAATGACCCACAGGACGCTGATCAGACCAGTAATGGCGAAGCACTGCATCATCACGGAAAGAATGTTTTTCGACCGAACCATGCCGCCGTAGAACAGCGCGAGGCCGGGAATGGTCATGAACAGCACCAAGGCTGTCGAGGTCATCATCCAGGCGGTGTCGCCGGAGTTGAGGACTGGGGCCGCCACTTCGTCTGCCGCCAGAGCAAGGCTGGGCATTACGATGGACAACAGGGCTCCTAGCCCTGCGAATTTACGCAGAGTCATATTGTTTTCTCCTGGGGCGTTGGGTTTGTGGCGGCTTAGATTGCGTCGGTATCGGTTTCGCCGGTACGAATGCGAATCGCCTGTTCCAGATTGACCACGAAGATCTTGCCGTCACCGATCTTGCCGGTGTTGGCAGCCTTGGTGATGGCCTCGATTACCCGGTCCAGATCCTTGTCGTCGATGGCGACGTCGATCTTCACCTTGGGCAGGAAATCGACCACGTATTCCGCGCCGCGATACAGCTCGGTGTGACCCTTCTGCCGACCAAAGCCTTTGACTTCAGTGACGGTAATGCCCTGCACGCCGATCTCGGACAGCGACTCGCGTACGTCGTCCAGCTTGAACGGCTTGATGATGGCAGTGACTAGCTTCATGAAAACTCTCTCCCGAATTGGTGGACTTGCCCCAGGAAAACAAACCCGTCTCAAGTCTAAGCGCAGTGCCTGGCTTTGTAACGCATCGTCGGCCCTGACCTGCCCGTCCGACGCCCCTCACGAAACACTCCCCCGCTTCGCTTGGCGCACTGCGTTCGTCACAGTGACTGCATCAGTGCATGGGTCATCAGGGTCTAAGCAGAAAGCTTGCCATCTCCACAAAAACTACTGTTTTCAAGCCTTTACCCGCAGATGACTGCTACTTCGCAACAACACCCGACGCGATACGCACAACAACGGTGCGACACTGCCCGTCCCCATGCGCGAAAAGCGTGCATCCCTTGCCCGCGCAAATGACTATAGACACTGCGTGATACACTGCCCGTCATTGTTTCCAGGACATTGCCCATGCTCGCGCCAAAAGACTTCCTCGACGCCCTCACCGGCACCGCCTCCCGCCTCTTCAGCGGCGACACGCCTCTGCCGAAAGCTGAAATCGAAAGTCAGTTCAAAATGTTGCTGCAGAGCGGCTTCAGCAAACTGGATCTGGTGAGTCGGGAAGAATTCGATAGCCAGATGGTTGTGTTGGCGCGCACCCGGGCGCGGCTGGAGGCTCTTGAAACGAAGGTTGCGGAGATGGAAGCGAAGCTAACCCCGCCAACCGAGTAACACACCAAACCCTCTGTAACACGCGATCCCTGTGGGAGCGGGCTTGCCCGCGAATGGGGTCGTCTCGGTCTACCAGTTATCCCACACTGGACAGATCACCCCTGTAGGAGCTGCCGCAGGCTGCGATCTTTTGATCTCAAACATCGCAAAAATCCCGGCAACGTCCTACAAACATCACACCGCCGTCCGATTGCGTCGCGAAGTATCCAATCTCTATGCTCATCCCCAGCTGAATATTCAGCACCGGGTTTGGCGACCTGGATAGCATCCGACGCACCGCGACCACATTCGATTCAGGGAATTATCCCATCTCGAA
Source organism: Pseudomonas sp. GM74 (assembly GCF_000282455.1). Taxonomy (GTDB): domain Bacteria; phylum Pseudomonadota; class Gammaproteobacteria; order Pseudomonadales; family Pseudomonadaceae; genus Aquipseudomonas. The sequence goes on from NZ_AKJG01000078.1 coordinate 13,683, forward strand.
TTATGGCGGCTGTGCGTGGGAGACCTTCAGGTCTGCCGGTTTGTCCGGATGCACCGGTTCGCCAACCCGCGCGCAGCTGCCACCCTTTCGTTTGGCGACGAACAGAGGCAGCTTCCTTCATACGCATCCGGAGTTGCAAAATGGAAGAAAGCTATCTAATCCCCCACATCTTCACCCGCCACAAACTCCACCTCCACGCCCTACTCCTGCAAAACCAACCCTGGTTCAGCGCCCGCGACCTCGGCCGATTACTACGCATCCATCTCAACGACCGCCAACTCCGAAAACTCGATCCCGACCAATACCAAACCACCAAAACCCTCATCCACGGTCACATCGAAAACACCCTGCTGATCAGCGAATCCGGCGCCTACGCCATGCTCGACTACCACTACTGCCCCGAATACCGAGCATTGCGTGAATGGCTCACCCACGAAGTCGTCCCCGCCCTGCGAGACGCCCAACACCCCACCACAATCGAGCGCCCACAACTGAGCCTGCTCAATTGGCCGGAAATGTCGTTGAGCTTGCTGCACTGGAATAACCAGCCATGGATTCGGTTGCAAGATGTTCCGCAGATGCTGCCTGACCAAGAACGACCACAGCATGCGGTGAGCGAGCCGTGGTGGAGGTGGGCTTCGCGGGTACTGCAACCGCGCTGAGCCCGAAGAAGTCACTCATGTGGCACCCACCCTTTGCAGAAACAGACCGAGCGGTGAATGACCTGTGGCGAGGGAGCTTGCTCCCGTTGGGTCGCGAAGCGGCCCCAAAAGAGGGACGGCTACGCCGTCCAACGGGAGCAAGCTCCCTCGCCACAGGGCGGTGACTGTCGGTCCCGCAACATCCGGTGAATGTTTGCCGCCTCAGCCCCCACACCGAAACGCCTTCCCACAACTACCCTTCAACAACCCGCAGGAAGCGGCCCCCGTTTAGCTCAAGGAACGACCATGTCCCTCTCCATCGTCCACAGCCGCGCCCAGATTGGCGTGGATGCGCCCGCCGTTACTGTCGAAGTCCATCTGGCCAACGGTCTGCCCTCGCTGACAATGGTCGGCCTGCCCGAAGCGGCGGTGAAGGAAAGCAAGGACCGGGTGCGCAGCGCGATCATCAATTCGGGGCTGCAATTTCCGGCGCGTCGGATCACGCTGAATCTGGCGCCAGCGGACTTGCCCAAGGATGGCGGGCGGTTCGATCTGGCGATTGCCCTGGGGATTCTCTCGGCCAGCGTGCAGGTGCCGACGCTGACGCTGGACGACGTGGAGTGCCTGGGGGAGCTGGCGCTTTCCGGCGCAGTGCGGCCCGTCCGCGGGGTGCTGCCGGCGGCATTGGCGGCGCGCAAGGCCGGGCGCTGGTTGATGGTGCCGCAGGCAAATGCCGAAGAGGCCTGTCTGGCGTCAGGGTTGAAGGTCATCGCAGTGGACCATCTGCTGCAGGCGGTGGCGCATTTCAATGGGCACACGCCCATCGAGCCCTTCGTTTCCAACGGCTTGCTTTACGCCAGCAAACCCTATCCCGACTTGAATGAAGTTCAGGGGCAAATGGCGGCCAAACGCGCACTGCTGATTGCGGCAGCGGGTGCGCATAATCTGCTGTTCAGCGGGCCACCGGGTACAGGCAAGACGCTATTGGCGAGCCGATTGCCAGGGCTGCTGCCACCCCTGGCCGAGAGCGAAGCACTGGAGGTCGCAGCAATTCAATCCGTCGCCAGTTGTGTGCCGCTGAGCCACTGGCCACAGCGCCCCTTCCGACAACCACACCATTCCGCCTCAGGACCGGCATTGGTGGGCGGTGGCTCGAAACCACAACCGGGCGAAATCACCCTCGCTCACCATGGCGTGCTGTTCCTCGATGAACTCCCGGAATTTGATCGCAAGGTATTGGAGGTGTTGAGAGAGCCACTGGAATCCGGCCACATCGTGATTTCCCGCGCCAAGGACCGCGTACGTTTCCCGGCGCGCTTTCAACTGGTTGCCGCGATGAATCCCTGCCCTTGTGGATATCTTGGCGAACCGAGTGGCCGTTGTTCCTGTACGCCGGACATGGTTCAGCGCTATCGCACCAAACTGTCGGGGCCACTGCTGGATCGTATTGATCTGCACCTGACGGTTGCTCGCGAAGCCACGGCATTGAATCCTGCGTTAAAACCCGGCGACGACACTGCCACCGCCGCCGAGTTGGTTGCCGATGCACGAGAACGGCAACAAAAGCGCCAAGGCTGTGCCAATGCCTTTCTCGACTTGCCGGGCTTGCGCAGACACTGCAAGTTATCCACAACAGACGAAACCTGGCTGGAGACGGCGTGTGAACGACTGACCTTGTCACTGCGAGCGGCCCATCGACTGCTCAAAGTAGCGCGCACTCTTGCGGACCTTGAACAAGTCGATGAGATCAGACGCGAGCACTTGGCCGAAGCGCTGCAATATCGGCCAACAAGCCAGTAACTGGAATTTGTAAGTGTTTTTTTGACCAATAAGGCGGTTGTCGGAAAGATGGCGAAAATCAACCCTTGGTAAGGTCAACCAACGGCGTCTGCCGCACCTCAGTCTCCCGCCCGCCCTGAATCTCGCTCACCTGCTTCAGCGCCTTATCCACAGCGGTCTTATCCGCCAGCAAGCCGTAGCTGATGCGGAACTGCTTCTGCTCCTTCGGCCCAATTATTGGCACCAGGTTCAGTGGCCGCTGATACCGGCGGTTGTAGGAAAAACTCGTTCCCGGCTCCAACCCCGTGACGTAGCCCTGGCCTTGGGTATCGGTGTTTTTCCACAGGGAGAACACCGGCAGTGTTTGAGTGTTGAAACCGACCGAGACGCCCAGGCTGCCGGCCCTGTTATGCAGGACGGTCAATGTATCGCCCTTGGCATCGGCGTACGGCACTACGTTGTAAACCGTTTCGTCATAGTCCTTGGTCGGTGCGCGATAGGTTTGCCAGTCCGGCAAATCGCCTTTGGCTTTATCGTTGAACGGCGACACCTGTTTCACCGGCGCGGCGAAGCGGGCGCCCTGCTCCAGGAATGGGGTGCTGAAGTTACTGTGATACAGCGCCTGGTATTCCTTCGGATAATCGCCGTTGTTGGTCAGGGTGTCGTTGAGGGCGAACGCTACGCTGCCGGGCTCGGTGACCAATTCGGTCGCGACCGAGAAGTCGACTTTCTTGAAAGCCTGCTCTTTCAGCTCGCCGCGCAGGCTGATGGCGTACGGCGGTTTTTCATCAATGTGCAGGGTGACTTTGTTGGCCGGGATATTGGCGGCGCGACCGTGCAGGGTCAGCAGTTCGCCGTTGTCGATGCCGGGGTGGCCGACCCATTCGTAGCCGCAGCGGGTGACCAGTTCATTGAAGCCTTCCAGCCAGCCCAGGCCACCACGGCCGTTGAGCTCGATGAAGGACGGATTGACCACTTCCTTGACTGGCGAATCCCAACCCATGCGCACGTTACCGACCGAGGCCTGCAGGACGTTCATGCCGCGAGTTGGAACTACCGAAAGTTTCATCGTGCCGTTATCGATGTCGACGATGCTGACGCCTTCCTGCCGACCGCCGTGCAAGGTGCGCAGGGTTACGCTGAAAGGTTTGTCGATTTTTACGCCGAGTTGCTGGCTGGTGATTTGCCAGTTCTGGGCGGCTTTGTCAGTGTCGAGCAGGACGTAATCCCAAGCCAGGGCTTGGGAGGCCGCGGACAGTGCGCTGAGGGCAGCGAAGAGTTTGAGTGGGGTCATGGCAATAGCCTTTCTTGGAGTTGTGCCATTTTTATAGACTTGATGAAACGTTTCAGCAAGCATAAAAATCGAAACATCGATGGCAAATGCCAAGAAAGACAATTGCCTGAAGCCGTCATTGCGCCGGCTTCATCGTTCAGCTCAGATGCACGACATCCGGCAATTCCATGGCCCGGACTTCGTTTTGCAGAAAGTCGCTGAGCCGGCGCATGCGCTCGCCGCCTGGCCGGGTTTTCGGCCATACCAGGTAGTAACACTCGCCACTGGCGACGGCGGTCGGCCAAGGCAAACTCAAGCGTCCCTGGGCGACATCCTCCGCTACCATCAGCAGATCGCCCATGGACACGCCATAACCGCGCGCAGCTGCGATCATGCCCAGTTCCAGGGTATCGAACACCTGTCCGCCCTTGAGCGACACCTGATCGGCCAGCCCCATTCGCTCCAGCCAGTTGCGCCAGTCGCGGCGGTCCGGCGTGGGGTGCAGCAACTCGCTGTTGTTCAGGCGCTCGACGTCCCAGGGTTGATCATTAAGCAGGTTGGGCGCGCCGACCGGGATCAATTCCTCGGGGAACAGGTAACTCGCCTCCCAGTCAGGTGGAAAATGACCGTTACCCAACAACACGGCGCAGTCGAACGGCTCGTCATTGAAATCCACCGAGTCGACGTCCATCCACGCACTGGTCAATTGCACTTCATTGCCCGGCTGCAAGTGGCGGAAGCGACTGAGGCGCGCCAGCAACCAGCGCATGGTCAAGGTCGACGGAGCTTTCATGCGCAGGATGTCGTCTTCGGCGCGCAAGGTATTGCAGGCGCGCTCCAGGGCGGTGAAGCCTTCACGAATGCCCGGCAACAGCAGACGGGCCGACTCGGTCAGTTGCAGGTTGCGGCCACTGCGGTGAAACAAGCGGCAGGCAAAATGCTCTTCGAGCGTACGAATATGTCGGCTGACCGCGCTTTGGGTAATCGACAGCTCTTCGGCCGCGCGGGTAAACGAACTGTGCCGCGCCGCCGCTTCGAATGCGCGCAGTGCATACAAGGGAGGAAGACGACGGGACATTGGGAAAGCTCCTACTGCGGGGTTCGCCTACCCTAGCAGAAACTCCCAATCATGAGTTTGAATCATGCTATCCATCCTTTTTATCCCTTTGTGCAAATCTCGCAGAGCGCCGAGAATCGGTGTTTTCCTGTTCCCTTTGATAATCGAGCGTGATGACCATGCAACATCCAGCACGTACTGAACTCTGGGCCATCCTGCGGCTGGCGGGGCCGCTGATTGCCTCGCAGTTAGCGCACATGCTGATGGTCCTCACCGACACCCTGATGATGGCGCGCCTGAGTCCCGAGGCACTGGCCGGTGGCGGGCTCGGCGCGGCGACCTATTCGTTCGTGTCGATTTTCTGCATCGGCGTGATTGCTGCCGTCGGTACATTGGTGGCTATTCGTCAAGGTGCGGGCGACATTCTCGGGGCGACCCGCTTGACCCAAGCCGGGTTGTGGCTGGCATGGCTGATGGCGCTGGTCGCCGGTTTGCTGCTGTGGAACCTCAAACCGGTGCTGCTGCTGTTCGGCCAGACCGAAAGCAATGTCCAGATGGCCGGGCAGTTTTTGATCTTCCTGCCGTTCGCCCTGCCCGGCTACCTGAGCTTCATGGCCCTGCGCGGGTTCACCAGCGCCATTGGCCGTGCGACGCCGGTGATGGTCATCAGCCTTGGCGGTACGGTCGCCAACTTCTTGCTCAACTATGCGCTGATTACCGGGATGTTCGGCCTGCCAAAATTGGGGCTGGTGGGCATCGGGCTGGTCACGGCGATTGTCGCCAACCTGATGGCACTTGCGCTGGCGTGGCACATTCGTCGGCATCCGGCTTATGAGGCCTATCCGCTGCGCCAGGGCCTGTCGCGGCTGAACCGCCAGTACCTGAAGGAACTATGGCGCCTGGGCCTGCCGATTGGCGGCACCTATGCGGTGGAAGTCGGGCTGTTTGCCTTCGCGGCGCTGTGCATGGGCACCATGGGCAGCACTCAACTTGGCGCACACCAGATCGCCCTGCAAATCGTTTCGGTGGCGTTCATGGTCCCGGCGGGTATTTCTTATGCGATCACCATGCGCATCGGCCAGCACTACGGTGCCGGACAATTGCTGGATGCGCGGCTGGCCGGGCGGGTCGGCATCGCGTTCGGGGCGGCGGCGATGCTGTGTTTCGCCATGGTCTTCTGGCTATTGCCAAACCAGTTGGTGGGCCTGTTCCTCGACCACAACGACCCGGCGTTTCGCGATGTCATCAACCTGGCCGTGAGCCTGTTGGCGGTGGCGGCCTGGTTCGAGCTGTTCGACGGCGTGCAAACCATTGCCATGGGTTGCATTCGTGGGCTCAAGGATGCCAAGACCACTTTCCTCGTCGGCCTGGGTTGCTATTGGCTGATAGGCGCACCGGCGGCGTGGTGGATGGCGTTCCACCTGGACTGGGGGCCAACGGGTGTCTGGTGGGGCCTGGCGCTGGGGCTGGCGTGTGCGGCGGTGAGCCTGACGCTGGGGTTTGAGTGGAAGATGAAGCGGATGATCAAGCGCGACACGACGTCAGAGCAGCGCTTCGAGATCGCTCAACCTGACTGAGATCCCTTGTAGGAGCGAGCCTGCTCGCGATAAACCCGAGAACGCCGCGGGGCACCTGCCAACCAGCGTTATCGTTGACGACCATCGCGAGCAAGCTCGCTCCTACAGGATTCCGTGGCAACCAATTACTCGTGATCAGTTCACGACTTCCAGCATCGGCTGCTGGCTGGAGCCGATCGTCAGGTACTCCACCAGCTCGGCCAGCGGCAATGGCTTGCTGATCAAATACCCCTGCACCTGATCGCATTCAAACCCGCGCAGCAGATCCAGTTGCTCCGGCGTTTCCACGCCTTCTGCGACCACCTCGAGGTTGAGGTTGTGCGCCAGGTTGATCATCGCGTGGACCAGCTTGCGGTTTTCCTCACGCTGCTCCATGCCGCCGACAAAGCTCTTGTCGATCTTCAGCAAAGTGATCGGCAGGCTGTTGAGGTGCACGAACGACGAGAACCCGGTGCCGAAGTCGTCGAGGGAGAAGCGCACACCAAGGCGCCCGAGGGCGTCCATGGTCTGCTGGACCAGATCGCTGCGGCGCATCACTGCGGTTTCGGTCAGTTCGAACTCCAGCCACTGCGCCTCGACACCGCGCTCGGCAATCAGGCGACTGAGGGTCGACAGCAACTGGCTGTCCTGGAACTGTCGGAACGACAGGTTGATCGCCATGTGCAATGGCGGCAAGCCAAGTTCAAGCAATGCCTGCATGTCGCGCAAGGCCCGGGAAATCACCCAGTAGCCCAACGGTACGATCAGACCGCTTTGCTCAGCCAGCGGCACAAACTCGCTCGGCGGCAACAAGCCGCGCTCGGCATGCCGCCAGCGCACCAACGCTTCGAGGCCGACGATTTGCCCGTCTTCGAGGTTCAGCCGCGGCTGGTAGTGCAATTCCAGCTCATCGCGGCGCAACGCCCGGCGCAGCTCGGTTTCCAGGTCGGCGATGCTGCGGGCATTGCGGTTGATGCGCTCGTTGAAAATGTGAAAGGTGCAGCCCTGGGTGCTTTTGGCCTGTTGCATGGCGATGTGCGCATGCCACATCAGCGGGTCCGCACCGGCCTGGGCCCGGGCGTGGGCGATGCCCAGGCTGGAGCCGATCAGCAGGCTTTCACCATCGACCCAATAAGGCTCGGCCAGCGCTTCGCTGATGCGCTCGGCCATCCACTCGGCACGCTGGGGCGCACGACGGGTGTCGATCAGCAGAGCGAATTCATCACTGCCCAGGCGCGCCAGCTGATCGCCGGCCTCAAGCTGATTCTTGAGCCGCGCCACCACTTGCAGGATCAGGCGGTCACCGGCCTGATGGCCAAGGGAGTCGTTGGCATAGCGGAAGTTGTCGAGGTCGAGATGACCGAGGGCCAGGCCACGACCGTCGTTTTCCGCCAGGCGCGCCGTCAGCAGGGTCTGGAAACCCTGGCGGTTGGCGATGCCGGTCAGAGGATCTTGCTCGGCCAGGCGTTGCAGGGTGTTTTCCAGAACGCCACGTTCGCGCACATGGCGCAGGCAACGGCGCAACATGCCGGGATCGAGCAGGTCGCGCACCAGCCAGTCACTCACGCCGTCGGGCGGGGTCAGCGGCTCATGGTCGAGCAACAACACCGTCGGCAGGCTGCAACGGCCCGGCGCCGGTTGAAGTTGCGGGATGGTCAATAACACCGCGCTGCGGTTGTCATCGAACAGGCTGCTGACCGACTCCCAACTCGGCGCGCTGATGAGCACGGCCGAGCTCCCCATAGGAGCCAGACACTCGCGTAACAACGCTGCCCACGCTGGCTCTTCGGCCAGTAGCAGCAAACGCAAGGGTTCGACAGGCGTAGACAAGCTAGCTCCCTAGACTCTGCAAAGATGTAGGCGACGGGCATTATGCCGTTCCGATGACCAATGACAATGACATCAGTGAGCAAAACCAGCCCTTTGTATCCGCAATTACGAACATTAGCCGCAAATTCGTTGCGCATCCTGCGTGAAAGTAACAAAACCGGCAATTACAGATAGCGTGGTACGTCACAAGTCGGACAGAGCAGCACAATTCGCTGAGCCTGTTAAAATGCCGGCCCATTTTGTGACTGACTCCTGAATTACGTATGTCCCGACTCAATCCCCGGCAGCAAGAAGCCGTGAGCTACGTCGGCGGCCCTCTTTTGGTGCTCGCCGGTGCAGGCTCCGGCAAGACCAGCGTGATCACGCGCAAAATCGCGCACCTGATCCAGAACTGCGGCATTCGCGCCCAGTACATCGTCGCCATGACCTTTACCAACAAGGCCGCCCGCGAAATGAAGGAACGGGTCGGCACCCTGTTGCGTGCCGGTGAAGGGCGCGGGCTGACGGTCTGCACGTTCCACAACCTGGGCCTGAACATCATCCGCAAGGAGCACGTTCGGCTGGGCTACAAACCGGGCTTCTCGATCTTTGACGAGACCGACGTCAAGGCCCTGATGACCGACATCATGCAGAAGGAATACTCGGGCGACGACGGTGTCGACGAGATCAAGAACATGATCGGCGCCTGGAAAAACGACCTGATCCTGCCGGCCCAGGCTCTGGAAAACGCGCGCAACCCCAAGGAACAGACCGCCGCCATCGTCTACACCCACTACCAGCGCACGCTCAAGGCGTTCAACGCGGTGGACTTCGACGACCTGATCCTGCTGCCGGTGAAGCTGTTCGAAGAGCACGCCGACATCCTGGAGAAGTGGCAGAACAAGGTGCGTTACCTGCTGGTGGACGAATACCAGGACACCAACGCCAGCCAGTACCTGCTGGTGAAAATGCTCATCGGCAAACGCAACCAGTTCACCGTGGTGGGCGACGACGACCAGTCGATCTACGCCTGGCGCGGCGCTCGCCCGGAAAACCTGATGCTGCTCAAGGACGACTACCCATCCTTGAAAGTAGTGATGCTGGAGCAGAACTACCGCTCCACCAGTCGCATCCTGCGCTGCGCCAACGTGCTGATCTCGAACAACCCCCACGAATTCGAAAAACAGTTGTGGAGTGAAATGGGCCACGGCGACGAGATCCGCGTGATCCGTTGCCGCAACGAGGACGCCGAGGCCGAGCGCGTGGCCATGGAAATCCTCAGCCTGCACCTGCGCACCGACCGACCGTACAGCGATTTCGCGATCCTGTATCGCGGCAACTACCAGGCCAAGCTGATTGAGCTGAAGTTGCAGCATCACCAGGTGCCGTATCGCCTGTCCGGCGGCAACAGCTTTTTCGGGCGCCAGGAAGTGAAAGACCTGATGGCCTACTTCCGCCTGATCGTGAACCCGGACGACGACAACGCGTTCCTGCGGGTGATCAACGTGCCGCGCCGCGAGATCGGCTCGACCACGCTGGAGAAGCTGGGCAACTACGCCACCGAGCGCAAGATCTCGATGTATGCCGCCACCGACGAAATTGGCTTGGGCGAGCATCTGGACAGCCGCTTCACCGATCGCCTGTCGCGCTTCAAGCGCTTCATGGACCGTGTGCGCGAGCAGTGCGCCGGCGAAGACCCGATCTCGGCCCTGCGCAGCATGGTCATGGACATCGACTACGAGAACTGGCTGCGCACCAACAGTTCCAGCGACAAGGCCGCCGACTACCGCATGGGTAACGTCTGGTTCCTGATCGAGGCGCTGAAGAATACCCTGGAAAAAGACGAAGAAGGTGAAATGACCGTCGAGGACGCCATCGGCAAACTCGTCCTGCGTGACATGCTCGAGCGTCAGCAGGAAGAGGAAGATGGCGCCGAAGGCGTGCAGATGATGACCTTGCATGCGTCCAAGGGACTGGAATTTCCCTACGTGTTCATCATGGGCATGGAGGAGGAAATCCTCCCGCACCGTTCCAGCATCGAAGCCGACACCATCGAAGAAGAACGTCGCCTGGCCTACGTGGGCATTACCCGCGCGCGCCAGACCCTGGCCTTCACCTTCGCGGCCAAGCGCAAGCAATACGGCGAGATCATCGATTGCGCGCCAAGCCGCTTCCTCGATGAGTTGCCACCGGACGATCTGGCCTGGGAAGGCAACGACGACACACCGACCGAAGTCAAAGCCGTGCGGGGCAACAACGCATTGGCAGATATACGCGCGATGTTAAAGCGCTAGAATTGACCACTTTTATATGACCTTCGGCGCACAGGCGCCAAAAGAGGACCGCTTCATGGAAGCCCTGCACCAGAAAATTCGCGAACAAGGCATTGTGCTTTCCGACCAGGTCCTGAAGGTCGACGCCTTTCTGAACCACCAGATCGACCCGGCCCTGATGAAGCTGATCGGCGACGAATTCGCCACGCTGTTCAAGGATTCGGGCATCACCAAGATCGTCACCATTGAAGCCTCGGGCATCGCCCCGGCGATCATGACCGGTCTGAACCTGGGTGTGCCGGTGATTTTCGCCCGCAAGCACCAGTCCCTGACCCTGACCGAAAACCTGCTGTCGGCGACCGTGTACTCGTTCACCAAGCAGACCGAAAGCACCGTGGCCATCTCCCCGCGCCACCTGACCAGCAGCGACCGCGTGCTGATCATCGACGACTTCCTGGCCAACGGTAAGGCGTCCCAGGCGCTGATTTCGATCATCAAGCAGGCCGGCGCCACCGTGGCGGGCCTGGGCATCGTGATCGAGAAGTCGTTCCAGGGTGGGCGTGCGGAATTGGATTCGCAGGGTTATCGCGTTGAGTCGTTGGCCCGTGTTAAGTCGCTGGCCGATGGTGTCGTGACCTTTATCGAGTAAGCAAGCAACACCATCGAACCTGTGGGAGCGGGCTTGCCCGCGATGAGGCCATAACATTCAACGTTGATGTTGGCTGATACACCGCCATCGCGGGCAAGCCCGCTCCCACAGGGATCACCTGTTTAGCTGAGTTTGCGCGGTGGCTTTCAGGCCGGCCAGCAGCAACCGCTGATACAAGTCCTCCTTCAGCCCCTCCGGGTTGGCCAGTTGCATGCGCTCCAGATGCTCCGGAAACGCTGCTGCCTCCGGCGCATCCAGCGCTGCCTTGCCCAACTCCAGTACCTCGCTCAGCTTGAACTTGCTCTTGAGCCAGTTCAGCGCCCGCAACAGATCACGCTCGACCTCGGTGAAATCACATCCCAGCGGATACTCCGGAAACAGCTGTGGATGCCGTGCCTGAATCGCCTGCAAACGCTGCGGACTGTTATCGGTAAAGCGCGGATCGAGACGGAAGTCCTTCGGCAACTTGCCGACCTTCTGCGCCTGCTCGATCAACCCCTGCTGAAAGCGTGAATCACTGATATTGAGCAACGCCTCGATCACTGCCGCATCGGTCTTGCCGCGCAGATCGGCAATGCCGTACTCAGTCACCACAACATCGCGCAGGTGTCGGGGGATCGTGCAGTGGCCGTATTCCCAGACAATGTTCGAGCTGACGTCGCCGCCGGATTCGCGCCAGCTGCGCAACAGCAACACCGAGCGCGCGCCTTGCAACGCATGGCCCTGCACCACGAAGTTGTATTGCCCGCCTACGCCGCTGAGCACACGCCCGTCCTCAAGCTGATCCGCCACCGCGGCACCGAGCAAGGTCACGGTGAACGCGGTGTTGATGAACCGCGCATCCAGGCGCTGCAAGCGCTTGAGTTCTTCCTGGCCGTAGAGCTCGTTGATGTAGCTGATGCGGGTCATGTTGAATGCAAGCCGGTTGTTTTGCGGCAACTCGCGCAGGCGTTCGTAGAAGCTGCGTGGACCGAGGAAGAAACCGCCGTGCACCGAAATGCCATCGGATTGCGCAGTCTCGTCGAGGGTGCCGGCATTCGCCTGCTGTTGGGTCGTCACGTCCGGGTAGACCTTGCGCCGCACGATCCCGGCATCCGCCAGCACCAGCAAGCCGTTGACGAACATTTCGCTGCAGCCATACAGGCCTTTGGCGAAGGGGCCGATGCCGCCTTCGCGCTCGATCAGTTGCGTCCAGTGGCTGAGGTTTACGTCTGCCAGCAAAGCCCTGTATCCGTCGTTGTCGGCTTGCCGCGCCAGCAGCGCCGCCGTCAGCGCATCGCCCATGGAACCGATGCCGATCTGCAAGGTGCCGCCGTCACGCACCAGGGTGCTGGCGTGCAGGCCGATGAAGTGGTCCTGACACCCCACCGGCATGTTCGGCGTGGAGAACAGCGTGGTGTTGTCCTTCTCATCGATCAACAGGTCAAAGGTGTCGATGCCGAGTTCAGCATCGCCGGGCATGTAGGGCAGATCGTTGTGCACCTGGCCGACCATCAGGATGGTTTCTCCGGCGGCGCGGCGCCTGGCGATCATCGGCAACAGGTCGAGGGTGATGTCCGGGTTGCAGCTCAGGCTCAAGCGGTCGAGATGCTCGGCATGGCTGGCCACCAGTTGCGCTACCAGATTCAATCCGGCGGCATTGATGTCCCGCGCCGCATGGCTGTAATTGCTGCTGACGTAATCCTGTTGCGCCGTGGCACTGTTGAGCAGGCTGCCGGGCTGCATGAAGAACTGCTGGATGTGGATGTTGCCGGGCAAACTATCGCGGCGTAGGTCGGCGAGAAATTCCAGCTCGGAATAATCGCCGAACACCCGTTCGATAAAGGGTTCGAGGAAGCGCTTTTGCAAACCATCGCCCAAGGGCGGGCGCCCCAGGCACAACGCGGTGTAGATGGTCAGCCGCCGCTCGGGCAACTGTGCAATTCGTCGATACAGCGCGTTGACGAAGTGATTGGGTTTGCCCAGGCCCAGGGGCAAGCCCATATGAATGTGGACCGGCAACCGCGCCAGTACGTCATCGACCGCCTGCTCGATAGAACACAACTGCACCATCGGATCCTCCCTCATATTCCATGAATTGGGGTTGGACCGAGCTTGCCGGGTCTTGGCTGCAAAAAACAGCCTCAGACGCCAAATCATGCCAGCACCGACGATCCTTTGTGGGAGCGGGCTTGCTCGCGAAGAGGCCGTGTCAGCCGCCATCAATGTTGACTGACACACCGCTTTCGTCGGAACGCCGCCCGGAGCAAGCCCGCTCCCACAAGGGCTCTTCATTGTCTTCAGGACAAAACCGCAGGCACAAAAAAGCCGCTCGTAAGCGGCTTTTCGCTGAAAACGGGGCTTATTTCAGGCCGGACATCTTCTGGATGGCGCCTTTGAGCTCTGGATCGGAGCAATCGGCGCAGGTGCCTTTTGGCGGCATCGAGTTGATGCCGGAGATCGCCTTGGCGAGCAGGCCGTCAACACCACCTTCTTTCTTGGCACGCTCGCCCCAAGCAGCGGCATCACCGACTTTCGGCGCGCCCAACAGGCCTGAGCCGTGGCAAGCATTGCAATGTTTTGCAATCACTTCATCCGGGGTTTTCGCACCACCACCGCCGCCGGCGGAAGCGGCCACTTCCATGCCCTTGCACTCTTTACCCTGAACACAAACCTGGCCGACTGGCTCAAGGCGTTTGGCAATATCGTCGTTGGTCGCAGCCTGAGTGCTGACACTGACAGCCCATAGGGCCAATACGGTTGCTGGTGCAGCCAGCATTTTCATAATTAGGTTCACGCGTTCACCCTCAATGGTGGCTAGTCACGCCTACGGCCACGGTTCGCAGGCGGGCGCAAGTATAGCGGTAAGCCCGTCGCACTGAAACAACCCCAAAGTCGGAGGGGTCTTAGGCCGCGACGGAAAAACAGCCCGGGCGCCTCTGCGATGCTGGCAGGACGCCTCTTTTCTTAGAAATTCGCCGGCGTGGCTGCGCTGATTAGTCGCGCCGGCACATCGAACGGATTACGGAAACGATGTGGCTTGGTACTTTCAAAGTAGTAGCTATCGCCGGCTTCGAGGACAAAAGTTTCGAGACCGACCACCAGTTCCAGTTTTCCTTCGACCAGGATGCCGGTTTCCTCGCCCTCATGGGTGAGCATCTCGTCACCGGTGTCGGCGCCTGGCGGATAGATTTCATTGAGGAATGCGATCGCCCGGCTCGGGTGCGCCCGACCGACCAGTTTCATGGTCACGGCACCATCGGAAATATCGATCAGCTCGTTGGCTTTGTAGACGATCTGAGTCGGTTTTTCCTGCAGGATTTCTTCGGAAAAGAACTCGACCATGGACATGGGAATTCCGCCCAGCACTTTACGCAGCGAACTGATCGAGGGGCTGACGCTGTTCTTCTCGATCATCGAAATCGTGCTGTTGGTGACCCCCGCCCGTTTGGCGAGCTCACGCTGGGAAAGGCCTTTGAGCCTACGGATGGATTGCAGTCGTTCACCGACGTCCAAAGCTTGCGCCTCCAGGATTCAGATTGTTGGAATAGTGAGCGTTATCATGGCGACAGCGTTCAGTATTTACAACACCTTGACCTGAATCCTGCTCAGCGAGGCGACTTCCGGTCCGGAGCCCTGCTCACTAAGCCCCGGAATAGAGCAGCGGCACTCGACGCAGGTTGCAGAAGATCTGATAAGGAATCGTGCCGGCAGCCATGGCCACATCACTGGCGAGGATGTTTTTGCCCCACAACTCGACAGTCGAACCGAGGCCGGCCTGCGGCACATCGGTCAGGTCGATACAGAGCATGTCCATCGATACCCGGCCGATCAACTGGCTGCGCTGTCCGGCAACCAGCACTGGCGTGCCGGTCGGCGCCAGACGCGGGTAGCCGTCGGCGTAACCCATGGCCACGACGCCAATGCGCATCGGTTTCGGGGTGATGAATTTGGCGCCGTAACCGACGGGTTCGCCAGCCGGCAACTCGCGCACGCTGATCACTTTCGACTCCAGGGTCATGACTGGTTGCAGCCGCGACGCCACTTCGTTGGCTTCTTCGAAGGGAGTGGCGCCATAAAGCATGATGCCCGGGCGCACCCAATCGCTGGGAATCTGCGGCCAACCGAGCACCGCCGGCGAGTTACGCAGGCTGACCTCGGCGGACAAGCCCTTGCGCGCCGCTTCAAATACCGCCACCTGATCGGCACTGGCCTGCTCGTGCAATTCATCGGCACGCGCAAAGTGGCTCATCAGCACCACTTTCGCGACCTTGCCGCTGGCCAACAGCCGTTGATAGGCCGCCTGATAATCCGCCGGGTGCAGCCCCACACGGTGCATGCCCGAGTCGAGCTTCAGCCACACGTTGATCGGCTTGCTCATCGCCGCTTTCTCGATGGCTTCGAGCTGCCACAGCGAATGCACCACGCACCAGAAGTCATGCTCGACGATCAGCGCCAGCTCATCGGCTTCGAAAAAACCTTCCAGCAGCAGGATCGGCGCGCGAATGCCCGCCGCCCGCAGCTCCAATGCCTCTTCGATGCAAGCCACGGCAAACCCGTCCGCCTCGGCTTCCAGCGCCTGGGCGCAACGCACCGCGCCATGACCATAGGCATCGGCCTTGATCACCGCGAGGGCCTTGGCCCCCGTGAGTTCACGGGCGATTCGGTAGTTGTTGCGCAAGGCTTGAAGGTCGATCAGGGCACGGGCAGGACGCATGGCGGCAGACTTCTGGTCGGGTTATCGGGAAAAAAAACCGGCGCTGGCTGGTGGCGTGAACCGCCAGCAGCACCGGGAGAGGGATCTGTCTGAAAGCTTATGGCAGAGCGGCGACTACCGACAGCTCGACCAGGATTTGCGGTTCGCACAGTTTCGATTCAACGGTGGCACGGGCCGGGGCGACGCCTTTTGGCAGCCACTTGTCCCACACCGCGTTCATGCCTTCGAAATGCGCGTCGATGCCTTTCAGGTAAATCGTCACCGACAACAGATTGTTTTTGTCGGTACCGGCCAGATCGAGCAAACGCTCGATATTGGCCAGGGTTTCGCGGGTCTGCTGTTCAATCCCGGCGTTCATGTCGTCGCCGACCTGCCCAGCCAGGTACACCGTACCGTTATGGGTGACGATCTGACTCATGCGCTCATTGGTGAGCTGGCGCTGGACTGACATGCTTTGCAGGCTCCTGGATTTTGTTGCCATAACGGGAGATATCGAGGCCTTCGGCGCTGATCTGCGGCTTTTTCTTTGCCATCAGGTCAGCCAGCAAGCGACCGGAGCCGCACGCCATGGTCCAGCCGAGCGTACCGTGACCGGTATTCAGGAACAGGTTCTTGAACGGGGTGGCGCCAACAATCGGGGTGCCGTCCGGAGTGGTCGGACGCAGGCCGGTCCAGAAGTCGGCCTCGGCCAGATTGCCGCCCTGAGGATAAAGATCGTTGACGATCATCTCCAGGGTTTCCCGGCGGCGCGGGTTCAGCGACAGGTCAAAACCGGCGATTTCAGCCATACCGCCAACGCGGATGCGGTTGTCGAAACGAGTGATCGCGACCTTGTAGGTCTCGTCGAGAATGGTCGATGTCGGGGCCATCGCCGGGTTGGTGATCGGCACGGTCAGGGAGTAGCCCTTGAGCGGGTACACCGGCGCCTTGATCCCCAGCGGCTTGAGCAGTTGCGGCGAATAGCTGCCGAGGGCCAGCACATAGCGATCGGCGGTTTCCAGCTTGCCGTCGATCCACACGCCGTTGATGCGGTCACCGGCGAAGTCGAGGCGCTGAATGTCCTGGCCGAAACGGAATTGCACACCGAGGTTCGCGGCCATCTCGGCAAGCTTGGTGGTGAACATCTGGCAGTCGCCAGTCTGGTCGTTCGGCAAGCGCAGGGCACCGGCGAGGATATCCGTGACACTTGCCAGCGCCGGTTCAACGCGGGCAATACCGTCGCGGTCGAGCAGTTCGAACGGCACGCCGGACTCTTTCAGCACGGCGATGTCTTTCGCGGCGCCGTCCAGTTGAGCCTGGGTGCGGAACAGTTGGGTCGTACCAAGGCTGCGGCCTTCGTAGGCGATGCCGGTCTCCAAGCGCAGTTCATCGAGACAGTCACGGCTGTACTCGGACAGACGGACCATGCGTTCCTTGTTCACCGAGTAACGGCTGGCGGTGCAGTTGCGCAGCATCTGTGCCATCCACAGGTACTGGTCGATATCGGCAGTGGCCTTGATCGCCAATGGCGCGTGGCGCTGCAACAGCCACTTGATGGCTTTGAGCGGCACACCCGGCGCGGCCCACGGCGAGGCATAACCCGGCGAGACCTGCCCGGCGTTGGCGAAACTGGTCTCCATGGCAGCAGCCGGCTGCCGGTCGACAACCACTACTTCAAACCCGGCACGGGCCAAGTAATAAGCACTGGTGGTACCGATAACGCCGCTACCCAAGACCATGACGCGCATTTTCATATCCCTCATCGCGGCTAACCGCTGACGTTTGTTATTCAGAGCTTTAGATGCGCGCAGTGTAAAAAAGATTTGCCAGTGCTTTTCACTATATAAGCGCCTATATTTGGCGACAATTCTCGGCAAAAACCCTTTTCACGGAGGCGCATCCCCTATGCGTACCAACACTCAGACCAAACGTGAGCTGGACAAGATCGACCGCAACATCCTGCGGATCCTGCAAGCGGACGGGCGGATTTCCTTTACGGAGCTTGGAGAAAAGGTCGGGCTCTCGACCACGCCCTGTACCGAGCGGGTCCGGCGTCTGGAGCGCGAGGGGATCATCATGGGGTACAACGCCAGGCTCAATCCGCAGCACCTGAAGGGTAGTCTTCTGGTGTTCGTCGAGATCAGCCTGGACTACAAATCCGGCGATACTTTCGAAGAGTTCCGACGCGCGGTGCTGAAATTGCCCCATGTGCTGGAGTGTCACCTGGTGTCAGGGGATTTCGACTACCTGGTGAAGGCGCGGATTTCCGAGATGGCCTCGTACCGCAAGTTGCTGGGCGACATCCTGCTCAAGCTGCCCCATGTGCGCGAGTCCAAGAGCTACATAGTGATGGAAGAGGTGAAGGAGAGCCTGACTTTGCCGATTCCCGATTGAGATTGGCGGCGTCTGTTCAGCCGCTTTCGCGAGCAAGCCCGCTCCCACAGTTGATCGCAGCCGTACACAAATCTGTGGCCACTGAAGATCCAATGTGGGAGCGGGCTTGCTCGCGAAGGCAGCGACTCGGTCTATCTAGACCAACACCTGCCGGGTGCTGGCCATGTACTCGAACACCTGCTTCTCCACTCTCGGATGAATCAATTCCATCGGCCCGCGACCATTCGGGCACGGCAGGGTCTTGGTGGTGCCGAACAACCGGCAGATCAGCGGCCGTTCGTCATACACCGTGCAACCATTGGGCCCCAGGTGCACACAGTTGAGTTCTTCCATGGCGGCATCCTGCTCGGCCCGGGTCTTGCGCGGCAGGCGTGACATTTCTTCCGGCGAGGTGGTCACCGGGCCGCAGCAGTCATGGCAGCCGGGAACGCACTCGAACGAGGGAATCTGCTGTCGCAATGTGCGGATTGTTTGGCTGTTGCAGCTCATTGAAGCGGTGACCAATAGCGGAATAGAGCGCGATTCTGACGCAAAAGCCCCGATCCAGACAGCAGCAGCCGACCAATGTTGCCCGGCCGAGAAGGTCCGGCTTATGCTCCGTCAAGTTTTCTAAACGCAAGCATCAGGAACACGCACATGAATGCCCGTGCTCAACAGCCTGCAATGAACCATACCGCGTCCTACTACGCCGCCAGCAGTCTGCCGCAGCCTGAACTTCCGGCGCTCAAAGGCGAAGTGCTGGCCGATGTCTGTGTGGTGGGCGGTGGGTTTTCGGGGTTGAACACGGCGCTTGAGCTGGCCGAACGCGGCCTCAGTGTAGTGTTGCTTGAAGCCCATAGAATCGGCTGGGGCGCCAGTGGTCGAAATGGCGGGCAACTGATTCGCGGCGTCGGCCACGGCCTCGATCAGTTCACCAACGTCATCGGTGTCGAAGGTGTTCGGCAAATGAAACTCATGGGCCTGGAAGCCGTGGAAATCGTCCGGCAACGGGTCGAGCACTTCCAGATCCCCTGTGACCTGACCTGGGGTTACTGCGACCTCGCCAACAAACCCCGAGACCTGGAAGGTTTCGCCGAGGATGCCGAAGAACTGCGCAGCCTCGGTTATCGCTACGAGACCCGTTTGCTGCAAGCCAACGAGATGCACACCGTGGTCGGCTCTACGCGTTACGTCGGCGGCCTGATCGACATGGGCTCGGGGCACCTGCATCCACTGAACCTGGCCTTGGGCGAAGCATCCGCGGCACAACGATTGGGGGTCCAGTTATTCGAGCACTCGGCCGTGACCCGCATCGACTATGGCCCAGAGGTCAAGGTTCATGCCGCCGAGGGCTCGGTGCGCGCCAAGACCCTGGTACTGGGTTGCAATGCTTACCTCAATGACCTCAACCCGGAACTCAGCGGCAAAGTCCTGCCCGCCGGCAGCTACATCATCGCCACCGAACCACTGAGCGAAGAACAGGCCCACGCCCTGCTGCCGCAGAACATGGCGGTCTGTGACCAGCGCGTGGCGCTGGACTACTACCGGCTCTCGGCGGACCGGCGCTTGCTGTTTGGCGGCGCCTGCCATTACTCGGGCCGCGACCCAAAAGACATCGCCGCGTACATGCGCCCGAAAATGCTCGAAGTTTTTCCGCAATTGTCTGGT
Source organism: Pseudomonas sp. GM74 (assembly GCF_000282455.1). Taxonomy (GTDB): domain Bacteria; phylum Pseudomonadota; class Gammaproteobacteria; order Pseudomonadales; family Pseudomonadaceae; genus Aquipseudomonas. Next base: position 33,436 of record NZ_AKJG01000078.1, read on the forward strand.
GTGAAGATCGACTATCAATGGGGCGGCATGATCGGCATCGGCGCCAATCGTCTGCCGCAGATCGGCCGGCTCAAGGACCAGCCGAATGTGTATTACGCCCAGGCCTATTCCGGTCATGGCGTGAATGCCACACACCTGGCCGGCAAGCTGCTGGCCGAAGCCATCAGCGGGCAGCACAGTGGGGGTTTTGATTTGTTCGCCAAGGTGCCGCATATCACTTTCCCGGGTGGCAAGCATTTGCGCTCGCCGTTGCTGGCGTTGGGGATGTTGTGGCATCGGCTTAAAGAGTTGGTCTGAAAGATTGTCGATGTCAGTTCTGACGCCTTCGCGGGCAAGCCCGCTCCCACAGTTGATCCGTGTCGAACACAGAATCTGTGTTCACTGAAGATCTAATGTGGGAGCGGGCTTGCTCGCGAATGGGCCTAAAAATCACCATGGATTTCAGATCCGCCAGAAAGGCTTCAGCCCCTCCTCCCGCGCCTGTTGCCGTGTCAGCCCGATATCCTTGAGCTGGTCGGCCGTCAGGGCCAGCAAGGCCTTGCGCGTGTGCAGGCGACGCCAGAACTGGTCCCAGCGACTCAGGCCGGACGACGCATGGCCCATGCCCGCCTCCCGCGTGCCGTTGTTCTGCCCGGTCGCCAGTTCCTGACTGTGTAACGTCAGCCGCACATCGCTCAAACCGTTCATCTTGGATGCTCCTGTTTACTTGGGTAGCCAGAGGTTCCATGATGCGTGGGCGCGCAAAAGCATTACAGATTCAAAGTAACTGTATTAACTCCATACAGTTTTGCCGATTCCGCCACTGAATCCAGATTTTTTGCCCGATCTGTACTGGTTAACCGAATCATCCCTATCGAGGCTGCACCATGACCCTTTACGTCAACCTCGCCGAATTGCTCGGCACACGTATCGAACAGGGCTTCTATCGCCCCGGTGACCGGCTGCCTTCGGTACGGGCGCTGAGCGTCGAGCACGGCGTCAGCCTGAGCACGGTGCAACAGGCCTATCGGGTACTGGAAGACAGCGGGCTGGCCATGCCACGGCCCAAGTCCGGGTACTTCGTCCCGGCCAGTCGCGAGCTGCCGGATTTGCCGGCAGTCGGCCGCCCGGCGCAACGGCCGGTGGACATTTCCCAATGGGATCAAGTGCTGGAGTTGATACGCGCCGTGCCGCGCAAAGACGTGGTGCAACTGGGCCGCGGCATGCCGGACATCACTAGCCCGACCATGAAACCGCTGCTGCGTGACCTGGCGCGAATCAGTCGGCGGCAGGACATGCCTGGCCTGTATTACGACAACATCCATGGCAACCTCGAACTGCGCGAACAGATCGCTCGCCTGATGCTCGATTCCGGCTGCCAGTTGAGCGCCAGCGAACTGGTGGTCACCACCGGTTGCCATGAAGCGCTGTCCACCAGCATCCGCGCGATCTGCGAGCCCGGCGACATTGTCGCGGTGGACTCGCCGAGCTTTCACGGCGCCATGCAAACCCTCAAGGGCCTGGGCATGAAAGCCCTGGAGATTCCCACCGACCCGCTAACCGGCATCAGCCTTGAAGCTTTGGAATTGGCCCTGGAACAGTGGCCGATCAAGGTCATACAGCTGACCCCCAACTGCAACAACCCATTGGGCTACATCATGCCGGAGTCGCGCAAACGCGCGATGTTGACGCTTGCCCAGCGCTATGACGTGGCGATCATCGAGGACGATGTGTATGGCGAACTGGCCTACACCTACCCGCGTCCGCGCACGATCAAATCCTTCGACGAAGACGGCCGCGTCCTGTTGTGCAGCTCGTTTTCCAAGAGCCTGGCGCCGGGCCTGCGCATTGGCTGGGTCGCGCCCGGCCGCTATCTGGAACGGGTGCTGCACATGAAATACATCAGCACCGGGTCCACCGCGCCACAGCCGCAGATCGCCATCGCCGAATTTCTCAAGGGCGGCCATTTCGAACCGCATTTGCGACGGATGCGCACGCAATACCAGCGCAATCGCGACGTGATGATTGATTGGGTGAGCCGCTACTTCCCGGTCGGCACACGCGCCAGTCGCCCACAAGGCAGCTTCATGCTGTGGGTCGAACTGCCGGAAGGATTCGACACCCTGAAACTGAATCGTGCATTGCATGACCAGGGCGTACAGATCGCCGTGGGCAGCATTTTTTCCGCCTCCGGCAAGTACCGCAATTGCCTGCGCATGAACTACGCTGCCAAGCCAACACCGCAGATCGAAGACGCGGTGCGCAAGGTGGGTGCGACAGCGATCAAACTGCTGGCGGATACCGATCAGCTCAGCGACTGACTTTTCTTCGGGAATCAGCGTCCATATGCCTATCCGCGCCGCCAAACGGAACGATCCTACGTGAGAGTCAGACAGCCCCTGCTTGCTCTTCTGCTACTCGCCGCGTTCCTGGGCGGTTGCGCCAGCCTCGACGTACAGCGTGTACCGAGCCAGGCGCTGCCGGCTTCAGACTCCGCATTCGGCCGCTCGGTCCAGGCACAGGCCGCACCCTACAAGGGACAATCGGGCTTTCGCCTGCTATCGGACAGCACCGAGGCCTTCATCGCCCGCGCCGAACTGATCCGTAACGCCCAAAGCAGCCTCGACTTGCAGTACTACATCGTGCACGACGGCATCAGCACGCGCATGTTGATCGAGGAGTTGCTCAAGGCCGCCGACCGGGGCGTGCGGGTTCGGGTACTGCTCGACGACACCGCCAGCGACGGCCTGGACCGGGTCATCGCGACCCTCGCCGCACACCCGAACATCCAGATCCGCGTATTCAACCCGCTGAATCTGGGCCGCAGTACCGGGGTGACCCGCACCGTGGGCCGACTGTTCAACCTCTCGCAACAACATCGACGCATGCACAACAAGCTGTGGCTGGCGGACAACAGCATGGCCATCGTCGGCGGGCGCAATCTGGGGGACGAGTATTTCGATGCCAAGCCCAACATGAATTTCACTGACATCGACATACTCAGTGTCGGCCCGGTCGCCGAACAACTCGGGCACAGCTTCGACCAATACTGGAACAGCGCCCTGAGCAAGCCGATCGACGAATTCCTGTCGAGCAAACCCACACCCCAAGACCTGGAAAACACCCGTACCCGACTGGAAGAGTCCCTGGCGCAAACGCGCAAACAGAATCACAGGCTCTACAAACACCTGATGACCTTCACCACCCACCCACGCCTGGACATCTGGCGCCGCGAACTGATCTGGGCCTGGAACCAGGCATTGTGGGATGCGCCGAGCAAGGTACTGGCCAAGGGCGAGCCCGATCCACAATTGCTACTGACCACGCAACTGGCACCTGAACTCAGTAACGTCAGCAAAGAGCTGATCATGATCTCGGCCTACTTTGTGCCCGGCCAGCCGGGACTGGTGTACCTGACCGGGCGCGCCGATGCCGGCGTTTCCGTGAGCTTGCTGACCAACTCACTGAAAGCCACGGACGTTCCCGCTGTACACGGTGGTTACGCGCCCTATCGCAGGGCGCTGCTGGAGCACGGCGTGAAGCTGTACGAATTGCGTAGCCAGCCCGGAGAGGAAGGCGGCAGCGGTAGCGGGCCGCATCTGTTTTCCAGCAGCGCCTATCACAGCTCTGACTCCAGTCTACATAGCAAGGCGATGATCTTCGACCAGCAGAAATCCTTTATCGGCTCGTTCAATTTCGATCCGCGCTCGGTGCTGTGGAACACCGAAGTCGGCGTGCTGGTGGACAGTCCGGAGTTGGCCGCACGGGTCCGCGACCTGGCGCTACAGGGCATGGCACCAGCCCTGAGTTATCAGGTAGAGCTGGAAAACGATCAGATCGTCTGGACCACCGAAGACGACGGAAAAATGCACACCCTGACCAAGGAGCCAGGGAGTTGGTGGCGACGCTTCAACGCCTGGCTTAGCAACACGGTTGGCCTGGAGAAAATGTTGTAGCAGCTGGCGAAGCCTGCGTCCGGCTGCGCAGCAGACGCAAACCCGGCTTGTACGGTTTAACTGAAAGTCCGCGATGCCTGATTTTACGACTGCTGCGCAGCCGGACGCAGGCTTCGCCAGCTGCTACAAAAGCTATGCTGGCTGAACCGCGCCAAACGCCCCTTGCCGCGACACCACAATCAACACGCCCAAGGCCCCCACCGCCATCAACAACGGCAATGCATGGCCGCTGATCCACTGGCTGGCGG
>NZ_AKJG01000079.1 GCF_000282455.1 Pseudomonas sp. GM74
GGGATTAGTTGACCACTACAAAAAGCATTACTCACCACTCGTGGGGAAAGTCCATAAAAGACGGGTTAGCCGCTTTAGAACCCCCTGAATCCGATAAACCAGTGAATCAAAGCCCTGCCTTTATGCCCTTCATACTCCGATTCATTTTCAAGCCGCCTTCGACAACAAAACAAACAGATGATGGCCGGGATAAATAACAGGCTGAATAACCATTGAAACATAGCGGGTGATTTCGAGGAGATCGCCATAAGTAAATTAAGTAGAGATAGGCCAATGATTAAAAAGTTATATCTGATATGTCGACGCTTCATTAAGGCAAAGCTTTCCCAGTCATAAATCAGCCAGTCGTGGGAAAAGTTGTCGCAGTCAGGGCATCTGAGGCTTGGCGGGAGTTTGTTTGCGATATGACCACAGCCAGGGCATCGAACTTTCATGGCGCTATCCTGACACGCTCTCTACGGTAAAAAAGAGGGTAGCAGGGCACCACCTGTTTGCCATTAGGCGTCGATGGGGAAGGGTGGCAACCGACCCAAAGCAGGCGCGTAGATGCGTCCCCGGGCTTTGGGCCGTTTTTTTGCCGTGTGTTCAGAATGACCTGGAGGCGGCAGCGTCCGAACCGGGCTGTTTCTGCGCGCTGCGCCACACCGCCGGCGGCATGCCGAACTGGTTGATGAACCAGCGGGTAAAGGAACTCGCCATGGTGAAGCCGAACATGTCGGCAATGTGGCTCAGCGATTGGTTCGGGTTTTCCAGATAACGCAGCACCAGGTCTCGACGCACGTCGTTGATCAGGTCGCTGAAGGCGCAGCCGTGGTCCTTGAGGCGACGTTGCAGGGTGCGCACGTTCATGCCCTGGGACTGGGCGATCTGCTCAATGCTGGCGCGGCCCATGGGCAACTGCAGGTAGATGGCCTTGCGCACTTCGAACAGCGTCGAGGTGCTCTCGGGGCTTTGCAGCGAGTCAAGGTAGCTCCGGGCATGACGGGCCATGGTCGGGTCGGCATTGAGGTTGATCATGTCGAGGCTGGCGACAGGGCAAACGATGCCATTGAACTCGCTGCCGAATTCCAGGTTGCAGCCGAACACGCGCCGGTGCAGGTACAGGTTGTCCGGCGGCTGGTGCATGAAGTTGACGCTGTAAGGGCGCCAGTGCGAGCCGAGCAGGGCCGAGCACAGGCCGAACGTCACGCCGATGGCCAGTTCCGTGGCCTGGCGACTGGGCATCGGTGACTCGGTGACCATCTCTTCACGAATGATCACCATCTTGCCGCACTCTTCAACGAAGATAGCCAGCGAATCGTTCATCAGATGACGGTAGCGCACCATCACCTGCAATGCTTCGCGCAGGGTGCGTTGATGACTGAGCAGCAGGCTGACTACGCCGAAGTCCGAAAACTGGCGCGACTCGGCCATGCTCAGGCCGAAGGTTTGGCAACCGCTGGCGATGGCCGAATCTTCCAGCAGACGCACGGCGGCATCGATGGGGATGCGGGATTCGGGGTCTTGCAGCTGAGCCTTGTTCAGGCCGGCGACTGCCAAGATGTCGTGCGGGTCGAATCCCAAGTCCTGGGTAACTTCCAGGTATTTGGTCAAAACGGCGGCGCGAACAAGCGTGGGCATGAGTAAGACTTCCCTCGGCCGATGGTGACGTTTCATGTTCCATTGAAGATGTGTTGCGCGATCCGTCGCTGTTCTGATGACGTTTGCGTTGCTCTCGGGGCGATCCCGGTGGAGGACTGCAAGTAGCGCGATCAGATTCAGGATCGTATTTTTCGCATCACCATCGAATTGGTTGCTGGACCCGGATTCACAAACCGCTGGAGCCATCAAGGTTCCAGGATCCTGGGCGGTCTACGTGTATCCGGTAGATGTGGCCTCTATCAACAGAGCAGGGGCCACCGGCCCATAGTAGGTTGCACGAGAGCGATGCCATGAGCATTGCGGGACATAATCTTCGCGTATTGGGACGCTGGCAGCAGGATGGAGGGAGTAGAAACCTGGGGTATGCGAGGTTCAGGCAACGTGGCTGGCCAGCAGGCTCGAGTCGCCCATGAACTTGTTTTTTATTCAGGCGACAGGGGCCCGGATGCCGTCTTGCTCGCTCGGTAGGCGACGGCCCAGGCCGAGGGCGTCCTGCCAAAACGGCTACGGAACCAGCGTGAAAAGTCACCGGCGGAGGAAAAGCCGAGGAGTTCGGCGACCTCGTACAATCGGCGCTTGCTGTTGGCCAGATACTCTTCGGCGAGTTCGGCGCGTACAGCATTGATGATCGTCGTGACACTCTCTCCCTCGGCCGTCAGGTGTCGGTTGAGGGTGCGTCGGTGCATCCCGAGATGCCGGGCCACGGCATCGACAGAGCACAGCCCGCTTGGCAGCAGCATCCTGACGATCTGGCGTACCCGCTGCGCCGGTTCGTCGCGCAGGTTGGCCAACTGCATGTCCAGCGATCGCTTCACCTCCCGATGCAACGCGGGGTCGGCCGTGGAAATGGGCATGTCCAGATCGCGCCGACGGCAAACGATGGCATTGAATTCCTGGGAAAACTCGATAGTGGTACCCAACACGCGGTGGTGCACTTCAAGGCTGGAAGGTCGCTCGTGAGTGAAACTGACCCTTACCGGCCGGAAGGCATGGCCGCTCAGAACGCTCAACGTCCGAAGCATGATGCCGGTTGCCTGTTCAATCGCCTGGCGCCAGACGCCATGATGGCCCCGCATGTTCACACCCACGTGCAGCAGGGTCAGGTCGCCTGCATCCTCGAGCCACAATTGCACACCGGCGTTATGCAAACGCATATAGCGAAAGCAGGATTGCAAGGCTGCGCGAAGTGTTGGCTCTTCGCGCAGGAGTAGCGCGAGCATGCCGAAGTTGGAAAGCTGCCGGGTTTGCGCGAGCAGCAGTCCGAAGGCCTCCTGGCCGGACAGGCGGGCTGACTCCTCCAGCAGCCAGCCTACCGAATCGCTGCTGATCATGATGTTCGGATCGTCGAGGACACTGGCCGGTAGCCTGGTCATGCGCAGCATGCGAAACGGATCGAGCCCCACGGAACGGGCAACCTGCTCAAAGTCGGTAAGGCTGGCGCTTCGCGTCAAGGTATACATGCCTGGCCTCGTGTCCCGGGTTCACCAGATTGTGTCCTGAGAAGCTTAGTGCAGTACTCAAGCGGTCTGCATCAGGCTGCGCAATTGGAGAATCGCCTGCGCAATCGGGGAGGTTGGCAGGCAGTGCAATCGCTAGCTTAGGACCCATCCAACAACAAGACCTCGCTAAAGGAAGGCTTATGCAATTCAGGCTTGCCATTGCCCACTGTGTGCCCTGCGCTTTTGAGTCGACTAAGGGAAACCTTTAGCCGGGTTGAAGATTTCCCCCCAACGGATGCTGTTCATCTCGATATCGGCGCGGCGCCTGCTGACTTACCTTGGGTAGACAAGAGGCGTGTCGTCTTGGCTGGCTGTTGCATTGAGCCCGCCTGGCGCTTTACCCCATAACAACAATAGGCCTGACAATGCTCGAACCCATCGTTCTTTATATCCCTGATGCAATTCGCCTTCCTGCGCAAGAAGGCTCGGTGTTCGGCTGCCGGCATTTTTAATTTTTAGTTCGAATCTGCTCCTATAAATACAGTGCCCAGCACATACAGATGTGGAGAAGTTAGATGCTTCAGGTAAAACAATCTTGCCGTGGGCTTGGTATTGCCGGCGTGTTGGGAATGATCTGTTCGCCATTGGCAGCCTATGCCGATGTTGTTGATGATAGTCACTTGAAAGTGGATACGCGTAACTTCTACTTGCACCGTAATTACACCAATAACAATGCGCCGGTTTCTGAAGTGCATAGTTGGTCTCAGGGTTTCGATGCACAGTTTACGTCCGGTTACACCGACACGGCCCTGGCGATCGGCCTTGATGTGGATGCGCAGTACGCAGTGCGCCTGGATTCATCGGGCAACGACGGTTCGCTGCCTTTCAGCGTCAGTGACCAGCAGACGGCGGATGACTACAGTCGCGCCGGTGCAACCTTCAAGATGCGCTACAGCAAGACCGAGTTGAAGGTCGGTGACCTTCGCCCTCAATTGCCGGTGGCGTACGATGACACCAGTCGGCAACTGGATACGATCTATCAAGGGGCGGTGGTCGAGTCCAGGGAAGTCGATGGATTGACGATGACCGGTGGCCGGTTCTGGTCTGCCGTGACACGGGAATCTTCCAACCACGAGAAACTGTACAAGTTTGGCTCCACCGATAATCTCGACAGTGATGGCCTGGACTTCGGTGGCGCAACTTACGACATTACCAAGAACCTGCAAGCCAGTTATTTCTATGGCGTGTTGCACGATATTTATCAGCAGCACTATTTCGGCCTGATGCATATGGCTGACTTGGGTAATGGCTACAAACTCAAGACCGACTTGCGCTACTTCAATAACAATGAAGATGGCAATGCCTTGAACGGTGAGATCGACAACCGTTCCTACGGTGGCTTGTTCACCTTGCTCAAAGGCGCCCACATGTTTGGCCTCAGTTACCAGCGCATGCTCGGTGACAGCGTGTTCCCGACGATGAACGGGTTTATCCCGCAACCTTACCTGGTGCACTGGTCGTCCCTGGGGTTTGTCCGCCCGGATGAAAAGTCCTGGGGCGCGCGCTACAGCTATGACTTTGCCGGGATGGGCATGCCGGGGCTGAAGCTCTACACCCGCTACATCAAGGGAACCAACTGGGACCGTGGCGCCAACCTGAGCGACAACCAGGAAAGCGAACGCTTCCTGGGGCTCAGCTACGTGGTGCAGAGTGGGGCGCTGCAAGGCCTGGGGCTGGACCTGCGCAACATCGACGTGAAACAGAAGTACGGCTACGACTACAACGAATTCCGTTTCGCCACGACCTACACCTGGAAGTTCTGGTAAGCCCGGTCCACCCGGAGTTTGACCCCATAACAATAAGAGGCCTGACCATGTTCGAACCCTTTGTCCCTTACATCTGCCCCGCAACTTCCCAGTCGGTGTCCTGTGCACCGTCACCCGGCGCGCTGCGCCCATGAGCGGATTCCAAGAGGAGCAAACACTAGTGAATATCCAGGTCGATAACGCGGTCCTGCAACAGCAGAAGAAGAAAACCTACATTTACGAGTGGTACGTGGTCGGCCTGTGCATGATCGCCTACATCTTTTCATTTGTGGATCGGCAGATCCTGGCACTGATGATCGAGCCGATCAAAGCCGATCTGCAGATCAGCGACACCCAGTTCAGTTTGCTGCACGGGCTGGCCTTTTCGTTGTTCTACGCCTTCATGGGCATGCCCATCGCTTATCTGGCCGACCGCTTCTCCCGGCCGAAGATCATCGCGGTCGGCGTGGTGTTCTGGAGCCTGGCGACGGCTGCCTGCGGCATGAGCAAGAACTTCCTGCACATGTTCCTCGCCCGCATTGGCGTCGGTGTCGGCGAAGCGGCTCTGTCGCCCTCGGCCTACTCGATGTTCAGCGACATGTTCCCCAAGGAAAAACTCGGCCGCGCAGTGGGTATCTACTCGATCGGCTCGTTCGTCGGTGGTGGCCTGGCCTTCCTGGTAGGTGGCTATGTGATCGCGATGCTCAAGGACATGAACACCATCGAAGTCGCCGTTCTCGGTGCGATGAAGGCCTGGCAACTGGCGTTCTTCATTGTCGGCCTGCCCGGTATCGTGGTCGGCCTGTTGATCTGGCTTACCGTGCGCGACCCGGCGCGCAAGGGGCTGCAGGTCGATGCACAGGGGCAGGCCAAGAAGGTTGCGATGAGCGATGGCTTGCGTTTCCTCGGTCGCCACCGTGCCACCTTCACCTGCCATTACCTGGGCTTTTCGTTCTACGCCATGGCCCTGTTCTGCATGATGAGCTGGAGCCCGGCTCTGTACATCCGCAAGTTCGGCCTGTCGCCAATGGAGGCCGGCTACATGCTCGGCACCGTGCTGTTGGTGGCCAATACCGCAGGCGTGCTGTTCGGCGGATGGCTCACCGACTACCTGGCCAAGAAAGGTCATCAGGACGCCGCCATGCGCACCGGCGTCATCGGTGCCCTCGGCATGGCGGTGCCGGCCGTGCTGTTCCCGCAAGCCGATCAACTGTGGCTGTCGGTGACGCTGTTGGTGCCGGCGATGTTCTTCGCTTCGTTCCCGATGCCGGCGTCCACGGCGGCGATGCAGATCCTCGCGCCGAACCAGGTGCGCGCACAGGTCTCGGCGGTGTTCCTGCTGATCAGCAATCTGCTGGGCCTGGGCCTGGGCACCACGCTGGTGGCGCTGTTGACCGACCGCTACTTCGGATCGCCTGCGGCGGTGGGTTCGTCGATGTCGCTGGTGATCTGTGGCGCGTCGGCGTTGACCGTACTTCTACTATGGCGTGGTTGCCGTCATTTCCGCGAAAGCTATGCCCGTGAGCACCCGACCCGGGCTTGATTGGTCATAGTCCACGATCGGCGCCGCGGCCTCGCTCCTGTTAAAGGGAGCGGGGCCGAGGTGCTCCAGGTCAGGAGAACCCGTGATGTTGAATGATGTACACCTGCTGGAACGGCACAGCCTGCTCAGCTCGGCCGATTACCGCGAGATCAAGGATAAGGTCAGCCAATACCTGTGCCCGCACAGCTTCAGCGTGCTGCGTGACGAGCCCATCCACACCCGGCTCAACGGGGTGTTTTTCGGCGATTCGGCACTGCTCGACCTGCGCTATGGCGCGCCGGTGGAAATCACCATCGGCGACATTGCCGATCAGTACCTGTTTCGCATTACCTTGCAGGGGCACTGCGAAGTGGCCCACGGGCGGCGCAGCGCGGCGATGCAGTCGGGCTACCTGAGCGTTTCCTCGCCGTTCGCGCAAAGCCGCATCGTCACCGATGGCGAGTGCCGCAACCTGATCCTGCGCGTCGACCGTGATGCCCTGGAGACACAACTGCAACGCCTGCTCGGCCGCAGCCTGCGGCAGTCGGTGATCTTTGATGTCAGCGTCGACCACCTGGGCGCGGGCGTCGTCAGCCTCTATCACACCCTGGACTATATCTGCCGGCTGTACGGCAGCGGCGTGGACGGTTCGCGTCTCGCCAGCGGCTTGTCCGAATACCTGATGCAACTGCTGCTCACACAGCTGCCGCACAACTACTCGGCGGATCTGTTGATCGACTCGCGCGCGCCGCTGCCGCACCACGTGAAAAAGGCCCGTGACTACATCGAGGAACACCTCGACGAACCGATCAGCCTGACGACCCTGAGCGAACTGTGTGGCGTCTCGGTGCGCACTCTGCAAAACGGTTTCAACCAGTTCCTTCAGCAGGCGCCGGTCGAATACATTCGTGACCGTCGCCTGGCGGTGATCCACGAATCGCTCAAACAGGGCAGGGCCGGTGAAACCGTCACCGATATCCTGTTGCGCCACGGCATCAACAGTTTCGGGCATTTCTCCAGCGCTTATCGGCAACGCTATGGCTGTCTGCCGTCGGACACCCTGCGGCGGCAGAAGCATTGAGACTCCTGCGCAATCCGTCAGTCGGCTGCGCAATCGGATAAGTGCACGACGGTGCGGCTCGATAGGATCGAGTCTCTGACAAAAAGGAGTATCTGCATGAATATTACCGTGCTGGGTGGTGGTCACGGCTGTTACGCCGCAGCTGTCGAAATGGCTGAAAAGGGGCACCGGACCCGCCTGTGGCGTCGCGACTGCGCCGCGCTCAAGGAGCTGCTGGCCATCGGCAGCCTGACCATCAAGGACTACAAGGGCACTCGCAAATTGTCCGTCGCAAAGCAGGGCGACAAGCTGTCGTTCACCGACGACCTGGCCGAAGCTCTGGGCGACGCGCAACTGGTGATCATCCCGCTGCCGTCGACCTCCCACGAAGACCTGGCCAAACATGTTGCGGCGCACCTGCACGACGGTCAGGTGGTGTTCCTGCCACCGGGCACCTTCGGCAGTTTCGTGTTCGCCAAGGCCATGGCCGATGCGGGCAACCGGAGCAAGGTCGCCTTTGCTGAAACCGGTACGTTGCCGTATCTGGTACGCAAGCATGGCGCCAGCGACCTGGTGATCAGCGGTTACGCCACCCGCCTGCCAACCGGCGTATTCCCCAGCAACCTGTCCGAACATGCTATCGCGGTACTGCGCGAGGCCTACCCGAGCGTCGAGCCGATTGAAGACGCCCTGAGTGGTGCGCTGATGAACGCAGGCCCCATCATCCATCCGCCGCTGATCATGATGAACGCAGGTCCCCTGGAGCATTTCGAGGCCTGGGACATTCATAACGAAGGTACCCAACCGTCGATCCGCCGCGTGACCAACCAGCTTGATGCCGAGCGCATGGCCGTGCGCGAAGCACTGACCTACGGCGCTCCGCACTTCCCCCTGGCCGACCACTACAACACCACCGAAGGCGATGAGTGGATGTACGGTCGCGGTGCCCACGGCAAGCTGACCGACAGCGGCGACTGGCGCGAAGACATCGACCTGCAGAAGCACCGCTACATGCTCGAAGACACACGCCTGGGCCTGTCCTTCCTGGTGTCCGTCGGCCGCTGGGCCGGTGTGCCGACTCCGGTCGCGCAGGGTCTGCTGAGCATTGCCTCGGTCGTTGCTGCACGGGATCTCTACGCCGAAGGCCGCACCCTGGAAAACCTCGGTCTGGCCAAACTGAGTCGGGCGCAGATGACCGAACTGCTGACCAAGGGCTACAACTGATGAACGCCGCGCTGCCCCAAGTCAGCGTGGTCGGCGCCGGCCGGATGGGCGAGGGCATTGCCCTGGCGTTCATCCATGCGGGCTTGCCGGTCACCCTCATCGACATCAAGGATCGCTCCGAGGAGGACCGGCACGGTTACTTCGAGCGTGTGCGCAACAACATCCGCAGCGAATTGCAGATGCTGGTACGCCTTGGTGTGCTCGAGGGGGATCAGGCGGACATCGCGATAGCCCGGCTGACGGTGCAATCAAAATCCCAGGCCGCGGCGACACTGTCTCAGTGCGACCTGGTGTTCGAAGCGGTGCCGGAAGTCATCGCGGTCAAGCAGGAGACCTTCGCCTGGGTCAGCGAGCATGTCCCGGCGTCGGCCATCATCGCGTCCACCACCTCCACTTTCCTGGTCACCGAGTTGAGCGAAATGGTCAGCACGCCTGCGCGCTTCGTGAACGCGCACTGGCTCAATCCGGCGTACCTGATGCCGCTGGTGGAAGTCAGCCGCAGCGAAGCGAGCTGTCCGCAGGTGGTCGAACGGTTGCTGCAACTGCTCAAGCGCATCGGCAAGGTGCCCGTGGTGTGCAATCCGGTGGCCGGCTACATCGTGCCGCGCATTCAGGCATTGGTGATGAACGAAGCGGCACGGATGGTGGAGGAAGGCGTGGCCAGCGCAGAAGATATCGACACCGCGGTGCGTGTCGGCTTCGGGCTGCGTTTCTCGGTGTTGGGCCTGCTTGAATTCATCGACTGGGGCGGCGGCGACATTTTGTACTACGCCTCGCGCTACCTGAGCGGCGCGCTGTCACCGCGCTTCGAATCGCCGCAGGTGATCGCCGACAACATGCAAAACGGCCGCAATGGCTTGCGCGATGGCCAGGGTTTCTACGACTACCGTGATGTGGACGTGGATGCCTACAAGCAGCAGCGCCTCGGCGACTTTGTGCGCAAGCTGGAGTTGTCGGGGCTGACACCCGCGTTCGATGGCGCCTTGAAACAGGCCTGAGCATCAGGGCCCGGAGGCCGGGCCCTGACACCCTTGGCGATTTGCCGGTTCTACAGGCAGTACTGGCTGGTGGGCAGCACGTCGATCTTGTCGAAATCGATGAAGCGGCTGCAACTGTCCATCATCGCCGCCAGGTTGCGCTGGAATTTCCCTTCGTCGCCCGCTGCATCGAAAAAGGCCATGGGATCGGTCATGGCCGCTGGCGGAAAACATTCTTCGACGATGGCATCGATCCGCGGGGCGCCGTGGGTCAGTACCGACACCACCAGATTTTGCACGTACTGGAAGTTGGCTTGCGTGTCCACGGCCACTGCTGTGTGATGGTTGCGCCAGACGTCCAGCCAGGCCTCGGGGGTCAGGCGTGGAGGGCGAGTCAGCAGGGCCAGTTGGGCAAAGCCGTGGGTACGCTCACCGGGCTTTGCAGGGAAGCGGGTATTGGCGATGGCGACCGACTCGCAGACCAGGTAGGCGGCCATGCGCGCCGTTGCCGTGCTGATCAATTGGTCGAAAGGGCGACGAGCCGCCCCGTTGGCACTGTCCAGCCACAGCGACAGGCTGCCATCGGGCAATGGCCGGTTGTTTTCCTGGCGCAGACCGGCGGCTGGCTGCACATCGGCATCGCACAGGTTCAATTGCACACCATGGGCACCGAGTGCCTGCAATTGCCCGGCAACCTCACTGCGCAGACGATGGGCGAAGGTATCAGGACTGACTTGAGTATCACGCCACAGCAGATAGATGACTTTTTCCATAGCTATCAAGCTCCTCGTTGCGGTTGATGGATGGGGCGGCGGTCGTGCTGCCTGGTCTATCCGGATGACCGAAAATCCCTGGCGTCATAGTCAATCAAGGCCCGCGCCGGGTAATACCTCAAACAGACTATTGACCAGCAATATGAGGGCGATGGCTGCGCCGCTCGACGCCGGGCAGCCCTGGAGAACTGCAGCTAAGCTTTCCTGCGCTGGGGCGGCAGTGCAAGTGTTGCCTCGGGATGTCTATTGCCGGCAAGGGAGCCATCCGCCATGAGCACCGAACAGAGTCATTACAGTCCGCCAACCCTGCTGGTGGTCGATGACACGCCCGACAACCTGATGCTGATGACGGATCTGCTCAAGGATCGCTACCGGGTCAAGGCCGCCAATAGCGGTGAAAAGGCTTTGCGCGTACTGCAGGGCGACACACTCCCGGACCTGATCCTGCTGGACGTGATGATGCCCGGGCTGTCTGGCCATGAAGTGGCCCGGCAGCTCAAGCGCGACCCGCGTACCCGCGACATTCCGATCATCTTTCTGACGGCCATGGCCGCGACTGAAGACGAGATCCATGGCCTGGAACTGGGGGCCGTCGACTACATCACCAAACCCATCAGGCCGGCGCTGGTCCTGGCGCGGGTGGATACCCAGCTCAAGCTCAAGGCGGCGGCGGACTTCCTGCGCGATCACAACGACTATCTGGAAGCGGAAGTGGCGCGCCGGACCCGCGAGGTGATTGCGATCCAGGATGTGGCCATCCAGGCCATGGCTTCACTGGCCGAGACTCGCGATAACGAAACCGGCAACCATATCCGGCGCACTCAGCATTACATCAAGGTGCTGGCGGAGCATCTGCGTGATCATCCGCGCTTCAGTCACTTTCTCACCGGGGACACCATCGCGTTATTGTTCAAGTCGGCGCCGTTGCACGACATCGGCAAGATCGGCATTCCCGACCATATCCTCCTCAAGCCGGGGCGCTTCACCGAGGAAGAGTTCGAGATCATGAAGACTCATACAACGCTGGGGCGTGACGCCATTGAGCATGCCGAGGATCAGCTCGGCATTCGCGCCGAGTTCCTCAGACTGGCCAAGGAGATTGCCTACAGTCACCAGGAAAAATGGGATGGCAGTGGCTATCCGCAAGGGCTGGCGGGTGACGACATCCCCATCAGCGCCCGGTTGATGGCAGTGGCGGACGTCTATGACGCGTTGATCAGCCGTCGGGTCTATAAAGCGGGGATGCCCCACGAGCAGGCGGTCGAGATTATTCGCCAGGGGCGAGGCACGCATTTCGATCCTGACATCTGCGATGCCTTCCTGGCCTGCGTTGAACAGTTCCAGACCATTGCCGAGCGTTTCGCCGATTCTGATCAGGACATGGCCCGCAAGCGGGCTGCCCTGGAGCGTATCGGTCAGACTCCGTGAACCGGCAACTACCACCTCTATGTCTGTGTTTTCATCAGGTCCACGAGGATAGTCATGGCTCGATTGCGTACCCTGCTTGAGCGCCTTGCGCTGCTTCACAAACTGATCCTGGGTTTTTCAGCGCTGTTGCTGTTGGTACTGGTGCTCGGCGTGCAAAGCCTGCGCACCCAGCAATCGCTGAAGCAGGACATGCAGAACCTCTACCTGCAGGAACTGGTCGGCATGGGGCACTTGCAGGAAGCACGTGTGCAATTGCCCCATATGATGCAAGCACTGCAGCGCGCGGTGGGCACCGACAACGCGCAGATTCGCGTCGAGTCCCTGCAGCAGTTGCAGGATATCCGGGAGCGCCTGCAGCAGGCGGTGGCCCATGCCAAAGTGACCCTGACGCGCGCGGAGAATCTGGCGCGCCTCTCCGAGTTCGACCTGTTGCTGCAACAGTTGCAGCGTCAAAGCGACCAGGCCTTTGTATCGATCGACCAGGGCCAGCAGAACAAGGCGTTGTTGCTGCTCAATAGCAGCGAATTCCAGCAACTGGCCCAGCAGGCCGACGGCCT
Organism: Pseudomonas sp. GM74; assembly: GCF_000282455.1. GTDB lineage: Bacteria > Pseudomonadota > Gammaproteobacteria > Pseudomonadales > Pseudomonadaceae > Aquipseudomonas. The sequence continues at coordinate 12,427 of NZ_AKJG01000079.1, forward strand.
TTTGTACGCGACCGCCCAGATCAAGGAAGCCTCGATTCGCGACACCGCCAAGGACATTGCCGAGTTTGCCGAACGCAGCACCATGCTGACCTACGTACTGTTGTTCGGTGGCTTGTCGTTGGCGCTGCTGTTGTCCTGGGTCGTCAGCCAGTCGATCCGCCACCCGCTCAACCGCGTGCGGGAGGCGGTAGATCACTTGGCCGCCGGGCAGCTCGATCAACCGATTCCCCACACCGACCTGAATAACGAGACCGGCGATCTGGCGCGGGCCATCGCCAAACTGCAGACAGAGTCCCAACAGCTTGAGCGCCAGCGCTGGATCAAGGGCCATACCGCCCAATTGCAGGTCGATCTGCAGCAGGCCGAAACCCCGGGCGAACTGGCGCAGGTGTTCCTGCAATGCATGGCCGGTCTGCACGGAGTCTGCCAGGGGGTGCTGTACAGCGCACAGGAAGACGCCGGCACGCTGCTGCTGATGGGGCGTTATGCCACTGATTCCGAGCGGCCACCCGAGGCGCAAGTCATGTTCGGCGATGGTCTGTTGGGGCAGTGCGCGGTGGATCGTGTGCCGCGTCAGTTTCAGGCGATTCCGGAGCAATACTGGCGTTTGCGCTCGCCCCTTGGCGAGGTCCCGGCCCGTTGCCTGCTGCTGCAACCCATTGTCCGTGGCGAGCGGTTACTGGGCGTACTCGAACTGGCCGGGCTGGAACCCTTGGGCGAGCGTGAATGGCTGCTGTTGCAGGAAGCCACCCCACGCCTGGCCGCGGCCATGGCGATTCTGGAGCGTAATCAGGCGGTCAAGACCCTGTTGGCGGAAACCCGGCGCCAGGCCAATGAGATGGCGGAACAGGCACTGCAACTGGAACAGCAGGCCCAGGCACTGGAAACCCAGCAGTCGGCGTTGCGCGCCACCGAGGCCTGGTATCGCGGGATTATCGAAGCGGCGCCGGACGGCATGCTGGTGGTGGATGCGCAGGGGCAAATCCTGCGCACCAATCGCCAACTGGATCAGTTGTTCGGCTATAGCCCCGGCGAGTTGCTCGGCGAGACCATCGATCGCCTGGTGCCGTTGGCCAGTCGTGGGCGCCACGAGGCGTTGCGCAAAGGCTTCATGGCCCACGGCGAGACTCGCCAGATGGGGGCCAACCTGGACGACCTGCAAGGCGTGCGCAAAGACGGAAGTCTGTTCTCGGCGGAGATCAGCCTGTCGCATCTGCCGAGTCTGGAGGGGGGCGGCGTCTGCGTGTGCGCTTCGGTGCGCGACGTGAGTGAACGGCGTCATCTGCAGGCGGCGCTCAAGGCCAGCGAGGCACAGTTGCGTGCAGTACTCGACAGCAGTCCGGTGGCTATGGTGATCAGGGACGTCGATGGCCGTCCGACCTACTGCAATCCGCAGTTCGACAGCCTGTTCGGGACGCGTCTGGCTGAACTCGAAGGTACGGATCCGGCGCAGTTCTGGGTCGACCCACAGGCACACCAGCGCTTTCATGAAGCGGCGGCGCAAGGTGCAGTGCTGAACTTCGAGACCACCCTGCAACGCGCGGGAGGCGAGCGCTTCGACGTACTGGTTTCGGCCGTCACGATGACGCTGGGGGAGCGGGGCATGGAGGCCAATTGGTACTTCGACATCACCGACCGCAAGACCGCCGAGGCCGAGGTGCAGCGCGCACGGGAGGCCGCGGAAGAGGCGACCCGGGCCAAGAGCAACTTCCTGGCCACCATGAGCCACGAGATTCGCACGCCGATGAACGCGATCATCGGCATGAGCTACCTGGCATTGCGAACCGAACTCGACCACCGCCAGCGCAACTACATCGAAAAGGTCCATCGCTCGGCGGAATACCTGTTGGTGATCATCAACGACATCCTCGACTTCTCCAGGATCGAAGCCGGCAAGATGCACCTAGAGCACATTCCCTTTCACCTCGAGGCTGTGCTCGACGGTTTTGCCAGCATGATCGGCCTCAAAGCCGAGGACAAAGGCCTGGAATTGCTGTTCAGCACCGATGCCGAACTGCCGACTGCCTTGATCGGTGATCCGTTGCGCCTTGGCCAGGTGCTGATCAACCTGGGCAACAATGCGACGAAGTTCACCGAGCAGGGCGAGATCGTGCTCGGTGTAGAGCAGCGGGGCGCGGCAGGAGAGCAGGCGCAACTGCATTTCTGGGTACGTGACACCGGGATCGGCATGAACGCCGAACAATGCTCGCGCCTGTTTGAACCCTTCAGTCAGGCCGATAGCACCACCACCCGCAAGTACGGTGGCACAGGGTTGGGCCTGGCCATCTCCCGGCACCTGGTGGAGTTGATGGGAGGGCGCATTTGGGTGGAGAGCGAGCCGGGCCTGGGTTCCACTTTCCATTTCGAGGTGAGCCTGGGGGTACAACGCGACAGCCATCCACGGCGCATGGTGACCGCCGACGAATTGCTTGGCAGCCGTGTGTTGGTGGTCGATGACAACGCCAGCGCGCGCGCGATCCTGTCCAGCATGGCGCGCAGTTTTGGCGTGGAGGTGGACGTCGCGCAAAGTGGCCGGGTCGCACTGGCCATGTTGGTGGAGGCAGAAGCGAAGGTGCTGCCCTATGATCTGGTGCTGATGGATTGGCGCATGCCTGGCATGGACGGCGTGGAAACGGTGCGCCAGATGCAGGCCGCCAAGCTGGCGCAGACACCGTCGGTGATCATGGTCACTGCGTTCGGTCGCGAGGAGGCCCGTGAAGAGGCCAGTCGGTACGGCATTCAATTGCCGGTGGTACTGACCAAGCCGGTGACGCCGTCTACTTTGCTTGAGGCGCTGGGCACGGTGCTCGGCAAGATCCCCGAGGCCCATACCCGGACCGGCGAGCGATTGGGCCAGCGCGCCAGCGTCATGGCGAGCCTGCGTGGCGCGCGACTGTTGTTGGTCGAAGACAATGAGCTGAACCGCGAGCTGGCCTGTGAACTGCTGGAGAGCGCCGGGATCGAGCTGTGCCTGGCCGTTCACGGCGCGCAAGCGCTCGACCAACTGGCGCGTGACGCAGACTTCGATGGTGTGCTGATGGACTGCCAGATGCCGGTGATGGACGGATATACCGCGACCCGCAAGATACGTGAGCAGCCACGCTGGACGACTCTGCCGGTGATCGCCATGACTGCCGACGCCATGGCGGGGGACCGTGAGCGGGCGCTGGCCTGCGGCATGAACGACCACATCACCAAACCCTTGAACGTCGACGACATGTTCGCCACCCTGGCCAAGTGGATACATCCACGAACTGACCGTGGCGCGATGTCGGCCGACGTTTCGCCGCTCACCCCGGTGTCGGCGGCGAGCCTGCCAGCCAGCCTTCCCGGTATTGATTTGAAAGCGGGCCTGGGCACCTGCATGGGCAAGGTCGAGCTCTATCTGCGCCTGCTGCGCAAGTTTCGCTCCGGTCACCAGGCTTTTTGCGCCGAGTTCCTGGCTGCCCGAGGTCAGGGCGATCCTTCGGCGACGGCCAGGCTGGCCCATACCTTGCGCGGTACGGCGGGCAACATCGGTGCCGTTGAATTGGCGAACGCCGCCGCCGCGCTGGAGCTGGCGTGCCTGAACGATGGGGCGAGCGATGGGGCGGAGCAGGGCCTGGCTGACCCGCTGGTGGAGGTTGAGCGTTGCCTGACAACGGTGCTGGAAGGCTTATCGATGCTCGGCGAACCGACATCGTTCGCCGACTCATCATGCGCGCCACAAGGCAGTGAATGGCATGCGCAATTGGCCCACGTCCGGTCTCTGCTGGCCGAGAGCGACACCCAGGCGCTGACGGCCTTGCTCAAACTGCAGGGGCTGGCTTCAGACCCGCGGATGACCGAGCAATTGCTTAGAGTTGTGCGACAAGCGCAGAGCTTCGATTTCGATCAGGCGCTGGAGTTGCTTGAAAACCTGTCCTGAGGGATCAACGCAACTTCAGCGGATCGACCATCTGCACCGCGATGGCAATGCCCATCAGGTCTGTGCCCTGAGTGGCCCGCAATGCACCCTGCAGAGCACCCATCACCATCTCATGCAGCAGCTTGCGGCGTGCGCCAATGCCGGCCCGGGGCTCCCCGACCCAGGCCGGTAGCTGATTGAGCAGGGAAACGATACCGCTCATGGTCGCGCGCAGAGGGGCGCCAGTCGGTTTACCGGTGAGTTGCTCCATGGCCTCCAGCAGATGCTCTTCGTAGCGTCGGCGCAGGGTCAGAATCGAGGCTTGCTGTTCGCAGCTCAGACAATGAAGGTCGTACTCAGCCAGGCGGAAATGCGCGGCCATTCGCTCGTGGAGCCGCAGGTGCGCCTCAAGCAAACCGTGCAGTCGTAAAGTGGGGGCGGATTTGCGCCGGGTCACCAGGCTGGCGCTGTCAAGCAACGCTTCGTAGAGCTCCTCGATCAGTTCAAACAGCAGTGCCTCCTTGTTTTCGATGTGGTTGTAGAGGGAGCCGGCGGTGATCCCCAGACAAGTGGCCAGGTCACGCATGCTGACCCGGCTGAAACCGTGCCTGGCAAACAGCTCGACCGCCTTGTGCCGCGTTTCCAGGTAACGCGTGTTGCGCTCTTCGTCGACAGACACCGCAAAAAGGGATTTGGAGGGCTGCATGTTGTTCATCCACCTCATACGCGAAACTGCCCCAACAGCCGATTGAGCTGACCGGCAAGTTGGCCCAGTTCCTGGCTCGCCTCGTTGGACCGGTCCGCTGCCTGGGCACTTTCGATGGCCAGGGAGGCGGCGCGGGTCACGTTCTGGTTGATGTCTTCGACCACGTGTGACTGCTCCAGGGTGGCGCTGGCGATCGAGGCGTTCAGTTCAGTGACATTGCGTAGCGCGCCGAGTACCTGGTGCAGGCTTTCAGCCGTTTGGTGGGCCTGCTCCACGGTTTGTCGAGCGGCCAGGCTGCTGGCATTGATGACATTCACCGCGGCTTGCGAGTTGCCGTGCAGGCGCTCGATCATGTCCTGGATTTGCGCGGTGGACTGCTGGGTGCGCTGGGCCAGCAGGCGCACTTCGTCTGCCACCACAGCGAAGCCGCGACCCTGTTCGCCAGCGCGCGCTGCCTCGATGGCAGCGTTCAACGCGAGCAGGTTGGTCTGCTCGGCGATGGCGCGGATCACTTCCAGCACGCTGCCGATTTGAGTGCTTTCCCTGGCCAGGCTCTGGATCACCTCGACAGCCTGGCCGATGGTATCGGACAACTGGTCGATCTGGCGCAGGCTGCTGTCAATGTTGTGCTGGCCCCGACGTGCCTGCTCCTCGGCCTGGCGAACTTCGTTGGCGGCGTGCTCGGCGTTCCTGGCCACTTCCTGCACAGCGTAGGAGACCTCGTGGATGGCGGCGGCCACCAACTCCATCTGTTGTGATTGCTGCTGGCTGTGGTTCTGGCTATCGGCGGCGATTGCGCTGAGCGACTTCGAAGCCTGGTCGAGGCTGTCGGCGGACTGTATGGACTGGCCGATCACGCCACGCAGCTTGTTGGTAAACACGTTGAAATGGCCGCTCAAGTCTGTCAGTTCATCGCGCCAGCGGTTATCCAGATTGCGGGTCAGGTCGGCCTCGCCGCTGGCGATGTTCTCCATGGCATCGACCACCCGCGCCAGTGGCGAGGCGATGCTGCGGGCAATCAGCAGGATCAGCGCACTGAGCAGCAGGGTGATCGTCACCAATATGACGAAGGCCTGAAGCAGCTGGCGGCGGAACTCGACTTGCACGTCGTCGATGTAGATGCCCGAGCCGACAATCCAGCCCCAGGGTTTGAACAATTCGACGTAGGAAACCTTCTCCACCGGCGCGTCGGAACCCGGCCTGGGCCAGCGGTAGTGCACCAGGCCGGCGCCATCGCGTTTGGCCGTGGCGACCATTCCGTCGAACAGCGCCTTGCCGTCCGGATCGAGTGTGCCGGCCATGCGCTTGCCCTCGAGCCTGGCATTGGGGTGCATGACCATTCGCGTGTCGAGGTCTTCGAGCCAGAAGTAATCCTCGTGGTCGTAGCGCAAGTCGCGCATGACCGCGATGGCCTGCTGCTGCGCCTGTTCACGACTCAGACCCTGGCCTTCCAGGCTTTGGAAGTGGCGCAGGATGCCGCTGGCGGTCTCGACCACGTGGCGGGTTTTCAGCGCCTTGGCCGCATAAAGGTCGCCATGGCTCTGCTTGAGCATCAGGCCGGCAAATATCAGCAGCATCAGGATGGATGTCAGCAAGATCAGCCACAGACGGCGGCTAATGGAAATATTGCGCAAGCCGGGCATGGGCAGCTCCACAAGGGGCAGGACAGGGGAAAGCCGGACGCGGCAGTCGCGTCCGGCTGGAGGGGGTCAGAGCGCGTAGTGACTCAGTTCGCGGGCGATCAGCAGGCGCTGGACTTCGCTGGAGCCTTCGTAGATCTGGGTGATGCGCGCGTCGCGGTAGTAGCGCTCCACCGGGTAGTCCTCCAGGTAGCCGTAGCCGCCATGGATCTGCAGGGCGCTGGAGCACACGCGCTCGGCCATTTCCGAGGCAAACAGCTTGGCCTGGGAGGCTTCGGACAGGCACGCCTGACCGGCGCTTTTCAGGCGCGCGGCATGCAGTACCAGCAGGCGGCTGGCGTTGAGCCGGGTGTGCATGTCGGCGAGCAGGTTGGACACGCTCTGGTGCTCGATGATTGGCTTGCCGAACTGGACGCGTTCGCGGGCATAGCCCAGGGCAGCCTCGAAGGCGGCGCGGGCGATACCCAGCGCCTGGGCGGCGATGCCGATGCGGCCGCCTTCCAGGTTGGACAGGGCAATGGCCAGGCCCTTGCCGCGTTCACCCAGCAGGTTGGCCTCGGGGATGGTGCAGTCGTTCAGGGTCACCGCGCAGGTATCGGAGGCCTTGATGCCCATCTTGTGTTCGCTGCGGTCGACCACGAATCCGGGGTTGTCGGTGGGTACCAGGAAGGCCGACAGGCCCTTCTTGCCCAGCTGCGCATCGGTGACGGCGAAGACAATGGCCAGGCTGGCGCGCTTGCCGTTGCTGACGAACTGCTTGGCGCCATTGAGTACCCATTGGCCGTCGCGCAGTTCGGCACGGGTGCGCAGGTTGTGCGCCTCGGAGCCGGCCTGTGGCTCGGTCAGGCAGAAGCAGCCGATCGCTTGACCACTGACCAGCAGCGGCAGCCAGCTGTCCTGTTGCGCGGGGGTGCCGTATTTCAGCAGGGGGCCGCAGCCCACCGAATTGTGGATGCTCATCAGCGCGCCGAGGGCACCATCGCCGGCCGAGATCTCTTCCACGGCCAGGGCGTAGGCCACATAGTCGGTGTAGCTGCCACCCCAGGTGTCCGGCACGACCATGCCCAGCAGGCCCAATTCGCCCATCTGCGCCACCACGGCGTCATCGATCCAGCCGGCCTTCTCCCAGGCCTGGGCATGGGGCGCGACTTCGCTGCGGGCGAAGTCGCGCGCCATGTCGCGGATCATGCGTTGTTCTTCGGTCAATTCGATATCGTGCATTGCAATGTCTCCTGCCGATCAGGCGGTGCGTGCGGGCTTGCCAGAGGCGCGTTCAAAGTCGTTGAAAAAGGCCTGCACCCGGGCAGGTACCAGCTCTGCCAGGGTTGGCGGGTTCCAGCGTGGGCACTTGTCCTTGTCGATGATCAGGGCGCGCACACCCTCCATCAGGTCGCCCTTTTCGAACCACTGGTAGTCCAGGTGCAACTCCAGGGCGAAGCACTCGGCCAGGCTCAGGTAACGACCACGGCGCAACAACTCAAGCGTCGCGGCCATCGCCAGTGGCGAGCGGCTGTCGAGCAGCTTGACCGTCTGCCCGGCCCAGTCCTGCAGCTCGGGACGTTGTTCGCGCTGCAGCGCGGCGTGAATGGCCGGGACATCGGGCAAGGCGAAATACTCGTCTATCGCCTGGCGACAGGCCTTGAGCTCGGACCCGGCGAGACGCTCGGTGGCCATGTCGGCGAGCAGGTCCTGCAAGTCTTCGTCGGGCGCGGCGGTCCAGTTCAGGTAGTCGAGGCAGGCATCCAGCTCGGCCAGCCGTTCGCTGGGCAGGTAGTAGTCGGCAAGGTTCGCATAGAGGGCATCGGCGGCACGCACCTGGCAACCGGTGAGACCCAGATAGGTTCCCAGTTCACCCGGCAGGCGCGGCAGGAAATAGCTGCCACCGACGTCGGGGAAAAAGCCGATGCCGACTTCCGGCATGCCCATGCGCGTGCGCTCGGTGATCACCCGCAATGAGGCCGCCTGGGCCAGGCCCATGCCGCCGCCCAGGACGAAGCCATCGAGCAGTGCCAGCACTGGCTTGGTGTAGCCATGCAGGTATTCGTCCAGGGCGTACTCTTCCTCCAGGAACAGCTCATGCTGGTTGTCGCCGGCCTTGTAGCTGTCGTACAGCATGCGGATGTCGCCACCGGCGCAGAAGGCCTTTTCACCGGCGCCGCGAATGGTCACGGCGACGATCTGCGGGTCCTGCTCCCACGCCCACAGGTGTCGGCAGAGCAGACGCACCATGGGCAGGTCCAGGGTGTTCAACGCGCTTGGCCGATTCAGTGTCAGGTGGCCGACGCGGTTGCGCACGCTGGCCAGCACCGGAGCTTGCTGCTCGCTCATGTTCAGGCTTCCCCGCGGAACAGGTTGATGATTGCGGAGAAATCCAGTCCGCCATTACCTTGCAGGCTGAAGGTCTGGTACAGCTGCTGGGCTACAGCCCCGAGCGCGACCGGCTGACGTGCGTGCCTGGCCGCTTCGGTGGCCAGGCCCAGATCCTTGAGCATCAGGTCGCTGCCAAATCCGCCGCTGTAGCCGCGCGAAGCCGGAGCGTTTTCCAGTACACCCGGGAACGGATTGTTGACCTCCGAGCTCCAGCAGCGACCGCTGGAGGTATTGATGATCCCGGCCAATACCTTGGCGTCCATCCCGAGGGCCACACCCAGGGCCATGGCTTCGGCGACGCCGACCATGGAGATGCCGAGCAGCATGTTGTTGGCGATCTTGGCCACCTGGCCGTTGCCCGCCGCACCGCAGTGCACGATGTTCTTGCCCATGGCCGAGAGGATCGGCAGGGCCTGGTCGAATACGCTGTCCGGGCCGCCGACCATAAAGGTCAGGGTGCCTGCCACCGCGCCGCCGGTGCCGCCGGATACAGGCGCGTCGAGCATCGGGTTGCCTTGGGCAAGGGCGTACTTGGCCACCTCGCGGGTGCTCAGCGGGTCGATGGTCGAACTGTCGATCAACAACACGCCTGGGCCAATATTGGCCAGCAGGCCGTCCTTGCCGCGATAGACCTGCTTCACGTGATCAGCGGTCGGCAGCATGGTGATGATCACCTCAACCCTTGCCTTGGCCACGGCGGCGGGGGAGTCGGCGGCGCTGGCGCCGGCCTCCACCAGAGCGGTGACCGCCTGGGGGAAGGGGTCGAAAACGGTCAGGCTGTGGCCAGCCTTGAGCAGGTTGCGGGCCATTGGACCGCCCATGTTGCCGAGGCCGAGAAATCCGATATGCATGTTGGCTACCTTTTACGATAGGGGGCAGTGGCGCAGGAAATCCTGCGCGCGCTTGTCGTCGGCCGACGCCGGGCGCCGGCCGGCAAAGGTCATTTCAGGGTGATGGTGGTGTTCACCGCGCCGCCGGTGTCGTCCTCGTCGAACCAGCGCTGGGTGATCGTCTTGGTCTGGGTGTAGAAGGTCACCACTTGCTTGCCGTAGGGACCCAGGTCGCCCAGCTTGGAGGCGCGCGAGCCGGAGAAGGAGAACAGCGGGACCGGTACCGGGATTGGCACGTTGATGCCCACCTGGCCGACGTCGATCTCTTCCTGGAAGTGACGCGCGGCAGCGCCGGAACGGGTGAACAGGGCGGTGCCGTTGCCGTTCGGGTTGGCGTTGATGATCTCGATTGCCTCGTCCAGGTTGGCGGCGTGCATCACGCACAGTACCGGGCCGAAGATCTCTTCGCGGTACACCGACATTTGCGCGGTGACGCCGGAGAAAATGGTCGGGCCGACGAAGTTGCCGTCCTGGTAGCCCGGCACGCTCGGGTTGCGCCCATCCAGCTCAAGCCTGGCGCCTTCTTCGACACCGCTGGCGATCAGGCCGTTGACGCGCTCCAGGGCAGCGCAGGAAATCACCGGGCCGATGTCGGTGCCCGGCTCGGTGCCGCCATTGATCTTGAGGGTTTTGGTCCGCTCGATCAGGTCCGGCAGCCAGGTTTGCGCTTCACCCACGAGGATCACCACCGGCAGAGCCATGCAGCGTTGGCCGGCGGCCCCGAAAGAGGCGCCCAGCAGGTTGTTCAGGGTCTGCTGCCGGTTGGCATCGGGCAAGACGATGGCATGGTTCTTCGCACCCATCATGCACTGCGCGCGCTTGCCGTTCTGGGTGGCGCGGTTGTAGACGTGGGTGCCGACCTTGGTCGAGCCGACGAAAGACACGGCCTTGATGTCCGGGTGATCGCAGATCAGGTTCACCGCGTCGACGCCGCCGTGGATGACGTTGAGCACGCCCTTGGGCACCCCGGCCTCCAGCGCCAGTTCCACCAGGCGCATGGTCACCAGCGGATCCTGCTCGGACGGCTTGAGGACGAAGGTGTTGCCGGTGGCAATGGCCATCGGGAACATCCACAGCGGGATCATCGCCGGGAAGTTGAACGGGGTGATGCCGGCGCACACGCCCAGCGGTTGTAGCAAGGTGTAGGTGTCGACGCCATTGGCCACGTTGTTGGCCAGTTCGCCCATCTGCAGATTACCGATGCTGGCGGCGTGCTCGACCACTTCGAGGCCGCGGAACACGTCACCTTCGGCATCCGGCAGGGTCTTGCCTTGCTCGGCGGTCAGCAGGGCGGCCAGTTCCTTGATGTTCTCGCGGATCAGTTGCTGGTACTTGAGAAAGACCCGGGAGCGGGCACCGATCGGCGTCTTGCGCCAGGTCTTGAAGGCTTGCTTGGCGCTGGCCACGGCGGCGTTCATTTCCTCGGCGGTGGCGAAGGGGACGCGGGCCAGGACTTCCTGGGTGGCCGGGTTGACCACGTCGCGCCACTGGGTGCTGCGCGATTCGACGAATTCGCCGTTGATGAGAAGCTTGACGCTGGGAATGATGGAAGAGGTCATTTACGGGGCCTGCCTGCTTTCGTTAGGTCGAATGAATCCCCTCGGCGTGGTTGGCCGAGTGGTCGGGTTTGGGTTGGGAAGGGCCGGCGTGCCGGCCCGGGGTTCAGCCTTTGAGTTGCGGGAAGTCTTCTTCGAAGTATTCCTGCGGGCCACGTGCGTCGCCCTGGCGACGCTGCGTTTCCATTTGCCGCAGTTCCACCCGGCGGATCTTTCCGGAGATGGTCTTGGGCAGCTCGCTGACAAATTCGATGCGCCGTACCCGCTTGTAGGGCGCCAGGTGCTCACGGGCGAACGCGAAGATGCTGCCGGCCAGTTCGTGGCTGCCCTGGGCTTCATGGGCCAGGATCAGATAGGCCTTGGGCACTGCCAGGCGCACAGGGTCGGGGCTTGGCACCACGGCCACTTCCATCACCGCCGGGTGCTCGATCAGCGCGCTTTCCAGTTCGAAGGGGCTGATGCGGTAGTCGGAGGCTTTGAACACGTCATCGGCTCGGCCGACGAAAGTGATGTAGCCCTCTTCGTCGATCTGCGCGGTGTCGCCGGTGCGGTAGTAGCCGTCGCGCATCACTTCGGCGGTCTTTTCCGGGCTGTCCTCGTAGCACAGCATCAGGCCGAGCGGACGCACGTCCAGGGGCAGGGCCACTTCACCTTCGTTACCCGGCACGCCATCAGGGTCGAGCATGATCACCCGGTAGCCCGGCAGCGGACGGCCCATGGACCCTGGCTTGAGCCGCTGGCCGGGCGTATTGCCGACCAGGGCGGTGGTCTCCGACTGGCCGAAGCCGTCGCGCAGCAACAGGCCCCAGGCATGCAGGATCTGCTCGATGATCTCCGGGTTGAGCGGTTCACCGGCGCCCACCAGTTCCCGCAGGCGCAGGCGTGACTTGTAGCTGGCCAGGTCTTCCTGGATCAGCATGCGCCACACGGTCGGCGGCGCGCACAGGCTGGTGACGCCGTAGCGTTCCAGCACGCCGAGCAGGGCTGGCGCGCTGAAGCGTGCTGTGTTGTGGATAAAGATGCAGGCACCGGCATTCCATGGTGCGAAGAGGCAGCTCCAGGCGTGCTTGGCCCAACCCGGGGACGAAATGTTCAGGTGCAGGTCGCCCGGCTGCAGGCCGATCCAGTACATGGTCGAGAGGTGGCCGACCGGGTAACTCTGGTGACTGTGCAGCACCATCTTCGGCTTGGAAGTGGTGCCGGAGGTGAAGTACAGCAGCATCGGGTCGGTGGCCAGTGTGCGGCCCTCGGCTTCGAACTGCTCGGAATGTTCGCAGGCGGCGCTGTGCGGGGTCCAGCCGGCGGGGGACGGACCGACGCAGATGCGGCTGCAGCCTTCACCCAGCCCGACGAACTTGTCGACATGGGCGCTGCCGACCACCAGGTGGGAAACATGGCCGCGCTCGATGCGGTCGCGCAGGTCATCGGGGGTCAGCAGGGCGGTGGCGGGAATGACGACGGCGCCGAGTTTGAAGGCGGCCAGCATGGTTTCCCACAAGGCAACGTCGTTACCGAGCATCAGCAGGATGCGTTCGCCGCGGCGCACGCCCAGGGCACGCAGGTGATTGGCCACCTGGTTAGAGCGTGCTGCCAGTTGCTGGAAGCTGTAGCGTTGTTCGCTGCCGTCCTCTTCGACGATCCACAGGGCATTGGCCTGGTTGCCCTCGGCCATGGCGTCGAAATAATCCAGCGCCCAGTTGAATTCGCTCAGCTGCGGCCAGCGGAAGTCACGCACGGCGGTGGCGTAGTCGGTACGGTGGGCCAGCAGGAAGTCGCGAGCGGCCAGGAAGGGTTGGCAGTGGTTGTTCATTGGAGTCTCCCGAGGCGCGCGCGGGTACCTGAAAGTGCGGAGACAACGGCAAGCAAGGATGGCTTCACGATGGGTGCCCTGTTTATTTTTATTGGGACTGACCTGGTTCATGGCCAGGCGGTTGAATCGAGTATAGGCAGGCATAAATCAAATAAGAATGCTCAAAAAGTCCGGTACGTTGTGCAAAAAAACACAGGCTTGCGGCATCCCTGATGCGCTGAAAATGCACAAGGCGGGCACTGCCCGCACCGTCAAGCGATGCAAGCAGCGCCCGCCTTGTGCGGGTACTTACCAGAGCGCCAGGGTATAGCTGAGGATCAGGCGGTTCTCGTTGAGATCGTTACCGAAGTGAGCGGTGCGCACCGTGGCGTTGCGCCACTTCAGACCGACGTTTTTCAGCGGGCCGCTCTGTACCACGTAGCCGATGTCGGTGTCGCGCTCCCATTCGCGGCCGTCGGGCTTGCCGGCGCCCAGATCGATGCTGTCGCCGGACAGGTAGCGGGTCATGAAGGTCAGGCCGGGAATGCCCAGCGCCGCGAAGTTGTAGTCGTAGCGCGCCTGCCAGGAACGCTCGTCCTTGTTGGCGAAGTCGTTGATCTGCACGAAGTTGACCAGGAAGGCATCGCTGCCATTGACGTAGGCAAAGCCGGTTTCGCCGCTCATGCGTTGGTAGCCCAGACCCAAGGCATGGCCGCCCAGGGCATAGGTGAACATGGCGCCGAAGGCGTTGTTGTCGATGTTGCTGTTGCCATCGTCGGTGGAGCGGGCGTAGCGCAGGTCGCTCTTGAACGTCTGGCCTGCGCCCAGCGGCAGTACGTGGACCAGATTGAACTGGTGCTGGTGGTAGAAATCGTCCAGGCCGCCGTAGTGGTAGCCCGTGTTCAGCCGGTCGTTCCACTGGTAGGCAAGGCTGGCGAAATTGAAGGCGTCGCTGCGGGCCTGGCCACTGACAATGCCCTTGGCGCCGGTGGTGGTGATCGCCATTTTCTCGTAGTCCGAGGAATCGCGCTGGTTGACCCGATCCACGCGCCCGGCGTCGAAACTCAGGCCTTTGATCTCCTGAACGTTCAACTGGCCACCGCGAAATGTTTGCGGCAGCAGGCGCGAGTCATTGGCCAGCAGTACCGGCAACTTCGGGGTCAGGGTGCCGAGCTTGAGTACGCTGTTGGATGCTTTGAACTTGGCCGTCAGGCCCAGTTCGCCATACTCGTCCTTGGCGCGCTTGGGCGGCTCGTTATCGCGTTTGAGCAGGCCGGAGCCGGCGCGATCGGGACTGGAGTCGAGCTTGATGCCGAGTTGGCCGAGGGCATCGATACCGACACCGATCATGCCGTCGGTATAACCGGATTCGTAGCGCAGCAGGAAGCCCTGGGCCCATTCTTCCTGCTTGGACTGGGCGGCATTTGCCTGGCGGAAGTCGCGGTTGAAGTAGAAGTTGCGCGTTTCCAGTCTGGCCGTGCTGTCTGCCAGGAAGTCGGCGTGAGCCTGTGCGGCGAGGCCGCTGCCGGCCAGGAGCAGGGTAAGGGTGGTGGGTTTCATTGGATGCCTTTTGTTGTTTTTGTTGTCGACGAGCCGCTCCCGCGCCGTTTGGAGTTAGCGAGGGAAGGGCGCATTTGGGGGTGTCCTGCGCCGAAGGGCGCAGGTCGGGCGTAAAAAAGCGCGAAGCAAAGGAGCGGACTCGCGCTCGGGGCGTCAGCCCCGGAAAAAGCAGTGTCAGTGACTACTGGCCATGGCAGCTCCAAGGCCGGTCTGGGCACGGACGAACTGGTCGGCATAGGCGGCGCGTTCGCGGTCGGCGCGCTCGCTGCGGTCAAGCCTGGAAGCCACCACTATGACCAGGAAGGCCAGTGGCATGGAGAACAGCGCCGGCTGGTCGTAAGGGAAGAGCGCCTGGGCATGCCCCAGTACTCCGACCCACACCGACGGCGAGCCGATCACCAGGGCCAGGGCGCTGACCAGGCCGGTCAGGCCGCCATAGAGGGCGCCGCGTGTGGTCAGGCCGCCCCAGTACATGGCCATGATCAGTACCGGGAAATTCGCCGAGGCGGCGATGCCGAACGTCAGGCCGACCAGGAAGGCGATGTTCTGGCCCTCGAACAGAATGCCGAGGGCAATCGCAACGATGCCCAGGCAAACGGTGGCGATACGCGACACGCGCATTTCCTGTTTCTCGTCGGCGCAGCCCTTCTTCAATACCGAAGCGTAAAGGTCATGGGAGATGGCCGAGGCACCGGCCAGTGCCAGGCCGGCCACCACCGCGAGAATGGTGGCGAAAGCCACGGCAGAGAGGAAACCGAGAAACAGGTTGCCGCCCACCGCCTTCGCCAGGTGCATGGCCACCATATTACCGCCGCCATTCATGGCCCCGCCGAGCTTGCCATCGACGTAGTACTGAGGGTCCGTGCCGACGATGACGATGGCGGTATAGCCCAGGACGCAGACCACCAGGAAGAAGAAGCCGATGAACACTGTGGCGAACAGCACCGATTTACGCGCCTCCTTGGCATTGGGCACAGTGAAGAAACGCATCAGGATGTGCGGCAAGCCGGCAATGCCGAAGACCAGTCCGAGGGATAAGGACACCGCGTTGATCGGGTCGGCCAGCAAGGTGCCGGGGCCCATGATCTGCACGCCGCTGGCATGCACGGCCACAGCCTGGGCGGCCAGCGTCTCGAAGCTGAAGTCGAAGCGACTCAGGGCCATCAGCACCAGGGTGGTGCCGCCCGCCAGCAGCAGGACTGCCTTGGTGATCTGTACCCAAGTGGTGGCGAGCATGCCGCCGAAGATCACATAGACCAGCATCAGCAGTCCGACCACCACCACCGCCGTGCGGTAGTCGAGACCGAACAGCAGTTTGATCAGTTGACCGGCACCGACCATCTGCACCACCAGATAGCAGCACACCACGGTCAGCGATCCGAGGGCGGCGAAGCTGCGCACGCGGGTTTGATCGAGGCGGTAGGAGACGATGTCGGCAAAGGTGTAGCGCCCCAGGTTGCGCAAGCGCTCGGCCATCAGGAAGGTGACGATGGGCCAGCCGACGAAGAAGCCGATGATGTAGACGAAGCCGTCGTAACCCTTGGCGAATACCATGCTCGACAGGCCCAGCAGAGTGGCCGCCGACATGTAGTCACCGGCAATGGCCAGGCCGTTCTGGAAGCCGGTGATACCGCCACCGGCGCTGTAGAAATCGGCCGCGGAGCGGGTGCGTCGTGCCGCCCACCAGGTGATCAGCAGGGTGGCGAGGACGAAGACGAAAAACATGCCGATGGCGTGCAGGTTGAGCGGTTGCTTCTGCGCAATGATGGGCTCGGCATGGGCCAGCACAGGGCTGAGGGCGAGAAGGGCGGACAGGCGTTTCATGCGCGGGACTCCTGCAGGATCTGCGAGCTGAGTACATCGAAGCGGGTGTTGGCGCTGTGCACGTACCAGGCAGTGAGTAGCCAGGACAACAGGATGATCGTCACGCCGATTGGCATGCCGAGGCTGAGGTGGCTGCCGTCGTACAGCGGCAGGTGCAGCCAGGCAGGGGCGAAAGCCACCACCATGATGAAGCTGTAGTAGATAGCCAGGACCGCGCCGCTCAGCGTCCAGGCCAGCAGTGCACGCTGGCGCGCGAGGCGCTGGAACTTGGGGTTGGCCCTGACCCGTGCACAGGTCTGGACGTGGTTCGGGTGGTCGGTCGTCATGGTGAGGCTCCGCATTTGTAGTTGTTTTTGTTGTTCGGCCTTTTGAGGGGCGTACGGGTACCCGGGCAGCGACCCGATGCGGGACGCCACCTGAATGCTGATGTGCTGGAGTTATTGCCGCCCGGAGGACCTTGCGGTGGAGAGAGGGCGGTGTGCGAGGGCGGCGTGGTGCCTCGGCTCGGGCCGACGGCAGACAAGAATCGTGGCCGCGATTGCGCTGTTGCGCAGCTGCTTGTGTCCGGCGTGCAAGCCGGTGTTTATCCATGCGCTCATGCTGTCAGCCCTCGATATTTATTATTGGGGAGGGTGCCTTCCCGGCCTGAAAACGACGCTGGCCAAGCTGGGTGAGATGCGAGTATATAAGTGCATATTTCCCATATGTATTGGCAGAAAAGCTCGATGGATATGCAAAAACGCACAACGCAGAACCCACTGAACTGGGACGACTTGCGCTTTTTCCTCGAAGTTGCCCGTGCCCGCACCGCCAGCGGTGCGGCACGCCGCCTGGGAGTGGACTACACCACGGTGTCACGGCGCATCCGCGCCCTGGAGCAGTGCCTGGGCGCCCTGTTGTTCGAGAAATCGCGGACTTCCGGTTTTGTCCTGACCGTGGAGGGGCAGCGTCTGGTCGGTCACGCCGAATCCCTGGAAAGTACGCTGCTGGTAGCCTGCGAGCAGGTTTTCGGCACCACAGGGGGACTCTCCGGGCACCTGCGTATCGGCTGTACCGAAGCCTTCGGGACCTGTTTCATCACTGCGCAGATGAGCCACTTCCTCGAGCACTACCCGAATATCTCGGCGGACATTTTGCCGGTCCCGCACTTCATCAACCTGTCACGGCGCGAGGCGGACATCGCCATCACTCTGGAACGGCCCGAGCGTGGTCCGTACGTGTGCTCGCGGCTGTGCGACTACCGCTTGCGCCTGTATGCAACGCCGGAGTACCTGGCCAATCATCCGCCGATCAGCTGTCGCGAGGACCTGACCGGCCACCCGTTCGTGACCTACGTCGAAGACCTGGCTTTCAGCTTCAAGCTGCTTTACCTGAACGACCTGATGCCCGGCGCCAACAGCCGCCTGCGCAGCACCAGCGTGGTGGCCCATTACCACGCAGCCCTGGAAGGGCGGGCGCTGGCGATCCTGCCTTGCTTCCTCGCCGGCCCTGATCCCCGCCTGTGCGAAGTGCTGCCCGGTGAAGTGGAGATCACGCGACAATTCTGGATGTACTACAGCGAAGATCTGCGCAAGCTGAAGCGGATCACTCTGGTGGCCGAGTACCTGCGTGCTTGTGCGGAACTGAATCGTCCGCTGCTGATGGGCGAGTCACGAGTGATGGGCTATCTGCCGTCACCCTGAGGGGGGAGTTGTGCAGCCAGAAGTAAAGCGAAGTGCTGGTTGGCGAAAAGACTTGAAAACAGCCATGAACACTCAACCGCTATGGTTTTGCTGCGTGATCATCGTCGATGTGGGGAACGTCCGCCGGTTTCTTCTGCGGAACTATAAAACTCACAGTCGTACGGGTGAGGATCTTGTGAGTCGGGTCGGCCACTTCAAGAAGAACCTTGTGAGTGCCGGGCGTCAATCCAACCAGGATGATCGGGTCTTCGCTGGTGTGCGCCCATGTACCTTTCCAGTCATCGACGGTCACGTGAAGGTGACCGAGACGTGGTGACACTTCAACAGCCGCTTTGCCAAATACCGGCATGATCCTGGCGTGTTCTGCTCGGTATTGGATAATGACAACACCGCGGGCGAGTGGCTCGGCAAGCGGCGGGTAGGCAATGAGTGTTGGCGCAGTCTCGGATTCCAGTGGAAGTATTGCCGGAGGGGAATCGGTGTCTGCTACCCCTTGTCCGCACACGGCTGTGCAAAAGAAGACACCCAAAGCCAGGACCAATAGATTTCCGGGGGCGAGGGACATGGTTTTTTTCCCGCGTGATTTCATTCAAGCCTAGATCAAACCGGGTATCTCCCAGTGTTTATTTGAAATCGAAATCACTCACGTATTTCATCCGTGCCATCCAGGCATGTTGACCATGGACGACTCAGCGCTTGTATCGCAGCGCGTCCACCACTACGCCGAAGGCTGAAGAATGCTCACGGCGATTGGGGTAGTAAAGGTGGTAACCGGCAAATGGTTGGCACCAGTCTTCGAGTACCCGCACAAGGCTTGCGTCGGCAAGCTCCCTGGCGACCATATCTTCTGGCAGAAAACCCAAGCCGCATCCCGCGACGGCGGCGCGCAGGATCGGCCGCGTGGGCATACGCACCGGCCAGCGAATTCAAATCAACGCGAGGGCTGCATCTGGTGGGCGCGCATGACGGCAATGCCACAGTGCCCAAAAGGCCAGGATGATATGCAGCAGGGGATTTTGGCACGGACGGGCTCGCACCTTCGGGAAGGAAGGGCTTGGCTGGCGATGGATCAAGCGCAGGAGCGAAATCATGGTTCCGGATACTCCCACCGCTTGAAGGTTCATTAAATCAGCATTTGTGAACCTTTGGTTGTTGCTTGATTAAACAACTGCAGCAATGCGCCGGGGGCGTCAGCCCTGCAGATCTCGTATTTGAACCGTAAAAAAATGCGAGGGTGGTTTCCTAGGCCTCCCTCGCATCTGTTCACGCGCAAAGCCTCAAGCACTGCCAAAAAAGATGTCGGTATTCTGGATATGGGCCCCGACCAGGGTGATGGTGGTTGTTTGTCCGCCAGCCTCGGCAACCGTCACGATGCCGTCTGCGCCGGTGTTGTTGATCGATTGGACAACGGCGTTCGGGTCGCCGTTGAGCACCAGCTTGTCTTGCACGCCTGGACCCGTATCGAAGCCGGTGACCTGGTACAGGTTCTCATCGACTGACAGATCGATGTTGAAGGCATCCTGTTCACCGATCGTGCCCGCCAGCCTGAAGTCGAAGGCTGCGTTGGCCGGTTCGTTGGCGAACAGGTTGGCGTCAAACGTACTTGTCGCCGAGTCCCCGTCCTTGTCCGTCAGCGTCGCGTTGAATGCCAGCCGGACATCGCTGGCCAGACTCTCGCTCTCCTGAATGAACTGGATCACCGGAATCTTGATATCGCCCCGGCCCATCGTCAGCTGAACAGCGTCGATCAGTGACGCACCTTCCTTCTCGACGAGGAAGGACACCTGCCCGCCAGCCTCCGGCGTCAGGGTGTTCACCTCGACGCGGTTCGAAAACGTGCCATCGGCGTAGTAGATCCTGTAGTACAGGTCCTCGGTCGCCGTGTTGTAACCCGCCACGGAGTTGTCGATGAAGACCTTCATTGCTGTCAGCAGGCTCTCTGGGTTGATGACGAAACTTTCATCGGCGGCACTGATTGCCGCCAGGTTGTCGCCCTGGAAAACGTTGTTGGCGA
>NZ_AKJG01000080.1 GCF_000282455.1 Pseudomonas sp. GM74
TGGCGAAGCCTGCGTTCGGCTGCGTAGCAGCCGCTAAATCAGGCGACCTGGTATTTCAGGACCTCAGGTTTTGCGACTGCTACGCAGCCGAACGCAGGCTTCGCCAGCTGCTACAAAAGGCCTGGGCCGAGGATCACTCGGTGAACGAGATACTCTCCACCACTTCCAGGTCATACCCGGTCAAGCCCGCATACTTCAGCGGCGGGCCGAGGTGGCGCAATTTGCCGACACCCAGGTTCTGCAGGATCTGCGCACCGGTACCCACTTCCGAATAGATCCGCGACTGCGAGCGGCTGAACTGCCGGGGCGGCTGGGTCAATTGCGGCACGCGTTCGAGCAACGCTTGGGAGGATTCGTGATTGGCCAGCACCACCACCACGCCGTGGCCTTCGGCGGCGACACGCTGCAAGGCGGCCCACAACGTCCAGTTGCTCGGGCCGCTGTACTCGGCACCGACCAGATCGCGCAACGGGTCGATCACATGCACGCGCACCAGCGTCGGTTGCTCGCGGCGCAGATCGCCCATGACCATGGCCATGTGGACACCGCCTTCGATGCGATCCTCAAAGGTGATCAGACGAAAGGTGCCGTGCACGGTCGGCAGGTCACGTTCACCGATGCGCACGATCGTGTGTTCGGTGCTCAGGCGATAGTGGATCAGGTCGGCGATGGTGCCGATCTTGATCCCGTGCTTGCGCGCGAACACTTCCAGGTCCGGGCGGCGGGCCATGGTGCCGTCGTCGTTCATCACTTCGACGATCACCGAGGCCGGGGTGAAGCCGGCCAGGCGGGCCAGGTCGCAACCGGCCTCGGTATGACCGGCGCGGGTCAGCACGCCACCTTCCCGGGCGCGTAGCGGGAAGATGTGGCCCGGCTGCACGATGTCGGCGGGGCCAGCGTTGGCGGCGACGGCAGCGGCCACGGTGCACGCCCGATCCGCTGCGGAGATGCCGGTGGTCACGCCGACGGCCGCTTCGATGGACACGGTGAAGGCGGTGCTGAACACGCTGCCGTTGCTGGGCACCATCTGCTCCAGGCCCAGGCGCTTGCAGTGCTCGTCGGTCAAGGTCAGGCAGATCAGGCCACGGGCTTCTCGGGCCATGAAGCTGATGGCCTCGGGCGTGCAGCAATCGGCGGCCAGCAACAGGTCGCCTTCGTTTTCCCGGTCTTCATCGTCGACCAGCAGGACCATTTTGCCGAGGCGGTAATCTTCGATGATTTCTTCGATGCTGTTGAAGGCCATGCTGGAGTCTCAGTGTTTGTTGGATGAGCAATGTGGTATACCATAATACAAAAATAACCGAGAGGTCACTATGAAGGCGTACTGGATTGCTCACGTGGATGTCACCGACCCCGATCATTACAGCCAATACACTCAGCGGGCGCCGAAGGCCTTTGCCCTGTATGGCGGTCGGATTCTGGCGCGGGGTGGGCGTAGCGAGGCGATGGAAGGTCGGTCTACGCCGCAACGCAGTGTGGTGATCGAGTTTGATTCCTATGAGCAGGCGGTGGCTTGCTATCACTCGGCGTTGTATCAGGAGGCTAGGGGGTATCGTGAGGGGGTGGCTTTGGCTGAGGTGATTATTGTCGAGGGTGTGGTGCCGCTCTGAATAGCGACTGAGTACTTATCCGTTGCTGCGGTAACGGCGGCTTATGGTTCCGCTCTTACAGCGGGTCACTTTTAACAAGCGCCTTAAAAGTAACCAAAAGCGCTCGCCCCTTACGTACGGCCCCTCGCTTAGGCTCGGGGTTCCTTCGCTCCGGCATTCATCCGGGGGCATCGCCTCCGGTCGGCTTCGCTCGACCTCCTCTCGATGTGTTCGGCTGCGCCGAACGGCGCTGCGCGCCTACCCCCCGGATGAACGCCGGAACGAGGCCTTCCGAGGGGGCGGGTGGATCAAGATCAAAAGCTGCAGGCGAGCTAACGCTCGACCTGATGAGTGGTGAAAAGCGTGGGTGTATGCCGATCTGCTTTTGCTGTTCTGTGGGCGCGGCGGTGTGGCGATCCGACTTGCTCGCGATGGCGACCTGACAGCCGATGTTGATGTTGAATCTTCCGGCCTCTTCGCGGGCAAGCCCGCTCCCACAGGTTATGTGTCGTACCCGGATCATGTGGCAAGCACAGAACCTTGTGGGAGCGGGCTTGCCCGCGAAGGCGGCCTGACAGCCAACCAAAGGCATTACAGGCGAACGAAACCCGCGACCAGGCCGGCCGGTAGGCCGCCTCGGGCGCTGTTGCGGTGTACGCCCCCTCGTGAGGCCGAGCGTAGGTTCTGCGCAGTGGGCAACCCGGCATGGATG
>NZ_AKJG01000081.1 GCF_000282455.1 Pseudomonas sp. GM74
GAACATACTAAGTTCCATGGTTGCCTCTCGGTTTCAATAGTGAATCAACTTGGCTTTCGGCACGGCTTGATTGGAGTTTGCCGTTGCTGACCGCCATTTAGATCCAGCCATTGTTATCAATTAATCTTGCGACATTACGCCATCAAGATAATAGTGAGTTTCACGAATGAACTTTTAGTCATTCGAACATGTCCATTTTCAGGTAACAGAAAACCTCAATCGCACTGAGCGCAGAGAAGGTTTAACTTCCACTTCTGGGGGGCTGCGAGGCCCGGAACCCGATCGACGAGCGGATCAGGCAATGCTGGTTGGGTCGGCGGGGCTTCCACCCCATTCGAGGAAACGGATCTTGTGAACCTCACCCTCACTGTCTTCGTAGACCAGGGTCACCGGCACCACGCCGGTCTTGTCGGATGTATCGGTGCGCTGCAGTACCCGTTTCACATCGATTTCCATTCCGTAGTGGTACTCGACGGCTGAGATATGCGCGCCGGGTTCTTGCAGGCTGTTCTGGTCGAAGACACTGGGTGCGAGACTGGAAATCACTGCACTGACAATTGTGGCCATGCTCATAAGGCTGTACCTCCACTGACGTTTGCTTGACAAGGACCTAATGTGACACGTTGAGAAAGTGAAGTTCACTTCACCGCGAC
>NZ_AKJG01000082.1 GCF_000282455.1 Pseudomonas sp. GM74
TCGGGGCGATGGTACTGCTCACTGCCTGGGCAAAAAGCAGAGACACCCAAGCGCGCAGGGAGCAAGGCACCTGGACAATGGGCAACGCTGCCCTGGCTGGCTGGTGAGGCCAGCGTGAACAAGGACGTTCAGCTTCAGTAAATGAATCACGCTTTTAGCTGTTTACAAAATGTCACTTGAGGATACCCAAATGAAATCCATGAAAGCTCTCTTCGTAATCGCCGCTCTGACCGCCTCTTCCCTGGCGATGGCCACAGGTGGCGGTGACAAGACCTTCGCACGCATGGAGTCGGCCCGGAAAGTCTCGATGGAAGCCTTCCAGATTGCACAGAAGCAGAAAGCTGAAGCCGCTGTCGCTCAAAGCAAGGCCAAGGCGACCGATCACACCAACAGCTGATCGGTGTAGCGCCCCCCAATGCCAGTCTCGCTAACCCGCCCCTCACCCGCGCCGCTGCTCCAACCAGGAGAGACGGTGGTCTTGTTCGACGGTGTCTGCAAACTATGCAATGGCTGGGTGAGGTTCTTGATCCGCCACGACCGCCAGCGACGCCTGCGGTTGGCGGCGGTTCAGTCACCCGAGGGGCAGGCTCTGCTCGCATGGGCAGGTTTGCCCCTGGATCAATTCCACACCATGGCGGTGATCCGCGACCGACACTACTGGGAGCGTTCGCAAGCTTTATTCGAAATCATCGCCCGGTTGCCCGCACCCTGGCGCCCTGTGAACCTGTTGCGCATCTTCCCACGCAAGCTTCGAGATTGGGCATACGACCGCATTGCGATTAATCGTTACCGGCTTTTCGGGAAATACGACACCTGCCTGTTGCCGGATCCTGATCATGAACAGCGCTTTTTGAAAGCGCCCCGCTTGAGAAACTGACTATCCCTTCAGGGGCAATCCCCCCAAAAAAGACGCCCGACAATGCCGGGCGTCTGTTCTAAAGGTCTGGACTCAGAAGCGATAGTTGGTGCTCAGCTCCAGCGTCCGTGGGGCACCGGGTGTGATCAGATCCACTGAACCATGCGCCGAAGCGTAATAGTCCTTGTCGAAAACGTTGCGCAGCCGCAGGGCCATGTCCCATTTCGGCTCGTTGTACAGCAGCGCGGCATCCACGGTTGTGTAAGCCGGCATGACCACATTGTTATCCAGCGCGGTATAGCGGTCATCGACATAGTTGGCCCCCATGCCCACACGCCAGGTTTGCGTCAGCGAACGCACCAACCACAGGTTGGCACTGTGGCGCGGCGTCAAGGTGGGTACCTGGCCTTCGTTGGCGACACCGTTGGTAAAGCTGTTGGACTTGGTGATCTCGGCATCCAGAAAGGCGTAACCGGCATAGACCTGCCATTTGTCACTCAACTGCCCGCTGGCGGTCAGCTCAAGGCCATCGGTGCGCTGCTCCCCCGCAAGCACCAGTTTGGTCGGGTTCGCCGGATCGCTGGTTTTCATATTGGTGCGTTCCAGGCGGAACAACGCCGCCGTCAACGCCAGGCGATTGTCGAGCAGGTCCCACTTGCCGCCGATCTCGAAGTTGGTGGTCTCCTCTGGTTCAAGATCCTGGTTCGTTGTACTCAGGGCGAACATCTCGGCGGAGGGTTGGTAGGAACGGCTCACCGACACGTAATAGGACTGCACTTGATCAGGCTGGTAGACCAGGCCGACTCGCGGGCTCCAGGTCGTATCGGTGCGGGACAGCTCGCTGTGCGTCAGGTCATCGGCGTATTCCTGGTCGAACACGTCATAACGCACACCCAGCAGAGCCTTCCACTGCGGCGCCAGCTCGATCAGGTCCTGCACGTAGAATCCGGCGGTGTCCTGGGTATTGGTGCCCTTGGCAGTTTGCCGATTGGCCTGGAACGGCACATCGACCAAGGCATCGCGGTACACCGGCACCCTGGCCACGTTGGATTGGTTGAAAACGGACTGGTCCTTCACCTGACGCCCCAGCTCAACACCATAAAGCAGGTTATGGTTCATCCCGGCGAGCACGGCGCGCTGCTTGAGTTCGGTCTGGTTGAACCAGCCGTCTTCCTTGCGCTGTACGTTGCCGCGATTGAGTTTCACCAGCAGTTCACCATCGGGAGCAGTGACGAAACGTGTCGGGCTGGAGTCAGCAAGTGTGTTGTTGCGATCCAGATCGTAGTGGTAGTAACGACTGGTATTGCTCAGGCTGAAAGCATCGTTGATCCGGTAGTCGACACCCGCCGTGAACGAGAACACCTCGCTGCGGGTGTAGTCATCATCCGGGTCGGCGGCACCGAAGCGCTTTTCGCGGTCTACATCGACCGGACGGTCGCCGAATGCAGGGATGCCGAAGTCGATCAGACGCTTGTCATACAGATAGGTAGCGCCCAGGTTCAGATCCAGATCATCCGAGAGCTTGAAGTAGGCCGAAGGTGCGATGGCCTTGCGGTCGGTGTAGCCGTCATCCCGGAAGGTGTCACTGTTCTCCAGCGCGCCCGTCACACGAAAGGCTTTATCGCCGTGCTGCTGATCGGCCCAACCGGCATCGAACTGAGTGCGTTTTTCGCCCTCGCTGTCGACACTGACGCCGACCTCCTGCCTGGGTGCGAAGTTGGGTGCCTTGCTGATGCTGTTGATCAGCCCCCCCGAAGAACCTCGGCCATAGAGCACCGCAGCCGGCCCCTTGATCACTTCCACCCGCTCGACATTGGAAAGATCCCGGAAGTACAGCGCATCGTCGCGAATGCCATCGACATACATGTCGCCAATGGCACTGAAACCACGGATGGTGACCTGATCGCGCTGACCGTCACCATTGGACAGACCGATACCGGGGACGTTCTTGAGTACGTCCTCCATCGACCGCGCCCCCTGATCCTTGATGACGCTCTGGGGAACCACGTTGACGGTTTGCGGGATATCACGCAGCGGCGCATCGATCTTCAGTGCGCTCCTGCTCTCGGTCGGCATGTAGCTCAGCTCGTTGTACTCACTGTTCACAGCGGTTGCCGGTAGGGTTAGAGCAGACTCCGTTTCTGCCTGTAGATCAGGTACAACCAGAACACCCAGCAACGACAGAGAGGCTGGGTAAATGCGCGATCGAGCCACCATGGACACCTTTGTATGAATTATCGCGCGAATAATAACGATTATCTTTTGTAAGTAAATACATATCATTCCGATACACAACCCGGAACGATCGTCTCAATTGAATGGGTGGTCGACAGAAGCGCTCCGTCCGGATGCCAAGCCTCGGGCGGCTACAGTTCAATATCTGACGCTCGGAGTTGACGGCTGCAGCTCGGCCGAACAGGCATATGAAAAAGGCCGCCCGCAGGCGGCCTTTGATTCACGATGGCATCAGGGCAATGCATAGACCCTGAACAGTTTTTTCACGGTAGCGTTGGTTCCGCCCAGGTACTGGTCGTAGGCCTTTTCTATGAAACCCGAGTAATAGGCTTCACTCAGGGCCATATCGACCAGCAAGCGAAAGTCTTCGTCGTTGCGATCCACGATCATCGCCACCGGCGAGTACTCGAAGATTCGGTCCAGGAGCATCAGGTTCTTGGCCGCGCCCTCCTTGGCGACTTCGTTGCGCAGCAGCATGCGTTCGGAAAAGAAGGCATCGGCCTTGCCCTCGGTGACCAGTTTGACGCCCTCGTCGTTGCTGGCCACGGTCACCAGCGTAGCGATCACGTTGAGCAGGCGCATCTGCTCGCGAATCCAGTCTTCGGTCACACCCCCCTCCAGGGTCGCGTAGGTTTGGTTGGCCAGACCGTTGTTAATGCTGGCACGCCAGGTCGGGCCGGTATTGGCGACCTTGCCATTGAGCACATTGAGCAGTGATTCGCGAGCATCGTTGCGTACCACGACCGAGAGGCCGGCGGTGTAGACCGGTATGGAGTAGCTGATCATCTTGCGCCGTTCCAGGGTAGGCGCAGTCGGCGTGCAGAGGATATCCACCTTGCCCTGGCTGACGGCACTGATCTGGTCCGCAACCGTGACCGGCAGGTAGTGCACTTGCAGGTCGGGCAGACCCAGTTCGCTCTTGAGCTTGTCGGCGATTTTCAGGCACAGGTCGATGGCATAACCGCTGGCCTTGTCGCCTTCCTGCTTGCTGAAGGGCGCCAGGTCCGGCAAGTAGCCCAGGGTAAAGGTGTGGCTGCTGCGCACGCGTTCAAGGGTGTTGGCGCCCGCCACTAGCGGCAGCGTGGAGAGTGCGAAGGCAAGCAGCAGTCTGGTGGTTGTGGCAAATGGTACGTTCATGTCCGGTTTCCCCGTATGCAGATGTCTGTGCAGTCCTGTTGGCCACGCCTAAGGGTTTGCGGCCCTGGCCTGGTTGGCCGCTGGCGCTTCGGTGAAACGCTTGGCGAGGAATCCATAGAGCAGGTAGCCGAAAGCGAGCACCAGGGTGCCGCCCATCACTGCGTCCTTGCCGCAGGCATACAGGGCGTACAAGGAGTACGTGACTGCGATCAGCAAGACCACCACGTTACGCGTGTGGATCGCCGACGAGACCCCGGCCTTGTGCATGATTACCAGCAGGCCCGTCAGCGCAGTGATATAGGGGATGAGGTTGGTGACCGCCGCGAGGCTGACCAGCTTGCTGAACTGGGCAGCGGCATCGGGCGAGATGGTCGACAGGGCCATGAGGGTCTGCAGTACGCCGCAGACGATCATGCCGACGACGGGCGCATTCATGGAGTTGACCTTGCTGAACAGCTTGAGGAACAGGTTCTGGTCAGCCGTCATCTTCGCCGTTTGTGCCAGGGTAAATTGCCAGCCCAGCAGCGAGCCGACACACGCCATGACCGCCAGGGCCATGACGATATTGCCGACCATCGGGCTGAATATCGTGGCGTAGACCAGCGCGAAGGGGGCCGAGGACTTGGCCAACTCAGCGTTGGGAATGATGCCCTGGATGACGGTGGTCGACAGCACATAGACCACGGCTGCACCCAGAGTACCGAACAGGCAGGCCAACGGCACGTTGCGTTTGGGGTTCTCCACGGCGTCGGTGGCCTGGGCCGCCGACTCCATACCCAGGAAGGCCCACAGGGTCAGGGGTATGGCTTTGCTGATGGCTTCGGAAATTGGCAGGCTGTTGGGGTTCCAGGCAGCGGCCAGCACATCGGGCTTGAACCAGAACCAGCCGATGATGCTCAGGCCCGCTACCGGAATGATCACGCCCCACACCGTGAACGCACCGATCTTGCCGGTGATGCCAGGGCCACCGAAGTTGGCGAAGGTGGTCAGCCAGATCAGCCCGATCGTGCCGACGCACAATGGGATGGCTCCGCTACCCAGCCAGGGCACGAAGGCTGTCATGTAGCCCACCGCCGAAATGGCCACGGCCACGTTGGCGATGGCCAGGGACAGGAAGTACAGGTACGAGCAGAGGAAAAAGCCCGACTTTGAATGGGCCTCTTCGGTATAGGCGGACAAGCCGCCGGAGCGAGAGCAGAAGACCCCGCACTGGGCAAAGCAGTAGGCGATGGCCATCGAACCGATCGCGGTGAAGATCCATGACAGCAGCGAGACGGCACCCAGTTGAGCCATGTTGGTGGGCAACATGATGATGCCAGAGCCCATCATGTTGACCGTTACCAGCGTCGTGAGCCCCATCAGGCCCATTTTCTTGCTTGAATCAGCCATCGCAAACTCCTTGCCTTTTGCAGAGTTTTGAACCTGGGTCTGGCGACGTACAGCACGCAGCCGGACAGGGGCTAACGCTTACTGCTTGACCACATGAACCTTGCAGGTTGGACGCTTCTGACCCGTGCAGCATCAGACCTTGATCACGTACCCATACGCCCGGGTACGACCGCCTTCCTGCTTGAGGTACACCCCCTGCAACTCCGGCGTGAAACCGGGCAAGCGGTTGATGCCTTCTTCCAGGGCCAGGAAGTACTTGAGCACTGCGCCGCCCCAGATCTCCCCCGGCACCACGCACAAGACGCCCGGCGGATAAGGCAGCGCGCCCTCGGCGGCAATGCGCCCGTCGGCATCCGCCAGCGCCACCAGTTCGACGTTGCCACGGATGTACTCGATCTGCGCTTGCTGCGGGTTCATGGCCTTTTTCGGGAAGTGTTCCTTGCGGAACATGTCCTTCTGCAACTGCTGCACATTGTGATGGCGATACAAGTCGTGCATTTCCTGGCAGAGCTGGCGAATGGTGTAGTTGCGATAGCGTTCCTGATGCTGCGCGTAGATGGCCGGCAGCACCCGGCTCATCGGCGCGTCATCGCTGATGAAGCGTTCGAAGCGGGCGATCTGCGCCGCCAGGTGGGTCATCTTCGCCCAGTCTTCGGCCGGGGTGAGCAGGAACAGGATCGAGTTGAGGTCGCACTTTTCCGGGACGATGCCGTTCTCGCGCAGGAAGTTGGCCAGAATGCCGGCGTGAATGCCGAAGTCGGTGTAGCTGCCGTCCACCGGGTCGATGCCCGGCGTGGTGAACAGCAACTTGCACGGGTCGATGAAGTACTGCTTCTCGGCGTAGCCGGCAAAGGCGTGCCAGCGGTCCTTGGGATGGAACTCGAAGAAGCGGATGTCGTTGGCGATTTCTTCCGTCGGATAGTCTTCCCAGGCGCGCCCTTCAATGCTGTGCGGCACGAACGGGCGGACCATGGTGCAGGCTTCGAGGATCAGCTTGCGCGCCTCGATGCCGAACTTCACGCAGTCTTCCCACAGGCGCAGGCCGCTGCGCCCGGAATGGATGCGCGCGTTGACATCCAGCGAGGCGAACAGCGGGTAGAACGGGCTGGTGGAGGCCTGGGCCATGAACGCGTTGTTGAGCCGGTGATGGTTGCAATAGCGCGCCTGGCCTTTGATGTGGCGGTCCTTCTTGTGCACCTGGGAGGCCTGGGAAAAACCGGCCTGCTGCTTGTGCACCGACTGGGTGACGAAGATGCCCGGGTCGTTCTCGTCGAGGTCGAGCAACAGTGGCGAGCAGTCCTTCATCATCGGGATGAACTGCTCGTAGCCGACCCACGCCGAGTCGAACAGGATGTAGTCACACAGCTTGCCGATGCGGTCGACCACTTGCCGGGCGTTGTAGATGGTGCCGTCATAGGTGCCCAGTTGAATGATCGCCAGGCGGAACGGCCGCGGCAGTTGCGCCTTGTCCGGGGCGACCTCGGCGATCAGTTCGCGCAGGTAGTCCTCTTCGAAACAGTGGGCGTCGATGCCGCCGATGAAGCCGTAAGGGTTGCGCGCGGTTTCCAGGTACACCGGCGTGGCACCGGCCTGCAGCAACGCGCCCTGGTGATTGGACTTGTGGTTGTTGCGGTCGAACAGCACCAGGTCACCCGGGGTCAACAGGGCGTTGGTCACTACCTTGTTCGAGGCCGAGGTGCCGTTGAGCACGAAGTAGGTCTTGTCCGCATTGAACACCTGCGCGGCGTGTTTCTGCGCCAGCAGCGCCGGGCCTTCGTGGATCAGCAGGTCACCGAGCTTGACGTCGGCGTTGCACATGTCGGCGCGAAACAGCGTCTCGCCGAAGAAGTCGAAGAACTGCCGCCCCGCCGGGTGCTTGCGAAAGAACTGGCCGCCTTGGTGGCCGGGGCAGGCAAAGGTGGCGTTGGCCGCCTCGGTGTAGTGTTTGAGCGAATCGAAGAACGGCGGCAGCAGGCTTGCTTCGTAAGCCTTGGCGGCGGTCTCCAGTTGGTTGCCGTGGTATTCGGCATTATTGCTGGATAAGTCGAAGACTCCATTGACCTGCAAGATGACATCCTGCAGTTGCTTGTAAATCGCCAGGGAGCGATTGCTGCGGCCCTGAGACGCCACCAGGAAGATCGGAATGTCGAAGCCGGTGCGCTTGATGGCATCCAGCACCCCGGCGGCCAAGTCATCAACGCAGAGCACGGCGACAGCGACATCGGTAAAGTCCGTCTGGTCGAACCGGACGATTTCACGGGAATTATCAAAACACTCCCGGACCGCATCGCTGGCAGCGATTTTCAAAGCGTTCATATCCAGAATCTCTCGGTCTGCTTGACGTTGAAGTTCCTGGGGCGACCCTTTTCATAGGCGTCATGTCCCGGGTCCGGAGCGATTGCCCTATTGGGTATAGTCCATTTTTACAATCTGTTACCCCTTGCCGATATTTTATCGGTGAATGCAACACCCCATCGGTTGCCTCCAACCTTTGGGGTGCTGTTCATCAAGCCATCAGGTGCGCCCGGCGGAACCTGTCACAGGCAGATTCCCGAGCAGCTTGAGCCCGGTACTCTTCACGAACGTCTCATAGTCCATCGGCTTCTCGATCCGGGTTTCTGCGTTAGGCAGCACGTAGGCCCAGGCACGTTGAGACGATGCGTCGTACACCAGCTTGAACAGGCGGGTCGGCACCCAGACCTGGTTGTCGCCGATGGTCGAGTGACCCGGGTCAAAGAGCGGGCCGGTAAAGACAAACACGTTGCCATCGGCGCGCTTGGCAAACTTGCGGACGTCAGACTCGACCTTGCTCCAGATCTTGCGGTTGTTGGTCGGGTCCTGCGGCACCATGTTCGACAGCGCAAAGGATTGGGCCATCGCATTGGGATTCGGTGCATCGGCTGCCGGGGATTGATGGCCACGGTCCACGGCCGGGTGCTGGCTGCGGTAGTCGCTCAACTCGGCGCGCCCACTCTTGGGAATGCGCGGGTCCGGGTAGAACTGGTTGGTGCGCTCCTCCCCTTTGGCATCCTGCAACTGGGCCGCATTCAGGCGTTCGACCACCACCAGCGGGGTCTTGCTGGTTTGCGAGTACAGCACCGCGAAGTTGTCGGAACACAGTGCCATGGGTTTCATGGAGGCAGGCACCGTGGCCGTGTTGATCGGTTTCGCTGCCGGGAACAGTTCTGCGCAGCCGTCAAACGATGCCTGTTTCTGTTTGTTTGAATAGAGGTCCAGGGCCGCTTTCTGGCTGATCGAGCCCGAACGGGAGGTTTGTTCATGTTGCGCGGTGGGTGGCTTGAGCAGATCCAGCAGACTGCGGGCTTGCGCCCCAGGCGAGAGCAAAACAAGGGCCGACAGCCCAACTGCAATTTTGCGTAGGTACATGGATTAAATCTTCGAACGGGATTGAGGGATAAACGTACGGCGAGGCCCGATTCACGGAACCGGGTGGAGGGCTTGCTGATTATGTGGCGGCGATCATGCTTTCGCTGTCCTTGATCAAGTTATCGATGCGGGGCCGGTCGGTTCGACCGCTGAGGGTCATGCGGGGTGTATGGACCATGACAAGACCGGTTAGTGCAATGCCGTACTCAGCAGCCATATTATTGTGACGCTGTGGTGGATGACTTATCCAGCACCCCTCGATACCCTTTCGCCCCCGGGTGCCTGATGGCAATTCAGGCCAAATCACACTTCATCCAGACGAACCAAAAATGAAATCCTCCGCAGGTTTGCTGTTGTCAGGTATCGAACTGGACCGTACCAGCTCCATCCCCTTGTACCGCCAACTCTACTTGCAGATTCGCAAACAGATTCTCAGCGGCAGGATTCAGGGTGGCGTGCGCCTGCCATCGACCCGGACCCTGAGCAAGGAGCTGCAGCTGTCGCGAATCAGCATTCTCAATGCGTTCGATCAACTGATTGCCGAAGGTTTTCTCACGTCGCGGACCGGGGCCGGGACTTACGTCGGCCATGAATGGGAAAGCCGTGGTATCGAGGATGATGAGCACAAGCGCCAGCCTCCTCGCCTGTCCGACCTGAGCCAGTCCATGCTGTCGTTGCGCAGCGATCATTTCCGCGGTGTTTCCTATGCCGACTGGGCGACCGGCAGCCCGACCTCGTTCCTGCCCAGCCACAGCGCCTACGATGCGTTCCCGCAATCGGTCTGGAAACGGCTGTTGAATCGTCATCTGCACAAGCCGACCAAGGCCATGCTCGGCTATGGCGAACTGCAAGGTTTGCTGGCCCTGCGCGAGGCGATTGCCGAGTACGTCTTCGATGCCCGTGGCATTGATTGCAGTGC
The DNA here is from genome assembly GCF_000282455.1 of Pseudomonas sp. GM74. Lineage (GTDB taxonomy): Bacteria > Pseudomonadota > Gammaproteobacteria > Pseudomonadales > Pseudomonadaceae > Aquipseudomonas. Next base: position 9,924 of record NZ_AKJG01000082.1, read on the forward strand.
CGATCAGGTGGTCATCGTGTCCGGCGCCCAGCAAGCCTTCAACCTGCTGGGCATGCTGTTGCTCAATCCGCAGGACAGCTTCTGGATGGAGGATCCGGGGCATATCGCGGCGCGAATTGCGCTCCAGGCCCAGGGTGGTCAGGTCGTGCCGTTGCGTATCGACGAACAGGGGATCGATGTCCGGCAAGGCCTGGCCCTGTGCCCTGACGCCCGCCTGGTGTTTACCACACCCTCTCGCCAGCATCCCCTGGGCGTCACCATGAGTTATGGGCGGCGCCAGGAACTCATCGACTGGGCCGCCCAGAATCAAAGCTGGATCATCGAGGACGACTGCGACAGCGAGTTCCGCTACAACGGCCGTCCCCTGCCGGCACTCTATGCCATGGACCAATGGGCCCGGGTTATCTACGCCGGAACCTTCAGTAAAGTGCTCTTCCCCTCGCTACGACTGGGTTACGTGATACTGCCGAACGCCCTGATCGACCCCTTCTGCACCCTGCGGGCGGTCATGGATCGCAGCCCGCCCACCCTGCTCCAGGCCGTCACGGCGGACTTCATGCGCGAAGGCCACTTTCTCGGCCATATTCGTCGAATGCGCGCCCTGTATCAGGCTCGCCAGCAGGCACTGGTCGAACACCTGCAGAAACGGCTGGGGACTTTCTTCAGGATCACGCCGGTGGAAGCCGGCATGCACCTGATCGCCTGGTTACCCGCGCATCTCGACGACGACGCCCTGGCCAGGGAACTTGGCGAGCATGGCATTCATACCTATCCCCTGAGCGACTACTGCGTCGAACATGTCTTGCCGCCGGCGCTGCTCATCGGCTTCGCCAGCACCCCTGAGGACCAGGCCGAAGTGCGCGTCGAAGCGCTGGCCCAGGCCCTGGACAAAATGGGCTACCTGCAGCCGGCCACTTGACCCAAGGCAAGTGGTCTTATGATTTAACTGATAATGGATCTATCGAGAGTTCCTGACTGGCGCGATAAAGGCTGCGCCGGTAGACCCGGTGTCTGAACCAGGAACGACTCGAATGAACAATAAGATCCAGGAACGATTCAACGCCTTGCTCAGCCATAAGGCTGTCGAGGCCGAGGCTCCCCCCCTACTGACCGAGGCACTGGCCCGCCAGTTGCTCGACCGACTGGCGCAACTGCGCCTGTTTGCCCATGCCTATCCCTTGCTGACCAACCTGACCCACGGCCGTGTCACCCCTGGCGACCTGCTGGACTTCGCCTATCGCCACGAACTGCAGGGCCTGAGCCTGCACCTGCTCGACGGTGAGGAAAACAGCCTGAGCCAAATGAACGCCGCGCAGCTTCAGGCGTTCGCTGCCAAGGCCAATGCCCTCGGGCTCGATGTGCATCTGGAAATCAGCAGCACCCTGAAAAAGGATGTCGATCAAGTGATCGCCATCGCCAAGGCGCTGGGCACCCGCAACATCCGTGTCTACTCACGCTACGAAGGGGCGCTGTCCCGGGTCATGGACGTGATCGAGTCGGACCTGCACTACCTCGCGCAACAGGCAGACGAGCACGACCTGTTCTTCGACTTCGAGCAGCATGAAGAACTCAAGAGCGGCGAGATCGCTCAACTGCTGGGCCGCCTGAACCACCCTCGCCTGCACGCCCTGTTCGACTTCGGCAACATGATCAACGCCTGCGAACAGCCCCTGGCGGCACTGCGCGCCCTGGCCCCGCACATACGCCAGACCCATCTCAAGGGTGTGCGCATCGTGCCTGAGCAAAACGGCTTCGGGCATTACGGCGTGCTGCAAGGCAGTGACGAAGACGACCTGCCCAGCGCACGCATGCTGTTCGAATTGCTGATGCTCGGCGAATCAACCCCGCAGGTGATCGCCTTCATTCTCGAGCAGGAAAACCACTACGTCGCCCCGGCGTTCCGCCAGCTCGACGAAGCCGCCGACCCGTTCATTGCGTACCGGGAAATGAGTGAAACCGCGCTGCCCGAAGGCTTCTCGCTGGAGCGAATGCTGGCCGATGAGCATCGTTGGGCAAACAACCAGGTCGCCTACGTACGAGGTCTGCTGGCCGAGTTCCGCACCCTGGCCGAGTTGACCCTGGCCCATTGCGCTAACGCCTGAACCTGACGTGCCGACCGGCACTGCCTACCCAATTACGCCTGGAGAACAATAATGACATCCCAAGACAAGGCCAAATGGCTCAGATTCCTGATTCTCATCCTCGGTGGCGGCACCATCTACAAGCTGGCGAATCTCAAAGACGCCTTTTACATCCCCATGCAAGAATTCATGGGGCTGTCCCACACTGAAATCGGCGTGCTGCTGAGCGCCAACGCCATCATCGCCACCGCGCTGTTCGTGGTCGGCGGCATGCTCGCCGACCGGTTCGATACGCGCAAGCTGATCCCCCTCGGCCTGATCGGTACCGGGGGCCTGGGGCTCTACCTGGCGACCTTTCCACCCTTCAGCAACCTGCTGGTTGTGTTCTGCCTGCTGGCCGTGTGTGCCGACTGCCTCTTTTGGCCTTCGCTGCTCAAAGCCATCCGCAACCTGGGCGACGATAAGGAACAGGGTCGCCTGTTCGGCCTGCTCGAAGGCGGGCGTGGCGTCATCGATACCCTGGTCGCCTTCTCTGCGCTGGGTGTCTTCGTCGCCATGGGCTCCGGTGAAAACGGTCTGAAATCGGCGATCCTCTTCTACTCGGTCATCGACATTCTTGCCGGCACCCTGACCTGGCTGCTGCTCAAGAGCGGCAAAACCCAGTCGACCGTCAAGCCGAAGAACGGGTTGTCCAACCTGCTCGAGGCCATCAAGGTGCCGGGCATCTGGCTGGTCAGCCTCAACGTGTTCATGGTCTACATCGTGTACTGCGGCCTGACCTATTTCATTCCCTACCTCAAGGAAATGTACGAACTGCCCGTGGCCCTGGTAGGCGCCTACGGCATCATCAACCAGTACTTCCTCAAGATCCTGGGCGGCCCTGCCGGTGGCTTCATTGCCGACAAACAGTTCAAGAGTTCCAGCCGCTATCTGAAGTGGGCATTCCTGGCGTTGTTGCCGCTGATGGGCGTCATCATGCTCATCCCGAAAAGCCCGGATTTCATCTACGCCGGCATGGCGGCCACCCTTTCCTTCGCGCTGATTGTCTTTTCCATGCGCGGCGTGTTCTGGGCACCCATGGGTGAAGTCGGCATTCCCCAGCACATCACCGGTTCAGCCTTTGGGATCGGTTGCCTGATCGGCTATGCGCCCGGCATGTTCGCCTACGTCATCTATGGCGCAATCCTTGACCACTTCCCGGGTCAACAGGGCTACAACTACGTGTTCTCGTTGATGAGCGTATTGGCCATTGTCGGGTTCCTGGTGTCCAGCCTGCTGTATCAAGCAGTCCGCAAAAATGCCACGATCACTGGCAAGGTCAGCGCCGCGCAAGCCTGAATATAGGTGGGTGTACGCGTTGCGGCGGTAACCGAATCCTCTCGGTTACCGCCGCACAGGGTCGCCATCAAAATGCGAAATCGGCCTCGTCCATGGCCATCAGGCAATGGGCACCGCCCAGCAGGCTTTCGCGGTGGCCACTGGCACGGGGCAGCACCCGGCGCCAGTAAAAATCCGCCGCTTGCAGCTTGGCCCGATAGAACCCGGGTTCGTCGGTGCCTGCATCCAGTGCGGCTTGGGCACGCACAGCCGCCTGCAACCACAGCCCGCCCACCAGCACATAAGCGCTGTACGCCAGGAAGTCCACCGACATGGCGCCGATTTCCTGCACATCATGCCGACACGCCTCGACCACCTCGGTACCCAGTTCACGCCACTCGGCGAGACGCTGTTGCATGGCCTTGGCCATCTCCCTCAGCGATGCTTGCGAACCGGCCACGTCGACATGCACGGCCAGTTCATCGATCAGGGCGCCCAACTCCGTTGCGCCGTCGCCCAGCACCTTGCGCCGAAGCAGATCCAGCGCCTGGATACCGTTGGTCCCCTCGTATAGCTGAGTGATGCGGCTGTCGCGCATCAATTGCTCCATGCCCCACTCGCGGATGTAACCGTGACCGCCGTACAACTGAACGCCCAGGCTGGCGACTTCCTGGCCGACGTCGGTGAAGAAGGCCTTGACGATCGGAATCAGCAGCGCCGCCCGACGACTCGCCTTCTGGCGAGCCTCGGGTTGTGGGTCGCCGTGTTCAAGGTCCAGTTGCAGCGCGGTGTAGGCGGCGAGCAAGCGGCAACCTTCGCTCAAGGTTTTTTGCGTCAGCAGCATGCGCCGTACATCGGGATGCACGATGATCGGGTCGGCGTTCTTGTCCGGTGCCACCGGGCCGCTGATGGCCCGCGACTGCAGGCGCTCGCGGGCATAAGCCAGGCCACCCTGGAAGGCGGCTTCGGCGATGCCCAGTCCCTGCAGGCCAACCTGGAAGCGTGCATCGTTCATCATGGTGAACATGCAGGCCAGCCCCTGATTCGGTTCACCGATCAACCAGCCTTGTGCGCCGTCGAAGTTCATCACGCAGGTGGACGCGCCCTTGATGCCCATCTTGTGTTCCAGTGCGCCGCAACTCAGCGAATTGCGCGGCCCCGGTGCTCCATCGGCCGCGGCAATGAACTTGGGCACCAGGAACAGGCTGATGCCCTTCACCCCGGCCGGTGCATCCGGCAAACGGGCAAGGACCAGGTGAATGATGTTGGCGGTCAGGTCCTGCTCGCCACCGCTGATGAAGATCTTGCTGCCGCTGACCTGATAGCTGCCGTCGGCTCGAGGCTGGGCACGGGTTCGCAGCAGGGCCAGGTCGGTACCGGCCTGGGGCTCGGTGAGGCACATGGTGCCGGACCATTCACCGCTGACCATTTTTTCCAGGTACGCCCGTTTGAGCGCCTCGCTGCCATGGCGATGCAATGCAAGCACCGCGCCTTCGGTGAGGCCGGAATAAATGCGAAAGGACAATGAGGCGGCCATCAGCATTTCGTGGAAGCTGGCCGATATCAGTTGCGGGAAACCCTGGCCGGCGAACTCCAGCGGTCCGGTCATGCTGGCCCAGCCGTTATCGACGTACTGCCGATAGGCGTCGCGAAATCCCTGGGGCGTAGTGACGTGGCCGTCGTGAAGCCGGCAACCCTGCTCGTCACTGTTGCGGTTCAGCGGTGCGACCACTTCGGCGGCGAAGCGGGCGGCTTCTTCAAGGACGCCGTCGATGGTTTCCCGGTCCAGCCCCTTGCTCAACCGCTCGCAATGACCACTGACATCGAACAGTTCGTGCAGCACAAAACGCATGTCGCGCAGGGGAGCTTGATACTTCATGGCGGGCCTCATGGGTTGGCAGAGCGGAAAAGATTGCCGTCACCCTAAGCAGGCGCCTACTATTTTTGAAATTTCATTTTCGTATGCCTGGTATTTGTAATTTGAATTTAAAAAACTTCGATCTGAATTTGCTCCGCGTACTCGATATGCTGCTGCGCGAACAGAACGTGTCGCGAGCAGCCGAACGCCTGGCCCTCAGCCAGCCCACCGTCAGCAACGCCCTCGCCCGCCTGCGCTCACTGTTCGACGACCCCTTGCTGGTGCGGGTTGGCCGCCACATGCAACCCACCTCCCGGGCGCTGGCGCTTGAAGGGCCGATTCGCGCGGCCTTGCAACAGATCGAACAGACACTCAATGCCGGAGAAACCTTCGACCCACGCCTGAGCCAGCAGCAGGTGCGCATCGCGCTGACTGACTTTGTCGAACAGCTGTGCATGCCGCCCTTGCTTGCGCGCCTGGGTGAGCTAGCGCCAAACCTGCGTATCGACGTTGCTCACCTCGCCCCCAGCCTTCCTGCCGAACTGCTGGACCGGGGTGAACTGGACATGGTTCTGGGACGCTTCGAGGAAGTGCCGGCGCGTTTCACCCGCCGTGCCTGGCACAGCGAAACCCTGCGACTGGCGGTGCGCAAGCAGCATCCGCTGGCACACGACCCACTCACACTGGATAACTTCCTGAGGCTGCGCCATCTCTGGGTGAGTGGCGGCCAGTCGCGCGGCATGGTCGACCAATGGCTGGGCAAGCAAGGCCTGTCGAGAAAAATCGTCTACACCACACCCAACTACCTGCAGGCGGCGCACCTGGTCGCCCATTCGGACTTGAGCGTCGTCCTGCCGACCCAGCTGGCCAATCAATTCGCGCAACTGCTACCACTGCAGGTGTTCGAATTGCCGTTCGACGTCGGCTCGTTCCACCTTGAACTGGTGTATCTGGCGCAACGCCAACATGAGCCGGCGCTGGCGTGGTTGATCGAGCAAATCCTGGCGGTGCGTCCGGCTTGAACCGGCGATGCTCCGGCTGATCATCGGTGGTGCCTGGTACGCCCGTGAAACTGTCGGATCGCCATACAGTGAACTACTGTCAGTCATGGGCGTGGCGCCCACAGCGAATCTCCAGATATCCGTTGAGTTGCAGGTCAAGATCTGGCGAACGGATGGCACGGTGATCTACGGCACGAACAGAGCTATCACCGACCGAAAATTCCCACTCGATGAAATCACCGAGGCACTCAAGGGCAATGTGGTCACCGACCTCAAAGACCTGGACGAGGATGAGAACGAGTTCGAACGCAAGCTCAACGTACCGCTCTATGAGATCTACGCACCCCTGCGGGATTCACGCACCGGAGATATCATCCCGGTGGGCGAATTCTATGAAAAGGCCGATAGCCTCAAGCGCGAGATCAGTCGCGTCCGGCAGCAGGTATGGGCGGATGTGGGCACCGCGACACTGGCAATGCTGACGCTGCTCTTCTTCATCGTGCGACGCAGTGACAAGATTATCCAGCAACAGCAACAGCAAGTGGCGCTGCGCTTGCGGCTGCAGGAACAAACCCGCTTGCACATCAGCAATGCCGAACTCCAGCACAAGATGGCGACGGCTACCCAGGAATTTTCCCGGGTCAACGAACTCACCTTGCGGCGCATTGGCGCAGACCTGCACGATGGGCCGGCGCAGTTGTTGACCTTGATTCTGATCCGCCTCGACGACCTGGCCGAAAACTGCTCCGCGGTCGATCAGGAGTCGCTGGAAACCATTCGTGGCGCGGCCACCGACGCATTGAATGAGGTCCGGTCCGCTGACACCTTTCAACACATACCCGCGCGCGCCGGCATCCAGTGCCAGAAGGGCGTCATCTTCGGGATGCCTTTCTCCAGCTCGCTTATGCGCCGGGACAGGGTCGAGTTGGGGATCCCCAGGGTTTCTGCCGCGCGACTGAAACTGCGCGCCTTTACCACCTCGACAAACAGCGCCATATCGTTGAGATATTCCAAGGCATTATCCCATTAATGGATTAGTCATTTCGTCAATGCCATGGACGATGAAAACTTCGCCGCCGCCGTCAAGGCTACCGGCCGCAAAAAACTGATTATTGCCGGTGTCACCAATGACGTCTGCACCGTTTACCCGGCCCTTAGCCTGGTACGTGACGGCTTTGAAGTTCAGGTAGTCGCTGATGGCGGAGGTTGACCCAGCGTCATGGCCGATGACATCGCCCTGCGCCGAATGGACAAGGGCGGCGTGACATTGACCACCACCAACCAACTGATTGCCGAACTGGCTGGAAGCTGGGCGACTCCAGAAGGTGGGCAGTTGGTACAAGTGCTGATGGAAGCACTTCAAGGTTAAGACGTTTACAGGGCAACGGACTGAATCTCGTATCGAGGTTCAGTCCGCCTGCCAAGGGCCCCCGGATACTTACGCTCGAGAGGCTTTGTCAAGGCTGGGCAGCAAGGGACTGCTCGCTACCGATGAATGGGTATGAACAACCTCCGCCCGCACCTCCTCGGGCTTTTGCTCCTCGATCTCACCATTGAGTGCCTTGTGCATCTTGACGGTGTCCAGCGCCCCGACCCATTTGGCAATCGCCATGGTGCCCACGCCATTGCCGATGGTGTTGGTGATTGCCCGCGCTTCCGACATGAACCGGTCGACACCCAGCAACAACACCATGCCCGCCACCGGTATGGTGCCCAGGGAAGACAAGGTAGCGGCCAGAATGATGAACCCGGAACCGGTGACACCTGCCGAGCCTTTTGAGGTGAACATCAGCACCGCCAGCACGATCAGTTGATCGGTCAGGGTCAACGGCGTGTTGGTCGCCTGGGCAATGAATATCGCGGCAATGGTGTAGTAGATCGCTTGCCCGTCCGGGTTGAAGGTCAGGCCGGAGGGAATGATCATCCCGGCGACGGGTTTGGACACCCCGACCTTCTCCATTTTCGAAATCATCTGTGGCAGCACCGACTCCGAAGAACTGGTACCCAGCACGGTGAACAATTCTTCCTTGATGAACTTCAAGAACTTCCACAGGCTGAAACCGCTGTAGCGGCATATCGGACCGAGCACGAAGATCACGAACACGGCACAGGTGAGATAGACGCAAGCCATCAACTTGCCCAGAGAGAACAGCGAGCCGAAGCCATACTTGCCGATCGTGAAGGCGATGGCACCAAATGCGCCGATCGGTGCCAGGCGCATGACCATGTTGACGATGCGGAACATACCCTGCATCAGGCTATCGAGCGTATCGACGAATGCCTTGCCCCGTGGCCCTACATGCGCCAGGGCGATGCCCAGCAGAATGGAAAACAGCAGGATCTGCAGCACATTGCCCTTGGCGAAGGCATCCACGATGGTGTCAGGGATGATGTTCATGACGAAGTCCATGAACGATGCATGTTTCACCGCCGAGGTGTAGGTGGCCAGGCTGGAGGTGTCGAGGGTGGCGACATCGATATTCATGCCGGCACCGGGCTTGAACACATCGACCACCACCAGGCCGACCACTAGCGCCAGGGTCGAGACCACTTCGAAATAGAGCAAGGCCCGAAAGCCTACACGCCCCAGCTCCTTCATGTTTTCCATGCGGGCAATCCCTGTGACCACGGTCAGGAAGATCACCGGAGCGAGGAGCATCTTGATCAATTTGATGAAGGCATCGCCCAAAGGTTTGAGCGCAGCGCCGGTTTCGGGAACGAACACGCCGACGATGGCGCCGAGGATCACGGCGATCAGCACTTGCACATAGAGTTTGCCGAATATTCTTTTCATGACAGGGCCCTGATTTTTTATTGTTGTCAGGAAATGCCAAGGAGTCAGATCAACTGACCTGCTCCTCGGCGTTGTGCCGCAGTACTGCCTGCAAGCGCTGGAAAAATCAGCGGTTGATCAATGCGATGACCGCATCCGTGATCTGGCGGGTGGTGGCGTTGCCGCCAAGGTCCGGGGTGTGCAAACCACTTTCGGTCACCGCTTCGATCGCTGACATCAACTGCTTGGCGCAGGCGTTTTCACCGAGGTGCTCGAGCATCATCGCGGCCGTCCAGAACGTCGCGATCGGGTTGGCCACACCTTTGCCGGTGATGTCGAACGCCGAGCCGTGGATCGGTTCGAACATCGATGGGAATTGACGTGACGGGTTGAGGTTGGCGGTCGGTGCGATGCCCAGGCTGCCGGACAGTGCCGCGGCCAGGTCAGACAGGATGTCGGCGTGCAGGTTGGTGGCGACGATCACATCCAGCGTCGACGGTTTGAGCACCATGCGCGTGGTCACCGCATCGACCAGTTCCTTGTCGATCCTGACGTCCGGAAAATCCTTGGCCACTTCGTAGAAAATCTCGTCCCACAGCACCATGCCATGACGCTGGGCGTTGGACTTGGTGACCATGGTCAGGTGCTTGCGTGGACGACTGCGCGCCAGTTCGAAAGCGAAACGGTGAATGCGCTCGACGCCGGCACGGGTGAATACCGAGACTTCGGTGGCGACCTCTTCCGGCAGGCCACGGTGTACCCGACCACCGTTGCCGGAGTACTCACCTTCGGAGTTTTCCCGCACCACCACCCAGTCAATTTGATCGCCGTTGTGCAGCGGGCTCTTCACCCCCGGCAGTACCCGGGCAGGACGTACGTTGGCGTATTGGTCGAAGCCCTGGCAAATCGGCAGGCGCAAACCCCAGAGTGAAATGTGGTCCGGCACGTTGAGCGCGCCCACTGCACCGAAGAAGATGGCATCGAAGGTTTTCAGTTCTTCTAGGCCACCTTCGGGAATGTAGTAGCCGTTTTTCAGGTAGTTATCCGAGTTCCAGTCGAAATGTTTGAAATCCAGCTGGAAGCCGGACTTTTTCGACAGGGCTTGCAGCACCTCGACGCCAGCGGCGATCACTTCGACACCGATGCCATCACCTGGAACCGCTGCAATCTTGTATGTGCTCATGGTCAACTCCACTCTCGTAGTTTCTTGTTGTGTCTGTCGAACGGGCTGTTCAATCAGGGTGTGAGCGGAGTATATGTAGTGAACAAATAGGTGTGAGTTACTCATAATCACTACATAAATAACTTTGAGTTACGAATGAGCCAGACCCTGGATTTGTCGTTTTTCTACCTCTTGGCCAATAAAGGCAGTCTTGCCGCGACTGCACGGGAACTGGGTATCACGCCGCCGGCGGTCAGCAAGCGTCTCACTGCGCTGGAGGCTCGACTGGGCATCCGCCTGGTCAATCGCACCACGCGCTCCATGAGCCTGACTTCGGAAGGTGAGCTGCTGTTTTCCCACGCCGCCCGCATCCTGACGCAGATCGATGAGGTCGAGCGGTTGATCCACAGCAGTCGGGCCACACCCAAAGGCCTGATTCGGGTCAACGCGTCGCTGGGTTTCGGTCGCCGATACATCGGCCCGGCCCTGGGTGCATTCTTCGCCCAGTACCCGGAGGTGGAGGTGCAGCTGGAAATCAGCGATCACCCCCTGGACCTGACGACCCATGGGTTCGACCTGGGCATACGCTTCGGCACCCTGCCGGACGCCGCCTTCCACGCCCGCAAGATCGCGTCCAATCGCCGTCTTCTATGCGCTTCGCCGCTGTACCTGGAAAAGCATGGTGTACCGCAACGCCTGTCGGACCTGCAGCAACACAACTGCATCTTTCTCAGGCAAAACGAAACGCCCTACGGTGTGTGGAGTTTCACCAACGGGGGGCGCACGCAAAACATCAAGGTCCGTGGCGCACTGGGCTGCAATGACGGCGAAGTGGCCCTGAATTGGGCGCTTGAAGGCTACGGCATTCTGTTGCGCGCCGAATGGGACATTGCCCGATACGTGCGCAGCGGTCGCTTGCGATTAGTGCTGGAAGACCAGACCCCGACCCGCGCCGATGTATATGCGGTATACCCGCAACAGTTACACCTGTCAGCCCGTGTGCGCAGCCTGATCGATTTCCTGGTGGAGCGTTTCCGGCACATTGACCACCTGGATGAAACCGCAGGCCTGCACGACTGAACAGCCTGGGCCCGCAGTCACTTCCGCCAGCAGCGGGCACCGATGAAGTCGGGTTCAATGACAGCAATCGGTCATCGAAACATTCAGAAAGTGGCCAAGTCTCTTCCCCCAGACACCCCGCACAATTGCACCCGGTATTGGGGGATATTCCCCGTCATCGGGGTATTCATCCTGGCTACTCATCCGCCAGCTTGGAGCCGGCGGATAAGGGGACACGGCGTAGAGCCATCATTCACCTCCTGTCACTTTCGGCGGGAAATATGCATCGTTCCCATCCCGGCCCGACATCAAGCGTTTCGCCAGTCGGGCTGGAAGCTGTGGCTCGTTATCCATGTATTGCCACGCTTCGAGGAACCCGTCAGAGGTGTTTGCGATGAAACTGGATGCCGGAAGGCCGAAACCTAGTCCATTGTCCAAAACCAGACTGGCGTTGAGTATCTCTGCTGCCGTGATCGTGTTTGGGCTGGGCTTGTCCCAGACCCGGGCAGCCCCCCTCGACAACACCGATCCACCGCCTCCTACCGACCCATCGGCGTTCACCAATCAGCCCGCCGACCCAAATGCCGCATTGAGGGACTTGCTCAAGTTGCCTCCCGCAAACGTCGGCGCTTTCGACTTGCCCAATGGAGTAGTCGGTAACCGCCGAACCCCCTTGGTCGACAATGTGCTGCCACCCAATCTGCAACCCAGTTTCAATATCCCTACCAACGGCAACGCCAGCCCGGTGTTCGGGGCTCAACCGTTCACCCAGAAGCTTGAACTGTTCGAGGAGTTCGGCTCGAACAAACTGGATGCGACCGACCCGCCATCACCCGTTCCGTTTCCGGTTCCGACGCTGGGCCCCGCGCCGGCGCAAGATCCATTGAACGTAGCGCGTAGCGGCCCGTCGCCGGCGGCGCTGGATGCCTTTCTCAGAGAGCCGGCATTGACGCCCTTCCCGACAGAGTTCTCCAATGTACTGGACCGCAACCCCTGGAAGGCGCAGATCGAGCTTTTCCTCAACCGCCGGGTCGATTCACCCGCAGAAGGCCGGCCACCGGGCAAAGGCTGGTCGCACCAGCGTTTCAATGAGTTTTTCCCGCGCGACGCCTTCAAGACTGTGCAAGCCGGCGCGCACGTCAACAGCGGCTTGCGTGATCGTATGCAACGGCATAACTACGCCGTGGGGGAATTTGCGCCAGGCGGGCTCTACCACAACACCAACGGCAACCCGAACAACGAGGGCACGACCAAGGGCATTCAAGTGCAGTTTCACGCCAACTTCCCTGTCCAGGACCACAATTCGCTGTGGACCTTCGACGGCACCTTTCCGCCCAAACTGCTCCTGGTACGCTATGGCCAGGCGATGCTGATGCGTCATTACGATGCCTTGCCCATTGACCCATCGGCCAACCGGGGCTTTGGCCTGCACACCCTCTCCACCCACGAACATAACGGCCACTCGCCCGCCGAAAGCGACGGTTTTGCCAACGCGTTCTTCTTCCCGGGCCAGTTCTACGACTATCGCTGGCCGATCCAGTTGGCAGGCTACGACAGCATCAATACCAGCGCTCAGGATCCGCGTGCGGCGTTCCCCTGCGACCCCGGTGAAACCCTGTTCGTCAACGACGCCAACCCCGGCTTCAAGACTTGCGAGCAAGGCACCATCAAGATCCGTGGCGACTGGCGCGAAACCATGAGCAGCCACTGGTTCCACGACCACATGCTCGATTTCACCGCGCAGAATGTCTACAAGGGCAATGCGACGATGATGAACTACTACAGCGCCGTGGACCGCGGCAACGAGTCGGTCGACGACGGGGTCAACCTGCGCTTGCCCAGCGGTTCGGGGCTGGGGTGGGGTAACCGCGACTATGACGTCAACCTGACGATCGCCGACAAGGCCTGGGACCAGGCCGGCCAGTTGTGGTTCAACCCCTTCAACACCGACGGTTTTCTCGGTGACCAGGTGCTGACCAACTGGGAGTACAAGCCCTTCCTGGACGTACGTGCCCGCCGCTACCGTTTGCGCATTCTCAACGGATCGGTTTCTCGCTACTTCAAGCTGGCGGTGGTGCGTCAGGTCAATGGCAATGGTGGCGAGTTTCCTGGCCCGAACGGCTCCGGGGTTTCCTATAACCGGGTGCCGTTCCACATGATTGCCAACGACGGCAATATCATGGAGCACGCGGTGCCGTTCGATGGCAGCCTGGACCTCGATGGCGACGGCGACACACAGAACCACAATGCCATTCTGCCGATACAGGGCATTTCCGAACGCTATGACATCGTCGTCGACTTCGCGAAAAACGGCATCAGCCCGGGCGACAAGATTTTCTTCGTCAATATCGAGGAGCATGAAGACGGCAAGCGCCCTAATCGCGACATTCCATTGGCCGATGTACTCTCCGGGAAATACCTGCCCGTTGTCAGGCAAACCAGCCACGGGCCACAGTGGGTCAACGGTGACCCGGGCGTGGGCCTGTTCCTGCAATTGAACGTCCAGCCTTACACCGGCCAGGATGTCAGCATGAACCCGGTCGACTTCGAGCCCGCCAAGCCTGGCAAGCCCGAGGGCAAGTTCATGATCCCCCTGCCCTTGCACCGTGATGACCCTGCCGATATCGCCCGGCTTGCCCAGGCGCGGCACCGCACCTTTATCTTTGGCCGCTCCAACGGCACGGATTTCAAGCCCTGGACGATCAAGACCGATGGCGGCGAAGGCTTCGGCATGGACCCACGCCGGATTTCAGCCGCGCCACAACTGGCCACTGGCCCGACACCGGCGGGGTTCAAGGGTGAAGGTACGCTGGAAGTCTGGAAGATCCAGAACGGTGGCAATGGCTGGAGTCACCCGGTGCATGTGCACTTCGAGGAAGGGATCATTCTCACTCGAGGTGGAAAACCACCACCCGAATGGGAAAAAGGCGCGCGCAAGGATATCTACAATGTAGGCCGCCATCCCGAGAGCCTCGAAAATGTCGAAATGGCCTTACGCATCCGTGAGTTTGCCGGTACCTACATGGAGCACTGCCACAACACCCAGCATGAGGACACGGCGATGCTGCTGCGTTGGGACTCCGAGCACCCGGGCCAGATCCAATTGATGCCCACACCTTTGCCCAGCTGGGACGGCGTTAAATTCGTGAACTCGGTTGCGTTACCGACATTCCGTACGGGAGATGGCGTCGGGCCACAGGTCAAGGTCGACAATAACCAGGAAACCGGCAGCGGCAGCGGCAGCGGCAGCGGCAGCGGCAGCGGAGGCTAGCGTCGCCTATCAAACGGCTGGTCATGTCGTCGGCAAACGCAAAAAACCGACTGCATGACCGTTTCAATCCCAAAGCCGCCTGTCATCACGGTCGGCTTTGGGTCCAGGCTGTGTGAAAACGCCTGCGATTGTCTAATCGTCTGGATCGTGGCGGGGACGATCATGAAGCGATTCATTGAAGGTGAGGCCCGGACGCAAGTCACGTTGCTGCCGGAATGCCTGGATGATTACGTAGCCGAATAAAACCCAGTGCGAGTGGTCGACGTTTTCGTCGATGAACTCGACTTGGGTGCACTTGGGTTTGAGGGTGTTGATCCTGCTGCAACGGGGCGTCCGGCCTACCATCCAGCGATCTTGCTGAAGATCTATATTTACGGTTGCCTCAATCGGATTCAGCCCAGCCGCCGGCGTGAGCGTGAGCGTGAGGCCGAACGTAACGTCGAGCCGATGTGGCTGACGGTGGTCGCCGACCGAGGTTATTACAAGGGTCTGGAAATCCTTGCCTGCGAGCAGGCTGGCATCGCCACCTTCGTGCCGAAACCCCTGACCTCAGGCAGCAAAGCCGAAGGCCGATTCGGTAAGCAGGACTTCATCTACGTTGCTGCATCGGACGAGTAAACAACGATGCGCTCCTCTGCCACCTTGATGAACGATTCCTGTGTCTTGCGGGCGTTTTCGTTCGAGGCCGCGATGCCGGCCGCCCTGTTTTACAGTTTATTTCGGGATGTATTTGGACAGAGTCGCCTTAAGCGCCTCGGTGACAAGAGCAATCAGAAGTGGCTCGGAACTCGACTGCATATCTCTACCAATTTCGGATTGCTGTTCTTTCACTTTTACCGCGTATTTTGATGCGCGGCCTTCAGACACGAGTGATGACAACTCTTCTTGAGAGAATGACTTCTCATAGGCTGCCGCAAGGTTCTCATCCCACTTAGGCTGATACTGCGGCAGCAATGCATTGATTTCACCAGACACGGCACTGTTTGCATCTGCACTTCCAAGCTTCGTGACGATCATCGCGTAGGTAATCGTTCTTTTCGCTGCCGAAAGTGCAAGGATAGAGAGGTTTCTGCCTATCTGTGCCTGGGCAACGAATGTGCGAGCATCTTTATGTGAGGGTGTTTCAGCAAACACTGTATTTGAAAGCGCGACGAGCATTGTGAAGACGATAGTGGCAGCAAAAATCCGTATCATTTTCCAGCTCCACAGGACGGAGATAAGTGTTTCATCAGGGTAGTTTCATCCCGAAGGTTGTGCCACTGAGTGACCACTGCTGCAGCAGGTGGTTTGAGCACGGCGAGACTTTGAATACCCTGGTTGAGGAAACTTGAATCACGCCGGCTTTTCAGGCATTACGACGACATGTTCATTGCTTGTAGTAAGCGCTGGCGTCGTCGAGTTTCGACTTCGAGGGCACCGCCTGCTTCGCCGTCTCGGATCCGGTCGACAAGGGTACGCTCTGCGTGACGTTGGCCATCCGGGTGATTTCCACCTGCACTTTATCCTTGCCGAGCAGGTAGTCAGCGAGTTTCTGGGAAAACGGCCAGTAGTTCAGATCGGCTGTCAGGGTCAGCGGTCCGACGGCGTCGGCCGGCACCAGGAAGGAAAACTCTCCGATATCGTAGCCCTTGGGCAGAATGCGGTTGTCCGAGAGAATCTGCGTGGCATTCCAGACCTCGACGTCCAGCGGATTGCCGTCCTTGTCGCCTATGTGCACCTTGAAATTGCGTGTGTTGACCTCGGTCTTGCCGTCCTTGATCGAACCCAGGCGATAGATCTGGCGACCATTGGCATCCTGCACCCGGAAATCGATCCACATCTCCCGACCCTCGGGAAAGCCGGTCGGCAGCTTGTGCCCGGCGCCGACGTTGGTCACCTTGACGGCTACAGAGGTGTATTGCCCGGGCGTCATGGCTGCCGGCACTTGCTCGAACTTTATGTCCCCGGCGCGCCCGAGCATGTCGCGTGCCCGTTGCGCGCCCTCCTCCTGACCGAGATGCTTGAGCATCATTGCATTGGCTCCGCTGAACCAATGCGAGGCAACCTCCTCACGGTCTGGCCCCATGATCGCGGCCTTACCCTTGAAACCCGGCATGTGGCAGCTCTGGCAGGTCACATTGTTAAGGCTGTAGGTGCTCTCCTGCCACTCGTCATAGGTGCGCTCCACCGCCACGCTGCTGAAGGGGTGCGTGACGTTGTGGCAGGTGCCGCAAAAGTCCGAGCGGGTGTGCAGGGCGGAATACACGGTGTCGTGATAAGGCGAAACGGCATCCCTGCGCGGGCCGAACTTGGTCGGCTTGCCGTTCGCTCGCGGGCTCAGAACATAGGCACCGTTATCGAGGCCCGTGCGGGCACTGATGTTGTGGCAGGTCTCGCAATCGACCCCAGGCATCGGATGATTCTTCGCGCTGTCTTCAATCGAGGAGCGGTTGACCTGCGAATTGATCTGCCCGGTCGTGAGACCGATCGGGGTATGGCAGCCGGTGCAGAAGTTATCGACCTTTCCCTCGGTGGCCGAACTCGCACGCTTGAGCAAGGCCCGATAGATGGGTTCATCCCAGGCCTGGGACATCATCGATGAACGCCACTGTTTGTAGATCTCCGTATGGCAAGCGCCACAGACCTGGGCATTGTCGAAGTCCTTCACATTCAGGATCAGGTTGCCGGTGGTATTGGCCCGATGGGGGAAGAACGGCATCCCGCCAATCACATGCATGAGCCTGGAACGTGCCGGCTCCAGCCACTTGTCATTACTTTGATTGTCATTGCCCTGAGGCTCGTCCGCCGCCACCAGCGTTACCGCGAGCAGGCAAACCAGCGTCCATGGAATGATCAATACCGATAACCGGTGCAGCGCTGACTTGAAGTGATACATATCGACGTCCCCTGGACAGTAGCAGAGGATGACCGCAGCACTTCCATTGAGTAGCCAGGGGTATTTCGCGATGCAACCCGACGGTTCCATCAATCACTCAATGGGGGTACTGACAGCTCCACGGCGTCCCGACACCTTTCATGAACGGGATAGCCTCGCTCAGCAATTACCCTGCCATCGATCTGACAATTTTTACCGGCATGCCTGAACGCCCCGCAAACATTGCTCTGAAATTGAAATTCACAAGCGAATGGAGACGCGATTCCTGCTGGGGAATCGCGCCCAGTAGCGGGGGGAATTCACTCCGAAACCGGGGGGATTCAGACCAAGGGCCAGTCCTGCGGTACAACCGCCGCACAACATCCGATATTCGTATTACGCTCCGGGGTTAAAGCCCGCTTTGATCCGTTACTTGGGCCGACGACTCTCTATCGCTGCAACCTGCTGCACTTATGCACCTGATTGCGCAATAGGAAAGGGTTTCTGCGCGCAGTCCACTCCGCAAAACCGGGGTTACTCGCTTTACCGGGTACGACTTACTCTCTGTCCTTGGTCGACCGAATAAGACTGCCCCGCAACTTCACAATGGCCTTCTGCATCTGCACGAAGTCGTCAGGGTCAAGACCGGTTTGCGGGAAGCCGTCTTCGGTGAGGCCTTCACGCAGTTTTCGCCCCTCTTTGGTGAGACTGATCCGCACCTGGCGTTCGTCTTCCGGGTCGCGCTGGCGCAGCAAGTACCCCATCGCTTCCAGTTTCTTCAGGATCGGCGTGAGGGTATTGGATTCGAGAAACAGCTTTTCACCCAGGCTGCCAACGGTCTGGTTGTCTTCCTCCCACAGCGCAACCAGGGTGATGTATTGCGTGTAGGTCAGGCCAAGCCGTTCGAGCATCGGCTTGTAGGCCTTGCCGAAGGCCAGGTTGGTTGAATAGACCGCAAAACACAGGAACTCGGAGAGCTTGAGATCCAGGGCGGATGTCTTGTCGGTGTTTTTCATGGGCGATCTCTTGGGTCAGTCTGGCGAGACTGAAACTATACGTCGTACGCGATGGTATCGGAAGTGCGTATAAACACCGACGGCCGGCTCACCGGGAAGATCCCCGGTGAGCCGGCCGCAATGGGGGTTATGCCGTCAGGACGTTGATGTCGACATCAATGTTGCCGCGTGTGGCCTTGGAGTATGGGCAGATTGCATCGGCGTTGTGGGCCAACTCGGTCGCCACCCCTTGGTCCAGCCCTGGCACTCGCAGGGTCAGTCGGGCCTGGAGGAAGTAAGCCGCACCGGTCTGGCCCAGGTCCACTTCAATGTCGACGGCCGTGTCGCTCGGCAGAGTCACCCTCATCTGTTGGGCGGCCAGCCCCACCGCTGCGATGTAGCAGGCCGACCACGCGCCGGCGAACAGTTGCTCGGCTTTCGGGTGCGGCTGGACGGCGGTGAGCACGTGTGCCGGTGTGTCGCTGCCGGGGGACGACAGCACGATGTCGAGGTTGCCGTTGTGGCCGCGCGAGGTGTTGCCTGCGCTGTTATGAGTGGTGTGGGTTTTGCCGGTTGCCAGTACTTTTTCAATCTTGCTCATGATGATTCCCTCAGGATTACAGTGAGTTATGTTCGTGCACGCTTGCATCGCATGCGATATTAGTGATGCATCCGGGCATCACGCCGTAATCACGTTCAGGGCAACGTCGATATTGCCGCGTGTGGCTTTGGAGTATGGGCAGATTGCATCGGCGTTGTGGGCCAGTTCGGTCGCGACATCCTGTGCCAGCCCTGGCACTCGCAGGGTCAGTCGGGCCTGAAGGAAATAGGCCAGACCCGTCTGGCCCAGGTCCACTTCGATGTCGACGGCCATATCCGCCGGCAGCACGATATTGCGCTCCTGGGCCACCAGCCCCACTGCCGCGGTGTAGCAGGCAGACCAGGCCCCGGCGAACAGTTGCTCGGCTTTCGGGTGCGGCTGCGTGGCGGCAAAGACGTGGGCCGGCTGGGCAGAACCAGGAGACGACAGTTCGATATCGAGGTTGCCGTTGTGACCGCCGACACCGCTGTGAGTGGTGTGGGTTTTGCCGGTTGCCAGTACTTTTTCGATTTTGCTCATGGGGACTTCCTCAGCATTTAATCTTTCGTGCGATTGTATCGCATACGATATTAGTGACATTTAAAAATACAACGTTTACCAATTGGCGTGTGCAATGATCCAGTTGTTGCCGTTTTGACCATGGGAAACGTGAGCGGTCGAGATAAACATTGTGCGGCGGCTTCCGGTGTTCATGGTTAAGTCTCCAAACGGCAAGGGTTGTCGTTGTATCCTATCGCTTTCGATTTAATCGTATGCGATGGGTGAATATTCAACCAAATCCCCCATGATGTCAAAGCCTGTTTTATGCCTTGGCGATGAGCGGTAGACGCGAGGTAAACCCCGCTCCTCTCCCCCTCGTCGAAAGGATGATGCGCTTTTCACCGTCCAGGCCTCTGGCTACGCGCTTCGGATCGCTTTCACCCATGAAGGTCAACGCTTTGGCGCTGAAATGAAATGGACGTATTTCACTCAAAAAAAACCGGCCATATGAGTAATGCCAGTCAGTTAAGCAATTTCAGCCGCGACACCCTTTGTAGCAGCTGCCGAGCCTGCGAGGCGGCGTTCGGC
>NZ_AKJG01000083.1 GCF_000282455.1 Pseudomonas sp. GM74
CCCAGCTGAGCTAATCACCCTTTACCTTCGTTGCGGGGCACATTATGCCACAGGTTTTTATAAAGTGTTGATTTATTTGAAGTTTTTTTCAAAAAAATCTAAAAACCGGTGAAACGATGCAACCTTCAGGAACAACATACAAACTTGGAACAGAAAAAAACCCGCGTTAGCGGGTTTTTCCGTGGTGACCTGGCGTTCAGTGTTCCAGGTTACCGAATATGGCGCAGCGGACGGGACTCGAACCCGCGACCCCCGGCGTGACAGGCCGGTATTCTAACCGACTGAACTACCGCTGCGCGTAACACTGAAAACGAATGGTGGGTGATGACGGGATCGAACCGCCGACATTCTGCTTGTAAGGCAGACGCTCTCCCAGCTGAGCTAATCACCCTTCGCTTCGGTGTGGCGCGCATTCTACGGAGCGACCCAACCTCTGGCAAGCACTTTTTAAAATAATTTTCTCAGCCCTTCCAAAGGCTTAGAGAAAGGTTGGCCTATGGCACGGCGAAGACAATAATGCCCCCCTTTGTATAAAGGAGAGACTCACCCCATGTGGTTCAAAAACCTGCTTATCTATCGCCTGACCCAAGATCTGCCTGTTGATGCCGAGGCGTTGGAAACTGCACTGGCCACCAAACTGGCGCGCCCATGTGCAAGCCAGGAGTTGACCACCTACGGTTTCGTCGCGCCGTTCGGCAAAGGCGAAGATGCGCCACTGGTACACGTCAGCGGTGACTTCCTGCTGGTGTCCGCGCGCAAGGAAGAACGTATTTTGCCGGGCAGCGTCGTGCGTGACGCGGTCAAGGAAAAGGTCGAAGAGATCGAAGCCGAGCAAATGCGCAAGGTCTATAAGAAGGAACGCGATCAGATCAAGGATGAAATCATCCAGGCCTTCCTGCCCCGCGCCTTTATCCGTCGCTCGTCGACCTTCGCCGCCATCGCGCCGAAACAGGGCCTGATCCTGGTCAACTCGGCCAGCCCGAAACGCGCCGAAGACTTGCTGTCCACCCTGCGTGAAGTGATCGGCACCCTGCCGGTGCGCCCGCTGACCGTGAAGATGTCCCCGACCGCGACCATGACCGAGTGGGTCACCACCCAGAAAGCCGCGGACGACTTCTTTGTGCTGGACGAGTGCGAACTGCGCGACACCCACGAAGACGGCGGCATTGTGCGTTGCAAACGCCAGGACCTGACCAGCGAAGAAATCCAGTTGCACCTGAGTACCGGCAAAGTAGTCACTCAACTGTCCCTGGCCTGGCAGGACAAACTGTCGTTCGTCCTCGACGACAAGATGGTGGTCAAGCGCCTGAAGTTCGAAGACCTGCTGCAAGACCAGGCGGAACAGGACGGCGGTGACGAAGCCCTGGGCCAACTGGACGCCAGCTTCACCCTGATGATGCTGACCTTCGGCGACTTCCTGCCGGCACTGGTTGAAGCGCTGGGTGGCGAAGAGACTCCGCAGGGGATCTAAAAACTTGTGATCTCAAACTGTGGGAGCGGGCTTGCCCCGGGCGGCGCTCCGACGAAGGCGGAGTGTCAGTCAGTATCTATGTCGACTGACACTCCGCCTTCGTCGGAGCGCCGCCCGGAGCAAGCCCGCTCCCACATTTGGTTTGTGGTGCTACTTAATAACAAGGATCAAGCCATGCGCGCACTGGCTGCATTGAGTCGTTTTGTCGGCAACACCTTCGCCTACTGGGTACTGATTTTCGCTGTCGTGGCGTTCCTGCAGCCGGCATGGTTCCTCGGCCTCAAAGGCGCCATTGTGCCGCTGTTGGGGCTGGTGATGTTCGGCATGGGCCTGACCCTCAAACTCGAAGACTTCGCCGAAGTCGCTCGCCATCCCTGGCGCGTGGCCCTGGGCGTGGTTGCCCATTTCGTGATCATGCCCGGCGTGGCGTGGTTACTCTGCCAGGTGTTCCACCTGCCACCGGAAATCGCCGTCGGCGTGATACTGGTCGGCTGCTGCCCAAGCGGCACCTCGTCGAACGTGATGACCTGGCTGGCCCGTGGCGACCTGGCGCTGTCGGTGGCCATCGCCGCCGTCACCACCCTCCTCGCCCCCCTGCTGACGCCGGCGCTGATCTGGCTGCTGGCCTCGGCCTGGTTGCCGGTGTCGTTCATGGAGTTGTTCTGGTCGATCCTGCAAGTGGTGCTGTTGCCGATCGTGCTGGGCGTGGTTGCCCAACGGGTACTCGGCGACAAGGTTCGCCACGCCGTGGACGTGTTGCCGCTGGTGTCGGTGGTCAGCATCGTGATCATCGTCACGGCAGTGGTGGCCGCCAGCCAGGCGAAGATTGCCGAGTCGGGCCTGTTGATCATGGCCGTGGTCATGCTGCACAACAGCTTTGGCTACCTGCTGGGTTACTTCACCGGGCGCCTGTTCAAGCTACCTCTGGCCCAGCGCAAGTCCCTGGCCCTGGAAGTCGGCATGCAGAACTCCGGGTTGGGCGCCGCGCTGGCCAGTGCACATTTCTCGCCGCTGGCGGCGGTGCCAAGTGCATTGTTCAGCGTCTGGCACAACATTTCCGGGGCATTGCTCTCCACGTATTTCCGCCGCATGAGCGAGAAACAGGATCGGGAAATGGTGGCGCAACAGGTCAGCGACTGACTGGAAAACTTGATCCCCGGGTTAATGCTGGGCACTATATTGCCCATCGCGAGGACGACCTCGCGGCTCGATCGAGTCATTAATCAGGGGACGACCCCGTCAGACGATGGAGGTCTTCATGTCCTGGATCATTCTGTTTTTCGCCGGCCTGTTCGAAGTGGGCTGGGCCGTCGGCCTCAAGTACACCGACGGTTTCACCCGCCCGCTCCCCACTGTTTTGACCGTTGCGGCCATGGCTATCAGCCTTGGCTTGCTCGGCCTTGCAATGAAGGAACTGCCGCTGGGTACGGCCTATGCGATCTGGACCGGTGTCGGCGCCGTTGGCACAGTGATCGCCGGGATCATTCTGTTTGGCGAGTCGATGGCGCTGGTGAGGCTGGCGAGTGTGGCGTTGATCATTAGCGGGTTGGTTGGGCTCAAGGTCAGCGCTTAGGCCACTGACGCCATCGCGGGCAAGCCCGCTCCCACAGGTTTCGTGTACTCCCACACATATAGAGCACACCATCAATCCTTGTGGGAGCGGGCTTGCTCGCGAAGAGGCCAGCACAGCCACCGGCTATCTAACTGCCCCGCGCAAATCCCCCACCAACGCCTGCAACTTCACCGGCTGCGCCACCTCAACCGCCACCGCCGGCCCGGCAACCAACGTCACCCGTGACCACAACCGGCGAAACAGCCCTTTATTCGGATCGCGGCTGAAGAAACTCCCCCACAACCCCTGCAAGGCCAGCGGAATCACCGGCACCGGCGTCTCTTCGAGAATCCGCGTCAATCCGCCCTTGAACTCGTTGATCTCGCCATCGGCGGTCAATTTACCCTCGGGGAAGATGCACACCAGCTCCCCGTCCTTCAAGTACCGGGCAATACGCGTGAAGGCTTGTTCATATATCTGGATGTCTTCCTGGCGCCCGGCAATCGGAATCGTCCCCGCGGTACGGAAGATGAAATTCAGCACCGGCAGGTTGTAGATCTTGTAGTACATGACAAAGCGAATCGGCCGACGCACCGCGCCGCCAATCAGCAAGGCGTCGACGAATGACACGTGGTTGCACACCAGCAACGCCGCGCCTTCATCGGGGATCAGATCCAGATTGCGGTACTCGACGCGGTACATGGAATGGCTGAGCAGCCAGATCATGAAACGCATGGTGAACTCGGGAACGATCCTGAAGATATAGGCGTTGACACCGATGTTCAGCAGCGACACCACCAGGAACAGCTGCGGAATCGACAGCTTGGCCACACTCAGCAAGACGATCGAGACAATCGCCGACACCACCATGAACAACGCATTGAGGATGTTGTTGGCGGCAATCACCCGCGCCCGTTCGTTTTCCGCGGTACGTGACTGGATCAGCGCGTACAGCGGCACGATGTAGAAACCGCCGAAGACGCCCAGGCCGAGAATGTCGAGCAACACCAGCCAGCTGTGGCCAAAACCGAGGATATCGATCCAGCCATGGCCGGTGGCGCTGTCCGGGATTCCACCGGAATGCCACCACAGCAGCAGACCGAAAACAGTCAGGCCGAACGATCCGAACGGCACCAGGCCAATCTCGACTTTGCGCCCGGAGAGTTTCTCGCATAACAGCGAACCCAATGCGATGCCGACCGAGAACACCGTCAGAATCAGCGTCACCACGGTTTCGTCGCCGTGCATCCACTCCTTGGCATAGGCCGGGATCTGCGTCAGGTAAATCGCCCCGACAAACCAGAACCACGAGTTGCCGACAATCGAGCGTGACACCGCCGGCGTTTGCCCCAGGCCCAGTTTCAACGTGGCCCAGGACTGGCTGAATATGTTCCAGTTCAGGCGCATTTGCGGCGTGGCGGCCGCCGCCCGGGGAATGCTGCGACTGGCCAGGTAACCGAGCACGGCAGTGCCGATGATCGCCACGGATACCACCGGCGCGTAATGCGCCGAAGACATCATGATCCCGGCGCCAATGGTGCCCGCGAGAATCGCGAGGAAGGTACCCATTTCCACCAGGCCATTGCCGCCTACCAGCTCATCTTCATGCAGGGCCTGCGGCAGGATCGAGTACTTCACCGGCCCGAACAGCGCCGAGTGGGTGCCCATGGCGAACAGCGCCACCAGCATCAACCACAGGTGATCGAACATGAAGCCGACGGCGCCGACCGCCATGATGGCGATTTCCCCAAGCTTGATCAGGCGGATCAACGCATCCTTGGCGAACTTTTCCCCGAATTGCCCGGCCAGGGCCGAGAACAGGAAAAACGGCAGGATAAACAGCAGCGCACACAGGTTGACCCAGATCGAGCGGTCACCTTCGATAGTCAGCTTGTACAAAATGGCGAGGATCAACGACTGCTTGAACACATTGTCGTTGAATGCCCCAAGGGACTGGGTAATGAAGAACGGCAGGAAACGCCGGGTACGCAACAAGGTGAACTGTGAGGGGTGACTCATCTTCCATGTGTCCCTGATTATGTAGAGAGTGGCCTGGATACTGTAATTGGAGTATCGAAACTCGATCCAGGCCACACCTTACCTAATCTTTGCCGGTTATTTCTTCAAACCGGCAATGCATGGCGAGACAAACAGTTCGCCACGCCAGGCGCCCAGCACCGTGCGCTTGCCGACGATCAGCCACATCACCGCCAGCAACGCCACCAGCACACAGCCAGACACACTGAAAAACGTCAGGTTCAAGGTACTGGCCAGCTTCAACGTCGCCAGAGAATAGACGCCCAACGGGAAGGTGAAGCCCCACCAGCCCAGATTGAAGGGGATGCCGGCACGCAGGTAACGCACAGTGATCAGCAACGCCATCAGCATCCACCACAGACCGAAGCCCCACAGGGTGATGCCGGCCACCAGGCCCAATCCCGCAGCAATCTCACCGACTCCCGGCAAACCGTTGGCGGCAAAAATCAGCGGTGCATCGCCGCCCAGTACCAGCATGCCCAACGCGCCGGTGCCGATCGGGCCAAGGGCCAGCCAGCTCGAGGCGGCCATGTTTTCGTGGGGCAGTTTATGCAGGGCCATGCGCAGCAACAGGATGGTCAGGATGCTGAAAGCCACCGGCAAGGAAAATGCCCAGAGTACGTAGCTGGTCACCAGCACCACCAGTTGCGAGTGAGCGTCGGCCAAATGCGGCGCCAACAGGCCACCGCTGGCGGCCGCCACTTCTGCCGCAACCACCGGCAACAACCAGACAGCGGTCATCTGGTCGATACTGTGCTCCTGGCGGGTGAACATCATGTAGGGAATCAGCACGCCGCAGGCCAGCGACATCGCTACATCCATCCACCACAGCACCTCGGCGAGGTGGATCACACCTTCGCCCCAGCGTGGCAGGCCGAAGACCAGGAAGCCATTGATGATGGTCGCCAGGCCCATGGGGATGGTACCGAAAAACATCGAGACCGTGGAGTGGCCGAAGATCCGTCGTGCTTCGTCGAAAAACAGCAGCCAACGCGCGGCGTACAACGCCGTAAACAGCAGGAACAACGCGATGTTGAACAGCCACAGGGCTTCGGCAAAGGCGTGCAAGGCAGGTGTGGCGACCGGCAATTGCGCCAGTGCCAGCGCCAGCACACCGGTGCCCATGGTGGCCGCGAACCAGTTGGGGGTGAACTGGCGGATCACTTCGCGTGGGTGCTGCAGGTGACTGAACGGTTTGAATCCGGGCTTGATGCTATTGGCGCATGTCATGGCGAA
Source organism: Pseudomonas sp. GM74 (assembly GCF_000282455.1). Taxonomy (GTDB): domain Bacteria; phylum Pseudomonadota; class Gammaproteobacteria; order Pseudomonadales; family Pseudomonadaceae; genus Aquipseudomonas. The sequence goes on from NZ_AKJG01000083.1 coordinate 6,297, forward strand.
CTCCTGTCCTCTCGTGAGGTAGAGCCCATGTTAGATCCGAATCGAATATCTATATAACGGGTAATATCTCTATATGTTATCTATTACATAGATATTTTATCAGGAGCTGGCCTCCCATGCCCTGCCTGAACGCGAGCGCATCAAACCTGCCAAAGCGCCAAGGGCCAGAATAATCAACACGGCGCCATAACCGTCGACGGTCACCACCAAACCGAGGGTTCGGCTCAGGTTCCCGGCCAGCAGCGATGGCAGGCAGAAAGCGAGATAGCTGAGCGCGTAGTACGTCGACACCAGCCCGGCACGCTCATGGGGCAAGGCCAGCGGCACCAGACTACGCAAGGTGCCAAGAAAACCGGAGCCGAAACCACAGCCTGCGACCAGGGTGCCAAGGAAGAACAGCGGCAGGCTGGCACTGTGCACACCCAGCAAAATCATCACGACACCCGCTGGCATCATGCTGGCGCCCAATAACAATGATTTGCCGGCGGGTCGGTTGCGCATGCTGTAAATCATCAGCGCACCGGTCAACGTCAAGGCGGCAACAGTCGCCCCGCCGATCATGTTCGAGGTCGAGCCTGTGGCCGTGCGCACCAACGAAGGCGCCAGGGAAGCGTAGAAACCGCCAAGGGCCCACAGGGCAGTATTGAGCGGCAGCACCCGCCACAAAGTGGAGCGCGCTTGCAGCGGCACATGCAGAGTCGGTCGCAATGAGGCCCAAACCCCGGCCTGCCGCGAGACGCTTTCCGGCAAGCGCCAGACATACAACGCCTGCATCACAAACAAAGCCAGCAGCAGCCAGTACGTCAGGTGCAACGGCGCCGGGGCGAACTCGGCCAACACACCGCAGCCCAACCCGCCAATGGCCATACCGGTCAACGGAGCAACGCTATTGACCAGCGGCCCCCGTTCGCGGTCGGTATCCAGTAGCGTTGCGCCCAGCACCGCGGTAGCCATGCCGGTGGCAAACCCCTGCAGGACTCGGGCACTGATCAGCCAGGTGACGCTGTCGGCGTGAATGAACAGCAGCATCGCCAGGATATTCAGCACCACCGCCGTGAAAATCACCGGTTTGCGCCCCAGGTAATCGGACAACGAACCGACGGTCAGCAACGCCACCAACAGGCTGAGGGCGTACACGCCAAAAATCAGGGTCAGGGTCGCGGCCGAAAACTGCATCTGCTCCTGATACAGGTGATACAGCGGCGTCGGCGCAGTGGAGGCCGCCAGGAAACTGAGCAAGGTAACGGCGAGAAACCACAGGCTGGCACGATTTGAATGAGAACTGGGCATGGGCGCGCTCCACAAAAGCTAACTTTTTGCTTTTGCGGAGTGTGCTACTGGATCCCTCTTAAAGCAAATTCTTTGTGTTAAGGTCCGAGGCATGGCTTTTACAGGAACCCCAGGATGACAGCTCCCACCTTACGCCCGGGCGGCCGCAGCGCGCGGGTACAAGAGTCGATTCATTCGGCCGTGCGTCAACTCCTCGAGGAGCAGGACCGCGCCAGCGTGACGGTGCCGCAAATTGCGGCGCGGGCGGGCGTCACACCGTCCACCATCTATCGACGCTGGGGCGATGTGTCGGCGCTGCTGGCCGACGTCGCCCTTGCCCGCATGCAGCCCGACAGCGAGCCGGCCAATACCGGTAGCCTTCACGGCGACGTGCGGGCCTGGGCCGAGCAGTATCTGGACGAGATGAGCTCCGAACCCGGTCGCAACATGCTGTGCGACGTGCAGGCGGCGTTGAAGCCGAGTTATTGCGCGACCATCATTGGCGGGCAACTGCAGACGATTCTGGATCGCTATCCGGATCAGCCCAAGCCCAGTGTCGATCGCCTGATCAATCTGATCGCCGCGCCGACGGTGTTTCGCATCCTGTTTGCCGAGGCGCCGCTGGAGGTTGAAGAGTTGCATCGATTGATCGAGATTGCGTTGATTCCGTAATACCGCTATTCGCGAGCAAGCCCGCTCCCACAGGTGATCGCGTTTTTCCTGAATGTGGGAGCGGGCTTGGTCCGGGCGGCGTTCCGACGAAGAGGCCTGTCCAGACACCCGAGACTCAAAGGCCAGCCCCCTGCGACACCCCGTCACGCCACGACCTTGGTCGACACTGACTAACGCTGGCGGTCGTGCGAGACTGTCTGTCCGGGCGCAAGGACCGGGTGTCTTTTGTCTGGAGTCCCCATGTCGCTGTCCACCGGGCTGATTGCCGTCGTCGCCCTGGCCTATATGGCCATCATGTTCGCCATCGCCTTCTATGGCGACCGTCGCAGCGCGCCTTTGCCGCCGCGTGTGCGCGCCTGGGTGTACAGCCTGTCGCTGGCGGTCTATTGCACCAGCTGGACATTCTTCGGCGCCGTGGGCCAGGCCGCCGAACAGCTCTGGTCGTTCCTGCCGATCTACCTCGGGCCGATCCTGTTGCTGGTCGGCGCGCCGTGGGTCCTGCAGAAAATGGTGATGATCAGCAAGCAGGAGAACATCACCTCGATCGCCGACTTCATCGCCGCACGCTATGGCAAATCCCAGTCGCTGGCGGTGGTGGTGGCGCTGATTTGCCTGGTCGGCGTGCTGCCCTATATCGCGTTGCAGCTCAAGGGCATTGTGCTCGGCGTGAACCTGCTGATCGGTGCTGGCGCCGACGCCATGGGCACCCGGGCCCAGGACACGGCGCTGATCGTATCGCTGGTGCTGGCGCTGTTTACCATCGTCTTCGGTACCCGCAACCTCGACGCCACGGAGCACCACCGTGGCATGGTGCTGGCCATTGCCTTCGAATCACTGGTCAAGCTGTTCGCGTTTCTTGCCGTCGGCGCGTTCGTGACCTACGGCCTGTACGACGGCTTCGACGACCTGTTCGACCAGGCCATGCTGGCGCCGCGTCTCGAACAGTACTGGAAGGAAACCATCAACTGGCCGTCGATGGTGGTGCAGACCGGTGTGGCAATGATGGCGATCATTTGCCTGCCACGGCAGTTCCACGTGACCGTTGTCGAGAACATCGATCCCCAGGATCTGCGCCTGGCCAAGTGGGTATTCCCGGCCTACCTCGCCCTTGCTGCCTTGTTTGTCGTGCCGATCGCCCTGGCCGGCCAGATGCTGCTGCCCAGCTCGGTGTTGCCGGACTCGTTCGTCATCAGTCTGCCCCTGGCGCAGTCGCATCCGGCGCTGGCCCTGCTGGCGTTTATCGGTGGCGCATCGGCGGCCACCGGCATGGTGATCGTGGCCAGCGTGGCGCTGTCGACCATGGTGTCCAACGACATGCTGTTGCCATGGCTGCTGCGTCGCAACAACGCCGAGCGCCCGTTCGAAGTGTTCCGCCAGTGGATGCTGTCGGTGCGCCGCGTCAGCATCGTGGTCATTCTGCTGCTGGCCTACGTCAGTTATCGTCTGCTGGGCTCGACCGCCAGCCTGGCGACAATCGGCCAGATTGCCTTCGCCGCCGTGACCCAACTGGCCCCCGCCATGCTCGGTGCGCTGTACTGGAAACAGGCCAACCGCCGCGGTGTTTTCGCCGGCCTCGCCGCAGGCACCTTCCTGTGGTTCTACACCTTGATCCTGCCGATTGCCGCCCTCAGCCTCGGCCTGTCCTTGAGCACATTCCCGGGTCTGGCATGGTTGCACAGCAATCCATTGAACCTGCCGATCACCCCGCTGACCCAGGGCGTGGTGCTGTCGCTGGCAGGCAATTTCACGCTATTCGCCTGGGTTTCGGTTCTGTCGCGCACCCGGGTTTCCGAGCACTGGCAGGCGGGCCGCTTCATCGGCCAGGAAATCAGCGCCCGCCCCAGCGCACGCTCGATGCTGGCGGTGCAGATCGACGACCTGCTGCAACTGGCGGCGCGCTTCGTCGGCGAAGAACGCGCCCGTCAAAGCTTCATCCGTTTTGCCTATCGCCAGGGCAAGGGCTTCAACCCGAACCAGAACGCCGACAGTGAATGGATCGCCCATACCGAACGCTTGCTGGCCGGTGTACTCGGAGCCTCCTCGACCCGCGCGGTGGTAAAGGCCGCCATCGAGGGCCGGGAGATGCAACTGGAGGACGTCGTGCGCATCGCCGACGAAGCCTCGGAGGTGCTGCAGTTCAACCGTGCCTTGTTGCAAGGCGCCATCGAGAACATCACCCAGGGCATCAGCGTGGTCGACCAGTCGCTGAAGCTGGTGGCCTGGAACCGTCGCTATCTGGATTTGTTCAACTACCCGGACGGCCTGATCAGAGTCGGCCGGCCGATTGCCGACATCATTCGCCACAATGCCGAGCGCGGCCTGTGTGGCCCCGGCGAAGCCGAAGTGCACGTCGCTCGCCGCCTGCACTGGATGCGTCAGGGCCGCGCGCACACCTCAGAGCGCCTGTTCCCCAATGGCCGGGTGATCGAGCTGATCGGCAACCCGATGCCGGGCGGCGGCTTCGTCATGAGTTTCACCGACATCACCGCGTTCCGCGAAGCCGAGCAAGCGCTGACCGAAGCCAACGAAGGACTGGAGCGACGGGTCACCGAACGGACCCACGAACTGTCGCAACTCAACGTTGCCCTGACCGAAGCCAAGGGCACCGCCGAGGCGGCCAACCAGTCCAAGACCCGTTTCCTCGCCGCCGTCAGCCATGACTTGATGCAGCCCTTGAATGCGGCGCGGCTGTTCTCCGCCGCCCTCTCCCATCAGGACGACGGGTTGTCCGGCGAAGCACAGAAACTGGTCGAACACCTGGACAGCTCGCTGCGCTCGGCCGAGGACTTGATCAGCGACCTGCTGGACATTTCCCGCCTGGAGAACGGCAAGATCAACCCCAATCGCCAGCCATTCGCCCTCAACGAACTGTTCGATACCCTTGGCACAGAGTTCAAGGCGCTGGCGCGAGAGCAAAAACTGGAGTTCCGGGTTCGCGCAAGCACGTTGCGGGTCGACAGCGACATCAAACTGCTGCGGCGGATCTTGCAGAACTTCCTGACCAACGCCTTCCGCTACGGCAAAGGGCCGGTGCTGCTGGGGGTTCGCCGGCACAAGGATCAACTGTGCCTGGAAGTCTGGGACCGTGGGCCAGGCATCCCGGAAGATAAACTGCAGGTGATTTTCGAAGAGTTCAAGCGCCTCGACAGCCACCAGACACGGGCCGAAAAAGGCCTCGGCCTGGGGCTCGCGATTGCCGACGGGCTATGTCGCGTGCTCGGTCATACCTTGCGCGTACGTTCCTGGTCGGGACGCGGTAGCGTGTTCAGCGTCAGCGTGCCGCTGGCTCGGGCGCAAACCGCAGCACCGGTCAAGGTCACCGAACTCAATGGCAAATTGCTCAATGGCGCGCAGGTGCTGTGCATCGACAACGAGGACAGCATCCTGATCGGCATGAACAGCCTGCTCAGCCGCTGGGGTTGCCAGGTCTGGACCGCGCGCAATCGCGAGGAATGCGCCGCGTTGCTGGGCGAAGGCATGCGCCCGCAATTGGCGCTGGTGGATTACCACCTCGATCATGGCGAGACCGGAACCGATTTGATGGCCTGGTTACGCACGCAAATGGGTGAACCGGTTCCGGGAGTGGTGATCAGCGCCGATGGCCGGCCGGAGACGGTCGACCTGGTACATGCCGCGGGGCTGGATTACCTGGCCAAACCGGTGAAACCGGCGGCGTTGCGGGCGTTGTTGAGCCGGTATTTGCCGTTGTAGTCATTCTGGCTGGTAGTGCTGCATCTGACGCCTTCGCGGGCAAGCCCGCTCCCACAGAGGATTGTGGCGAAGCACAAAAACTGTGAACTTCACTGATTCCTGTGGGAGCGGGCTTGCTCCGGGCGGCGATCCGACGAAGCTTTTGATTGAAAGCTACTCCGGTAACTCTACCAACCCATCGACATCTGTCATCGCCCGCTCCAGCAAATCCGCCGGCAGGCTCTTGCTCGCCCGCGCGCCCAGCAGCTTGAGTTGTTCACTGCGGCTGACCAGGTTGCCGCGCCCCTCTGTCAGCTTGTTTCGGGCCGAACTGTAGGCCTTGTCCAGTTGCTGCAGACGATTGCCGACCTCGTCCAGATCCTGAATGAACAGCACGAACTTGTCGTACAGCCACCCGGCCCGCTCGGCGATTTCCCGGGCATTCTGGCTCTGGCGCTCCTGCTTCCACAGGCTGTCGATCACACGCAGGGTCGCCAGCAAAGTGGTGGGGCTGACGATCACGATGTTGCGGTCAAATGCCTCCTGGAACAGCGTCGGCTCAGCCTGCAACGCAGCAGAAAACGCCGCCTCGATCGGCACGAAGAGCAACACGAAATCCAGGCTGTGCAAGCCATCGAGGCGCTTGTAATCCTTGCCGGCCAGGCCTTTGACGTGATTGCGCAACGACAGCACGTGCTGCTTGATGGCGATCTGGCCGATGGCCTCGTCCTCGGCCGCAACGTATTGCTGATAGGCCGTCAGGCTGACCTTGGAGTCGACCACCACCTGCTTGTCGCCCGGCAGATAAATGATCACGTCCGGCTGGAAGCGCTCGCCGTCCGGCCCCTTGAGATTGACCTGAGTCTGGTACTCGCGCCCCTTCTCCAGACCCGCATGCTCAAGCACGCGCTCTAGAATCAGTTCGCCCCAATTGCCCTGGGTCTTCTGCCCTTTCAAGGCGCGGGTCAGGTTGGTGGCTTCATCGCTCAAGCGCAAATTCAGCTGTTGCAGGCGCTCCAGTTCCCTGGCCAGGGAGAAACGCTCACGGGCCTCGTTCTGATAGCTTTCCTCGACACGTTTCTCGAAAGACTGGATGCGCTCCTTGAGCGGATCGAGCAATTGCCCCAGGCGCTGCTGGCTGGTTTCGGCAAAACGCTGCTCGCGCTCATCGAAAATTTTCCCCGCCAGCTCGGCAAACTGCGCGCGCAACTCGTCCCGAGAACCTTGCAGGTCGTTGAGGCGTTGCTGATGACTGTCCTGCTGCTCACGCAATTCGGCGTTGAGCGACGCGGCCTGGGCATCCAGACGGCGCAATTCGGCTTCTTTGCCGGCGCGTTCGATATTCCACGCATGGGCGGCGTCCCGGGCGTCGTCGCGCTCGATCTGCAGCAGTTCGACTTCACGACGCAGTGCAGCCAGATCGGCCTGTTTGGCGGCGTTGGCCTGGGTCAGGTCTGCCGCCTCATCGCGACTGGATTCCAGCTGGGCATTCAATCCGTCCTGCGCCAGTTGCGCCATGGCCAGGCGCTCCTGGAGCAGCGCGACATCGGCTTGCGTGCTGCTGGCCCGACGCTGCAGTTGCCAGGCCAATACAAGCAACGGCAACGCAGCCGCTGCCAGACCCAGCAATACGCTGGTCAAGTCCATTGCCATAGCCACTCCAGCCATTCAGATAAAGCCTGAAGGTTAACCAAGAGGTCCGGTCTTGGACAGCTCAGTCTTCGATCAGCCCCAGTTCCTGTTGAGCGCGGTGATCGCCTGCCCGAGCGGCCTGACGCAGCAGGTCCTGACCGATCCGGCGGTCTCGGGCATTCCCGCACTCGCGGCACATCAACTGGCCAAGGCGGCTTTGCGCAGCCACCACGCCTTCACGGGCCGGTTGCTTGAGCAAACGTCCGGCGATGTGTTTGACGTTACGGTTTTCGCCCAGATGCGGACTGTCCAACAGCCACTCCGCCACGCGCATGGAAAAGCGCTTGGTAGGGGCAACAGAGGGCGGTGTGGAAGAAGAGGAAACAGGGGCTGAGCGAAACTTCATAAAGCACTGTGGGGCAGATCAGAAGGCGCGCAACTTTACTCTCTTTTTCTTACACGTAAAGCTGAAAATATCCCGGCACGCCCGTCCTAGAGCAAGCGCTCGGGACAATCCACAGAAGCTGTGGATAACTCAGTGGACAACCGCCCTCGAACCCGCTCAAAGCCCTGTGGAATGGGGCTCGCAGTCAAACTGACGATTTTTTCACCAGTAAAAAAAAGCGATGTTTTTCATTGACTTAAATTTTGGTTACAGGCAGCCATTACGCTTGAACGTGAGATGACAGCAGGGTGACAGACCGCGCAACTAATGTGCACAAGTGCCTTTGCGATGGTTATATCGACGCCCTTTTTCGGCGCATTTTTTTGTCGTGCCTGGGGATAAGCCCTGGCAAACCCGATGTCCAGACAGCTGCGCCGCTACAAACGTCGATGACCGGTGGTCGAATTTTGTGCCGAAACAGGGCGTATCAATCCCAGGCCGTGCAGTTTTATACGCTCTTCCACAAGGCAAAACTGCCCGGCCAGGCACCGGCCGGGAAATTCTTTTCGCTATCACACTTCCCTTGGCCAGTTCAATCCGTTAGTATCTGCGGCGTTAGTACCAAGCTGAAAGTCAATTCTGGTCGAACAAATCCCCCCGGTCAGCCTTCCCGACGGAAGCCTCCACCGAACAAGCGGGATCGACCACCTCGATGGTTTCCAGGTAAATCTTGCGCCAACACGACCTTTGAATCGAAAGCAAAGGGTGTTGTTCCGCCTGCCTACTCTGCTCGAACCAACCTGCAAATTGATCAGGATCTTCACCCCGGGCCCAGAACCTTTGCCCTCGATGTGTTGCCTGCCCTCCTAAGTACCTACCTGCCAGCCCAAGCGCGCCAACTTGTCAGCGCTTCAAACTGGCTGCTTTGTTCCAGTCGGGTTCTTCGTTCGATCAATGGTGATCGACGTTACTGGAACGTTTTAACGTTGCACGGTTCTTATCCGTGTCATTTGTAGGAACACCCAATAATGTCTACTCAAATCCAGACTCAGGATGCCATTCGCACCCTAACCAACGCTTTTGCACCAATGAACTGCCTGATCATGGCCGCTCGCAAAGGCTGCTTCAGCTTCACCCTGGTCAACGAACACGGTATCGCTCGTCACAGCGAACGCCTGTACCCCGATCAATACTCCAGCGCCGAGCCGCTGCAGGCCGTGATCGAGCGTACCCGTCAGGCACTGGTTGCCTGACGCGCCAGAAAGGCTGAAAAAACCGAAAGCCCTGCCCGAAAAGCGGGGCTTTTTATTGCCCGATATTTCCTTTTCCTCGAATCACGACTAAGCACGATCCGATATAACGGTTATAACTGGTCGCTGGAAATATTTTAAAAACAGGCCTTTACAGCGCGAATATGACACTACACTTCAACTCAAGCGGCTTGACCCGCTTGCGGCGAGCCTGAGCCGATTCACCGCTGCCAAGCCCCCTTTCAGGTATCGCCGTCCATTTAAGGTTTCGAGGGTTTTATGGGTATCGCTGCCAGCGAACTGTGCCGTTATGTGATTCGTCCGACCTTGATCTACCTCGGACGTCATAGCGCTACTGCCGAATCCCTGCTGCTGGGCATTGCCGCCAGCCAGTCCGCCCTTGGTTCCGCCCTGCATGACCGCCGTGGGCACGGCCTGTACCGCATTGCCGAGCCCCGCCACCAGGCCCTATGGGACCATTACCTGGCCCTTGATCCGGAGCGTGCAAGCCTGGTCCGCGGCCTGGCCAGCCAGCATGCGTTTCTCAGTGGCCCGCACCTCGAATTGACCGTCAACCTGCGTTACGCCACAGCCATCGCCTGGCTGCTGGTGGAAGAACAGAACACCCCCCTCCCCGCCCCTGATGATCTGTTGGGCATGGCCAGGATCTGGCGCCAGACATTTCAGCCCCAAGGGCGTCTGCGTGATTTCACCAGCGCCTGGCAAACCTGTGTTTCACCCCTGAATCAGGTAGCCTGCTGACACCTCTGGATCCAAAGATCGCGCAACACGCCGCGAATCTGGTCGGATTGTCCTACAAAACCGCTCTAAATCAAGGCATACAGCCTATGGCGCCGGGACGAAAATGTTGGTAATTTTCGCCCCGGTGATCACCAGGAGTTCTAATAATGAAAAAAGTAATGCTCAAAACCACCATTAGTCTCGCCGTTGCCATGGCATCCACCCAGATCTTTGCAAGTGGCTTTGCCCTCAACGAACAAAGCATCAGCGGGATGGGGTCAGGTTTTGCCGGGCGATCTTCCTCTGCCGACGACGCATCCACCATTTTTGGCAACCCTGCCGGCATGTCGCGCATCAAGCGCGAACAAGTCACCGGCGGTGTTGCAATGATCGACGCACACACCGACATCAGCCACGCAAGCTCCTCCCCGAACAACCATGGCAGCAATGACGGCGACATGGTTCCGTTCATCGCCGTGCCCATGGGTTACTACGTCAAGCCAATCGACGACCATTGGGCCTTCGGTATTGGCATATACGCCCCGTTCGGCCTGGTAACCGACTACGAAAACGGCTTTGAGGGTCGTTACTTCGGCAGCAAGAGCGAAGTCAAGATCGTCACCGTGCAACCGACTGTCAGCTACGCCTTCAACGACAAGGTTTCCATCGGTTTCGGCCCGACCATCAACCGCATCGACGGCACCCTGGAATCGAACATAACGGCCTTGCCGACCTTAACGAATTTGCCCGATGGTCAAGTCAAGATCAAGGGTGACGACACCGCCCTGGGCTACAACATCGGCGTGCTGGTCCAAGCCACCGACAGCACCCGTGTCGGCCTGACCTACCACTCGAAAGTGAAGTACAAGCTCGAGGGTGACACCAAGGTCAACTACAACCTGCTGAGCCTGGTCGGCCAGAACCCGAGCCAGAAATACGATGCTTCGCTGGATGTGACCACGCCTGAATCGGTGGACTTTTCGGTCACTCACCAGCTCGACGACAAGTGGACTCTTTACGCAGGCAGCACCTGGACCCGCTGGAGCCGCCTGAAAGAAATCACCGTTGAAAACAAAGGTGTTCCGGCTGTTCTGAACGGCCAGTTCGGCACCATCACCGAAGAACAGAACTGGCACGACACCTGGGCTCACGCCATCGGCGCGGCCTACCAGTTGAACAAGCAATGGGTACTGCGTACCGGCCTGTCCGTTGACCAGGCACCGACCAACAACGTCAACCGCTCGCCACGCATCCCGACTGGCGATCGCACGATTTTCAGCGTGGGCGCCGGCTGGAGCCCGACCGACGACCTGACCATCGACCTGGCGTACTCGTACCTGCGCGAGGAATCGGTCAAGGTCAACGGCGACGACCATAACCAGAAATACAACGCCAAGTATGAAAACTACGCGAACGGTTTCGGTCTCGGCGCGACCTACCGCTTCTGATGATTCCCGGCGAGCCTGAACCGCTCGCCACCGGAATCAAAAAAGCCCCGCTCTCTTCACAGAGGCGGGGCTTTTTAGTGGGTGCGGATCAAGGTTGTGAAGCCAGGGCTTGTTCCACCGCTGCAATGAATTCGGGATCATCGGGCCTGGTCAGGCTGGAAAAGTTGGCGATCACCTTACCCTTGCGATCGACCACGTATTTGTAGAAATTCCATTTTGGCGCACTGCTCTGTTCGGCCAGCACCTTGAACAGATGGGTTGCGTCGGCGCCACGTACCGACTGCGGCTCGGTCATAGTGAAAGTCACGCCATAGTTGACGTAACAAACCTTGGCGGTTTCGGCACCGTCCCTGGACTCCTGCTTGAAGTCATTGGACGGAACACCCAGCACTTCCAGCCCCTGTCCTTTGTAACGCTGATTCAGCGCCTCAAGGCTTTTGAACTGCGGGGCGAAACCGCAGAAGCTCGCCGTATTGACCACCACCAGCGGCTTACCTTCATACCGTTGGCACAGGTCGATGGATTCCTTGGCGCGCAGCTTTTGCAGTGATCCTTGCAACAGCTCCGGACACTCGGCCGCGTAGGCCAGCCCGGTAAACGTCAGCAGCCACGCGGGGACTGCAATCGAGCGCATCAGCATGTCGGTGCATCCTTGATAATTCGTCAAAAGCGACGTTACTCGCCCTCGCCGCTCGCTAGCAAGCACCCATGCCCAACTGCATCAGCGCCAGTCCGCCCTGATGCCAGCCCCACCACGACAACGCCAGCAATAAGGCGCAGACGGCGGCAACAGCGATCCGTGGCCAAAGGTTGTTCATATCGCACTCATTTGTGATTGCAGACGCTCTACCGGCCGCTCACGCACCGGCCAGTTGAGGGCAGCGGCCAACAGGCTCAAGAGAATTGCCACTTGCCAGATCAAGTCATAACTCCCGGTTCGGTCATACACCACCCCGCCCAACCAGCCGCCCAGAAACGAGCCGAGTTGATGAAACAGGAAAACAATCCCGCCGAGCATGGACAGGTTTCGTACACCAAACAAGGTCGCCACCGTGCCGTTGGTCAATGGCACCGTCGACAGCCACAAAAAGCCCATGGCCATGCCGAACAAGTAGGCCGTGGTAGTCGTCACCGGCGCCCACAGGAACAATGCAATGACCACCGCCCGCAGCAAATACAGACCGGTGAGCAAACGCGGCTTGGACATGCGCCCGCCGAGCCATCCGGCGGTATAGGTGCCGAAGATGTTGAACAGGCCGATCAGCGCCAGCACCGTGGTGCCGACCGTCGCCGGAAGGTGTTGATCCACCAGATAGGCCGGCAAGTGCACACCGATGAACACCACCTGGAACCCGCACACGAAAAAACCGAACGCCAGCAGCCAGAATCCGGAATGGGAGCAGGCCTCACGCAGCGCTTCCCCAAGGGTCTGTTCGTGGCCCAGGACAGGCAACGGCTTGTCCTTGAGCATGCCCACCAGCGGCACGATCAACGCCACCAGCAAGCCCAGCGCCAGCAGCGCCGCGGACCAGCCAAGCCAGCCGATCAAACCGAGTGTGCCGGGCAGCATTGCGAATTGGCCGAACGAACCGGCCGCGCTGGCAATCCCCATGCCCATGCTGCGTTTTTCCGGCGGCACTGCGCGCCCGACTACCCCCAGGATCACCGAGAACGACGTACCGGACAGTCCGATGCCGATCAGCAGGCCGGCACTCAGGGACAGGGTCAGCGCCGAGTCGGAGAGCCCCATGCAAATCAGCCCGGCCGCGTACAGGACACCACCGATCAGCACCACTTTCGCCGCGCCGAAGCGGTCGGCCAGGGCACCGGTGAACGGCTGAGCCAGGCCCCAGATCAGGTTCTGCAAGGCGATGGCGAAGGCAAAGACTTCACGCCCCCAGCCGAACTCGGCGCTCATCGGCGCCAGAAACAGCCCGAAGCCATGGCGAACGCCCAGCGACAACGCAAGGATCAGCGCACTCCCCAACAGAACCCAACCGCATGTACGCCACATCGATGTCATTGTTGTTCTCCGGTAGCGGGTATATACCCGCTTATGTTCGGAAAAACCGGCTTCACGCCAGTTCGTCCAGCAGCTTCATTAAGGTTTCGCGCTTCTCGGCACCCAGGCGATCGATCAAGCGTTGCTGCGCGGCTTCCCAGGCCGGCAACGCAGCCTTCAGACGCTCCGCCCCGGCCTCGGTCAGCAGGACGATGCGGTTGCGCATGTCCTCGCCCTCGACCAGCGTCACCAGGCCATCACCCTCCAGCACCCGCAAATTGCGCCCCAGGGTGCTGCGATCCAGGCCCATGGCCTCGGCCAGGGTCGAGATGCTCGGCTGATCCAGGCGCTGCAGATTGCACAGCAAAGAATACTGCGCAACGTTGATCCCGAAGCCGTCGAGAGCGCCGTCGTAGTGCCTGCTGACGCCACGGGCGGCGCGACGCAGGTTGATGCATAAACATTGGGAATCGAGCATGGTGCGTGTATATACCCGCGAGTCGGTAAAATCAAGTTGCATGGAAGTGGCAACAGATAGATTGCCATCGCGAGCAAGCTCGCTCCCACAGAGATTTTCGGTGTGCCCACTTTCCTGTCAACAAAAACGAATCCCTAATGAAATAGCTACCCCCTCACACCCTGAAGTCTCAGAGGTGCCACACCCCAGGGCTCACAAAAAATGCCCTGGCGTTATCCTCCAGACTCTCCAGATGATACCCGCCCTCCTGCACAATCAGGCATGGCAACCCCAGGCTGCGAATCCGCTCACCGAGCACGCCGAACCCTTCGCGGGTCACCGCCACCTTGCTTTGCGGGTCCAGCTCGAAAATATCGAAGCCCAGGGACAGCACCAGCACCTCGGCGCCAAAGTCCGTCACCGCCTTCAGCGCTACCTCCAATTGCTCAAGGAAGTCCGCCTCGCTGGCGCCATGGGCCATCGGCAGGTTGAGGTTGAAACCCTCGCCCGCCCCGACACCGCGCTCATCGGAAAAACCTGCGACGCCCGGATAGAAGTTGGTCGGATCGCCGTGCACCGAGACGTAGAGCACGTCATCGCGGTCGTAGAAGATCTCCTGGATCCCTTGCCCGTGATGCATGTCGGTATCCAGCACCGCTACCCGAGAAAAACCGCCGCGTAATACCTGCGCCGCCACCGCCGCATTGTTCACATAGCAGAAACCACCCGCCGCTTCGGCCCGGGCGTGGTGACCCGGCGGACGACACAGGGCATAGGCTGCCGGCTCGCCATCGAGCAACGCCCGGGCACCGGCGATGGCGCTTTGCGCCGACCAGTAGGCCGAACGCCAGGTCCGCTCGCCCACCGGGCAGCTGCCATCGGCCAGATAGCGCGCCGCTTGCGCGAGAATCCCGCGCAGGGCATTGGGTTCGCGGACAAAGATGTTCGACATCACCTCGTCGCCCCAGTCCTCGGGAATCTCTTTCCAGTGCTGGTGGGCCTCCTGCAAAAACGTGAGGTACGGCGCACCGTGCACCGCCAACAGTGGATCAAGCCCGGCATCGGCCGGTTGCTCGACCTTGAAACCCAATGCGTGAGACGCCTGCACCAGACGCTGCGCGCGCTCCGGCACTTCCTGCGGCGTGCGCATCTGACCACGGGAGTAGTAACTGCGTGGATGGTGGAGCAATTGTTCGGGGTGGAAAAAACTGCGCATGGGGTTATTTCCTGTCAGTTAACGTAAATCTTGAAGGCGGACGCATTCTCACAGTGTCCTGCGTTCAGTCGATTTTTTCGGCGCGGGCCAACACCGCGTTGAGCAGCACATCCGTGCCCTGGCGCACGTCTTCAGGCAGCACGTCTTCGGCTTCGTTGTGGCTCAGGCCGCCCACGCACGGGATGAACACCATGGCCGTCGGGCAGTACCGCGCCAGGTGGATCGCGTCATGCCCGGCGCCGCTGACAATCGATTGCTGAGCGTAGCCCAAGGCGTCTACGGCCTGTTGCACCGCCGCCACGCAGTCGGCGTCGAACGGCGTCGCCGGGCTGATCCAGTGCGGGGTGATCGCCAGTTTCAAACCGCGAGCGTCGGCTATCACCTGAAGTCGTGCACGGACCTGTTGCTCCATCGCCTCGATGGTTTCATCCCGGTGATGACGCAGGTCGACGGTGAAGTTCACCAGCCCCGCAATGGTGTTGCGTGACGACTTGTTGATGCTCAACTCGCCGACCGTGGTCAGACCTTCGGGGGCAAAGTCCGTCGCCAGGCCTTCGATGGCCTGGATCATCTGCGCCACGCCGTACAAGGCATCCTTGCGCAGCGGCATAGGCGTGGTGCCGGCGTGGGCCGCCATGCCTTCGACCCGTACGTCAAGCCAGCGAATCGCCTGGCCGCCGCTAACCACGCCGATGCTCTTGGCGTTGTCTTCGAGGATCGGCCCTTGCTCGATGTGGGCTTCAAAGTACGCATCCACCGCGCCGCCCAGCGGACGCTCGCCGGCATAACCGGTACGTTGCAGCGCCTCGGCGACGCTGATGCCATCGATGTCACGCATCGCCAGCGCGGCGTCCAGCGCCATGATGCCGGTGAACACCGCCGAGCCGAACATCGCCGGGGTGAAGCGTGCGCCTTCTTCGTTGGTCCACACCGCCACTTCCAGCGGCTTGCGGGTCTGGATGCCCAGATCGTTCAGGCAACGCACCACCTCCAGGCCGGCGAGCACGCCATACACACCATCAAACCGTCCGCCTTCGGGCTGGGTGTCGAGGTGGCTGCCCATCATCACCGGGGCAGCGTCAGGATCGGTGCCGGCGCGACGGGCGAACAGGTTGCCGATGGCATCCACGCTCAGGGTCATGCCGGCTTCGCGGCACCAGTGGGCAAACAGTTCGCGACCGGCCTTGTCCTCGTCGCTCAGGGCCAGGCGGCAGCTGCCACCACGGGCGGTAGCGCCGATTTCGGCCATCGCCATCAGACTCGCCCAGAGGCGTTCGCCATTGATCTTCAACATGTGTTTCTCCAGGAAAACTCAGGGGTCAGGCCTTGGCCAGTTCGATGCGTTCGGCGCTGGCATGGCGACGGGCAAGGGCCAGCACACACAGCAGCGAAGTCGCGGCGATCAGGCTGTAGAACACCGCCATCGGCCACCACTGGCCGGCGAACCTGTGCGCCAGCAGCGTGCCGATCAACGGCGTCAGTCCACCGGCCAGCGCACCGCAAATCTGGTACGCCAGGGAAATAGCCGTGTAGCGCACGCGGGTCTCGAACATGCCGCTGACATAACCGGCGATCACCGCATAGAACGACGCCATGCACACCACCGCCAAGGCAATGCCGAGGATGATCAGCGGCGCCTGGGCCGAACTGACCAGCACGAACATCGGGTACGGCGAAGCCATGGCCAGCAGCGACACCAGGCACAGGAAGCGGGTCGCGCCTAACTTCTCGGCGACCCAGGCCGCCAGCGGTTGAATGCAGAACTGGATGATCGCGACGACGAACAGGCACTCAAGGATCAACGAGCGTGGAAGTTCGAGTTGCTGGGTGGTGTAGGCGATCATGAAGGTGTTGGTGAAATACACCCCGGCAATCCCCAGGGTATTGGCGCCGATGCACAACAGCAGAGGACGCCACGCAGTGCGCAGCACCTCCATGACCGGCGCCTGCTCCTTGCGCTGGCTTTTGCTGGCCTGCTCGCGGCTGGCAAGAAACTCCGGCGACTCATTGACCCCCAGACGAATCGCCAGGCCCACCAGCAGCAACAGCGAACTGGCCAGGAACGGCAAGCGCCAGCCCCAGCTCATCAGGTCTTCTTCCGGTAAACGGGTGACAGCGCTGAAGGCCAGCAGTGACAGGATCAAACCCGCCGGGCTACCCAGTTGCGCAAACGAGGCGAAGAAATTGCGCCGGCCTTTCGGCGCATGCTCGCCGGCCATCAACACCGCCCCGCCCCACTCGCCACCCACGGCGATACCCTGGACGATGCGCAGCAGAATCAGCAGCACCGGCGCAGCGGCGCCGATTTGCGCGTAGGTCGGCAGCAGGCCGATGCACACCGTGACCACGCCCATCATCAACAAGGTGATGATCAGCGACTTCTTGCGACCGATGCGGTCACCGATATGACCGAAGACAATCCCACCCAACGGCCGTGCAAAAAAGCCCACGGCGAAGGTGCCGAAAGCGGCCATGGTGCTGAACAGCTTGTCGTCGGAGGGGAAGAACAGCGCGCCGAACACCAGCGCGGCGGCGGTGGCATAGATGTAAAAGTCGTACCACTCGATCATGGTGCCAATGAAGGCAGCGGCTGCCGCACGGCGTGGCTGGGACGAAGCGGGAGGCTTCATGGGGGGACTCCTTTGGTTATTTTTCTGGGCAGGAGAGAAACGGCAAATCCGCGGCGCTCTGGCGGCGCCGGTCTGGGGATGATTTTTCGTTTCAGGACCATGATTAGTCAATTTTCTATTTATTATTCGAAGTATTACTAGAACTTATAATAGAGAGCGGCATCCATCTGTGAACTTCGACAAGCTGGGGACGAAATGCAAAGACTGAAAATGCGGCGTCCAAAAAACGCTGGCAAAAAAAAGGCCGCCCCAAAGGCGGCCAGGAAAACAGGTGTTTATTCAAAGCAGGAGCTGGCGATTGCGCGCGAGTTATCGTACTGGCCTTTCGATTTCAATTTTATGTTCAGCGCACGGATCAACCGGCTCTTTCCAAAGCGGAAAACAGGCTGACGAATTCCAATGAAAGCTTATGGCGTGGCGCCAGATGGATCATAGGCACCGACGCTTCATGGGACTCACGCATTTTGACCGTGCTGCTCAAATAATCCGGCAACACGGGCAAGCCTTCTGCCACCAACTCGTCGATCAGCATCTGGTGCAAACTGGCTCGCGCCACAAATTGGTTGACCACCACTCCCTCCACAATCAACGACTCATTATGGTCAGCTCGCAACTCGGCCACTTGCGCGATGACGCTGTAGAGCGCCTGACGGGAAAAGCTGTCGCAATCGAATGGAATCAGCACGCGGTCGGCGGCGATCAATGCGCTGAAGGTATAGAAATTCAGGGACGGAGGCGTATCGATGTAAATGCGTTCGTAATCTTCGGAAAGCTCCACCAACAAGCGGCGCAGCTTATTGATCTTGAATTTCGACTCAAGCTTTGACTGCAGGTCGGCAAGCTCGCGGCTAGCGGTGACCAGGTGCAGATTGTCGTAGCGAGTATCCGTGATGGCCACCCGATTCTTTTTGCTGGCCGGACCGCTGGATAAGGTTTGCTTGAAGAAATCGGCAATCCCCACAGGGATATCATCGCCTGTCAGCCCTGTCAGGTAGTGGGTCGAGTTAGCCTGGGGATCGAGATCCACCAGCAGCGTCCTGTAGCCTTCAGCAGCACTGACAGCCGCGAGATTGCAGGCGATGCTTGATTTGCCAACGCCTCCTTTTTGATTGAACACAGCTCGACGCATGGGGGAGTTAACCTGAAAAAGATCTCCCTCGATCATAGGATTGAAACATTTCAGTAATATTTCTAAGCGACAATTTTGTTTCATTTTTAAGACAGCAACTGCCATTCCCTGACTGCGTCATCCGACATGCAGTCAACGATAGGCGTGCCTGTACTTATGGCATTACAAGGAGGTCGACAATGCAATGTTCACTGGATGAAATACGCCACCAGATCCTGGACGCACAACCCGTGTTGAAACGACTCGATATCGAGATGGAAGGGATTCAGTTTGATCCGCTGGTGCCTTCAAGCGTCACTGCTGCCTACGCCAAGGTAGATCGGGTGATTGAGCATCTGTTGGCCCGGTTCAAGGCAAACCCCATCCTTGGGCCGTTAACGACAGAGCTGAAGTCCCAATATCTTGATGGCATTCGAGCGAAGGTAGCGCATGCCAGGAATGGCAAGTAGCCTGGAACTTCGTCGGCAGCGACCGGTTGAATCCGGTCAGTCTGGAAGGACCGACTTTTTCAGCAGAATCGAGCAAAAGCTAACCCTCAGCGGCCCGGTGTCGCTTGGGACTCTTCAAAATGATGCCGTAACAATGGCATCTCTCGCTAATAGCCAGCGTAGACACGTTCTCGCCGATAGAAACCCTCCTTGGCAGCGCTATAAGTAGCTAGCTATTTGTTAATAAAAGTCTGAAGTATTCATTTGAACTTTCGGATTCTTTCAGTCTGCGGCCTGTGCCTAACATCGACTCCACAGCGAACCAGCCTATTGGCCTGGCGCCGTCGAAGTGCTTTTGCAGCAGGCCCTGGGATTTTTGAGGATCACCGATGAAGCTGGAAATTTTCCGCACGCTGTGGGGTTACACCGCCAGCAAGGCTCAAGCGCTCGAGGAGTTGCTGCACGCGGGCTTCGATGGCATGGAAGCACGCCTGCCACTGGACGCCCGTGAACGGGCCGAGTTCGCCGCCTTTCTCCAGGCCAATCGCCTGGGCTATATCAGCACGGTCTTCACTGCGTACGACGTGTTGCCGGATCAATCGGCAACCCCTGCCGTGCACCTCAATGACCTCGACCAGAAACTCGCCTGGGCCGCCGAGCTCGGCCCACGCTTCGTCAACGTGCTGGCGGGCAACGATCGCTGGTCCTTGCCACAGCAAGTGGAGTTTTTCGGTCAGGCGCTGGATCTGGCGCGCAAGCACGGCCAGGTCTGCAGTTTCGAAACCCACCGCTCGCGTTCGCTGTTCAACCCCTGGGTAACCCTGGAGTTGATCCGGCAATTGCCCGAGCTGTTGTTCACCAGTGACATCAGCCATTGGGTGGTGACCTGCGAGCGCCTGTTGAATGACCCGGCCGATGACCTCAGTGCTTTCATCGAGCGGGTTCACCATATCCAGGCCCGGGTCGGTTATGACCAGGGCCCGCAGGTTCCGCACCCGGCGGCTCCCGAATATGCAAGGGAACTGGCCTTCCATCAGCAGCACTGGGAAAGCATCTGGCGCTCGCAGCAAGCCCGCGGTTACCAGGTCAGCACCCTGACCCCGGAATTCGGCGCCGACGGCTACCTGCATCATTTGCCCTTCACCAATGTCCCGGTCGCCGACCTGTGGTCATTGAACGTGTGGATGGGCCAGACCGAGCGTGAACACTTCGACCGTTTCAGCCATTCAAGCCATCCTTAGGGAGCCGATGCGTCATGCCTGACAACAAAAACAACAGCGCAAGCACTGACACACACAAAGCCAACTTCAACAGCATACCGGTGGTCAACATCGCCGGTCTGTTCAGCTTTGAACTGGAACACCGCCTGGCCGTGGCCGAACAATTGGGGCGCGCCGCCAGCGAAGTCGGGTTTCTCTATATCACCAACCACGGTATCGACCCGCAACTGATCGCCAACCTGCGCAAGGCGGCCAAGGACTTTTTCGACCAGCCCCTGGACGCCAAGATGCGCCACTACATCGGCACCTCGCAAACCCACAAGGGCTTTGTGCCCGAAGGCGAAGAGGTCTACTCCAAGGGCAAGCCGGACCACAAGGAAGCCTTCGACGTCGGCTTCGAAGTCCCGGCCGACGACCCGCTGGTGCTGGCCAACACCCCCTTGCTGGGGCCCAACGACTGGCCGCAACTGGCAGGTTTCAAGGCCTCGGTGCAGGCCTACTATGAAGCGATCTTCGCCCTGGGCCGGCGCCTGTTCAGCGGCTTCGCCCTGACCCTGGGGCTGCAAGAAAACTATTTCGACAGCCTGGTTACCCGTCCGCCGTCCAAGCTGCGCCTGATCCACTACCCCTTCGACGGCGCAGCCCATGACGCACCGGGTCTTGGCGCCCATACTGATTACGAGTGCTTCACCATCCTTTTGGCCGACAAACCGGGCCTTGAGGTGATGAACAATCTTGGCCAATGGATCGATGCACCACCGATTGCCGATGCCTTTGTGGTCAACATCGGCGACATGCTGGAAGTGATGACGGCAGGCGCTTTCGTTGCCACCGCGCACCGGGTGCGCAGCGTGAAGGAGGAGCGTTATTCCTTCCCGCTGTTTTATGCCTGCGACTATCACACCCAGATCAGACCGCTGCCCGGTTTCGCCCAGGCAGGCAACGACTACGAAGAAATCACCATCGGCGAACACATGTATGGCCAGGCGTTGCAGACCTATCAGTATCTGCGCCAGAGGGTGGCCAACGGGGACGTTCAACTGCCAGGCAAGGCACGCAAGCCCGCCAGTTTCGGACATTTGAAAAATCAGGCCCAACCGTCCTGATTGAAGTTTTCAGCTAAACCCCTACCTACGCCGGAGTCAGCACATCATGACAAACAACAAGAAAAACCTTTTGAGCCTGGCTGTATTGGCAGCCGGCATGTTCGGTGCCTCGGTGAGCATGGCCGCGACAGACTCGTTCAAGGTCGGCATGGAGATCACCTACCCTCCCTTCGAGTCCTATGACAAGGACAAAAACGTGGTGGGTTCGGACCCCGAACTGGCAACGTCGCTGGCCAAGCACATGAACGCCAAGGTCGAGTTCGTCGACACCAAGTTCCCGAGCCTGATCCTGGGGCTGAACTCCGGCAAGTACGACGCGATCATTTCCGGCATGTACATCACACCGGAGCGCCAGACCCAGGCCCAGACCATCGCCTACGCCAACACCGGTGCCGCGGTCATGGTACCCAAGGGCAGCGAGATCAATGCGAAAAAACCTGAAGACCTGTGCGGCCTGAAACTGGGCCTGGAACAGGGCACCACCTGGGTCAAGGAATTCAAGAAGCTCTCCGACGAATACTGCGTGCCGAACAACAAAGGCGCGATCACCGTCAGCGAGTACCCCTCGGCCCCCGAAGTGACCCAGGCCCTGCTGTCCAAGAACATCCAGGCCCAGGTTGAAATCGCCGGCGCGGCAAAAATGATCGCGGAAAAGACCAACGGCCGGGTGGTGATCACCACCGAGCATCCGATTTATCAGCAAACCCTGGGCATCTTCGTCAAGAAAGGTAACGACGAAACCTTCCAGGCCGTGCAAAAGGCCTTCGAGGAGAGCAAAAAGAGCGGTGAATACGCCGCGATTCTCCAGAAATATGGCCTGGAAGAACCGACTGCCAACTAAGAACCTGTCCTTTTAGTCTGGTCATCTGCCTCCCCTGCACCGGGGCGGCAGATCGAGGTGCCCCATGCAATTCGATTGGTCGTATTTCTTATCCCTGTTCTCCCTGCCGGACTTCTGGAAGGCCTGCGTCACGGTGGTCCAGCTCAGCGCCCTGGCCTGGTTCATCGGCATGCTGCTGGGTTTTGTCCTGGCCACGGCCAAGCTGTCCCAAACGCCCTTGCTGCGCATTCCCGCTGCGGTCTACATCTGGTTCTTCCGCAGCATCCCGTTGCTGGTGCTGGTGGTCTTCGTCTACAACCTGCCGCAATTGTTTCCCGGCAGCGGACCGATTCTGTCCAACCCCTTCTACGCAGGGTTGCTGGCCCTGGTGGTCACTGAGGCGGCGTACATGGCGGAAATCCATCGCGGTGGCCTGATCTCCGTGGCCAAGGGCCAGAAGGAAGCCGGGCGCGCGCTGGGTGTCGGCCTGCTAGGCATGCAACGCCTTATCGTGATCCCCCAGGCCTTCCGTATTTCGCTGCCCACGCTGATCAATGAATACATCACGGTGGTCAAGCTGACCTCACTGGTCTCGGTCATCTCCCTGACCGAAATCCTCACCGTCGGCCAACGCCTCTATGCCACCAACTTCCTGGTCATGGAGACCCTGGCGGCGGTAGGCGTCTATTACGTGTTGATCGTCACCGTGTTCGGTTATTTCCTGCAGCGCCTGGAGCGCTACCTGGACCTGAACTTCCGCAAGCCGCACACACTCGACGCGGCCACCATCGCCAGGTTCAAGGCCAGCGCCGAAGCCTTGCCCGACACTGCGCGCAAAGCCGCCGGCAACAACACGACGCCCATCCTGCAACTGAAGAACATCCAGAAGAGCTATGGCACCCACAAGGTGCTGATGGGTATCGACCTGAATGTCGAATACGGCCAGGTGGTCTCGATCATCGGGCCATCCGGCTCCGGCAAGACGTCGCTGATCCGCACGGTCAACGGCCTGGAAACCATCGATACCGGCGACATCCTGTTGTTCGGCGAAAAATTCATCGAAGCATCGGACAAACCCAACAGCACCCGCCTGCGCAAAGGCGTGCGGCACATCGGCATGGTGTTCCAGAACTTCAATCTGTTCCCGCACCGCACCATTCTCGACAACGTCACCCTGGCACCCCGTTACCACGGCCAACCGGGCGAACTGAGTGAACATCGTGCCTATGCGCTACTGGACAAGGTCGGCCTGCTGGCCCATGCCCACAAGTACCCGCACCAGCTCTCCGGCGGGCAGCAACAGCGTGTAGCGATCGCTCGGGCCCTGGCGATGGAGCCGCAGATCATGCTGTTCGACGAGCCGACCTCGGCCCTGGACCCGGAACTGGTCAACGACGTGCTGAACGTGATCCGCGACCTGGCCAAAGAGGGCATGACCATGCTGATCGTGACCCACGAAATGGACTTTGCCATGTCGATATCCGACCGGGTCGTATTCATGGAAAACGGTAATATCCAACTGGATGCCGCACCGCAAACCATACGATGCGATGCCGAAGGGGAACGAGTGCGGCGCTTCATGGGCATCAGTACCCGATCGCCCAACCTGTCTGCAACGCTGGATCATGCATGAGCAGGCAACCACTTTCTTCGAGCTTCCTTCATTCAGGAAAACACGCATGAATCTTGGAATAGCAGGACGCTGGGCGCTGGTATGCGCCGCCAGCAAAGGTCTGGGCAAAGCCTGCGCACAGGCACTGGTTAACGAAGGCGTGAACGTGGTGATCACCGCGCGCGGCGAACAGACGCTCAATGAAACAGCCCGTCAGCTCAGGGCGATAAACCCTGAAGTGACGGTCATTGCCGTCGCCGGAGACATTTCGACGCCCGAGGGTCGGGTGGCAGCGCTCAAGGCCCATGAGCATTTCGATATTTTGATCAACAACGCTGGTGGCCCTCCCCCCGGGGATTTCCGCGAATGGAATCGCGACGCCTGGCTCAAGGCGCTGGATGCCAACATGCTGACCCCTATAGAGTTGATCAAGGCAACGGTCGACGGTATGGCGGCACGTGGATTTGGTCGAATCATCAACATCACGTCGAGTGCCGTGAAGTCCCCTATCGAAAGCCTGGGCTTGTCCAACGGCGCGCGCAGTGGTCTGACGGGGTTTGTCGCGGGGCTTGCCCGGCAAGAAAACATTGCCAGTCGCAATGTGACGATCAACAACCTGCAACCGGGCTCCTTCGACACCGATCGACTGCGTGACAACCTGGTCGCTGCTGCCCAGGAGTCAGGGCAAGACAGCGAGGAATTCCTTGACCAATGCCGTAGCGAAATTCCCGCCAAACGCTTCGGCTCAGCCGAGGAGTTCGGTGCGCTGTGTGCCTTCGTATGCAGCAGCCATGCGGGCTACCTGACCGGGCAGAACCTGTTGATTGATGGAGGGGCCGTTCGCTCCAGCCAATAATTGGCCGCCAACCGGATCGGCACCCCATGGCGGTGCCGGACGGCCTGTTGCAGGCCGTCACTCCCACATCGGGTTAATCAGGGTTTGCGCGCAATGATCACCTGACTTTTCGCCACCACCGCATCCAGCGCCTGCTTGATCTGCGCGCCCCGTGGCGAGCCCAAAATAGCCTGCCAGGTATCCGCCCAGTGGTTGAGCAACGGATGGTCCGGGTTGCTGAAATCGACCTTGGCTTCCCAGAACAGCAGCATCCACATCGACCAGTAGAATCCGTACTGGCTGTGGCTGATCACCTCCAGGCCGGCATCACTGACCATGGCCTTGAACTGCTCTTCGCTGATGATGCGGATGTGGTTGGGCTTCTGGAAATACTCCGCTGCCGCAATGTCTTTCTGCAGGTCTTCGGAGCTGGGGTGCGGGACGCTCAGCAGGTACAACGCGCCCGGTTTGCCGACGCGCACCAGTTCAGCGAGGAACTGCGCCGGATCGTCCACGTGCTCGATGACCTCGGTCGACACCACCCGGGTGGCGGTCCCATCGGCAATCGGCAGCGGGTTGCAGTCGGTGACATGACATTCGACGTCGCGAGCTGGTGTATCGCCCAAGCGCTGACGGGTCGCCTCGACCTTGGCCGCGTCGATATCGGCGATGATGATCTTCGCCCCGCGCATCCCGCAGAAATGCACGTTTCCGCCGTCTCCACAGCCGACATCGAGCAGCGTGTCCTCGGGGGTCACCGGGAAACCGGTGAACAGTTCGCCGGTCTGCTGATTGAACCAGCCGCTGAGCATCGCATCGTGCAGGCCGAGCATGTAGGGGTCGACTTTCTCCGCCACTAGCGCCGCGGACGGTGTCTCTGGCTGTACAGGCGCGGGCGTGCCCGCCGTGAGTTTCTTCAAAAGGCTCAGCATGAGGTGGCTCCAGAGGATGGGACGGCTGTTCGGGAGGTGCCCAGGCGTTTGACCAGCGAAGCGCCGCGGTTGCGCATGGGCATTTCAATGAAGCGATAGTTGAGTTCGCTCAGCAGCACGATCAGGCCGCCAGCCATCAGCAACATCAGAATCGGATGGCCAGCCGGACTGGGCAGCCCGGCAGCCTGTAATCGGAAAATGAATTCACGAACCAGCAAGTAGGCCGGGATATGGATCAGGTAAATCCCGTAGGAACGACTGCCGACCCACGTCATCAGGTTTTTGAACACGCCGCGCGACAACAGGTAATCGCGGTTGTAAGAAGCGATCCAGACCAGCAGCGCGCACAGCACCGCAATCACGCCGATCCGGTAAGAAGTGAAGGTGAATCGATCCGTTGCCATGAAGCTGAGCAGCAGCGACACCGTGATCAGTGCGGCAACACCCGCCCATGGACGACGCAAGAATTTTGGCTCCCAGCGCAGGTACGACGGTTGCGTACTCCACATCGCCAACAGCACGCCAAGGGCCAGCGCGTCGGTGCGCACCACCATCAGGATCGGTGTGCGCAAGGTGAACAATTGAACTGCCACCAACGCCAGCAACGCCCACACCAGGTGCTTGCGAAACAGCACGATCATCAGCGGAAACAGCAGATAGAACTGCTCTTCCAGCGACAGGCTCCAGTACACGAAACTGGTGCCATATTCGTAATGATAAAAACTGTCGGCAAAGCGAAAGTTGGCGTACTGGGCGATGCCGGCCAGGGTCGCCTGAAGGTTCGCGTGCAGGGTACCGAACGCACCGGAGCGGTTGAGAAAAAGGCACGCCAGCAACATCAGCGCCAGCCATAACCAGGCCGAAGGCAGCAAACGAAAGGCCCGGCGCAACCAGAAATTGCGCGTCTGTTGCCAATATTCCTGACGCGTTGTGCAGCGGCGCATGGCCGGGATCAGGCTACGGGCAATGACGAAACCCGAGATCGCGAAAAACAGATCCACGCCCCACCACGGCTGGCTGTACAGCGTGATGGCCTGCAACACCGGCACCGCCGCCGCGAACAGGCTGTCCTGCAGGTGATGAAACAGCACGCCAAGCACCGCAATGCCGCGTAGCAACTCGATATCCATGATCCGGTTTTCGTTGCTCATGCGCCCCCCTGGACATGAGGTTTGCGGGCAATGATCACCTGGCTCTTGGGCATGAACCGGTCCAGCATCTGCTTGATGGCCAACCCGTCGGGCTGGGCCAGCAAGTCCTGCCAGGTTTTCGCCCAGCTTTCCATCAACGGTGGATACGGCGCCTGAATCCGGTCGCGAACCGCGCCGCCCAATTCACGCCCGGCAGCCCGCTCGCTGGCCCAGAAAAAAATCATGCCCATGACCCAGAAAAACCCGGTGGCCTGGCGATGCTCGATGACCAGGCCCGCGTCTTCCACCAGCGCGGCGAATCGCTCGGGGCTGAAAATCTGCACGTGATTGGGTGATTGAAAATAGCTGGCCGGAGCGATGCCTTTCTGCAAATGCTCGCCCACCGGGGACGGCACGCTCAGCAGGTACAGAGCGCCGGGGCGGCCCATACGCACCAGTTCGGCCATGAAGGGTTCTGGCTGATCGATGTGTTCGAGCACTTCCATGCACACGACTTTGCTGGCGCACCCATCGGCCAATGGCAGCGGCAAGCTGTTACTGACCAGTCCCAGGTTCGGTTTGTCCGATTGCGCCGCCACTTGCCGGGCAAGCTCGCTGACCTTGTCGTGCTCACTGTCGGTGAAGATCACCGAAGCGCCCTGGCGGACCGCGAACAAGGTCGCCACCCCTTCACCGCAACCGACATCCAGCAAGGTGTCGTCGGCGGTGATGGCAAACCCTTTGAGCAATTCGCCGCTGTCACCCGAAAACCAGCCGTCATGCATTGCATCGTGCAAGCCCACCTCTCTTGGCGACACACGGGATTGCTCGACCGGTGACGGCGCGGGCCGGGGCTCGGGTTTCGTCTCTGGAAAGAAACGTCTGACCAATGCGCGAATCATGCCTCAGGGGTTTCCACGACACGGTTCTCGAACAGGCGCTCAAAAAATACGCCGAGCCTCTGCTCGGCAGTGGCCTGACTGCAGAATTTCCTGAGGCTGGCCACTGCGTGCACGGACATCTGTGCATAACGCCCGGGATCACCCTTGGCCACGTCATAGCTCGATTGGTAAGCCCTGCACAACGACGCCCAATTGGTGACGTAACGCAAGGTACGAAACGCTCTGCGCGGGTCATGAGGCCAGGCCGTCAGCTCATCGGTGGAGTCAATCAGGAATGCATTATCGGCATCCAGATAATCGATCATCGCCGTGGTTCGTGGCGCCACCGCCGGTTTGCCACAGGACATGAACTCCATCAGTGGAAGACATTGGCCTTCGCCGTAGGACGTGTTGACCACGTAACTCGTGGCTTGCACCAGTTGCTCATAGTCCGCGTCAGCCAGATAGCCGTAAATCAGCACGACCCGGCAGCGGTAAGACTGGTTTTTGTACAAGTGGTGAAGGATGTCGGTCAGCGCTTCCTCGGCATCGTGGTGCGTCAGTTTGAGCACCAGCGTTGCGTCGTCCACCTCGCGAAACGTCACGCAAAAGGCGCTGAGCATGTCTTCCCAATTCTTGCGCCCGTCACCGGGGTTGAACACCGAGGTGTAAATCACGCCGTCGAGGATCAACTCGTGTTCACTCGGCGGGGCCTTGAAATCAATACCCGTACCTTCGCGAGTGGCCACGGGGCCGAAGGCTCGCAAGTCGAGTTCGCGGCTGTCGGCCAGCAACCCCTTGAGCTTCAACCGCACCTGGCTGGCCAGGGGCTGACGTTGCAAGTGGGCGCCGCGTTCGGAAAACCGGTCCCATACCGGGGCCGGTACCGCGATGATCGGATAGTCGACGCCCATCGCCTCGCGCACCGCATTCACGGTGTAGCTGGAATGTGTAATCGCCGCACCTGCTGCCTGCAACACCGTGCGCCAGTCATTGAGCGGGTCACCGGCAAAGGGTTCGTTGGGGATGGTGCTGAATTCCCACGCGAACACCGGCAGCGTCGGGCAGGTGAAATTGACCGGCGTGCGATGGGGCGGTGAGAACGACAGGAACACGCACGCTTCACCACGGGATAAACAGTCCATGTACAAGGCATCGACTTCGGCCTGCGGGTCGCTGACTTCTACCACTCGCCCCAGTCGCTCCAGCACGGGTCGGTACTCCTTGAGCACGAAGTAATAGCTGTACTCCGAGCGGCCAAGGTTCTGGGCAATGGTGTGCTGGTTGGTTTCCGAATGAATGATGATCAGCATGAGGCGGTATCCGTCACGGTTGCTGTCGGCAAAGCCTGTGGCGCCAGCCCGAAAAAATCCGCCAAGCGTTTGTGCACCGGGGCGAATGCGCAGTAATCACGCATGCGCTCGACGGCGGCGAGGGACATGCGCTGATACTCCAGCGGTTGTTCCTTGGCCAGGCGGTAGCTGTTTTCGTAAGCGGTTTTCAGCGAACCCCAATCCGGCCGGTAACGCAGGGTGCGGTAGATGATGCGAGTGTCCTGCGGCCAGATGGTCAGCTCTTCGCTGGACTTGACCACAAACGCCACACGCTCATCGATGTAGTCCTCCATGGCCGTGTGATCCGGGGCAATCACCGGTTTACCGCTGGCCATGAACTCCATCAACGGCAGGCACAGCCCTTCGCAGCGCGAGGCATTGACGTAATAACTGACGGCTTCGTACAGCCGGGCGTATTGCGGGTCGTCCAGGTAGCCGTGCATGACCACCACCCGACAGGCGAACGGCGAAAGCTGTGCGAGCAACGTCATCAGTTCGTCGTGGTAGGACGACAGATCGCTTTGGGTAATCTTCAGCACCAGTGTCGCGTCAGACGTTTCACGAAACGCCCAGCAGAATGCGGTGATCAGTTGATGCCAGTTCTTGCGACCGTCACGCGGGTTGAACACGGTGACGTACACCACACCGTCAACCTGTGTTTCGACCTGGGCGGTGGTGTCCGGCCACTGTCGCGGTTCTGGCTCGGGTACTGCAACCGTCTGCGGGCCTGCGATGGCCGGCAACCAGCCAGCGAGACGCTCATGGGCGGCATCCGACAACAAGTCGCGTATTCCTTCCCAATACCACTGACTTAGAAAATGCGTGCGATGCACCGGGACCGGTAGCGATTTACCTTTGTCCAGGCGCCACATATGCAGGTAATGCCGAGCAATCACCAAGCGACGCTTGAGCGTCAGCGGCGGAGGCTTCAATGCCTCCAGCTCGGCCTCGAGCGCCGCCAGTTCCTCGGCGGTCGGCACGACGGGAATCAGTGCATCGGCGCTCAGCCCGAGTGTGCGCGTATCGAAGATGCAACCCTTGATGCCCAGGGTCGAGCCGGCGCTGATCGGGACGCTGGTGTGGCGACTACGAATGTCGGCGAAGTTTTCCCACAACGGCGTCGGCAACACCAACACCGGAAAGTCTTCGCCCATGGTCCGACGAATCGCCCGGGCGGTATGGCTGGAGAGTGTGATCACCCGGCCCTGGCGCGCCAGCATTTGCGTCCAGTCCTGGCGCGGGTCGTTGTCCCATTGTTCATCGGGAATCGAATCAAACTCCCAGGCCACTACGCAGATCGTCGGGCACTCAAGGTCGTTCGGGGTTTTCTGTGGCGGCGTAAACGACAGGAACAGACTGTCTTCGCCGGCGGCCAATAATTGTCTGTAGAGGGGATCGACCTCGGCGGTGGAGGACACCACATGCACTCGCCCAAGGCTTTCGAGTACAGGGCGATACGCCTTGAGCACGAAGTAGTAACTGTACTCGGGACGGCCGAGACTCTGGCTGATGGAGCTGTCGTTGACGTCGGAGTAAAGAATAAAATTCATGGTATCCCACGGTGACGCCGCCATCCCGGCAGCCTCACGCCATGACGGGGAGAACACGGTTCGAGTCAGTGATTACTGGCGCTCGTCCATCGTCTTGCTGCCCGTCTTCGTTCTTGTTTTAGTGGTCAGTTTCTCGCAGTTTCGAAGCGACGCTGCCGAACCCCGGATAATCGTGACGATGGGCATTCTAACCACATCCGTTGAGGATTCGTGAACCGCCCGACGAGAATAAATCAGGCTACGCTGACGAGAACTGACCGGTCACGATTGGACCTGTTGAAATTGCCGAGCAAATGGCACAGATTGACCACCAAACAACTACAACAAACATTTCATCTGTCTTTGCGAGCGATCCTGTTGGTTCGTAAGACCTTTCCATCAAGCCAATCTGGAATGGATGAAATGTATGACCGGGGGGTCGCTGTTGAAAAAGCGTCTGTTTGTCACGGGCCTGACTGGATTCACAGGGCAACACATCCAATCGCGTTTGCAGGCCGATACCTCGGAATGGGAACTTCTGCCTGTTCCTTGCCGCTACGATCTCGCCGCGCCGGACAGCCTCGAAGGCTTGTGGCCGGAATTGCCCGATGCGGTAATTCACCTGGCTGGCCAGACTTTCGTCCCGGACGCCTTTCGTGATCCGGCGCACACCCTGAACGTCAATCTGCTGGGCACCCTGAACCTGCTGCAAGCTCTCAAGGCCCGCGGCTTCACCGGCACGTTCCTGTACGTCAGCTCCGGTGATGTCTATGGCCAGGTCACTGAAGCCGATTTGCCCATCACTGAAATACAGCCTCCCTGCCCGCGCAATCCATACGCTGTGAGCAAACTGTCAGCCGAGTTCCTGAGCCTGCAATGGGGCCTGAGCGAGGACTTGCCCGTACTGGTCGCCCGCCCGTTCAACCACATCGGCACCGGGCAGAAAGACAGCTTCGTCATCGCCAGCGCAGCACGTCAGATCTGCCGGATCAAGCAAGGCCTGCAAGGGCCACAACTGGAGGTCGGGGACATCGATGTCACCCGCGATTTCCTTGATGTCGGGGACGTGGTCTCGGCCTACCTGGCCTTGCTGGAAAAAGGTACACCGGGACAGGTCTACAACATTTGCTCAGGGCGCGAGCAGAGCATTCGCAGTCTGATCGAACAACTGGCGGATCTTGCCCAGGTCGACCTGCAACTGGTCCAGGACCCTGCACGGCTTCGCCGCGCGGATCAGCGGCGTGTGTGTGGCAGCCCTGTGAGGCTGGCCCAGACCACCGGATGGAAATCTGAAATCACAACACAACAATCCCTGCGGGCGATCCTGTCCGACTGGGAGAAGCGAGTACGACAAGAATGACTAAAAGTGCATTGATCACAGGTATCACCGGCCAGGATGGCGCGTATCTGGCCAAACTGCTGCTCGACAAGGGCTACAAGGTCCACGGCCTGGTGGCGCGCCGCAGCAGCGACTCGCGCTGGCGCTTGCGCGAGATGGGGGTCGAGGCGGACATCGTCTACCTGGAAGGCGACATGGCCGATGCCTGTTCAGTGCAGCGCGCGGTGATCAAGTCGGCGCCGGACGAGATCTACAACCTTGCCGCGCAAAGCTTTGTCGCGGCCTCCTGGGATCAACCGGTGACCACCGGCATCGTCGACGGCCTGGGCGTGACCCACCTGCTCGAAGCGATCCGTCAGTTCAGCCCGCACACGCGCTTCTACCAGGCGTCCACCAGCGAAATGTTCGGCCTGATCCAGGCCGAGCAGCAAGACGAGAACACCCCCTTCTATCCGCGCAGCCCTTATGGCGTGGCCAAGCTGTACGGCCACTGGATCACCGTGAACTACCGCGAAAGTTTCAACCTGCACGCCAGCAGCGGCATTCTGTTCAACCATGAATCACCGCTGCGCGGCATCGAGTTCGTGACGCGCAAAGTCACCGACGCCGCCGCCCGCATCAAGCAGGGCAAGCAGCAGGAACTGCGTCTGGGCAACATCGACGCCAAGCGCGACTGGGGCTTTGCCGGGGACTACGTCGAAGCCATGTGGCTGATGCTGCAACAGGACAAGCCCGACGACTTCGTGGTGGCCACCGGTGTGACCACCACCGTGCGCGAGATGTGCCGGATCGCCTTCGATCATGTGGGCCTGAACTACCGCGACTACGTGAAGATCGACCCGGCGTTCTTCCGCCCGGCCGAAGTCGAAGTGCTGCTCGGCAACCCGGCCAAGGCCCAGCGTGTACTGGGCTGGAAACCAAAAACCGATCTGGATGCCTTGATCCGCATGATGATGGATGCGGACATGAAACGCGTCGCCAAGGAGTAGGCCATGCTGATTCCCGTGATTCTCTCCGGTGGTGCCGGGACAAGGTTGTGGCCGGTGTCGCGTGAAGACCATCCCAAACCGTTCATGTCATTGCCCGACGGCCAGTCGCTGCTGGGTAAGGCCTATCGGCGTGCCGCGCAACTGATCGCCGGCTGGGGAGATATCGTCACGGTGACCAACCGCGAGTACTACTTCCAGAGCAAGGATCACTTTCGGGACGCGCACCTGGGCCGTCATCGCGGGCACTTCCTGTTGGAGCCGACGGGTCGCAACACGGCGCCGGCCATTGCCGCCGCCGCCCTCTCCCTCCAGGCCCTGCATGGCGACGATGCGATCATGCTGGTCATGCCCGCCGACCATCTGATCGTCAATGTCGACGCACTGAAGGACGCGGTCGAGCATGCCGTGACATTGGCCAGGTGCGGTCACCTGGTGACCTTCGGTGTCGTGCCGACCGCTGCGCAAACCGGTTTTGGCTACATTGAAACCGGCACATCGCTGGACGACAAAGGCGCTGCCCGCGTGCGGCGCTTCGTCGAAAAACCCGACCTGCAAACCGCGACTCATTTCCTGGAAAGCGGCAACTTCCTGTGGAACTCCGGGATGTTCTGCTTCTCGGTCGCCAGCGTACTGGCCGAACTGCAAACCCATGCTCCCGATTTGCTGGAGCAGACGCGAACCTGCATGGCCGCCAGTGCCGCGGTGGAAAACGCGGGGTGTTTGCAACAGGAACTGTCGCCGGCCCTGTTCGGCGAAATCATGGACATTTCCATCGACTACGCGTTGATGGAGCGCTCCGACAAGGTAGTCGTCGTGCCGGCCCGTTTCGACTGGAGCGACATCGGTTCCTGGGGTGCGGTGGCCGCGCTGGTACCGGCGGATGCACAAAACAACCGCACCGTCGGCGAGTCGATTTTTATCGACAGCCATAACAACTTCGTCCACAGCGAAGACCGTCTGGTCGCGACCGTGGGCGTGGACAACCTGATCATCGTCGACACCGCCGACGCGGTGCTGGTGGCCCACGCCGACCGCGCCCAGGATGTGCGCCGGGTGGCCAGGCAACTCAAGGATAAAGAGCACGAAGCCTATCGCCTGCACCGTACGGTCAGCCGGCCATGGGGCACCTACACCGTGCTCGAGGAAGGCCCGCGCTTCAAGATCAAACGCATCGTGGTCAAGCCTGGCGCCAAGTTGTCACTGCAAATGCACCACCATCGCAATGAACACTGGGTGGTGGTCGAAGGCATGGCCAAGGTCACCAACAATGGCACAGGCACTCGCCTGGTGGCCAAGAACGAATCGACCTTCATTGCCGCGGGTCACAAGCATCGCCTGGAAAATCCCGGTGTGATCGACCTTGTGATCATCGAAGTGCAAAGCGGCGAATACCTGGGAGAGGACGACATTGTCCGCTTCGAAGATCAATACGGCAGGACGGTTTGAATGCTGCTTTCCCTTTACCGCACGCTGAGCAGCTATCGAGGGTTCATCCTCGGTAGCGTCCAGCGGGAGTTTCAGGCGCGTTATCGCAATTCGTTGTTCGGTGCCCTCTGGACCGTGCTCAATCCGCTGTCGATGATCATTGTCTACACCGTGATTTTTTCCCAGATCATGCGCGCGCGTTTGCCAGGGGTAGATGACGGCATGGCCTACAGCATCTACCTCTGCGCCGGGTTGCTGACTTGGGGCTTGTTCGCGGAAATCACCGTGCGCAGCCAGAACATGTTTCTGGATAACGCCAATCTGCTGAAAAAAATCAGCTTTCCACGGATCTGCCTGCCGGTGATCGTGCTGTTGAATGCCGGTATCAACTTCGCAATCATCATCGGCCTGTTCCTCGGCTTTCTGTTGATCACCGGTCGACTGCCGGGCCTGGCGCTGTTTGCGCTCATTCCTCTGCTGGCGTTACAGGTGATGTTCTGTGCCGGGTTGGGGATGATTCTTGGCGTACTGAATGTGTTTTTTCGCGATGTCGGGCAATTTTTCGCCATCTGCCTGCAATTCTGGTTCTGGCTGACGCCAATCGTTTACCCGATGAGCATCCTGCCCGATTGGGTGCAGCGCTTGCTGCAACTCAACCCCCTGACCAACCTGATCACCAGCTACCAGAACATCTTCCTGTATGGCCAATGGCCCGTCTGGAGTTCGCTGCTGCCGATCCTGGTCGCCAGCGTTTTGTTTCTCGTCATCGGGCTGCGGCTGTTTCGGCAGAGGGTCGGTGAAATGGTGGATGAACTCTGATGGGGCACATACGCGTCACCGGCCTGGGCAAGGCCTATAAACAATACCCTACCCGGTGGAGTCGACTGGTCGAATGGCTGGTCCCGTTCTCGCCGATCCGTCATCGCCAGCATTGGGTGCTACAAGGCGTGACCTTCCAGATTGCCCCCGGAGAATCGGTGGGTATCGTCGGGGTCAACGGCGCCGGCAAAAGCACCTTGTTGAAGATGATCACCGGTACCACCCAACCCACCTGCGGCACCATTGAGCTCGAAGGCCGCGTCGCCGCCCTGCTGGAATTGGGCATGGGTTTTCATGCGGACTTTACCGGCCGGCAGAATGCGGTCATGGCAGGGCAACTGCTGGGCATGCAGGTCGAAGAAATAGAAGCATTGATGCCGGAAATCGAACGCTTCGCGGAAATAGGCGACGCCATCGACCACCCGGTGCGCACTTATTCCAGCGGTATGCAAATGCGTCTGGCGTTCAGTGTGGCCACCGCGCGGCGCCCGGACATTTTGATCGTCGATGAAGCACTGTCGGTGGGGGATGCCTACTTCCAGCACAAAAGTTTCGACCGCATCCGCAGTTTTCGCAAAGCCGGTACCACGCTGTTGATCGTCTCCCATGACCGCTCGGCGATTCAGTCGATCTGCGACTCGGCGATCCTCCTGGAAAACGGCCACATGGCCATGCACGACACCCCCGAATCCGTCATGGATTACTACAACGCCCTGCTCGCCGAGCGTGAAGGACAGACCGTGCGCCAGGAAGCCCTCGCAGGCGGCCAGGTCAGTACCATTTCGGGAACGGGTGAAGCCAGGATCCTGACCGTGCGCTTGCTCGACATACATGAACGCTCCATCGACGCCGCCGAAGTCGGCCAGCCGGTCGTGCTGGAGGTGAATGTCGAGGTTCGCCAGGACATCGAACGGCTGGTATTGGGCTTCATGATCAAGGATCGCCTGGGCCAGGCCATGTACGGCATCAACACCCATCGCCAGGATCAGGCGCTGACTGACTTGCGGGCTGGCGAGCGCGTGACCTATCGCTTTGCTTTCGTCATGGGGCTGGGCAAGGGTAACTATTCCGTGGCGTTGAGCCTGTCACGCCTGGATTCACATCTGGACCGCAACTTCGAGTGGCGCGATTACGGGTTGGTGTTCCATGTGATCAACAACCGCCAGGAAGATTTTGTCGGCTGCTCGTGGCTGGCCGCGAAGACCACCGTCACGCGCTCGAGCGCGCCGGTGACCTCGGGGAGCACGCCATGACGCGTCTTTTGGTGGAATGCACGCACGTATTCCAGCACCCCAAGGTCAATTCGGGTATTCAGCGGGTGGTGCGCAACGTCGTCAACCAGCTACCGGAGTCGGTCGGCGATGTTGAATGCATCCCGGTTGTGATGCTTAAGGGCAAACTCTATCGGGTACTGCAACTCGGCGCGCTGAACATTCCGTTTTTCGATGCCTTGATGATCTTTGGTGGACGACTTGGGCGCTTGGCTCACCGCTTCTGGCAATTGCATCAGCGCTTGCACAATCGAAGCAACTCGCGAGTGATCAAGCGTTTGCTGCACGTGGCCTACCGGGTGACAGCGGTCACCTGTTTCAGCCTTCCGCTACGTGCGATCGAGGGCATCAACCAGTATCAACTGCCCAAACGTTGCACGCCGCTTCAGCACCAACCGGGGGATCAACTGGTGCTGCTGGACTCGTCCTGGCACACCGATTTCTTCCCGTTTGCCGAACGCCTCAAACGTGAAGGCGTGGGCATCGTTTCGGTGATTTACGACCTGATTCCCGTGACGCATCCGCAGTTTTACGACACGCGGTTAGTGCAGGTTTTCAACGAGTGGTTCGACTGGATCACCCAAACCGCCGATGGCTACGTGGCCATTTCCGCCACGGTGCGCGATCAGGTGCGTGATGAATTGCAGCGCCGCCTGGGTCCTGCCAAGGCCAGTGAATTGTGGTTCGACTATTTCCACCTCGGCTGCGAACTGGACCTGAGCGAAGTCACGGCCGTCGTCGAGCCGCGCCTGACGCATATTTTCAAAACGCCGGAACCCGTGTTTTTGATGGTCAGTACCATCGAGCCGCGCAAGAACCACGACTACCTGCTGGACGCCTTCGAACGGGCCTGGGCGGCAGGCTCCAATGCCCGGCTGTGCATTGCCGGGCGAATCGGCTGGAAATGCGATGCACTGCTGACCCGGGTCCGTAATCACCCGCAGTTGAACCAACAACTGTTCATGTTCAACGACCTGAGCGACACCAGCCTCGAACATGCCTACACCCACGCCAGCTCACTGGTGTTTCCGTCTTTTGTGGAAGGCTTTGGCCTGCCGCTGGTAGAAGCCATGCAGCGTGGACTGCCAGCCATGGGCAGCGACATTGCGGTCTTTCGCGAAATCGGCGGCGAGTTCATGGCGTACTTCGATCTGGCCGAACCACAAAGCCTGGCTGACCTGGTCATTCGTTTCGAGAGCAGCGGTCAATTCCCGGCCACTCGTGACGTCGCGGACTGGCGCTGGATCGGCTGGCGTGAAGCCAGTGCGCAATTGGCCGAACACACCCTGCGCAATCTTTCGGACGTGCCGCTCGTACAAGAGAGGCAATATGCGCATTGCCCTTAACGCCCGCATCCTCCAGGCGCCGCGCACCGGCATCGGCCACTACGTCGTCGAACTGGCGAACGCCCTGGCGAGTGAACCGGATATTGAACTGGCGCTGTTTCATGGCTGGGGCTGGAGTACTGTGCTGCCTGAGGCGGCCATGCCCGGTTATTCCCGACTGACACCATTGCTGCGGCAGATTCCGGGGGCCTATCAGGCCCGACGGTGGCTGGAGCAGAAACGCTTCGATCAAGGCCGCGGGCAGGCCATCGACCTCTACCACGAACCGAGTTTATGGCCGCTGTCATTCGACGGCCCGACAGTCATCACCCTGCATGACCTGACTCACCTGCACTATCCCGAAACGCAGCCACCGGCGCGCTTGCGAGAAATCGAACGGCGCGTGACCGGCGGCGTGCGACAGGCAAGCCTGATTCTGACCGACTCGCAGTCCATTGCTGACGAAGCCCAGGCCCATTTCGGGTTACCGGCCGAGCGATTTGTCGTCGCCCCACTCGGTGTAGCCGCGCGTTTTCACCCGCGGTCCCCCGAGGCTATGGACGCCGTACTCAAGACCCATGGCGTCGAAGCGCGGGAATACTTCCTCTGTGTCGGCACCCTGGAACCGCGCAAGAATTTGTCCCTCGCCCTGCGCGCCCACGCCCGATTGCCGGAATCAGTCCGTCAGCGTTTTCCATTGCTGATCGTCGGCATGGCCGGCTGGCAGCGCGAGCAGTTCAGCGAAGAATTGCACCAGGCCCTGGCCTGCGGTTGTGTCTGTTTGCTGGGCTATCTGCCTGACGAGCACGTTGCGCAGCTGTTGGCCGGTGCCCGGGCATTGATTTTTCCGTCGCTTTACGAAGGTTTTGGCTTGCCGGTGCTGGAGGCCATGGCCTGCGGCACACCGGTCATTCTGACCAGACGTTCGGCCATGCCCGAAGTCGCAGGCTCTGCGGGTAACTATGTTGAACCGGATGAAACAGACGGCTTGCGCGATGCAATGAGTCGTCTGATCGAGGATCTAGCGCATTGGCAGGCATGCCGAGAAGCCGGATTGCTACAGGCAAGGCTTTTTACCTGGGAGCGCTGCGCGCAAGTGACGGCCAACGCTTACCGCCAGGCTCTGGGAGGTTGAATGCGAGTTCTTCATTTTTTCAAGACGTACCTGCCTGACTCGGTCGGCGGGATCGAACAAGTGATTTTCCAATTGTGCGAAAGCGGTGCCCTGCACGGCGTTGAAGGCAAGGTGCTGACACTCAGCGCCGATCCGACACCGCCGGTGATGCAGATCGCTCAACATGAAGTCCATCGAGCCAGGCTCGACATTCAGTTCGCCTCCACAGGGTTTTCCTGGAGCGTCTACAAACAGTTTTGCGAGCTGGCAGCCGAGGCCGACGTGGTCAATTACCACTTTCCATGGCCGTTCATGGACCTGGTGCATTTCGCCAGCGGCCTGAACAAGCCCAGCGTGGTGACGTACCACTCGGACATCATCCGTCAGAAACAGCTGCTCAAACTTTACCGGCCGCTGATGAATCGCTTTCTGCACAGCGCCGACCGGATCATCGTTGCATCGCCTAATTACCTGCACACCAGTGATGTGTTGCAACAGTTTCAACACAAGACCCGAGTGATCCCCTATGGATTGAACAAGACCGGTTACCCACAGCCGGACAGCGATCGAACGGCCCACTGGCGGCAAAAGCTTGGCGATAAGTTCTTTCTGTTTGTGGGTGTGATGCGCTACTACAAAGGTTTGCACATCCTGCTCGACGCCCTGAAGGACCTGGATTACCCGACAGTGATTGTCGGTGCCGGCCCGCTGGAACTAGAGCTGCATGCCCAGGCGGCCGCCTTGGGTTTGCGCAATATTCACTTCCTCGGGCGTCTGGGAGACGAGGACAAGGTAGCGCTGCTGCAACTGAGCTACGCCATCGTGTTCCCGTCGCACCTGCGCTCCGAAGCCTTTGGCATTTCGCTGCTGGAAGGCGCGATGTATGGCAAACCGATGATCTCCAGTGAAATTGGCACTGGCACCAGTTACATCAACATCCATAACGAGACCGGGCTGGTGGTGCCACCGAGTAATCCTTTGGCGTTTCGCGAGGCGATGCGCACGCTTTGGGAAAGCCCGGTGCTGGCGGCGCAAATGGGCGAGAAGGCACAGGCCCGTTATCAGAATCTGTTCACGGCGGACGAAATGGGTCGCAAATGGGCAACGTTGTATGAGGAACTGCTGGAAGAAAAAACCCTCGCCTACGCATGAGGCCTTCCGGCAGATCCGAGTTACCCCTGCTGCTGCGTTGCAACAGTGTTACGATCGGGCAACTGTAGATTTTCCATGGCTTGCGCACTACGTGTGCAAGCCATGGACTGTCCCTATTGGCCCCTGACTTCCTGCTGACCGCCTATGCAACGCCTGCTCAATGACCGCCTGGACTGGAACCTGCTGCGCACCTTTCGGGTGATTGGTCAGGAGCAGAGCATCAGCCGCGCCGCCGCCCGCCTGCACCTGACGCAACCGGCAGTGAGCCAGGCACTCAAGCGTCTGGAAGAACAACTGGGCCGCCAACTGATTGCCCGTCGCGGGCCACGTTTTGTCCTGACCGAAGTCGGCGAGCAGATCTTCGCCCTGGCCGGGGAAATCTACGGGCAAATGTCCCAGGTCAGCAGCGTGCTGGAACAACCGGCCGACGAAGTGATCGGCAAGGTGCGGTTGCTGATCATCAGCCGGATTTTCTCCGAGCGCTTTGATGACTTCCTCGCCGACTTCCATCGCCAATACCCGCGAGTGGACCTGGAAGTCGACGTGATGCGCAGTTCCGACATCGTCAGCGCCCTCCAGGAAAAAACCGCGACCCTTGGCCTGAGCCTCAATCGGCGTCCGCAGCCACGCCTGGAGCAGCGCTTGTTCCTGCGTCAGCGCTATGCGTTTTTCTGCGGCAAGCACCATGGAATGTTCGGCCAACAGGACGTCGCCGAAGGGGATCTGCAACGGGAGAACTTCGTCAGTTTCACCAGCGACCAGATCGGCGGCATGCTCTCGCCGTTGACGATTTTCCGCGATCAGCAGGGTTTCAGTGGCCGCATCGTCGCGTCCTCACCGAGCCTGGAGGAAGTCCGGCGACTGGTCATCGCCGGCTTCGGTATCGGCTGTCTGCCCGAACACGTGGTGGCGGCCGACGTTGACGCCGGATTGCTCTGGCGCCTGCCGCCCCACGAAGGGATTGCCGATGTAGACATTCATTTGCTGTGGAACCGCGAACAGCGCATGAGCCGTGCCGAGACAATCTTTCTTGAAAGCCTGCAACAACGGCTGACGAACTAAACGCGCAAGACCTGCGTCACCGGTTCACCGGCCAGCAAACGTTCGAGCAGTCGCGGCTCGGCGCGATCCGAGGCCAGCGCCTGCTCGATGACAGCCTCCGCCGATGCCGTGTCGAGAAACAACACGCCGTTGTCGCCGCCAGCACGTCACCCGGCCTGATTTGCGCCAGGGCCCGGTTGACGGCGATGGCATCGGCGCCCGCCAGTTTCAGGGTCAACGCGCGGCCAACGACTTTCACATTGGGCACCATGGCCCGCAGTTGCGGGTCGGCAAAACCCTCTTCGAGAAAATGCCCCAGGGTCGGAAAGCTCACCGCCTTGAGCCGTTCGATCAGTTGCGAATCATCCATGTTGCGACTCCCCGGCAATCAGTTCGGCAACGCAGTCGATCTCCAGCGATACGCCCCCACAGCGCACCCGGGTGCCGGGTGCGCCGGACTTTTCTGCGGACGATAGATCGCTCATCACTGTCTCCAGGAATTCATCAAGAACTCGTTATTTAATTGTTTTGACTGGCAGTAAAACGGATGAGGCGAAGGTTGTTGTTATGGCTCACCCAACCGGGCGGGCGAGTTCGCAGGGCATTTTCTATTGGTTGGATAGCGCTGGGCTCAATAACCCAGTAATCGGTCGGCACAGTTCAATAACGGTTCACCGTTATTCAATCGACGGAAGTTTTCCGCCACTTGTTCGGCAATACAGTCATGGGAAGCCGCCGAAGCCATGTGCGGGGTGATGGTGACACCGGGCATTGTCCAGAGCCGGTGATCGACCAGCAGAGGTTCCTGTTCGAAGACATCCAGCAAGGCGCCGCGCAACTGCCCGTTCGCCAGGGCCTGTTCGAGGTCATCGATGTTCAAATGACCGCCCCGGCCGCAGTTGACCAGTGCCGCGCCGCGGGCGAGCCGCTCGAAAGTGGTCCGTTCGAGAATCCCGCGGGTTTCGCGGGTGAGGGGCAACAGGTTGATCAGCAACTCGACACCGTCGAGAAACGGATGCAACGCATCAGCCCCGGCGAACGTGCGCACACCCGGCAAGTCCTTGTTGCGCCGTGCCCAGCCACGCACGTCGTAACCGGCTGCGACCAGATCCAGAGCAATCGCGCTGCCCAGCGATCCGAGCCCCATTACTCCGACCTTGAACTGCCCCGCCGCCCGTTGCAGCGGCCGCTCCCAGCGTTGCTCCCGCTGTTGCGACAACACCTGATCGAAACCGCGGTGATAGTGAATCACGGCCCAGCGCACGTATTCGGTCATGCCCTGGCGATGACCCGGGTCGACCACACGGCAAACCGGCAGGTCCGGGCACGACGGGTCGTGATCGAGGTGATCGATACCGGCGGCCACCGAATGGACCACCTGCAGGTTCGGCAATGCACCGAGACTGCCCGGCAAGGGAAACCAGCACGCCGCCATCTGTGCATCCGCCGCCCGGGAATCCTCGGCCAGCACGGCGATAAGCTGCGGCGCACTGCGGGCAAACGCCGCCTGCAATTGCTTGAGCAGCAGGGTGTCGCGGGACAACAGGACCACGGTATTGATGACGATGCTCATGACAAATAAGACTCGCGCTGGGATTCGATCAGGGTCAAAGCGGCCTCCCAGGCCAGGTCGATGATGTTGTCCTGCTCATCACGGTCAAACTGTTCGGCGGTGTGCGCGCAGACTTCCGGCGACGGGTAATGCAGTGCCGAACCACCGGCCAGTGCCTGCACCTGGGCCTGACAGGCGCGTTCCAGGAAGTGGATTTCCTGGAAGGCCTGGGCCACGCCCGAACCACCCACCAGCAAACCGTGGTTGCGCAGGATCATCGCCCGGTGCGGACCGAGGTCGGCGATCAAGCGCTCGCGCTCATCCAGCGACAGCGCGATGCCCTCGTAGGTGTGATAGGCCAGCTTGCCGTAGAACTTCAGCGCGTGCTGACTGATCGGCAGCAAGCCCTGCTTCTGCGCCGCGACCGCCATGCCGGCCGCCGTGTGGGTGTGGATCACACAGTTCAGGTCCGGACGCGCCATGTGGATCGCCGAGTGAATCACAAAGCCGGCGGCGTTGACCCGATGGCCGGCGTACTCCGGGTCGACCACCCGCCCTTCCTGATCGATGCGCACCAGGTCCGAGGCGCGCATGCGGTCGAAGATCACCCCGTAGCGGTTGATCAGGAAATGGTGTTCAGGCCCGGGAATCCGCAGCGTGATGTGGGTGTCGATCAGGTCAGTCATGCGAAAGTGCGCGACCAGTCGATACAGCGCCGCCAGTTCGCAACGGGCTTGCCATTCAACCGGGTCGATGTGTGCAGGTTTACTCACGAATACACCTCTTTGACAGCGTGGGTGACGACCGGGTTGGCGCGCAGGCGGGCCAGGCCGCAAACACCGATCAGGGACAGGGCCGAGAGCAGGGTGAAGAACACCGCCAGCGGCAACCATTGTCCGGAAAACTTGCTGGCCAGCAGCGTACCGATCAGCGGCGTGGTGCCCCCGGCCACGGCGCAAGCCAATTGGTAGGCGATGGAAATGCCCGAGTAGCGCAGGTGCACCGGGAAGGCTTGGGTCATGTAGCCGGCGATCACCGCGTACAGCGCCGAGAGAATCACCACCGCCAGGGCAATGCCGGCAGTCATGAACACAATGTTCTGCGTGCCTACCAGCAGGAACATCGGATATGGCGTGACCATGCACAGCAGCGCGACCCATTTGAGAAAACGACCTTCGCCGATACGTTCGGCGATCAGCGCCGAGAGCGGTTGTGAGAGCAACTGGATGACGGTCACCAGAAACAGGCAATCGAGAATCGTCGAACGGGCAATGCCCTGGTATTGGGTGACGTAGGTGATCATGAAGGTGTTGGTGAAGAAGAACCCGGCCGAGCCGATGGTCACGGCGGCAGCGGCGAACAGGATCTGCCGCCAGCAGGTGCGGATCACGTCCATCACCGGGTATTTGGCGGTTTCGTTGTTGTCCCTGGCCTTGGCGAATTCCGGCGATTCGTGAACCCCGGAGCGGATCAACAGGCCGACCATCATCAACACGCCGCTGGCGAGGAACGGCAAGCGCCAACCCCACGCGAGGAACTCGCCAGGCTCAAGGGACGTCACCAGACGGAAAGCGATCAGTGCCAGCAACAATCCGGCCGGGCTGCCCAGTTGCGCGAACGAGGCATAGAAGGTCTTACGCTTGGCCGGCGCATGCTCGCTGGCCATCAACACCGCCCCACCCCACTCGCCACCGACCGAAATGCCCTGAATGACACGCAGTACGATCAGGCCAATGGGCGCCCAGATGCCGGCGCTGGCATAGCTGGGCAACATACCGATGCCGGCGGTGGCAATGCCCATCAAGGCCATGGTCACCAACAGCATTTTCTTGCGCCCCAGGCGATCCCCCAGATGACCGAACACCATCCCGGCCATGGGCCGCGCAATGAAGCCGACCGCGAAACTACCGAACGCTG
Organism: Pseudomonas sp. GM74; assembly: GCF_000282455.1. Taxonomy (GTDB): domain Bacteria; phylum Pseudomonadota; class Gammaproteobacteria; order Pseudomonadales; family Pseudomonadaceae; genus Aquipseudomonas. The sequence goes on from NZ_AKJG01000083.1 coordinate 50,589, forward strand.
CGAGGGTGCTCATGACCGGGTCGCTGCTGGGGAAGAACACTTGCCCAAGGACCAGCGCCGCCGCGGTGGCGTAGATGTAGAAGTCGTAGAACTCGATGGTCGTGCCAATGAAGGCTGCGGCCGCGGCTCGGCGCGGTTGGGGAGTAGTGTGCATGCAAGGACCCTGTGTACTTATAGTTTTTGGGCAGGTGTTAAGGCTGATAACGGTTGCGCTCTGTGGCGCTTGTGGGCTTTATCGCTTCCATGCCAGGATTAGTCAATTTTCAAATCCTTATCTTTACTATTAGCACTGCTACTGCATGAGGTTATATGCCTTCCACTTCCAACCCGTGGGTCGGCCGGCGCTTTCTCAATGACCGCCTCGACTGGAACCTGCTGCGCACCTATCTGGTCATCGGCCAGGAAGGCAGCATGAGCCGTGCCGCCGCGCGACTGCACATCACCCAATCGGCGGTCAGCCAGGCGCTGAAGCGACTGGAAGAACAACTGGAATGCGTGTTGATTGCCCGTAGCGGGCGACGCTTTGACCTGACGGAAACCGGGGAAGAAGTCCTGCGAATAGCGGCGGATATCTATGGGGACATTTCACGCCTGGGGACGGTAGTGGAGAGCCGTCACGACGACGTGGTGGGCAAGATCCGCATCCTCACCGTCAGCGGCGTGCAGGCGCGGCATTACGATGATTTCCTCGCGGACTTCCATGAAACCCACCCGAAAATCGAGCTGGAAGTCGAGGTCATGGGCAGTTCGAACATCATCAGTTCGCTGCTGCAAAAGACCGCAACCATCGGCGTCGGCCTGTGCCGCTTGCCACAGCCGCGACTGGAACAACGGGTACTGTTTCGAGAGACCTATGCTTACTTTTGTGGTCAGCGTCATCGATTGTTCGGGCAAGAGAACCTGACCCTGGAACAACTGGCGGCGGAAAACTTCGTCAGCTTCACCAGTGATCAATTGGGCGGCAATCTTTCACCCCTGACGCTGTTCCGCGACCAGCAAGGTTTCACCGGCAAGATCGTCGCCTCATCCACCAGTTTCGAAGAAATTTACCGCCTGATCTGCGCAGGTTACGGCATTGGCGCGTTGCCCACCCATCTGGTGCGCCGGGATGTAGAGCAAGGTCTGCTCTGGCGCTTGCCGCCGGAGGATGGCGTGGTGGATTTCGATATCCAGCTGTTGTGGAATCGCGAACAGAAGATGAGCCAAGCCGAAACCGTGTTCCTCGAGAGTTTCCAGCACATGCTCAGCATCCGAGAGCCTGTGCTGTAAAGCCACGATGATTCAGACGTGAGGATCGCCTGGTGCCTTGCTCGGAGTTGCGTACTGCGGTTTGAGGTGGCCGTCCTGATCGAGTAGCCAGGCGTCCATGATCTGCCGCACCACGGGGCCGGCCACGCGACCACCGGCCTCGCCGTTTTCGATCATCACCGAAATCACGATCTTCGGGTGCTCGGCCGGGGCGAAACCGACGAACAAGGCATTGTCGCGGTTACGTTCGCGGGTTTTCTCCCGGTTGTAACGCTCACCCTGCTTGATCGCCACCACTTGTGCGGTACCGCTCTTGCCGGCTATACGGTACTGCGCTCCCGCCGCTGCGGCCCGGGCAATCCCGCGGGCGTCGTGCATCACCATCTGCATGCCATGGTTGACCTGCTCCCAGTCGCGAGGATCCTTGAGCAGAATGTTCGGCATCGGATGCTCATCCACCGGCGCGACACCGTCTACGGTTTTGGCCAGGTGCGGGCGATTCCACACGCCTTTGTTGGCAATCAATGCCGTCGCCTGGGCCAACTGCAGCGGCGTGACCTGCATGTAGCCCTGACCGATGCCGAGAATCACCGTCTCGCCCGGAAACCAGGCCTGACGACGGGTGGCACGTTTCCAGGCTTGGGATGGCATCAGGCCGGGGGATTCTTCATTCATATCCAGGGAGACTTTCTCACCCAATCCGAACATGGCCATGTAGTCGTGCAGGCGATCGATACCGAGCTTGTGTGCCAGGTCATAGAAGTAGGTGTCGTTGGATCGCATGATCGCCGCATCCATATCCACCCAGCCGTCGCCGCTGTGGTTCCAGTTGCGGTACTTGTGATCGAAATCCGGAAGTTGGTAATAACCGGGGTCGAACACACGGGTCTGTGGCGTGACGACACCGGCATCAAGGCCGGCGATCGCCACTTCAGGCTTGATGGTCGAACCCGGCGCATAGAGACCGCGCAACACACGGTTGAACAGCGGTCGGTCGATGGAGTCCCGTAGCGTGGAGTACTCCCTGGAGCTGATGCCGGTGACGAACAGGTTCGGATCGAAACTCGGGTTGCTGACCATGGCCAGCACTTCACCGGTCGACGGATCCAGCGCGACCACCGAACCACGGCGATCGCCCAGGGCTTGCTCGGCGGCTTCCTGAAGCTTGACGTCGAGGCTCAGGACAATGTTTTCGCCGGGCACCGGGTCAGTGTGCTTGAGCACTCGCAGCACGCGCCCCTGGGCATTGGTTTCGACTTCTTCATAACCGACATGGCCGTGCAGTTGCGTCTCGTAGAATTTTTCGATCCCGGTCTTGCCGATGGATTGGGTGCCTCGGTACTCGACCGTATCCAGAGCCTTTGACTCTTTCTCGTTGATACGTCCGACGTAGCCGACCGAATGAGCGAAGTGCTCGCCCAATGGATAGTGCCGAACGAACTGCGGCTCGACATCCAGGCCCGGCAAGCGGAACTCGTTGACGGCGAGTACGGCGATCTGTTCTTCGCTCAGCTCATAGAACAGCGTCACGGGTACGAAGGGGTGACGTGCCTGCTTCATCGCCTTGTCGAACAGCGAGCGATCTTCAGCGGACAAGTGCAGGAGATTGACCACCTCGTCCAGCTCTTCGCTGACATTGGATGCACGTTCGCGGGTGATGGTCAGGTTGAAGCTGGGGCGGTTGTCAGCGAGGAGTACGCCGTTGCGGTCATAGATCAACCCGCGGGTAGGCGTAATCGGCAGGACATGTACGCGATTGTTTTCGGAGATGGTCGAGTGATAGTCGAACTCGACGACCTGCAGGACATACAGGCGTACCACCAGAGCACAGGTAATGGCGGCAACGAACAAGGCGCAGGCCATGAGTCTTTTGTTGACCAGGCGTGTTTCTTTTTCGTGGTCCTTGATCGGTATCGGTTCAGGCACTTGTGCAGCAGCTCTTTGAAAAGAATGCCGATCCGTGAGCGCAGACTCAGTCCATTAAAAATGAGCTGCACCTTACCAAAACCGTGGAGTCAGGTTTGTGTGATTTTTTTTACAATTGACCTTGAATGGGCCGCTCGTGTTTTTTCGCGCACAAAAACAAAACCCCAACTGC